>CAYRBB010000012.1:0-63736 GCA_964422435.1 uncultured Sphingomonadaceae bacterium
CGAGCTTCCCAAGGATAGCGCGGACCTCGCGCTTTCGCGTCTCGACCACTTCCGTCATGCAGACGGCAGCACGCCGACCGCGGCGCTGCGTGCCGATATGCAGAAGGGCATGCAGAAGCACGCGGCCGTGTTCCGCGACAGCAAGCTGCTGGCCGAGGGCGTCGCAGTGCTGAAAGACGTCAACAGGCGGATGGAGGACGTGAAGGTCCACGACCGCTCGCTGATCTGGAACAGCGACCTTATCGAAACGCTCGAGCTCGACAATCTGATGGCTCAGGCCTGCGTGACCATGGCGAGCGCGGAAAACCGCAAGGAAAGCCGCGGCGCCCACGCGCACGAAGACTTCCCCGACCGCAACGATGCCGAGTGGATGAAGCACACTGCCGCATGGTTCGAAGGCTGGGGCGGCGGAGCCTGTGGTTCTGGGGACGGCGAAGTGAAAATCGATTACCGCCCGGTCCACGAATATACGCTGACGGATGATGCGGAGTATATCGAGCCGAAGAAGCGGGTTTATTAAATTGGGCTGGTTGGCGTGTTGACCGCGCTGACCCTCTCCTTTGCTATCACGGCGCTACTTATCGAGCTTACGCCGGGCCCGAACATGGTCTGGCTCGCGATCCTCAGCGCGCGCCGCGGACGTCGTGCCGGTTTGGCGGCAACGGCCGGGGTTGCTCTCGGCCTTACACTTTTGGCGCTTGCCGCGATTTTCGGGCTTGCAACTTTCCTGAGCGAAAATCCCGCGCTGCTGCGAATTTTCGGCCTAGCTGGCGTCGCTTTTATGGTTTGGCTCGCCTGGGACGCGTGGAACCAGCCGATTGGCGAGAAATCCGTGGAAGCACCGACGCGGCGTTCTCTCTTCGCGGCATTGCGCCGGGGGTTTCTGATCAATGTCCTGAATCTCAAGGCGGCTTTGTTCTTTCTCACCGTCCTGCCGAATTTTGTGGAACCACAACGCGCGGTTCAAGCACAGTACCTTTTGCTCGCCACAATTTATGTTGCGACCGCTACCGTAATCCATTTTCTACTGGTTCTTGGTGGCCAACGGCTTGGCCACATAATTGCTCGCCACGCCGGAGGGGTAAACGTGCGGCTAATTTCGACCCTGGCACTTTTGGGAGTCGCGGCCTGGATGCTGACAAAAACGTTCTAGGACGGAGTACTGGTGGCTGCGGATCTATCAAAGCGGAGCACATTAGAAGGAGGGCCAAATGCCCACTGCTTGACGCTCCTGCCTTGCTCGGTCATTCTCAAGCACGATGAAGGGGCCGAAAAAACTGGGCGCATTGGCCACTTGTTTGTGTTTCGGCCTATCTAGCCAAGTTGTTGCCCAATCCGATCCCCCGCCCGAACCTGTCGAACCTGCGCCGCATTTCTCACCCTGGCCTGATCTTGGCACGGGCCAGACCCCCGGCATTCGTGAAGCAAGCTATTCGCTCGGGCCAGAGATGCGGCGGGGTGGTTCGGCGCGTGATTTGCTGCGGGACAGGCGGCGGCTTGATGCGGCGCTCGATGCGCTCCAGCCGCAAAGCCCCGGCAGCGTTGATGCCTATGTGATCTCCATCGCGCTCGATAGCGATCCGGTGTTCGCGCGGGAGGCGCGCGAGGCGGGGAATGTGCTTTCGCGGCGGTATAATGCGCAGGGGCGCACGTTGGTGCTGGCCGGGCCGGACGGTCGCAATGCAGGCTTGCCACGCGGCTCGATATCCTCGCTTGTCATCGCGCTCGCGCGGCTGGCTGAGGTGATGGATACCGGTGAAGATGTGCTCATTCTCTACACGACCAGCCACGGCGCGCAGCTTGGGCTTGCGTATCATGAGGGCGATACCGGCTACGGATTTCTCTCCCCGCAGCGCCTCGCCGGGGTGCTGCGCGAATTGCAGATCGAGCGTCGTGTGTTGATTCTCAGTGCGTGCTATTCGGGCGTTTTCGTGCCGCATCTCGCCAGCGCAAATACCGCAATTGTCACCGCTGCTGCATCGGACCGCACGAGCTTTGGCTGCCAGCCGGACAATGACTGGACCTTCTTTGGCGATGCGCTGATCAACAACGCCATGCGCCAGCCGCAATCGCTTTCCGACGCGATCAGTTCCGCACAGGTGCAGGTATCGCAATGGGAAGCTGCAAGCGGTTTCGACCCAAGCATGCCGCAATGGAGTATCGGTGCGAATGTCAATGGCTGGCTCGGCCAGCTGGAGGCGAGAATGCCGCGTGATGCGACGGAACGGGTAGGGCGGCCGTCCTTCGGTCAATAGTGTAACGCTCGCTATTGACTTGCGCTGCGCCTCGGCAGACCAATGGCGAATGATCAAAGCTATTTCTGCGGCTTTTGCTGCTCTCTCGCTTGCCGCCGCCACTCCGGCAACCGCGCAATTCTCGCCTGCCGAAGAGGCCCTCATTGAAAGTGTAGAGGCGCATTATCAAGGCGATGTCGCGCTGCTCGAGCGGATCGTGAACATCAATTCGGGCACGTATAACCATGAAGGCGTGCGCGCCGTGGCGGATGTGCTCATTCCGGAATTCGAGGCGCTGGGATTTGATGTGGAGTGGATAGACCAGTCTGCCGCGAATAGGGCAGGGCACCTGTTTGCGCGGTGGACGGGCGATTCCGATGCCCCCAACATCTTGCTGATTGGGCACCTCGACACCGTGTTCGAGCCGGAAAGTCCGTTCCAGGCCTTTAGGCGTGACGGTGACACGGGTATCGGGCCGGGCGTCACCGACAACAAGGGTGGTGTCATCGTTATCCTCTCTGCCCTTCGCGCAATGGTGGAATCGGGCACTATTGCGGGCGCCAACATCACTGTGGCGCTGACGGGTGACGAGGAGGATGCTGGCGAGCCGCTCGATGTTTCGCGGGCTGACCTCTATGCAGCGGGCGAGTGGGCCGATGTGGCGCTAGGGTTCGAGGGGCTGTCGGTAATCGACGGGCGCGACTATGGCGTGGTTGCGCGGCGCAGCTCGAACAGTTGGCAACTGGAAACGACGGGGCAGTCCGGCCACTCGTCGGGCATTTTCCGTGAAGGTGTGGGCTATGGCGCGATCTACGAGATGGCGCGCATTCTCGATGCGTTTCGCGAGCAACTGCCGGAGGAAAATCTCACCTACAATGTCGGTTTCCTCGCAGGCGGCACGCCTGCAGTGATGGGTGAGGACCTGCTGTCCGCCAGTACATCCGGCAAGACCAATATCATTCCCGATAGTGCGGTGGCACGCGGCGATTTGCGCACGCTCACGAACGAGCAGCTCGACCGCGCGATTGCCGCCATGCAAGCTATTGTCGACGAGAATCTTCCGGGCACTGATGCGACGATCGGTTTCGAGATCAGCTATCCCGCGATGGCGCCGACCGAAGGCAATCGTGCGCTTTTGGCGCAGCTCAACGAAATCAACGCCGATATGGGGCTGGAAACGATGGGAGAATTTCCGCCCGCGCGCCGTGGTGCTGCCGATATCAGCTTCGTCGCGCCGCTGGTCGATGCCGCACTCGCGGGGATGGGACCGAATGGTTCGGGCAGCCATGCCGATGGCGAAAGCGTGGATCTGGACAGCATCATCCGCCAGGCGCAACGCGCGGCCATCCTGATGAGCCGTCTTACCCACCCACGGCGTGACTAGGCACAAGCCGCGCCGGTCGGCGATCCGCTCAAGCCAAGGTTCAGCAATCGCGCGATAGGCGGCATCTGTTATGCGTATCGAATCGTTCCTGCGCGGCATCTGGCTGGCCTGCATCGGTGCGACCTTGTGGTTTGCACTGGTCCCTGTCGACTTGGGCGGCCTCGGCGGAGCGGGCTATCATGGTGTCGCCTTTATCGTGCTTGGCCTGCTGACACCGGCCGCTTTCCCGCGGCTGAATCTGGTGTTGGTGTGGTTGGCCCTGCTTGCGCTGGGAGGCGGAATCGAACTGGCGCAGGAATTTACCGATTTTGCCCGTAGCGGCGAATGGGCGGATATCCGCCTGAACGTGATCGCCGCGACGGTGGGCGTGATATATGCGTGGATCGGGCGATACCTCATAAGGCGGGTGCGCGCCGAGAATGCCACGGCATCGGTTGACGAGGGCGGTGAGTGAAGTGAGGGTGGACGGGCGCAATTGGCTGAATTTACCGGCAGGTTGGCGCACAAGGTGTTGCGGATTTGCGGGTAAACTCATAACCCCCACGCCAGACGGCATCGTGCCGGGGATTAGAAGGTTGTTGCATTGACCATTATTCGCAAGTTCATGGCTCTGGGCGCCGCCGCAATGCTGGCCGCCTGTGCCAGTCAGCCCCCGCTTGGTGGCGCGCCGAATCTGTCTGTTTCGCAGGCTGATATGCTGCCTATGCCGGGTATTTCCGATATGGCGGCACCTGCCGAAACCGGTCTGATCCGTCCGATGGATTTGATTCAGGTCGACGTTTTCGGTGTGGAGGAACTCACCCGAGCGGTGCAGGTGAGCGCGAGCGGCAATATCGATTTTCCGCTCATCGGCTCGGTTGAAGCGGCGGGCCGCACGACCGAAGAACTCTCCTACGAGATCGAGAATCGCCTCCGCACGACCTATGTTCGCGAGCCGGATGTCAGTTCGCGCATTACCGAGCGTGCCGATCAGCTATTGACCGTTACCGGTGAAGTGAATCGCCCAGGTCGCTTCACTGTTTCGGCACCCATTACGTTGATGGAAGCCGTCGCCATGGGCGGCGGTTTGGGGGATCTGGCAGACAGCCAGGAAGTGCTCATATTCCGCACTGTGGGGGATGAGCGCTATATCGGAGTGTACAATCTGCGAGGGATCGAGCGCGGCAATTATGCCGACCCGACGGTCTATCCGAGCGATATAGTCATGGTTGGCGATTCCCCTGGACGTCGTCGCCTGCAGGAAGTGCTGGGTGTGATCTCGTCGATCGCTTCACCACTGATTCTTATCGAGCGCGTCCTGCGCTGATTTCGCAACCAAGCGGGAACGGCCAGGGGGTTATTCCCCGCTGTCCGCCCGCCGCACATCGACGATCACCACCGGATCGGCGAGCATCTGGCCCCGCATCCATCCTTCGCCTTTTTCGGGATCGACCGGCATGGCATGGATCGCTTCGACCACGTCCATGCCGTCGGCCACATATCCGAACACTGCATAGCCGTTTCGCCATACCGGGTCTGCCGCCTCGGGATCGGCATCAAGGCCGGTCTGGTCCCCAAGCATGATCGAGAAATCGGCATTGGCAGTGCCCGGTTCCCCCATCGCCATGCTGATCGCACCGCGCGTATGGCTGAGGCCGGTCACGGTAGTCGGTTCATGCTCGATCCCCGGCAACACGCGTTCGGGATCCCATTGTGCGCCGCCTTGCAGCAGCCCGTTGGGTTGTTCGCCCCAATCGAGTGACATCGCACGATAGAAGACGACGCCATCGAGCCGGTCCTCATCGACATAGCGCAGGAAATTGGCTGCTGTGATCGGCGCACGCTCGGTTTCGAGCGCAATGGTGATGTCCCCCATTGTTGTTTCGAGAACGACATCGACTGTGGCGAACTCTGCCTGCTGCGCGGTCGATTGAGGTACCGGGCCGCCCCTCACCACTCCACCCGTGATGATCCTCTCTTCAACCTCGGGAACAGTGTCCTGAGCAGCGAGCGGCGAGGAGAAAAGGAGCGTGGCGAGGACGAGTCGTTTGATCATGCGTGCGATTGTGCCGCGCCGTTTTCACTCTGCAAGAAACATTCATAAGAAATTCAGTTCGTCGCTTACAATGCACAGCTCACCGCATACAAACAAGGAGAAGAGCGATGAGTCGAGAGCGCAGCCCGGGGATGAAATTGGTTTTGGCGGGGTTCATGGCCGTGGCTTTGGCAATCCCGCTGATGATGGTTTACGCGTTGGTCTGGGACCGGGAAAACCAGTCCGAGCATGCGCAGTCGCAGATTACGCAGGGCTGGGGCGGGGCACAGACCGTGACTGGTCCGATACTTGTGATCCCCTATGTGGATGAGGTGGTTGAGACCACCACGATCGATGGTGAAGCACGGGAGACACGCCGGGACGTACGGCGCGAATTGTTCGTTTCGCCGATGGCGCAGTCGGTCGAGACGTCGATCGATTCCGATCGCAAGGGCTATGCCATTTACGAGAGTGTGGTCTTTGAAGCGGACATGGCCGGTACCGCTCGTTTTGTTCTTACAGAGGAGCTTGAACAGCTCGATATCGCACCCGAAGATTTGCGCCTTGAACAGGCCGAATTGCGCTTTGGGGTGTCCGATCCGCGCGGCCTCAGAGATAGTGCGGAAGTCACTGTCGATGGTACTGCGGCTTCGCTGAGACCCGGCAATGGCCCGCTGGCAACTGGGGGAGCAGGTTTCTCGTCCGCCGTTGCGTGGAGTGGTGAAGGGCCGTTGCAGGTCGCCTGGCGATATGGCCTTCGCGGCAGCCGCTCCCTGTCGTTCATCCCGCGTGGTGGCGCGACGGAGTGGCACGTGTCATCTCCCTGGCCGCATCCGGGTTTTACCGGCAGCTTCCTGCCCAATGAACGGGAGATCACCGCAAACGGGTTCGCCGCAACTTACAGCGGTATCACAAACCTTGCCCTCAACAGGGGTATCATGACGTTGGTTGATGAACCGTCGCCTTACGCGCGGCCGGTGGACCACACAGAACCTGAGTATCGGGAATCGGCAAACGCACAGAGGCCAGTCAGCGCGGTTGCCACGATCGGCCTGACTGATCCGGTAGACCTTTACAGCCAGGTGGATCGCGCGGTGAAATACGGCTTCCTGTTTATAGGCTTCACTTTTGCCATGTTTCTGATGTTCGATTTGGTTGGCGGTGCACGCGTTGCTGCTGCCGAATACCTGCTCAGTGGAGCCGGATTGGTGCTGTTCTTCGTCATGCTGCTCGCCTTTGCCGAAGTCGTCGGATTTGCCTGGGCTTACGTATTCGCGGCAGCGGCGGTTGTTGGCTTGTTGACCGCTTACAGCGCTGCCATCCTGGGCACGTGGAAGCGCGCCGGGTTTGTCGGGGGCATGTTGGCGGGTCTCTATACCTTGTTGCTCGTGCTCCTGAACATGGAGACTTACTCGCTGTTGATTGGTTCAGTGCTGCTGTTCCTGGCACTGGCTGCAATCATGTTTGCGACGCGGCGGATTGATTGGTCTGGCAGTGCCGACGAAGAGGCGATCGCCGGGTAAACCACCGAATCGCAAAAGGGGGGCGGATGGAATCAATCCTGCCGCCCCCTCTTTTGCAGTCTGTGAGTTTACCAGCGCAGCAATTTCGGCCCGGTCAGCCAGCCGATCCCCGCCATTGCGAGCAACGGCAAGCAGTAGAATACCACCATGTATCCCATGCCAAGTTCGGGGCAGAAGGGTGCGTAGGCTGTCATCGCCACAGCGCCGCCGAACAGTCCTGCGATGAAGCCGGCACGGTGAAGATCGACAGGGGCGAGGGCGCGCATCGCAGCAATCGCGCCGGCAAACCCGATAGGACTCATGACCGCCATAGCAACGAGGCAGCTTGCCCATGTCGCACCGGCAACCCTTGGTCCGGTAATCGCTACCTCTATGGCGAACATGGCGGCGACCGGGATAAAGGGTATCAGCACGCCGATCAGCGCCGTGCGCGCGGGCCGGCCCGGCTTCCCAAGCACCAGAAGTGCGGCGATGCACAGCGCAATCAGGGCTATCGAGAACCCCCATTTGACCGCCAGCGGACCCATGCCGTCCATTGCGACTTTGGCGAAAGCGCCGTCGAGTAGCACCGACACGCCGATGCCGCACAGGGCCATGGCCGCCAGCAGCGGCAAGGCGAAGGACCGGACATAGCCGCCAGCGGGGGCAACGCTTTCCTGCGCCAATTGATCAATAAGAGATTGCGTATCGGTCATTGTGCTTGTTCTTCCGCGATTTCCTTCAGGCGGAGCATGCCGCGATGGACGCGCAGCTTCATAGCCGATGTGCCGATGCCAATCCGCTCGGCAGCTTCCTTGTTAGTCATTCCCTCAATGTGGGTCATCTGGATAGCCTCGGCCTGTGCCTCCGGCAGTCCACCCAGCAGCGCAGCAACATCGATATCGGCAAAGCTGTCCGGATCTACGGCCATATCCGCCTCGTCATCGAGCACAACCTTGCTGCGGCCACGCTTGCGCCAGTGATCCACCAGTTTGTAATTGGCAATGGCATACATCCATGGACTGACCGGCCGGCCGGGGTCCAGCGTGTGGCGCTTTTCATGCAAGGCGATCAGGCATTCCTGCAAAACGTCTTCCAACTCACTATCATTGCCTACCTTGCGCGCAAGCATGGCGCGGACGCGGCCAGATGCCTCGACCAGAAACTGCCGATAAGCACCTTGGTCGCCCCCACGCGCGGCCGCCATCAGGCTGTCGAGCGCATCGGCATTGTTTTTCATCTGAGTTGCGTTTCGTCCCATCGGAGGTTCTGGTTACACCAGACCAGACAAAATTCGATAGGTTAACGCCTCCGGTCATGACTTGCGTTCACAGATCGTTCAGATTACAAGTGTAGTCGTTAGGGCTTCAACAGCAGCCGCCTGAGGAGGGTGACTTGGCTTCGAAAAACGAATCTCACAACGCTGAACGGATTAGCGAAGCCGAACACGCGGTGATGGAAGCGCTTTGGCAGGACAGTCCGTTAAGCGCTGCCGACGTGTGCGATGTCGTGTGCAAGGAACGCGGTTGGTCTATCCCCACGGTCAAGACGCTTCTGTCACGCCTCGTGCAGAAAGGTGCGTTGGCGACCGAGCCCGATGGACGGCGCTTTCTCTATTCACCGCTGATCGAACGTTCTGCCTATGTCGGTACCGAAAGCAAGCGACTGGTCGAACGCCTGTTTGGCGGTCGGGCGGCGCCGCTTTTCGCACATCTGGCGCAGACCGAAGCGCTGAGTGCAGACGATATCACGGAAATCGAACGCCTTCTTCAGGAGATGAAGAAATGATCGGGATGGAGGGAACCGGTATGTCGGATTGGATGGTCGACACATTTATTTACACAGCGCTGCTTATTGGCCTGGTTCTGCTGCTCCGCCGCCCGGTGACACAGCATTTCGGACCGCAAATCGCCTATGCATTGTGGGCGCTGCCATTCCTCCGCTTTATCATGCCGCCGATCGTTCTTCCTGGATCGATGGCGCCCGCGCCGGCCCCGGCTGTGGCAACTCCTGCGACGGCTGAGAGCGGAGAGGCGCTGGTTTTCATAGTACCCGAATCCACTTCTGCAGCCGAAGTTTCTGCGCCGGTTACTCCGCTTGACGTCACTGGCCTTCTGCTGCTGCTTTGGATCAGCGGCGCTCTGCTTTTCATCGCCTGGCGCATCCGTGATTACTACCGCATGCGGCATGATCTGTTGGCGGAGGCTCGCCCGGTCGGTGAATCCGGAAAAATCCGTCTCGTCGAAACGCCTGCTGTTTCCGCGCCCGTTGCCTTCGGCATCTGCGACAAGGTCGTCGCACTGCCGGTCGATTTCATGGCGCTGCTCGATGTGAATGCTCGCGACATGGCGATTGCCCATGAGCTTGAGCACCATCGCGGCCACGATCTTCTCGCCAATATTGCGGCCCAGCCGCTATTGGCATTGCACTGGTTCAATCCGCTCGCCTGGTGGGGCTGGCGAGCAATGCGCAGGGATCAGGAGGCAGCGTGCGATGCGCGTGTTGTCGCCGGCCGTGGGCGATCGGAAAGAGCTGCCTATGCCGAAGTGATTGCAGGCTTCGCCGCCGGTGAACACCTCGCCCTGGCTGCTCCGATGGCCTGTCCGGTGCTGGGCGAGAAGTCGATAATCCACCGTTTGAGGAGCCTCACAATGAATGACGTATCCAGCCGCCGCCGCAAACTTGGCATAGCCGCTATCACCACAACCGCGCTGGCGCTGCCGCTGACAGCTTCGATCAGCTATGCCGCCCCTGATTTAACCGACCTGCCGCTCACTCCGCACGCGCCGACTGCACAGGACGCGCCAACTGCACAGGATGCGCCGTCGGCACCGGCCGCGCGTTCGTGGCAGGATCAGGACATCGAAATAGAAGAGGCCAATAGCGATCACCGCGTGATCATTGGCACCGTGATCGATGAAGATGGCGCAAGCCCTGTAGGACTTCGGGTCCTCCGCGGCAGGGCCGAAAGCCATGAACACGAGCTGAGCGAAGAAGAGATCGAAGCCATGATGGCTGAGTTCGAGCAAGAAGCCGCCGCCCACGATGTCCAGCTTGGAGGGCATATCACGATGAGCATGTCGCATAGCCAGGAAACAGCCGGGCAGGCGCGCAATTTCGCCTTTGTGTCCGACGGGGAGGGGTATACGATGCATTTCTCCTGCGATGCCGAAGACCAGGTGGTACAAAGGGAGGTTGCAGACGGCCGGCAGGTCACCACGATCTGCAGCACGAAATTCCGCGCAGAGGCTCTGTCGGGTTTGGAAAACGCGCGCCAAGAAATTGCCAACGATCAGGATATTCCGCAAGAAATGCGTGAACGCCTGCTGCGTAACCTTGACCGCTCTGCAGAACGGCTGCGGTCGCGCGAGCTTTCTTTCAGAGCGGCACCCAAGGGGGTAGCCACTCGGCAGGCAGCGCCCGCAGCGCGCATAACCTTTGGCTATGATCCAGCAGCCGCTACAATGCGTGCGGTGAGGCCCGTCTCCTTCGTAAGTCCGATCACCGGAGAGGCGTTGAATGTCGAAAGCGATGAAGGCTGTGATGAACAGTGTGAACGCGTAGTGCGTTTGTAAGGAGTCCAGAATAAAGGGGCGCGCAGATCCGGTCTGCGCGCCCTTCTTTGCGTATGGGATTACCTATCGAACGATGATGTAGGCATTGTCGCAAGTCTCCGTGCTGCCGGTTTCCATTCCCGTGCGAAGGGCCTGCATACGTTGCTGGCTCGTGCCATGGGTGAAGCTTTCCTGGCTCACCCGGCCGCCCGTCAGTCGATCATCGCCAATGGCAGCGGCCGCCTGCATGCCTTCCTGGAAATCACCGGATTCGAGCGAGTTGCGGTTACGGCCCGCCCAGACTCCCGCATAGCAGTCGGCATGCAACTCCAGGCGCACGCTCAGCTGGTTCGCTGCACGCGGGTTCCTTTGTTGCTCGCTGCGAATGGTGCCGGAAACCCCGGTTATCGTCTGCACATGATGCGCATATTCATGCGCCACGACATAGAGCCGCGCAAAGTCGCCGCCATTGCCGGACATGCGCGCAAGCTGGTCGTAGAAACCGATGTCGATATACATGGTTTCGTCCGCAGGGCAGTAGAACGGGCCCATTCCGACATTACCGGTGCCGCAGCCGGTACGAAATTGCTGCTCGGTGGCGAACAACAGGTTCGGCTCGCGGAACGCGTTGAGGAGGCCTGCCTCGCGGAAGCGTTCCACCCATGTCTCATTGAGCGAAGTCAGAGCGGCGCAGGTCTCGTTGGCGTATTGGTTGGAGGAGCAGATTTCCGCCTCGTTCTCGCTCGAAGTCACCGTCTGCCCGCCACCTTGCGATCCCTCGATCGCACCGATCATCTGGCCGGGCTCCAGCCCGAACACCAGAGCCCCGATCAGCACGACGACAATTCCGCCGCAACCGATAGACTTGCCACCCATGCCACCGCCGCGTCCGCCGGTGGTGCCGACGTTGATCTTGTTCGTATCGAATGGATTTAGTCTCATCGGTCCCTCATTCCCCACGCTGCGTCCATATTTCTCTGGACCGCAGTCGCCACACTATTAGGACCGGTCATGAATTCAAACTCATGGAGAATCAAATGTTCCTCGCTGGCAAGCGCGCTCTCGTTACCGGTTCCACATCGGGCATTGGCCTGGCTATCGCTCGCGCCTTGCATGCTGAAGGAGCGGAAATCGTGCTCAACGGTTTCGGCGACGAAAGCGAGATTGCCAAGCTGTGCGAAGAATTGGATGCCACCCATTCCGGTGCAAACCTGCTGAACGTGGACGAGATCGAGGCGATGATGGCGGATGCCGGCCCTGTCGATATCCTCGTCAACAATGCCGGGATGCAGCATGTTTCCCCGGTGGACGAGTTTCCGCTCGACAAGTGGGAAATGATCATCGGCCTCAATCTCTCCGCCGTGTTCCACACAACGCGCCTCGCCGTGCCGGGAATGAAGGAAAAGCGCTGGGGCCGCATCATCAACACCGCCAGCGCGCACTCGAAGACCGCCAGCCCTTTCAAAAGTGCCTATGTCGCAAGCAAGCACGGTGTGAGCGGGTTCACGAAAACCATCGCGCTTGAGCTGGCGGAAAGCGGTGTGACAGCGAACTGCATCAGCCCCGGCTATGTCTGGACGCCGCTTGTGGAAGGCCAGATTCCCGACACGATGAAAGCGCGCGGCATGACAGAGGAGCAGGTCAAGAACGACATTCTCCTGGCCAAGCAACCGACCAAGCGCTTTGTCCAGGTGGAAGAAGTCGCAGCACTCGCCACGTTCCTTTGCCGCGATGAAGCGGGCAATGTCACGGGTGCAAACTGGAGCATCGACGGCGGCTGGACGGCGGAGTAGGCTTGCCAACGGCTCATCGTTAAATATCGAACATTTCGTCGAAAAATTGGAACATTCCTGTTCGGGGGCGATTACTTGTTCGAGCCGATATGCGGCTTGGTCGCATAACAGGGTCGCGCCTTCGTGATGATCCCCTGCGGTTCGGCAATTCGGTCGTGCCGGAAGACCATTTGCATGGCGTGAAGCAAGAAGGATTTTTATGTTTGGTAAAGCACTAGCCGCACTCTCTGCGGCCAGCCTTATGGTCACACCCGCGGTTGCGCAGGAATCAGCGTCGGCAGAAATGCGCACCGCCGCTCCTGTCGAAGGCGCCGAGTCGATGGCTGGCGGTCAGGAAATCCTCGGCCTCGTCGGTTTTCTGGTTGTCTTCGGCGCGATCGTGACAGCTGTCATTGTTACCAATGACGATGATGACGACGTGATGTTGCCGACAAGTCCGTGATTTTCCGCAATATCGATGTGATTGAGAGGGGCGGCCTTGCGCTGCCCCTTTTTTTGTAAGCGCGCGGTAGAAGGGGAAGACCAGCGTGCACGGTGCGTGAACGCCAATTTTTCCACCACTCACCCCCTTGGCGAATCACCCGCTTTTGTGACAGAGGGCCGGATGGCTCACACAACTGACATTCGTACCGGTCTCACTTTCGACGATGTGCTCCTCCAGCCCGCCGAAAGCGATATCCTGCCTTCGCAAGCTTCTACCAGGACACAGCTGACCAAGGGCATTGCGCTCAACATCCCCGTGCTAAGCGCGGCGATGGATACCGTTACCGAAGCGGAGATGGCCATCGTCATGGCGCAGATGGGCGGTATCGGCGTGCTCCACCGCAACCTCACGATCGAAGAACAATGTGCTGCGGTACGCCGGGTTAAGCGGTTCGAAAGCGGCATGGTCGTCAACCCGATCACCATCACCCCCGACGCCACGCTGGGCGATGCGCAGGCGCTGATGGAACAGCACAATATCAGTGGCATCCCGGTGACTGCGCCCGATGGCAAGCTGGTGGGTATCCTCACCAATCGCGACGTGCGCTTTGCCGACAATCCGATGCAGCCTGTGAAGGAGCTGATGACGAGCGAAAACCTCGCTACGGTATCCGAGGGTGTAACGCAGGAACAGGCTCGCAAAATTCTCCACCAGCGCCGGATCGAGAAGCTGCTGGTTGTCGATAACGATCACAAATGCGTCGGCCTGATTACCGTGAAGGATATCGAAAAGGCCGTGCTCAATCCCGACGCAACCAAGGATACCGGCGGCCGTTTGCGCGTGGCAGCAGCATCCACAGTGGGTGACAAGGGTTTCGAGCGGACCGAGGCGCTGGTCGAGGCAGAATGCGATGTTATCATCATCGATACTGCGCACGGCCACAACAAGGCTGTTTCCGAAGCGGTGAAGCGCGCCAAGGCGCTCTCCACCAGCGTCCAGATCGTCGCCGGTAACGTGGCGACGGCGGACGCGACCAAAGCGCTCGTCGATGCAGGCGCGGATGCGGTAAAGGTCGGCATCGGCCCGGGCTCTATTTGCACCACCCGCATCGTCGCGGGTGTCGGCGTCCCGCAGCTGACAGCCATCATGGATAGCGCGAGCGCGGCTGGCGATACGCCGATCATCGCCGATGGCGGCCTGCGCACCTCGGGCGATGCGGCAAAGGCGCTTGCAGCAGGGGCTTCTGCCGTAATGATCGGCAGCCTGCTTGCCGGAACCGAAGAGGCGCCCGGTGAAACCTTCCTCTACCAGGGCCGCGCCTACAAGGCCTATCGCGGCATGGGCAGCGTATCGGCAATGGCGCGCGGGTCGGCGGACCGATACTTCCAGCAGGACATCAAGGATTCCATGAAGCTGGTGCCCGAAGGCATCGAGGGCCAGGTTCCGTATAAAGGCCCGGCGCGTGATGTTGTGCACCAGCTGGTGGGCGGCGTGAAGGCAGCGATGGGCTACACTGGCAGCGCCACGATTGCCGACCTGAAAGAACGCGGCCAATTCATCCGCATTACCAATGCAGGCTTGAGCGAAAGCCACGTTCACGATGTGAGCATCACCCGCGAAGCCCCGAATTACCCCACGCGGTGACACCCGGAGCACGCATCCAGGCAGCCATCGAAATCCTCGATGGCATCATCCACGCCGCGCGTAATCAGGGGCCGCCTGCGGACCGGCTGATCGCGCAATGGTTCAAGGATCACCGCTTCGCCGGATCGAAAGACAAGCGCGCCATTCGTGAACTGGCGTATGAAACGATCCGCGCCTGCGGCCCGGTGCCATCGAGCGGACGTGCCGCGGTCCTTGGCCTGATTGAGGAAAACCGCGAGGATTTGCGCCCGCTCTTTGATGGCGAAGGCTATGGCCCCCAACCGATCGACGGAGACGAGCCTGTTGCCGAAGGAGGCATTGCCGCCGAATGGCTGGAAAATCGCCTGATCGCCTCGGGCGTGTCGCAGGATGAGGCGGAAAGCCTTCTTGGTCGTGCACCGCTCGACATACGGATCAACAGGCTGAAGGTCGACGGCGAATTGGGGCATCTGCCGGTGCCGGGCGAGGCTGTCAGGGGCCTCGATGCCTTGCGCTTCCCAACGGGAACGCAGGTGGAGGACTGGGATGCCTACGCCAATGGCCTGATCGAAGTGCAGGATGCAGGCAGCCAGACGGCGTGCCTCGCGGTGGGAGCACAGCCGGGCCAGACGGTCATCGACCTGTGCGCAGGCGCAGGGGGCAAGACGCTCGCGCTAGCTGCTGCGATGCGCAATGAAGGAACACTCATTGCTGCCGATACTGACCGTCGCCGTCTTGGCCAGCTCGCCCCACGTGCAGAGCGGGCGGGGGCGGTGCTTGCAGAGACAATCCTGCTTGATCCGGGCAACGAGGCGGAAGCGCTGGCGGCTTGGCACGGAAAGGCGGATCACGTGCTGATCGATGCGCCGTGTTCGGGAACGGGAACGTGGAGGCGTAATCCAGAAGCGCGATGGCGGCTGACGCCGAAGGAGTTGGAACGTCTCGCCGCCTTGCAGGAACAATTGCTGAAGATTGGCACGGATCTGGTGAAGCCGGGCGGACATCTCACCTATGTGACCTGCTCGCTGCTGGATGAAGAGGGGAAAGACCAGATGGCCCGCTTCTTCGCAGACAATGCGGATTGGCATGTCAGTATGCCTGAACTTCCGTTGGGAACCGCGCATGGAGACGGAATTCGCCTGATCCCGCACCGTGACGGGACGGACGGATTTTTCATCGCACGTGCAGCCAAGGCGTGATATTCGCTTTGCCATGGACGCCAAAATTCAACACCAACCGTCCAGGATGAAGGATCTGATTATGCGTTTTGCCCCCGCAGCCGCCGCCCTTTCGCTGTTCGTAGCGGTCAGCGCCAGCGTGGGGCATGCAAACACATACGATCCCGATCCGCGCGCAGAGGCGCTTGTGGCAGAGGGCGAAGCATTGCTGGCACAAGGCGATACGCAGGGTGCTATTGACGCTTATGAGGCCGCGCTGGTGGTCGATCCCGGATACACGCAAGTCTATATCGAACTGGCGGAGGCCGCCCGTGCCGATGGCCTGCAAGGCAAGGCGATCCACTACTACCGCGAAGCGCAGGAACGCGATCCGGAAAACTACGCCGCGATTGCGGGCGAGGGGGAGGCACTCGTGGAAAAGGGCGCAATGTCCGCCGCTGCCGAAAACCTTGCTGAATTGCAGAGCCTGTGCGGCGATGGCTGCGCGGAAACGATCCAGCTCGCCGCAGCAATCCAGGCGGGCCCTCCGGTGATGACGGCTGAAGTGGTCACGCCGGATGAGGATGTGACGCAGAACTGACGAGCTTAGTCGATGTATGGCTTGAAGTCTGCCACGACCGCTTCGTAAACCTCGCGCTTGAACGGCACGATCAGTTCCGGCAGCAGATCGGGATCGACCCATTTCCACTCGCAGAATTCGGGGTGCTTGTGCGCTTCGAGATCGACGTCCGAGTCGTCACCGATGAATCGGACGAGATACCACGCCTGACGCTGGCCGACATATTTGCCACCCCACAGCTTGCCATGCAGTTCGGGCGGAAGGTCGTAGAACAGCTCGCTCTCCATGCGATGGACGATCTCGAGGTGCTTGGGGGTTACGCCGGTTTCCTCGCCCAGCTCGCGAAGCATGGCCTCATCGAGGTTCTCGCCATCATCGACGCCGCCTTGCGGCATCTGCCACCAATCGCCTTCCTTGTTGTCGATCCGCTTGCCGACAAAGGCCTCGCCACGGGAATTGATCATCATCGTGCCTACGCAGGGGCGGTAGAGTTTTGGTTCCGAAGTGCTCATGGCGGCGATGTAGTGCCTGCGGGGGACGGGGAAAAGGTGACTATTGCCCTTTGGACAGAAAATCTTGATTGTCTCGGGACGATTGGGAACCTAGGTGCCAGCCCGACACAAGATTAAGCGCCCGAAGCGGCGCGGCAGGAAGAATTTGTATGGCAAGCCAAGCGGCCGAAACGCGGTCTGATCTTTCGCAACAGGATGCGGTTGTCGTCCGCTTTGCGGGCGACAGTGGCGACGGGATGCAGCTAACGGGAGGTCAGTTTACGCTTTCCACCGCGCTAGCCGGGAATGACCTTGCAACGTTCCCCGATTTCCCCGCAGAAATCCGCGCCCCGCAGGGCACGCTGTTCGGCGTTTCAGCCTTCCAGATCAATTTCGGCGCGCGTGAAGTGGATACCGCGGGCGATCAGCCCGATGTGCTGGTAGCGATGAATCCCGCCGCGCTGAAGGTGAACCTGTCCGCGCTCAAGCCTGGCGGTCTCGTGATCATCGACACTGGCGAATTCACCAAGCGTAATCTCGACAAGGCGAAATACGATGTCAGCCCGCTGGAGGATGATACGCTCGCCAAGTTCGATGTTCTGAAGCTCGATATCAGCGCGATGACGGTTGAAGCAGTCAAGCCCTTTGGCCTGGGCAACAAGGATGCGCTGCGCTGCAAGAACATGTGGACGCTGGGGCTGGCGCTGTGGATGTTCGACCGTGAACGCAAGCCGTTGCAGGATTGGCTGCGCGCCAAGTTCAAAACCAAGCCCGATATCGCCGATGCCAATATCGCCGCGCTTGATGCGGGGCACGCTTATGGCGAAACAGCGGAGCTTTCAGGGCCGCTCAAGCAGGTCCATCTCGATCCCGTGCCGACCGCGCCCGGCCTTTACCGGACCGTCACCGGCGCAGAAGCGGTCTCGCTCGGCCTCGTCGCCGGGGCGCGTTTGCTCCGCTTGCCGATGTTCTTCGGTGGCTATCCGATCACGCCTGCCAGCGCTATCCTGCACCACCTTGCGAAGCTGAAAGAGTTCAACGTCACCACCTTCCAGGCGGAAGACGAGATTGCTGCGATCTGCGCTGCTATCGGGGCGAGTTATGCCGGTTCGCTCGGCGTCACGTCATCGTCCGGCCCCGGCATTGCGCTGAAGGGCGAAGCAATGGGCCTCGGCATCATGACAGAGTTGCCGCTGGTGATCGTCAACTCGCAGCGCGGTGGCCCTTCCACCGGCCTGCCAACCAAGACCGAGCAGAGCGACCTCTACCAGGCTGTCTATGGCCGCAATGGCGATGCGCCGATCCCGGTGATTGCCGCGCGCAGCCCGTCGGACGCGTTCGAATGCGCGATCGAGGCATGCCGGATCGCAGTGCAGTACATGACACCCGTTATCCTGCTGACCGATGGCTACATTGCCAATGCGAGCGAACCGTGGATGGTCCCTGATCCGGAAAGCTATGAGCGCTTCCCCGCGCAGTTTCTCACCGAGAAGAACGATGGCGAAAACCTGTTGCCCTACAAGCGTGACGAAAAGGGCGCGCGCCCTTGGATTAAGCCGGGTACGCCGGGGCTGATGCATCGCATCGGCGGGATCGAAAAAGCGGTCGACACCGGCCATATCGATTACTCGCCCGACAACCATCAGGCGATGACCGATGCGCGCATGAACAAGATTGCCAATATCGCCGTTGCCGATCAGGAAATCGAGCTGGGCGAGAAGGGTGGAAAACTGGCAGTGGTGGGCTGGGGCTCGACTTACGGCCCGATCTATCAGGCTGTCACACGGGCGCGCCGTGCCGGTGTTGATGTAAGCCACATTCATGTCCGCAATATCTGGCCAATGCCTGCCAATCTGGGCGAACTGCTGAAGAGCTTCGATTATGTACTGGTGCCTGAAATGAATACCGGCCAGTTCAAGACGTTGCTGCGCGACCAATTCCTTGTCGATGCGCAACCGCTCACCAAGACCAGCGGCCAGCCCTTCGCGATCGGTGAGCTGGAAGAGGCCATTGGCAAGTATTTTGATGACATTCCCGGCAATGAAGGCGGTCAAGTCGAAGTGAATGACGACCAGCTGCCGAGCCCGGTTGGAGATGACGAATGAACGCGCCCGTCAAAATCGAAACCACGCTGAAGGACTGGGAAACCGACCAGGAGGTCCGCTGGTGCCCAGGCTGCGGGGACTATGCGATCCTGAAGGCGGTGCAGCGCACGCTGCCGCAGCTCGGCTGCGATCCGGCGAATACGGTGTTTATCAGCGGCATCGGCTGCTCCAGTCGCTTCCCGTACTATATCGAGAGCTACGGCTTCCACACGATCCACGGCCGCGCGCCGGCGGTTGCGACGGGTGTGAAGCTCGCCAATCCCGATCTCGATGTGTGGCTGGTGACGGGTGACGGTGATGGATTGTCCATTGGCGGCAATCATTTGATGCATGTTCTTCGACGCAATGTGAACATGCAAATCCTGCTGTTCAATAACGAGATTTACGGGCTGACCAAGGGGCAGGCATCGCCGACCAGCCGTGTCGGCACGCGCAGCCCCTCGACCCCGACCGGCTCGGTCGACAGCCCGACCCGCGTTTCGGCCTTCGCGCTCGGCGTGGGTGCACGTTTCGTGGCGCGCGGTTTCGATGTATCGAAGAAGTTGCCCGATGTGCTGAAGGCTGCGCACGAGCACAAAGGCGCGGCGATTGTCGAGATTTACCAGAACTGCATCGTCTACAACAAGGACGTGTTCGATGGCTTTGCCGCGCCCAAGGGGGCTGAAGACAGTCAGCTCTGGCTTGAACATGGTGAACCCATGCTGTTTGCCGGTGGCACCAAGGGTATCACGCTCGATCATGAGAAATTGGCGCTGAAGGTTGTCGATGTTGTTGATGGCGACTGGCAGGCGGCTGGTGTGATCCGCCACGATGTGAAGAATCGCTCCATTGCCCACATGCTGGTGGAACTGCCTTTTGGCCCGTTTCCAAAGGCGCTGGGCGTGCTTTACGATGATCCGCGTCCGACATTCGAGACGCTTGTGGCGGAAGAACGTGACCGCGCAAGTGAGGGCAAGGAGCCCAATCTCGCTGCATTGCTGGCCAAGGGCCAGACCTGGACTGTAGAGGACTGAGGGTACCGGGGATAGATTTGCTTGATGGCGCTCAAGGCAGGTTGCAAACTGCAACGGGAATCTCCAGTTGTGGCTGAGCGAAATCAAGCAACAGGATTTTCACGCATGTCCGCACTCTTCCAGCCGATCACCATTCGCAACCTGACGCTAAAGAATCGCGTCGTCATGGCTCCGATGACGCGCAACTTTTCCCCTAATGGTGTTCCCGGTGATGATGTCGTCGAATACTACCGCAAGCGTGCGGAGGGCGAGGTCGGGCTGATCATCACCGAGGGTACCGGCGTCGATCGTCCGGAGTCGCGCAACGAGCCCAATATCCCACGCTTTCACGGCGACGACGCGCTCGCGGGCTGGGGCAATGTGGTGAAGTCGGTCCATGGCGAAGGTGGTGCGATAGCCCCGCAGCTTTGGCATACGGGGCTGGTCAAGGAACAGTTTCCCGATCGTCCGCGCCCGGGTGAGGCTGAGGGACCGTCAGGCCTGTTCAAGCAGGGAAAGCCGTACGGGCGAGCGATGAGCGAGGAGGACGTTGCCGATGCGGTTGCAGCTTACGTTGCTGCAGCAAAGGATGCCGTGCGGCTTGGCTTCGACACTATTGAGTTCCATGGCGCCCACGGATACCTGATCGACCAGTTCTTTTGGGGCCAGACCAATGTGCGCGATGATAGCTGGGGTGGCGAAACCTTGCCCGAACGGACGCGCTTCGCCGCAGAGATTATCCGCCAGACGCGAGAGGCAGTTGGTGATATCCCGCTGATCATTCGTATCAGCCAATGGAACCAGCAGGATTACACACGCCGCCTTGCCCTTACGCCGGATGCGCTTGAAGACTGGGTTGCTCCGCTTGTCGACGCTGGTGCGGATGTCATCCACTGTTCGCAACGCCGTTTCTGGGAACCCGAATTCCCTGAGATCGATGGAGAGAAGGGGCTGAATTTCGCCGGTTGGGTCAAGAAACTGGTCGATGTGCCCACGATCTCGGTTGGATCGGTAGGACTTGATGCTGATTTCTTTGGCTCTTTCAAAGACCAGCAGACAAGGACGACCGACCTGACCGAACTCGCAGAGCGTATGGAGCGTGGCGAGTTCGACATGATCGCTGTCGGGCGGGCGTTGATCAGCAACCCGCATTGGACAAAGCATGTTCGCGAAGGCGAGCTGGACAGGCTGGTCGGCTATAGCTCGGAAGACCTTGGCCAGTTGGTGTAAGCCGATGTTAGTGCAGGAAGCACACAGCCGTCGCAATTTGTATCAGTGGCTTGCGCGGCTACTGATTGCGGCGTAATTCAGCAACTTCGCAACTGCACAATTGTGCAGCCAATTCGTTGCCTGTCTGCCGGGCATTGTAATGCTCGGGGGAGTGCTTTCGGTGTTGATGACCGAACAGAATGACGTGTTCCAGGATGACCGGAGTCTCTACCGGTCGTTCAGCTTGCAGGTTCTCATCTGTTTGCTGCTGGGCACGATTGCACCATGGCTTTTCTTTTTTAGCCCCGAGCAGGCGCTGCTTGAGACGGGCCCCGTTCGCAATAGCATCATCGGTTCGGCCATTGCGACGGTGGTGGGCATTTTCCTTGCCCGCCGTGTGAATATCTACCCGGGCGTCAAACAGTTGGGCGCGATCCTGCCGACCTTCGTTGCCAGTTATGGCGTAGTGGCCATGGTCATCCTGCTGCTGCGGCCTGCCTATTCGATTCCTGTATTCGGTGTGAATTTTGCCCTTACTCTAACGCTTTACCTGGGCTTCCTCATCATCGCGACCCGGTCTGACCAGAACATCTTTTATGTCGTTCCGGGAGGTAAGGTCCGGCGGCTCGAACGCATCGGCATGCATATGCGCCCGCTGGCGGAAACAATCCTGCCGAATCATCGCGGCGCGATCCTTATTGCGGATTTGCGCTTCGATCATGAGGATCGTTGGGAACGCCTGATGGCCAATGCTGCGCTGCAGGGCATTCCGGTTTTCCACTACAAGCAGGTGGCCGAGGCCGCCACGGGGAAGGTGCAGGTTGAGCATCTGTCCGAAAACAGCTTTGGTTCGCTGCTTCCCAATATGAGCTTCATGCGGGTAAAACGCCTGGCAGACCTGATGGTTTGCGTCGTAATGATCCCGCTGCTTGTTCTGCCGCTTGCCCTGGTGGCGGTGTTGATCAAGCTGGATTCGGCGGGCCCCGTCTTTTTTCGCCAACGCCGCATTGGTTATCGTGGTGAAGCATTCCGGGTGCTGAAATTCCGGACAATGCGGTGCGAGGCCGAGGTCGAGGATGAAGAAGCGCGCCGCGCCAGGGCTATGACCGGCGACAACGATCCGCGGATCACCAAGCTCGGTCGCTTCCTCCGCAAGACGCGGATCGATGAACTGCCGCAGATGTACAACATCATCATGGGTCATATGAGCTGGATCGGCCCGCGCCCCGAGGCGATGGAACTGTCACAATGGTATCGTGAAGAGATCCCGTTCTACGATTACCGCCACATCGTGCGGCCCGGCATAACCGGCTGGGCGCAGGTCAACCAGGGCCATGTGACGGGTCTCGGTGATATTGATAACAAGCTTCAATACGACTTCTTCTACATCAAGAACTTCTCGTACTGGCTCGATTTGCTCATCATCGTGCGCACAGCCATGGTGGTGTTCACCGGGCACGGCGCGAAATAATTCAGCGGCGCTGGACAAAGCGTTCTGCGAACTTTTCCCATTTGGCGAATACAGCGGCGCGGTTGAATCCGCCTTCGACGAGTGCGCGCGCATCTTCTCCCTGTTTCAGCCGGCGTGCCGGATCATCGGCATATTGCCTGATTATCGTTGCAAGATCCTGCGATGCGCCCACTTCCACGACTGCGCCGGAATTGCTTTCCGGGACCATGCTGCCGAGTTCGCCTTCAGCACTGCCGATAAAAATAACCGGGCGACCGCTCGCCGCTGCGCCGTAAAACTTGCTCGGCACAATCGTTCCTTCGAGCGCCGGGAGCAGCGATACCCAATGCACGTCGGGTACCGTAAGAGAGAGGCCGAGCTGCTCGCGCGGCTGGTACGGCTTGAGCACGAAATTGGTAAGCCGACGCTTGGTGATTTCCTTGCCCAGCGCATCATGCAGATAGCCGCCACCGATCACGAGGAACCGAATCTCGCTGCGGCCTTCCTTCTGCAGTGCCTCGGCGGCACCGAGCAACGTATCGATCTCGTGCGCGCGGCCGAGATTGCCCGAATAGCCGACCACCAGCTGCTCCGGACCGAAGCCCCACTGTATGCGCAGCGGATTGTCAACTGGCGCAATCGGGCGAATACTCTCGTCATCGGTCATATTGGGGATGATGATGATGCGGCTATCCTCGATGCCCTGTTGCCGCAGCAGCGCAGCCATCTTGCCGCCAATCGCGACATTGCAGTCCGCCTTGCGCAGCGAGCGATTGCGTAACGCCCGTACGACCTTGGCGGGCAGGCTGTCGGGCCTGATCACCCCGAAAGCCTCCGCAACTTCGGGATAGAGGTCTTGCAGCCAGTTCGCTCGCCGCGCGCCTTTCAGCTTTGCGGCAATGCCGATGGGCCAGGAAAGGACCGGCGGGTCGGTCTTGGCCACCACGACATCGGCTGATGATGCGATCGCGAGCGTCCTGAAGAAGGCGCTCAAATAAAAGCCGAGATAGTCGATCAAGCGCCCGGCGATATTGCCACGACCGAAGCTGGGTGTCGCAACCCGATGGACGGTCACGCCGCGATGCGTTTCGCTGGCAGCGAAGGGCCCCTCATCGCTTTCATAGGACAGGCGGCTGGCGATGATCGCCACCTCGTGACCCTGCTCGGCAAGGTGAAAGGCCACATCGCTGAGGATTTGCGAGGTCGCGCTCCGGTCGGGCCAGAAATATCGGTTGACGAAAATTATCATGAAAGTGTTCCGCTGGGCGCTCTAATTCGCTTATCGAGGGCATACAAGGGACTGCGCGATGCAGCGATACGAATAGGAATTCGATGGACAATCTCACGCACTCCCTCGTCGGCGCGCTGATCGGGCAGACGGGCCTCAAGAAGAAGACCGGACTGGCCATGCCTGCGCTGATCATCGGGGCGAACCTGCCCGATGTGGACGCGGCGTGCTTCTTCTGGCTCGAGGGCACCGAGCATCTTGGCTTCCGTCGCGGCATCACCCACGGCCCGCCCGCGCTGGTGCTGCTGCCGTTGATACTGGCGGGGCTGTTATGGGGCTGGGACCGCTGGCAGGCCTCGCGCGGAAAGCGGCCGGAAGGCAGGGCGCCGGTGCATTTCGGCTGGCTATATGGGCTGGCGTTCCTTGGGTGCCTGACGCATCCCTTGCTCGATTGGCTCAATGTTTACGGCATCCGTTTCTTCGAACCGTTCTCCAGCCAATGGTACTATGGCGATGTGCTGTTCATCATCGATGTATGGCTGTGGGTGCTGATGGGCTTTGGCCTCTGGTTGTCGCTCCGCAAGGAAAAGCGTGGCGGTGACTGGCGGAAGTCGGCGCGGGTCGTTCTGGCAGCAGTGCTGGCGTATATTGGGGTGCAGGCTGGTATTACATATCACTCCGAGGGGATTCGGAGCCGTGGGTATGAACCCTATCCAAGGGTAGCTATCGCAAGTCCGCCGCCGCTCGCTTCTTGGAAGCGCGAACGCATTATCCAGATCGGAGAGCGCCGCTGGTTGTCGAATGCCTGGCAAGGCCAGGAATACGGTTATGGATATCACCATCCGATCCGCCAATATTGCCAATGGCCTGACGTGGAGACGATCCGCCAACGCAATTCCAGCCTTGATGCGTTCCTGTTCTGGTCGCGCGCGCCAATGGCATTGCGGGCCAATGATGGCTCCGTCTTGATCCGTGATGCGCGGTTCATGATGGAAGGTGCGGGCGGCGATAACTTTACCGTGCCGTTGCCCAATGTCGTCTGTGAGGAACCGGAAGCCGATTGATGCGCTCATTCCCCATTACACGGGGAAATGCATTGTCCAGACCACAAATCGTATGGCTTCGGCGTGATCTGCGCCTGGCGGATCAGGCCGCGTTTCATGCCGCCGCACAGGCCGGGCCGGTTATTCCGGTCTTCATTCTCGATGACGAGACACCCGGCAGTCACGCGATGGGCGGGGCGAGCCGCTGGTGGTTGCATCACGCGCTCGAAGCGCTGGAAAAGGACCTTGCGCGGCATCATTCGCGGCTTGTCCTGCGGCGCGGCAAAGTGACGGATGTCCTGCCCAAGCTGGTCGAGGAGACTGGAGCGGAAGCAGTCCATGCCGTGCGCCATTACGAGCCGTGGTGGCGCAAGGCGCAGGGCGAATTGAAAGACCAGGTCCCGCTTAAGCTGCATGACGGCAATTACCTGCTACCCCCCGGATCGGTGCGCACCGGATCGGGCGGCGAATACAAGATCTACACGCCTTTCAAGAACGCCATGTTCGCCGCTATCGATGGCTTTGATCTGCTGCCCGAACCAAGCTTCTCGAGCCCCGATAACTGGCCAGCCAGCGATGACCTCGCCGATCTCGACCTGCTGCCGACGGGGCCCGATTGGGCAGGCGGCATGCGCACGTTCTGGGGCGACGAATTCGGCACGGCCGCAGCGATGGAGCGGTTTGAGGAATATCTCGATCAGGTCTCCGACTATGACGAGAAGCGCAATCTGCCGAGCATTCACGGCACCAGCCGCATGTCACCCCATCTGCACTTCGGCGAAGTGAGCCCGCGCATGCTGTGGCAGGCGATGAGCCGCTACACCTCCGAAGGCGCGACCATTTTCCGGCAGGAGCTCGTCTGGCGTGACTATGCGCAGAACGTGAT
Organism: uncultured Sphingomonadaceae bacterium; assembly: GCA_964422435.1. Taxonomy (GTDB): domain Bacteria; phylum Pseudomonadota; class Alphaproteobacteria; order Sphingomonadales; family Sphingomonadaceae; genus Alteraurantiacibacter. The sequence goes on from CAYRBB010000012.1 coordinate 25,670, forward strand.
CTGCCAATTCCCCAAGTACGGGATCGAGCCCTACCGCGAGGGTTATGGGGAGGATTTCTGGCGCAATCCCAGCCGCTCCGAAGACATTCAGGCCGATCTCGAGAAATGGCAGCGCGGCAAGACCGGCTACCCCATCGTCGATGCAGGAATGCGCGAGCTGTGGGCGACCGGCTGGATGCACAACCGCGTGCGGATGATCTGCGCCAGCTTCCTGATCAAGCATCTACTGATCAACTGGACACATGGCGAACGCTGGTTCTGGGACACGTTATGCGACGCCGATTATGCTTCCAACGCCACAAACTGGCAGTGGGTTAGCGGCACCGGCGTCGATTCCAACATGTTCGTGCGGATCATGGCGCCGCTTACGCAATCGGAAAAGTTCGATGTTGGCGACTATATCCGCCAATGGGTGCCCGAACTCGCCGATTTGGACGATCCCTATATCCACGACCCGGAAGAGCACGGCTGCAAGCCAGCTGATTACCCCTCCAAGGTCATCGGCCACAAGGAAGCGCGTGAGCGGGCGTTGCAAACTTATCGGGCGAACAAAGACTGAGCGCGCCTTGCCGTGAACCGCGCGGCTCGGCATAGAACCAGCCAATGGCAAGCCGGAATATAAGAGGGGGAGAGCTGCTCCAAAGCGGGCAGAGATATGGCGGAAAGCCCGGTTTGCTTGCACGCGCCTTTGCGCCAGCTGTTGGCAAGATGCTCGACCGAATCGACGAGGGGCTGGAGCGCGGTACGCTTTATGGCATCCTGCCCGACGGATCGCGGCGCATCCTGGGTGGCCGTACAGATGGTTTTGCTTGCGAGGTCCGCCTGCATGACTGGCGCGGGCTGTTGCGGATCGCCACGGGTGGCTCCGTCGGCCTATATCAGGCCTGGGAAGCGGGTGAGTGGTCGAGCGAGGACCCGGTCAGCTTCTTCGCCCTGTTCGTACAGAATGCCCATGCACTGGGAGATCTGGCACGCGCCAAAGGGCCGTGGCGTTGGGCGGCAAAGGCGCTCCATGCGCTCAACCGCAATACGAAGTCGCAAGCCGAAAAAAACATCCATCTGCATTACGATCTCGGAAACGATTTCTATGCGGCGTGGCTCGATCCGACGATGAGCTACTCCAGTGCGTATCGCTTTAGCGGGAATGATCTAGAGGCAGCGCAGCGTCGCAAATGGGAGAGATTGGCCGAAAGGGTGGGCGAGCCGGAGAGCCTGCTCGAAATCGGCTGCGGATGGGGCGCACTTTCCGGACACTTCGCCGCCAAAGGTACACGGGTCGATGCGATCAGCCTCTCGGATGAACAACTCGATTGGGCACGCCAACATCACCCGGGCGTACAATTTCTCAAGCAGGATTATCGCGACACGGCGGGCCAATTCGATGCAATTGTCAGCGTGGAGATGGTCGAAGCATTGGGGCGCGAATACTGGCCGACTTTCATGGATTGCATCGCGCGGAACCTCAAGCCGGGTGGCCGCGCTGCGATCCAGTTCATCGCCATGCGGGATGAATTGTTCGATGCGTATGCAAGGAATGCGGATTTTATCCAGGCATATATCTTCCCCGGTGGCTTGCTGATCCGCACAAGCGAATTTCGGGCATTGGCCGAAGCACAGGGGCTTGATTGGCAGGACCAGCAGGATTTCGGGATCGACTATGCCCAGACCCTCAAGACTTGGCGCGAGAATTTTGATGCCGCAGCGGAAGCGGGCCATCTTCCTGATGGATTCGACAAGAAATTTCGTGACTTGTGGCGGTTTTATCTGATGTATTGTGAAGGTGGTTTCCGCGGCGGCGGGATTACGGTCAGTCAGGTAACGCTAGTCAAATGGGGGGAGGGTGCATGAAGAAGTGGCTGATCGGCGGATTGGCCATCTTGTTCGCGACGGGCGGGATTTTCGTCGCCACACTCAGCGATGATCAACGTGCCGTTCTCGCGACTATGCCGACGGACCGCAATGTGCTCTTCTGGGATGAAGACACCCGCAACGCTGCTTTTCGCGCGCTCGATGGTTTCCCCGCTCTGGCAGAAGCGCGGGTGATCGATGCGGGGGATGCGACCTATCCGCTACCAGATGGCCAGCCACTGGAATTGCCCGGGTTCGATCTTGATGCCTTCATGGAAAGCCAGAACACGGCTGCGATTGTGGTTGTGCATGATGGCAGGGTGGTGCTCGAGCGCTACGGCATCGATTTCAACGCTGACGGCAAGTGGACAAGCTTCTCGGTTGCCAAGAGCCTGACCTCCACGCTTGTTGGCGCGGCAATTGCCGATGGCTATATAGATAGCCTCGATGACGACGTGACGCGCTACATCCCTGAGCTTGCAGGATCTGCCTATAATGGCGTGAGTGTGCGCCAGCTCCTGACCATGTCGAGCGGGGTTCGCTGGAACGAAGACTATTCCGATCCTGAGAGCGATATCGCCCGTTTCAATGAACATGTTTCGAGTGAGACAGGCGTGGATTCGATGGTCGATTACATGCGCCAGCTTCCGCGCGAGGCGGAGCCAGGCACACGCTGGCAATACAATACCGGCGAAACCAACATGATCGGCGTGCTGGTGCGCAACGCTACCGGCAAGACACTGGCCGATTACCTTTCCGAAAAAGTCTGGGCACCGTTCGGGATGGAGCAGGATGCGACCTGGCTCCTTTCCAACACTGGCAGCGAGATTTCCGGCTGCTGCATCCAGGCCAGCACGCGCGACATGGCGCGCTTCGGCCTGTTCGCCCTCGGCGGCGGGATGGCGGGTGGTGAGCAGGTTGTTCCGGAGGGCTGGTTTGCAGAGGCTACGGCACCCGCTTTTGAAACCGGCCGCTTCGATCGCGGCTATGCCTATCAGTGGTGGACCTATCCGGGCGATGCCTACGCCGCTTCGGGACTGTTCGGGCAAGGCATTTTCATCGATCCGGTGCGCAATCTGGTGATCGCCACCAATTCCAACTGGCGCGCGCCCACCGGCAATGACGGCGCAGGGGAAGAACGCAACCGCTTTTACGCCGCCGTGCAGAACGAAATCGACCTGCGCGACGGTGTCGACCGCATCCTCATCGGCGGACTTGCCGAGCCGATGGTAAGGTGAACGGCGTTTCAACGATATTTTTACGCGGAATCGCTAGGGATTGCGCGTGGTTGAACTTGCTCCAAACTCGCTCACAGGCGCGCATTCGGTGACGCCTGTCCTGCTCGTCTTCGGCACGCGTCCGGAAGCGATCAAGATGCTGCCCGTCGTGCGCGCGCTGCGGCAGGTGCCCGAAGTCGATCTAAAGGTGGTAACCACCGGCCAGCACCGCGAAATGCTCGATCAGGTGTTCGCGGTTTTCGAAGAATCGCCCGATATCGATCTCAACCTGATGACTCCGGGGCAGACGCTATCCGACATTACCGCCCGCGTGATGCGCGAAATGGATGCGCTGATTGCCGAGCACAAGCCGGGCCTTGTGATGGTCCACGGCGATACCACCAGCGCGATGGCGGCCGCGCTCTCCGCCTTTTACAACCGTGTGCCGGTGGGCCATGTGGAGGCGGGGCTGCGCAGCCACGATATCCAGCGTCCATGGCCGGAGGAATACAACCGGATTTCGATCGACGCCGTGGCCGAGCTGCTCTGGGCTCCTACTGGCATAGCTGGGCAAAACCTCAAGAAGGAACGTCCGCCGCAACAGGGCAATGCGCGGCACATCGAGATCACTGGAAACTCGGGTATCGATGCGCTTCTTCATGTCGCCGGTACGCTGAAGGGGCACGAGTTGGACGGCCTCGGCCTGTCACTCGATTCAGCCAAAAAGCTTGTCCTCGTCACCGGGCATCGCCGAGAGAGCTTCGGCGATGGTTTCGCCCGTATCTGCGATGCGCTCAAGACACTGGCGAAACGCGGCGACGCCGAGATCGTCTATCCGGTCCACCTCAATCCGCAGGTGAAGTCCGTGGTCGAGGAACGGCTCGGCAACGCCAGCAACATCCACCTCATTCCGCCGGTCGACTACGTGCAGATGGTCGCGCTGATGCAGGCCGCGCATTTCGTGCTGACCGACAGCGGGGGCATTCAGGAAGAGGCGCCGGCGCTGGGCAAGCCTGTGCTGGTTATGCGCGAAGTGACCGAGCGGCCCGAAGCAGTAGCGACGGGCGTTGCGCAGATCGTCGGCACCAGCACCGAAGGCATCATGGCCGCTGCTGCACGATTGCTTGATGAGCCGGACCATTACCAGCGCCGGGCACGAAAAGTCTTCCCCTATGGTGATGGCACCGCCGCGCAGAAGATCGCCGCCAGTGTCGCACAATTCGTGAAAGCCGAAGCGCAATGAAAGTCTGCACTGTAGGGCTCGGATATATCGGCCTGCCAACCGCCGCCATGCTGGCGAGCCGCGGGCATGAGGTGATTGGCCTCGACGTGAATGAAAGCGTCGTGGACACGGTAAATGCGGGCCAGGCCCACTTTCAGGAGCCGGACCTGCAGATGCTGCTATCCGCTGCCGTCGATACCAAGCGCCTGCGCGCCACCACTACGCCCGAGCCTGCCGAATTCTTCCTGATCGCCGTACCTACGCCGATGGTGAATGAAGGGCCGGACATGACCTTCGTCGAGGCAGCCGCGCGCACCATCGCGCCGGTGCTGGAGAAGGGCAATGTGGTGATCCTCGAGAGCACCTCGCCCGTTGGATCGACCGAGCGGCTAGCGGAGGTCTTCGCCGAGGAACGCCCGGACCTGACTTTCCCGCGCTACCGTGACGAGGAGAGCGAGGCCGACGTGGCGCTGTGCCATTGCCCCGAGCGCATCCTGCCCGGGCAAATGCTGCGCGAACTTGTCAGCAATGACCGCATCATCGGCGGCCTCACGCAGGACTGCGCGAACAAGGCGGCAGCGCTTTACCAGACCTTCGTGATGGGCACCTGCTACATCACCGACAGCCGCGTGGCCGAACTCTGCAAGCTGTCCGAAAACGCCTATCGCGACGTGAACATTGCCTTCGCAAACGAGCTTTCGATCATCTGCGAGAAACTGGGCACCGATATCTGGCAGGTTCGCGAGCTGGCGAACCAGCATCCGCGTGTGAACATCCTCATGCCCGGGGCAGGGGTGGGTGGACACTGCATCGCGGTGGACCCGTGGTTTATCGTGTCGAGCGCGCCGGAAGAGGCTCGCCTCATCCGCATGGCGCGCGTGGTGAATGACGACAAACCGCACCGCGTTGTCGCGCAAATCCGCGCGCTGGCGGACAGGTTCAAGGTCCCGACCGTCGCCTGCTACGGCATTACCTACAAGCCTGATGTTGACGACGTGCGCGAGAGCCCCGCGCTCGAAATCGTCGAGATGGTAGCGGATATCGAAGGCGCTCAGGTCTTGGTGGTGGAGCCGAACCTGTCCGAACTTCCCAAGTCACTCGCCGGCCGTGCGAACGTGAAGCTGGTCACATCAGACGAAGCCCGCGAGGCCGCCGATATCGTGACATTCCTTGTCGGCCACCGCCAGTTCAAGCGGCTTGAGGGCGACAGCTATTTGCAGAAGGCTGTAGTCGACACGACCGGCATGTTCTCGACCCGCAAAGCGAAGGCGGTGGAGCGGGATTAGTCTTCCTCGCGTCGGCGATCCGACGAACTGCAAACGCATTTCTGCAAGCGACATGGTGAGACCTAGTGCTGTCTTGCTTCGGCGCTGAGCTCTGGCCATTCTCCCGCGCAAACCAAATCCACGGGGGACTTTCATGAAGCGTATTGCCACTCTTGCTGCTGCTCTGCTCGCCACAACGGCATCACCTGCTGTCGCCGAGGAGGGGTTCTACCAGTATCCGGCAGCGCGCGGTGATACGCTGGTGTTTGCCAGCGAGGGCGACTTGTGGCGTTCGGCGCGCAACGGTGGCTCGGCGATACGGCTGACCAATCACGAGGAGGAGGAGACCAATCCGGCGATCTCTCCCGACGGACGCTGGGTGGCGTTCAACGCAGCCTATGACAGTTCGAATGACGTCTACGTCATGCCCGTTGCTGGCGGAGCGCCGCGGCGGCTGACCTATGAGGGTGGCGGTGTGCGCACGGTGGGCTGGACGCCTGATGGCCGGGTCGTGTTCTCCTCGACTGCCGAGGGCGGTGGTCAGGCGGAAATTCTTTATACGGTCGATCCCGATGGCGGCGGCGCAACGCCGATCCCGCTCTGGCGCGCGAACGACGCGACCTATGGCAGCGATGGCAGCCTGTTCTTCTCTCGCCGTGGCCTGCGGGTAAGGGCGAACGACAATGCCGTGCTCTATCGCGGCGGCGGCATGATGCAGCTTTGGCGCTGGACGGGCGGCAATGCCGAGGCGACGCAACTGCTTGCCGACTTCGGCGCGCCGATCCGCAATCCGATGGCGCACGGTGGCCGCATTTACTTCATTTCAGACCAAAGCGGTGCAGACGCCATCTGGTCGGTCGCCGAGGATGGCAGCGGCGTGACGCAGCATTCGGAAGAGTTCGCCTTTCCGGTTTTGCACGCGAGCATGGATGGCGGGGAAATCGTCCTCCAGAACGGTGCGGACCTTCACGTGTTCTCCACCGCGAACAGTACACTGAACACGCTGTCTCTCGATATCGTGTCGGATCGCGAGCAGACTCGCCCGCGCACAATCAGCGATCCGCTCACGCTTACGGATTCGGCCAATATCGCGCCCTCCGGAGACCGTGTTGCAGTCACCGCTCGCGGACGCGTGACGCTTGGCGCCCCGGGGCAGGCGCGCCGTGTGGAGCTGAGCCTGCCGATGGATGCGCGTGCACGCGAAGCTGTCGAAAGCCCTGATGGCGAGCAGGTGTTCCTTATTCTCGACCGCGGTGATGCGCGCGATCTTTACCGGGTTCCGGCAGACGGTTCGGGCGAGCCCACAGCGATTACGCGCGGCTACGATGCCCATATCTGGTCATTCGATGTCACGCCCGATGGCAACAGTCTGATCGTGCGAGACAAGCAGGCGCGTTTGCAGCGCGTTGACGTGGCGACAGGCCGTGTGACCCTGCTCCGCCAGAACGACAGTGGTAGTGATAACCCCTTCTCCGGCGTCACATTCCCGCCCGATGGTGATTATCTCGCCTATGCCGAAAGCGGGCGTGAGAACGGCGGCAATACCTCGGATATTTACGTCCATAACCTCGCCACCGGTGCGCGCGTCCGCGCCACGTCGGGCAAGTATAACGACTATGCCCCGGCCTTCGCGCATGACGGGGCCTGGCTCTACTTTATCTCCGACCGCAATTTCGATCCGACCCCCGGCAGCCCGTGGGGTGACCGCAACATGGGGGTCAGTTTCCCCGATCGCGGCGAGATCTACGCGCTCCAGCTCGACCCGGAGGCAGAGTTCCGCTTCACCGAGGAGAACGAACTGACGCGCTCGTCTGAAGACGAAGAGGAAGAGGAGAGCGAAGGCTCCTCCGGCAGCGATCCCGATGAAGAGGGTGAAGAGGAAGCGAGTGCAAACATCGTTCTCACCGGCCTTGCCGAGCGCCTCTATCAGGTGCCGGCCGAAGCGGGCGTAGGGCGCACTCTGCTGGCGGCCGAGAACTTCCTCTACACTTTCCGCGATGATGACGCCGTGTCGATCAAGATCGACCGCCGCGACGCCGAGGAAAAGACCTTCGCCGCCGATGCCAATGGCCTGAGCCTTTCAGCAGATCGTGAGACAGTGCTCGTTGTCGGCAGGTCCAACGGCCAGCCGACTTTCGCACTGGTGCCGGCGGCAGACGACGTTCCTGATGACATGGCGCCAAATCGTGTGCGCCTTGGCGATTGGCGGATAACCATCGATCCGGTAGCCGAATGGCAGCAGATGTTTGTCGACGCATGGCGCTTGCATCGCGATTTCGCCTATGATCCGGCTCTGCGCGGGGTCGACTGGGACGCTGTTCGCGCGCAACATGAGCCTCTTTTGCAGCGGATCGGGCACCGGGCAGAGCTCAATACGATTCTGGGCCAGATGGCTTCGCAACTCGGCATCCTGCACAGTCAGGTCCGCTCGGGCGATCTGCCCGAAGATGGCGAAAACAGCGATATGGCCTTTCTCGGTGCCGAATACACGCCGGTTTCGGGTGGCCTGCGGGTCGATCGCATCTTCCGTGCGGAAGCCGATCTCGTGTCGCAGCGACCGGCCCTTCGGCGCCCGGGTGTGGATGTCCGTGTTGGCGACGTGATCCAGCGGGTCGATGGCCGCGCTGTTGCATCGCTCGCCGATCTGCGCCTCGCGCTGGCATCCAAGTCGGGCCAGCAGGTGCGGCTCGATCTTTCACGCGGCGGCACATCAACCAGTGCCATTGTCGAGCCCATGAGCTGGGGCGGGGCACGCACTGCCGCCTATTGGGACTTTGTCGAGACCAATCGGGCTGCCGTGGACGCAGCGACCGATGGCAGCATCGGCTATATCCACCTGCGCGCTATGGGGTCGGGCGATATCGCCACCTTTGCGCGCGATTACTTCGCCCAGATGGACCGCCCGGGACTGATCATCGATGTGCGCGGCAACAGCGGCGGCAATATCGATTCGATCATCATCAACCAGTTTCTGCGGCAGCCCTGGGCCTTCTGGACCGATCCCGAAGGTGAGGGCGTGGCCACCACCAATATGCAGAACGCCTATCGCGGGCATGTCGTGGTGCTGATTGACGAGCGGACCTATTCGGATGGCGAGACATTCGCCGCCGGCATGAAGTCGCTTGGCCTCGCGCCTCTCGTGGGCACGCGCACGGCGGGGGCAGGCATCTGGCTGTCAGACCGCAATCGCCTCGTCGACAATGGCGCAGTGCGTATCGCCGAATATGCCCAGTACGACATCAACGGGAACTGGATCCTCGAAGGTTTGGGCGTTGGCCCCGATTACGAAGTCGAGAACATGCCGCATGCCCGCTTCAATGGTCAGGATGCGCAGCTCGGCACCGCGATATCGCTACTGAACCAGCGCATGGCGCAGGATCCGGTAATGCCGCTGCGTCCACGCCCGCTGCCACCGCTTGGAACGCCGGGCAGGGATGTGCAGAGGCTTCCGGACTAGGCGCTATGCCAAAGAAAGAGGGCCCCGCCGCGTGGAGCCCTTTTTCATTTGCGACCAGTCTCGCGAATTAGCCTTTGAACGATCCGTCACCGCGATAGCGTGCGAGGATATTGTCGTGGACGATCGGGCTCAGAAGGTTGGTAAAGGCGCAGCCAGCAGTGCCGTTTTCCCACCACACGACTTCGGCCTGGAGACTTTCAAGACCGGGCAAGGTGAGCCAGCAGATTGCGCCAGGGTGCATGCGGTTCAGCGCTGTAGCGGAAAAGCCGCTGAGCGAGAGATCATTTACCACGGTCTGGAAAGCACGGTTGCCCGATGCACGAAGCTGCGCGGGGATCATAATGCGCGTACGCGGTGCGCTGCGATCTTCCTGTGCGGCGATGTCGTATCGACCAAGTGTGTTCTGCATGTTCATCGTCAGACAAAACCTATTTAAAGCGTTGACGGTCCCCACCGTGTTGCTCTGCGCAGAATGTCCGGAAATGCTTACCGTGAACTTACCGGGTATGGTTAAGCAGAAATTTCCACTCGTTCGCGGTGCAAATTGGCGAATCCTTCCTCCGCCAAGGTGGCAATTCGCTCGCCGACAACCTCCGGCGACTTCACCGTTTGCGGATCTTCACCCGGGTAGGCCCTTGCTCGCATGGCCGTCCGAGTCGCACCGGGATCTATGATTGCCACTCGAATTTCGGAGATTCGCTCAACTTCCTTGCCGTGGCTGATCAGCAGGTTTTCAAATGCCGCCTTCGTCGCGCCATAAGCCCCCCAGAATGGTCGCGGCTCAGTGCCGAGCGAACTCGTAAGACCGATGATCTTCCCAGCGTCGGTTCGTTTCAGCAGTGGATCGAAAGCGGCGATCAGAGCCTGCGTCGCGAGCACATTGAGTGTAAGCGCTTCGTTGAAGCTCTTTTGGTCGATCTGGGTAACGGGCGTAAGCACAGGAAGCTGCGCAGCATTTATGACCAGTAGATCCAGCTTTTCCCACCGCTCGGAAATGGCCTGGGCGAGGCGCCCGATACCGTCTCCGTCAGTCAGATCCATTGGCGCGATAGTGGCAGTTCCGCCGGCTTCATGGATTGTATCCTCCACCGCTTCCAGGTCCTTCACGCGCCGGCCGGTGACGATCACGTGCGCGCCTTTGGCGGCGAGCGCTTTCGCGGTGGCCGCGCCGATCCCGCGGCTCGAGCCGGTGACAAGCGCAGTCTGGCCGGCAAGCCGCCCGTTCGTTTCGGTTTCAGACATTAAGCGTCCTCGTTTTCAGGGGTTTGCACGCCCTTGCTCACGTCTAGTGTCAATTGCGCATCGCCATGCTCCCGGCGTGCAAGATCCGTGAGCGAAGTAGGATATTCGCCGGTGAAGCAGGCGTCGCAATATTGTGGACAGGCATTGTCGCGGCCGGGCAGGCCCACCGCACGATACAGGCCATCGATGGATACAAAAGCGAGGCTGTCCGCCTGGATGAATTCGCGCATTGCGGGAAGATCCATCCGGCCTGCCAGCAGTTTGGAGCGTTCCGGCGTATCGACTCCGTAATAGCAGCCATTCCCGGTCGGGGGGCTGGCGACGCGGAAATGCACTTCGGCGGCGCCGGCATCGCGCATGATCTGCACGATCTTCATCGACGTAGTACCGCGCACGATCGAGTCGTCGATCAGTACGATGCGTTTACCCTCCACTATCGCGCGGTTGGCATTGTGTTTGCGCTTCACGCCCGCATGACGAGCGCCGTCGCTTGGCTGGATGAAGGTCCGCCCGACATAGTGCGATCGAATGATTCCGAGTTCAAAAGGAATGCCGCTTTCCTGCGCGAAGCCGATGGCCGCGGGTACGCCACTGTCAGGAACGGGAACCACAAGGTCTGCCTCGACCGGCGCTTCCTTGGCAAGCTCGATGCCGATGTTCTTGCGGCTGTCATAGACAGAGCGCTTGTTGAAGATCGAATCCGGCCGGCTGAAATAGACGTGCTCGAAGATGCAGGGGCGTGCCGGGACGTTGCCAAAGGGACGGTGGGTGCGGATCGTGCCGTCGAAATCGACCTCGATAAATTCGCCCGGGTCGACCTGTCGTTCGAATGTCGCGCCGACAACGTCAAGCGCAACGGTTTCACTGGCGAACACGGTTGCGTCGCCCAGCTTGCCCATCACTAGTGGGCGGATTCCCATCGGGTCGCGGCAGGCGGCCATGCCGCGCGGGGTCATGACGATCAGCGCATAGGCGCCCTCGACCATGCGCAGCGCATCGGTCAGCTTGTCGAGCATGGTGGGATAGCGGCTGGTGGCGACGAGGTGGATGATCACTTCGGTGTCAGACGTCGACTGGAAGATCGCACCCTTGTTGACAAGGTCTTCCCGCAAGGTCGCCGCATTGGAGATATTGCCGTTATGCGCCACGGCAAAGCCACCGCTGGCTAGGTCTGCATAGAGCGGCTGGACATTGCGCAGGCCCGATCCGCCGGTCGTGGAATAGCGCACGTGCCCGGCGGACATATGGCCTGGCAGTTCTGCCAACGATTCTTCTGAACCAAAATTTTCCGCCACATGGCCGAGCGCACGTCGGGTGAAAAAGTCGGCCCCGTCGAAGCTGGTGATTCCCACCGCTTCCTGGCCGCGATGTTGCAAGGCGTGGAGACCAAGAGCGGTCACGCCGGAAGCTTTGTCTCCGCCGATAATGCCGAACACACCGCACTCTTCGTGCAGTTTGTCGTCACCGTCTCCGTCGAGAAAGGGATGGGTGAAATTCATCAATTTCCGTATTGTGGCCAGCAGCCCCGTCGCAATGGCGATGTTACGGCCCGATTACAAGGGTGGAGTCGAAAGAGTTCCACGTCTCTGCGTTTGTCGGGCGGAGCGGGTAGCGGGTTATCGGGCGTTCGATCCTGCTGAATTTCCTTACATTGCAAAACTGCGCCGGTCGGAAAGCGAATGCTGTTGCCCGGGACAAACTCCGCCGCTATTCGCCGCGCAGCCGCAGACATCGAAGCAGCCGGGTCACGGCTGCGCCTTCAAAGGATAAGCACATCCCAACCCGTAGCCTCAAATGGTATCAGTTCGACGCGGATAAGGCCTTCTGGCTGTTTGCCGTTTTCGCCACGCTCGTCTTCCTGATGGGTGGTGGGTCGCGTTACGACATCAGCAGTATCGCGCCGCTTCGCGCAATCACCGCTCTATTGCTGGCTTTGGCTATCTGGTTGCAGACGCGGGAAAGCGTGCAGCTTGCGAAATGGCCTGTGCTGATTCTGGCCCTTCTTGCAGCGTGGATGACCATCCAGCTTATTCCCCTGCCCTTTGATATGTGGACTTCGCTGAGCGACCGGCAGACCATTGCCGATATCGAAGCCGCAATCGGTTTGTCCGGGACGGCACGGCCGCTCACGCTGTCGCCGCTGCGCACGGCAAACTCGCTTGCTTCACTGGTGGTTCCTGTCACGGCATTCCTGCTAATTGCACTCCTCGACGATAAGGGCATGAAGCGAGCCTGCACGCTCGTTATCGCTGCAGGTGTCATCAGCGCGCTTCTTGGCATAGCGCAAGTGGGTGTGCGCGGCGCTGACCAGCTCTATTTCTACGCTATCACCAATCCGGATAGCGCCGTGGGACTATTCTCAAATCGCAACCACAATGCGCTATTCATGAATATCGCGCTCGCTTTCGGTTTCTTCCGCGTTGTCGATTTGTTTCACAAAGGCGAGAAGGCGCCGATGGCGATCTATGCCACGATCCAGTTCGTGCTGGTGACAGGCATTCTCGTGAACGGCTCTCGCTTCGGCTTCTTCCTGCTCCTTGCAAACCTTCTGGGATTTGGCCTGTTCATGATGTGGCGGTTTCGCAAGCGTCAGAGCGGTAAATCGCAAGCCGTGATTTTGGTAAGCGCCGTGGCTCTTTTTGCTGGGCTTTTGAGCGTTTTCGCCAACGCTGAAAGGCTCCCCGCACTCGATCGTTATTTCGCCAATGAAGTGGCTCAGGATCAGCGTGTGGAAGCGCTTCCAACCGTCATCGAGATGGCAAGTGACCACTTCCCCTATGGTCTCGGTTTCGGAGCGTTCGAACAGGGCTTTCGTATCAATGAGCCGACGGAGATCCTCTCGTCGCGCTATTTCAATCACGCCCACAATGACTGGCTGCAACTGGTTGTCGAGGGTGGCCTGCCGGCCGTGCTGATCGTTGGCTTCGCCTTTATCATGCTGGCGAAAAAGGCCGTGCCGCAGCTTTTGCACAGTGACGGCTCGCGCGCGGACGGATCATCGGTATGGCTTGGCGTGATCACCATTGGCATGATCGCAGCTCACTCGATTGTGGATTACCCGCTGCGCACACCATCGATAATGCTAGTAGGGGCATTGGCGGTGTGTTTGGTGATAAGAACCGCTGCGCAATCAAAAGGCTGATTGCGGTTGCGTCGCAGTCAGCCTTGGTTCAATGCTGACGCGCCAATTTGAATGAAATGAGACGGACGTTGAAAAGCATGCAGGATGCGGATCGCCCGGTGAATGAAATGCAAGGTACCCGATAATGAACGGTGATGTACGCGAAATAGGTCGGCAAATCACCGAGAATGGCGAGACAGGTTTTGCGACCGGCGACGGCACGTCTTCCGTCGTTGGCGAGCTCGAAAAATATCTCGACATTGCGCGAAGTAACAAGCTTCTGATTGCAGGGGTGATCGCGGCCGCGCTTGTCATCGGCCTGATCGTGACGATGCTGAGCACGCCGCAATATACCGCAACAACGCGGATCGAGATCAGCTCGGCCGAACAAAATGTCACCAATGTCGAAGGCGTGCAGAGCGAACGGGTGCTGGCCGATCGTTCCTATTTGCCGACGCAGTACGAGCTGCTGGAATCGCGTTCACTTGCGCTCCGTGTCATACGTGAGCTTGATCTCGCGAATGATGAGGCATTCCTGCGGGCTTACAAGATCGAGCCGGAAGAAGTAGCCGAGATCAATCGTGCGATCGTACAGATACTCTTCAATGATGTTACCATCGCCCCCATTTCCAACAGCCTGCTGGTCGATATCAGTTATGAAAGCCCGTCTGCCTCGCTCTCTGCAAGAATAGCCGACGCCTGGGCCGATGCCTATATTGCTGAGAACCTTGATCGCCGTTTTGGCGCAACGATTGAAGCGCGCGAATTTCTCGAAGATCGGCTGGAGCAGACGCGCCAGCGCCTGGAAGATGCGGAGCGGGCGGCTATCTCATACGCGGCCCAAGAAGGTCTGGTTTCGGTTCAAACCGCGGGCGAGGGCGGAGACAGCAACAGCACCGTTTCGCAGACACTGCTCGGGAGCGAGCTCCAGGAATTCAACCGCGCATTGCAGCAGGCGACCGCAGATCGGGTTGCTGCCGAAGCGAGCCTTGCGGCGCGTACCGGTTCAGGCGGGGCAACAAGCCGCGAATTCGCGTCCAGCGGCATGGTCGAACTCGAACGCCGCAGGTCGGAACTTCTCGTCGAACTGGCAGAGCTGCGCTCGCGTTTTGAAGACGGCTATCCGCAGGTCCAGGCACTGCAGGCCCAGATCGACGAAATCGACCGCGTCATTGCTTCGCAGACGGGCGCGGCCGTTTCCCGTTTACGTGCCGATTACCAGGAAGCACTGGCGCGCGAACAGCGCCTGTTGGCTCGTGTCAACGACCTGCAGGAACAATTTGTCAGTCAGCGTCAGGACAGCGTAGAATACAACATTCTCCAGCGCGAAGTGGATACCAGCCGCGAAATCTATGCCGGCTTGCTACAGCGTTATCGCGAGATCGGCGTTGTTGGCGTAGGCGAAAGTAATGTGGTGATCGTCGACGAGGCGCAGATCCCGCGTAATCAATCCTCACCCAACCTTGTCCTGAACATGCTCGCGGCCCTGCTTGCTGGCTTTTTCGTGGTGATTGGCGGGATTTACGTCGCTGACCTGTTTAACCAGAGCCTGCGTGATCCCAAACAGGTCAAAAGCCGTCTTGGACTCACGCTGCTGGCCAGCATTCCTCGGACCGAGGAAGAAGATATCGTCGAGGAGCTTTCGAGTTCTTACAGCGAACTCTACGAGAGTTATTTCTCGATGGCTTCGAGCATTGCGTTCAGCGCCGGGGGCGTCTTGCCGCGCTCGATCATGGTCACCTCTTCCCGTCCGGGCGAGGGCAAGAGCCTGACGTCGGTGGCTATGGCCTATTTCTTCGCGCGGCAGGGAAAACGTGTGCTCTTGCTTGATTGCGACCTGCGTAAATCGGGTATCTCGAAATATCTGGATGCCGATAATCAGACCGGCGTCAGCCAGTATTTGCTTGGCAACGATGATTGGCGCTCGATGGTAATCCAATCGGCACCGCTCGAGGGTTTCAGTGCGATCCCGGCGGGGCGCAAACCGCTTTCGGCCGCTGAGCTGCTCGCCAATGGCAGGTTCCAGAAGCTGCTCGATGAAACCGAAGCCGAGTTCGATCACATCGTCGTCGATGCTCCGCCGGTCCTCGGCCTAGTCGATTCCCCGCTTATCGCCTCTTCGCTGGACGGCTTGGTCTTTGTGATCGAGGCCAATGAAGGCAAATGGCGCTATATTGAGGGTTCGGTTGCGCGCCTCAAGGAATCGAACGCCAACATCCTTGGCGCCGTGGTCACCAAGCTGGATGATCGCAACACCATGTATGGCTACGGGACTGGCTATGGCTATGGTTACGGTTATGGCGACCGGCCTGAAGAGGATGAAGGGCTGCCAGCCCGATGAGCAGGTTTTTTCGCGTATTTGCGGTTATTCTTGCGGTGCTGGCTGCCCCTTTTCTGTACATACAGGGGGCTTCTGGCGCGCGTGATGCGTTCGGCTCGCCCGAATGGAACGGGTTTTGGCAGGCTGACATCGCACAGGCATTCATTGCCGCAGAGCAGACTGACGGACAACTGACCTTCTCCATCCGCGATGGCGGGAGAGAGCTGGCGCAGTCGGCGTTCTTGCAAGAGCCGCTTGCCGTGAACGGATTGCTCCCGCTCGCGGTGGATTTTCGCATTAACGACGATCTCGACCGGATGAATCAGCTGATCGCACTTGGCCTGACTCTGGACAAGCGCAGCAGCGAACTGGGAGTGATAGAGCTTGAACAGTCTGTCCTGGCGCAGGACTTCGACCGGACGTTTGCAATCATCGACCGGCTTTCGATCACCCACCCGACATTGATCCCGCAATTCCTTGAGGCGTTCTCCTCCGGATTGACGCAGGACGATTCGCTCCCTCCACTGCGAGCGGCACTTGATGAGAAGCCGCGATGGGCGCGCGATTTTTGGGAAAGTATTGTGGTGTCGGAAGGTGCTGTCGCCAATGTTCTTGCGCTTCGTCGTCATTCCGATTTTGGCACCTCGACCGATAGTGATGCGCGGCTGCTGGCGCAGCTCGCCAATAGCGGACAATACGCTGAAACAATGGGCTTCTGGGAAGAATTCCTTTCCGACGGCGAGAATGCGACCGCCTATCTGCCCGACAGCGCGAATCCGCCGATAGGTTGGGTTGCCAATTCATCGGGAGAGCGAACCTTTATAGACCGTGGCGATGGTGAATTCGATGTGTATGTCGAAGACCGCACATTCGGTGAATTGTCCCGGCAATTGGTGAGGCTGCAACCGGGCGAATACCGCTTTCGCGCGAGAATCGTTCCGCTCACCGATTCCCAAAGCGTAGATGTCGCTTTGGAATGCGCTACCGAAGAAGGAGGACCGCTACAGACCCAGACGATGGACGGCGTCGCGCGCTTCGACATCTCCGGGCCGTGCGAAATCTACTGGATTGTCCTCTCCGGCACCGCCTGGGAACGCAGCAGGCCGCTGCGGTTGAGCATGTCGGACTTGGAATTCACGCGCCCTGAATAATTGGTAGGCGCGGACACCATGCGAGCCGCTAGTAGCCCCAGTCGTCAGGGAGCGGTTTGCCAATCAATTCAACAAAGCGCGCCATTTCTGCGGCATAGAAGTTGCGCAGATCTGCTTCCTCTTCCGCACTGAGCTTGGGATAACCTACCTTCTCGATGGGCAGCTTCGAGAAGATGTGGCGATCCAATCGCATGACCAGCTTAGCAACGTTTCCGGTCGTACGGGAAAGCAACGAAGCGCCGAATTCGGTGGCTTTGAAATCGTTGTAACGCTTGGCATTGCTGGCGGTGGCCGCTTGGGGTTTGACACCAAGGAATGCTTGAACCTCAGCAAGGGTTCCATCCGGGTTCTTGCTCACATCGTCGTGGAAGAGGACCTTGATCTGGTCTTTGTCAAAGTACTTCAGAAAATCAGTAAGCTGGGTAGCGTAAAGCCCCTGGTCACGCATTCTCTTCAGGAACTTTGCGTGGTCAGGGTTCCTCTCCATTTCTGCGATGCTGCGCTTGGTGGGCAACCGACCAAGGCGGCAATTGTGATGGAAGGCTGACAAAAACCGGGCGACGGGTTCTCTGAACACCGAAATCAGCTTGAAATCGTTGTTGAATGCATAGATCCGTTCGTGCTTGGTCGCACACATCCCGGGCCATTTGCCGATATTCGTCCAGATATAATCCGGTGTCTTTTCGCCAATCAGCTGGTAATCTTCCGCCTCGCTGAAGTGATCAAGATACCAATCCTCGCCTTTCGCAAAATTGGATTCCCGATCGAAAAAGTGGAGCTCATCGCGAGGCATGAAAATGTCAGGATGTTGGCGTAGGCGTTCCTGCAGCCAGGTGGTCGCTGACTTTTGCACGCCGATGACCAGGAAGTCTGGCTTTCTTCGTGATGAACTCACTGAAATCTCTCGGCTTTATGATTGTGCATTGACGCAGGCGCTCACCCTAAGCCGTGCGCCGAAGGAGCTCTCCAATAGCATGGTAGTTGGTGACGTCAATTACACCGGGATCGGCAAGAATATCGCATCCGCTGCCGGTGAATGTAGTCCTGGCGCGGAAGATATCACGGCAGTAGCAGCCGCCGGTATTCCTCCCCAGTTCGGAGTGCCGCACGGTGAATAGCGGTGTAGTGGTTTCACGTGCTCTGAGGTCATACATCCCGATGTTCGAAAACCCACTCGTGCGCATGCCTTCGAAATGGCCGAATCCGCCATAGCACCGCTCGACCCCCATATCGTGGAGCCTGATCTGGAGAAAAGACGATCCAACCTCCGAGGAACAGACCGCTTTCATGAATAGCGTGTCTGACAACAGGCGGACATCCCTGACCGAGATGTTGCATGATGAGAAACTGTTGAAGCCCGACGAGATGTCGATCATCGGTTTGCGTCCAGCATCTTCCGTGCTGTCCCACCGCATGCCAACTACGTCGGTAAAGAACAGCCCCTCGGTGTATTCACGGTGAAGCTTGTTGCTATGATGCTTGATGACGCCGCCGTTTTCGCTTTGGAGAACCACGCGGTCGATTTCGAGGCGAGTATCGGAAATCAGGCCATTGCCGATATCGAAAAGGTAGCCGCCTCGCTGACCGGAGCGGTACTCGGCCAGGTGCAGGCGGCTCCTGACTAGGCGCTGGCCTGGCCCCAAGCGAAAGAGCGGTGTCCGATCACCGCTATTGCGGAATACGGCATCTGCTGCGTCGATCCTGACGCCGCGTTTCTGGCCCATCGACACATTGCTGAAGAGATAGGTCCCCGCTGGAAAAATCAGTGTTCGGAAATCGCTTGCGAAAGCCCGCTGGATTGCTTCGCTATCGTCGGTTACCCCGTCGCCGATAGCTCCAAAGTCACGAACGTTGACAACGGACATCTGCGTTTGCGCAAGAACCTGTACGTGGCTTGCTGCTGTCGCCGCCAAAACACCTGCTGGCAAAGTCGCAAGAAGGCTTCGTCGATCCATTATTGAGCGATCCTGTCATACATTTCAGCGTAGCTGGGACCCAGCCTCCGCCAATCGTATGCGGCGACCAATGCCCGTGCGTTCTGCGACATCTCCTGCCGGGCCTCTTTTGAACGCTGGCTGAAGTCGATCAATGCGGCAACAAGATCGTCTTTATCGGTATCAATGACATAGCCCGCGTTTTGTGGCTTCAGGTCATGCCAGGGTGTGTGGATGGTGGTGAGGGCCGGGAGCCCATAACTCAGAGCCTCTGCCACGGCGATGCCGAAGTTTTCCGTATGGCTCGGTAGCACGAAGAGATGCGACTGTGCGAACAACTCTACGATGCGCTGCTTGTCGACATGTCCGACGAACTTCGTCGTAACGCTTTCGGGCAGCATTCGGTCCAGCGCCTCGATCTGGTCTCGATACTGATCGTCCGAAAATGCGCCGGCGAGAGTCAGCTCGACGGGGAACTCGATGCGCGGGTCAGCGAGCGCTTTGAACAGGATGTCGACACCTTTCTTGGCATGTAGGCGAGACACGAATATCAAACGCAGCGGCTCTCCCGGAGCGAAGTTCGCAATTCTGATGGCCGTTTCACTTTCGTGTGATGTTTCTATGGGGACACCATTGGGGATCTGGACAAGATTTCCACTTATGCCAAGCGCCTCGAGCTGTGCTCGTTCCTCATCGCTGGTGACATGCACTGCGTCGGCTTGTTTCAGAAGGCGCTTCTGGAATAATAGCCAAGCAACTTTCTTGCGGACCTTACCTTGATCGAGAGACCACGGGAACAGCGATCCCCGCACCGAAACAACGATGCGAAAATCCAGGAAGCAACTGATCAGCCAAATCCAGAAGGGCACGAAATTCCACGAATTGTGAATGTGCACGACCGGGTTTTCGTGATCACGGACGAAGCGGAGGACCGCTTTGGCTAGGCCGGTTGAAAAACCCAACTTGGGTGATCCCGTTGTATCGAATTGCTGGTAAGGAATGGCCAGTTCTTCACACACACTGTTGCGGTCTGCGGCAGTATATCTTCCGGCATAGATGCGGTGACGCAGGTGCTCGGTGCTGGCCGACCAAGCGGTGTACGGGATGGACTTTGCCGGACCACCGTATTGATCGTCAATCCGCTCGACCACGTGAAGGATTTCTGTCGGTTGGGCCACCTATCCAACCTCGTCATACGACATGCGGTACACCATGCGCAAAGTTTCAAAAGTGTACTGCTCCGCATTCTCGATGCTTTTTGCTGACATAGGGGCAGGCGTCATTTTCGCGTCGGACTTTTCCGCGGAAGGGCGTTCAGTGCCAGTGCGACCGAGAACCCGAACGTTGCACCCATACCGGGAAGGCCCGATCCTGCTGTGAAGAGTCGGATGAGCAGCGGCACCGCAAAGACAAACCCCAGATGCGCCGGCTGGAGGACGATCCGTCCTTTTGGGAGGCACTGTATCGCGACGTATAGACAAATGAAGCAGGCAAGAATGAATGCGACCACGCCGCCTGAATAATAGGAATCGAAGACGAACATGTGCGGGGAGGAAAATTCTCTGAACATGGAAATCGGTTCGAAAGAGAAGTCGCGCAGGTAAAGGAGTGCTTCGTCCAACCGTTCCGCACGCCCCGAGTAAGAGTCGCTCTGTGTCATACGTGTCCATATTACCGGACCAAACGTGAGGACCGTGCCGATTGCTAAGATCGGAAACGTGACAAGGACGAGAAGCCATTGACCGGCTCGCAATCGGCTGGCTTTCGCGATGCCGAAAGCGATGGCAGGTCCGATAAACGCTAACCAGGCTGATCGGCTCTGCAGAAGGACGATCAGGATCGCCAGCGCCAAAGAAATCGCAATGTCAGTCCGTTTCCTGATTTGCATGAGATTTACCAGCAAGGCGAGGAGCAGGTACATCGAAACCGTGTGGCGGAGGCCATCAAGCCCATCTTCCGAGAATGACTGGAAGAGCGGCGCCCGAGCCAGAAAATCAAAGATGATTATGTTTGGGCTGGCGGTCGCAATCGAGCGGACGAAAGAATCGGCAATATTGCTCAAGGGGACGCCCGAGAGCCCGAAAAAGGTAATCAGAAAAATGACGAACGAAATGTTCAAAGGTCGTTTGAGGCCCGCAATACCTTTGGTCTGAACGAGCCGGAATGCTGCATAAGTACCAATGAGAAGCTGCGCGCTGTAAGAGGTTACTTTTACGGGTGTCCAGGCGGTGTCGAACGCGGATGTTGTAACCAAAAGAGTCAGGTACCACCCGAGAAGAGCGAAATAAAAAAAGGGTCTACGTTGCACTTCCGCGTGCAAGAAGCTTGGCAGCGTCCCGCTGGCGGTTGCCACAGCCGCAAGCACAATGATGATAATATGATGCGCTTTGACGCCGTCTTCCGAAAAGATCGGATACCATAGTATGCTGAGTGAAACGAGCAGCGCCTGGCAAAGCAGGAGATCAATTCGTTGGAGATAGGTTCTCATGACAATCAGTCAGCAATTTCAGATTGATTGGCTTGTCATAGCAGGTGAATTCTTCGCGTTCGTGGGGTTTGGGGGGACCGCTTCATTGGATTGATCACAAGAAACGCCTCACAATTATGCGCCAAGCCAGAACAGAAACGACCGTCACCGCGCAAGCGCCGGGCAGACCAAAAACCTTGATTGCCGCGATATGCGCGAGTGAAGTCGCGATAACAAGCCCGAGCAGGATTAGGCCGCCCTTGTTCGAGTTCCGTCGATAGACAACGTAGTTTTCGACCATCGGAATGCTAGCCTTCAAAAGTCCGGAGAAGGCAAGAATCCCAAGCCCCAACATGAAGTCTTGGCGATATCGGATATTCTCCAAGAAAGGCCCGAAATAGATCATCAGTACGCCTACGCCGAGCGTCAGTAGATAGAGTGCCACTGCAGACAGGGCGATCTTGCGTTCAACGATTGCTGCCTCATCAAGCTTGTCCTCGCCTAGCAGGCGTGAGTACTGTTTCATGAAGCGACTGCTGAGCGGGACCATCGAAGCGTTGGCCACGGTAACAATCTGCGTGCAGACGCGGTAAACACCCGCAGCGTCCAGACTCAGAAATGCCGTAATCAGAATAACATCGAAACGCGCCATGGCTTTCTGACCGAATTCCAGGAGGAACAGCCCGGGCATTTCTGGAGCGAGCTCTTTCGCTCGTGCGGCGATCGCACCTGGCGCTACATGTCCAAATATCAGATGGTGAAACCTTGCCAGCCAAAAGCCATAGGCGAGGATTGCCGGGACCGCGAAGGCAGCGACAATAAGCCAGCGGAAATGCGCTTCCAGTAGTTCGGTGCTTAACGCGCCGAGGATGGCTACGCCTGCCATGAAAACCATGGGACGCGCATTGATGATAGTTTGCGACAGCGTGTTGTAATCGTGGCTGCGCACTTTCTGTGATGTGAGCTGGGTTGAAGCCAGGAAAGTGCCGATTGCGGCAATGCAAAGGGCATCAATTGTGTCGAGTTCGAACCACTTGGCGACCAGCATTAGCAGCGCGAATAGAACCGTGGCAAGTACCTTGGGGACGACTTCGGTGATGATAGTCATCGTCCGTTGGGCATCCAGATCACCCCGATCCCTGACGATTTCACGCAGATAGACCGAGCGAAGTCCCAGCGGGGTGATCGCGGCAAAAACGGTGCCGCTGGCGGTCAGAAAGGCATAGAGACCCAAGAACGCCAAATCCAGGAAATGGATTATCAAGAGGATCGTCAGGAAGGTCGCCAGAACCGAGGCGAATTTCTGCGCCAGATTAAAAAGCATAGGCCCGGCGCCCCAAGGACCGATGATAGATATCATAGCACGGCTTCACGAGACTTGAGTGTGATGCAAGGAAATCCTGCAGGAACGCATGTTCCTCGCCGCGATTTGATTTGCGCTTCGTGGGATTTGGTTTGGAGATCTCTGCCAAAACGGCAGCGGTGTCGAACCCGTCAGACCCTATCAGCTCGGCCATGATTGCCGGATTGCTTCGGATATCGGCGAAATCAACAGTCTCTGCCTCGCTTTGCTCGGCCCAGATATCGAAGCTTTCATATCGCTTCGCCAGTGGGTTGGCGGCATCGCTTCCCGCGAACACGTCTTCCAGCGCCTGTGCAAGGGGCATATCCCGGTAGACGTTATTAAGGTAATGGTCCTGCCGGGATCGCGTGTAATGCACCAGCGAAAGCGCCACTTCGCCCGGATCACGGACGCACAGGATCCTGTGTCCTGGGCCAGTCAGGGGCTTGCGCGTATGGGCTGTGTAAAATCCCTTTGCACCATCAGTCAGCGTGATCGAGAACTTGCTGTGCGCCCCGTAGTGGCCGCAGAACTCATGACCCATTCCCTGAAGAATGGCCTTGATGAGGTGCGTGCCCGACTTGGGTAGCGAATTCAGAAGAATTCCGCTTGAACGGAGTTGCAGGCGAGAATGATAAAGCAGCTGCAAATCGGCTCTTCCTCGCGATATAATCTGCTTGATCATTGGCGCTCCGCGTCCGTCTCCGTGCTGCAGTGCCGCAAAGACAGGTTTGTCCGAAAAATTGCAACCTATAAAGGTGGAGCAAACAAGAAACATGTTCGCCAGCCGATTCCTAACGCGATAGGTGGGCGAGTTCGACATCGGGTTGCATGTAAGATGCTGCAGTTGCGAACTGCTGTGCATTAGT
Organism: uncultured Sphingomonadaceae bacterium; assembly: GCA_964422435.1. GTDB lineage: Bacteria > Pseudomonadota > Alphaproteobacteria > Sphingomonadales > Sphingomonadaceae > Alteraurantiacibacter. The sequence goes on from CAYRBB010000012.1 coordinate 49,125, forward strand.
CCATTGCCTATGCTGATAGCTCGTCTACAGGGGCAACCACATGCAAGCCAAGGAAAGTCAGTGAAATCCTACCCAATTGCCGCGCCGGACATTGGTGCACTTGAAGCGCAGTACGTTCTGGAGGCGGTGGAGTCCGGATGGATTTCATCGATCGGGAAGTTCGTAACGAGATTTGAGGATGAATTCGCGGCTTTTTCGGGTGCTGCACATGGCGTTTCGATGACCAACGGGACCGATGCTCTCAGGATTGCCATGCGCGCGATGGGAATAGGCGCGGGCGATGAAGTTATCGTTCCTGCACTTTCATTTATCGCGGTGCACGCCTCCGTCGTCGATTGCGGAGCCGTACCCGTCATGGTCGATATTGACGAGCGTCACTGGTGCCTTGATCCGAGCCTGGTCGCAAAGGCGATAGGGCCGCGAACGAAGGCAATCGTCGCCGTTCACTCTTACGGGCATCCGGCCGATATGGACGCCCTGCGCGAAGCCATCGGTGATCGCGAGATTTTTCTTATCGAGGATGCGGCGGAGTCCCACGGAGCAAAATATAAGGGAAGAACTGTCGGGAGTCTTGGCGATGCAGCGGGCTTTTCATTCTACGGCAACAAGCTGCTCACTACCGGTGAAGGTGGAATCATGCTCACCAACGATGCCGAGCTGGCCGAGCGCACTCGCTTCCTGCGTGATCATGCCATGGACAAGGATCGGCGCTATTTCCATCCGGAAGTCGGTTATAACTGCCGCCTCACTAACATACAGGCCGCGATAGGGTGTGCACAGATCGAGCGTGCGGACGAGCTCATCGGTCGAAAGAATGACCTGTTCGGCCTTTACGAAAGGCACTCTGCCGACTTGCCATTCGTCAAACTGAACCCAGCTGAAGAGTGGGCGGAGCCTGTGAACTGGCTGACCTGTGCCGTGTTGGAACCGGAATATGCGCACCTTCGGGATGATCTTTGCGCAGCGTTGAAGGAAAAAGGCGTGGACACACGGCCATTCTTTATCCCTGCCTTTGAGATGCCGCCCTATGCCGACTATCCCGTGTTTCATAACGCCGAGACGCTTGACAAAACAGTCTCGTCAGAAATCTCCCAGAGAGGCTTCAACCTGCCCACTCTGACCGATATGGACGAGAGCGATGTGGCGTACATCGCCGAGGCTGTGGCTTCGTCTTTCGAGGCAGTTTCCGGTAACGCAAGCCAGAGCCAATCCGCTGGGTAAGTGATGTGCCGCAGAAAGCCGATCCAGACGATATCCGAATACTTGTTCTGACCCCCGGTGTTTTCGAAAAAGGGGGAATTGCTAGGTACAATCGGTACCAGATCAATGCACTGCGCGAGACTTTCGGGGGGCAGAGTACGCAGGTTCTGAGCCTTCTGGGGCCGGGCGTTGATGCGCTGGAGACGTCGTTCGAAGTTGCCTATGCAGGCGCAGCGCAACCAACGACGCTGAGCCGCGTGAAGTTCGCCGCATTTGCCATCTGGAAGGCGATGACGTGGTCTCCCGACATTGTGCTCTGCGGTCACGTGAATATGGCACCGCTGGCAAGGCAGCTTGCAAAGCTGAGCAACGCCAAATTCGTGCACAATATCTATGCGCGCGAACTCTGGCCGACAGGGGGCTTGCGCGAGAGCCGCAAGGCTGCGTTACAAACCGCAGACGCGGTTATATCGGACTGCGTGAACACCGTGGACTACGCCAAAGCCGAACGGCTTTTTGATGTCGAGGCTCATGTTGTTTGGGATTGCGTGGATCAGAGCCAGTTTTTTCCAATGGAACCTGATTGGGCCGGGCTCGAAACCTATGGCATTGAGAAGTCGGATCGCTTCAGGATCCTGTTCCTTGGCCGAATCAAGAAGGAAACAATTTACAAGGGCTTTGTCCGCCTTTTGCAGCTTGGGCCCAGCCTGACGCCTGACCGCTTCGAACTGATCTTTGTGGGCGCAGGTGATTATGTCGAAGAGCTGCGGTCAATGGCTTCTGGGTTGCCGGGCAGCCCCAAAGTTACCGTCACCGGTCCAGTGCACGAAGCCCATCTCACTGACGCTTACCGAACGGGGGACGTGTTTTACCTGGTGAGCAATGTCGATGAAGGACAGGGTGAAGGATTGCCGCTTACTCCCATCGAGGCCATGGCGTGCGGCGTACCCGCATTGGTTGGCAACCAAGATGGCAGTCGCGAAATTTTGGATGGGAATGGCGGCTGGTGCGGCGATCCAGATGACATTGCCGGGCAACGGGCCTATATTGAGCGCCTAGCGTCTAACAGTGCGTTCAACGCATCGGAAAGCGCTGCTGCGCTCCGGCGCGTGAACGAGGCCTTCTCGTACGAGATTTTTCGCGAGAAGATCGGCGCGATAATTGAGGAGGTGCTCGCGCGATGATTCGCCGGATCGGCATCTTCCTTTGGGAGCTTACCTATTGGCCTGTTTCGACCATGCCGGGGTCCGTCGGCCGAAAGTTGCGCGGCTGGCTCTTCCGCCTTGTGTTGAAAGAATGCGGGACAAGCGTCGTCTTCGACGTAGGGGTTTCGATCCAAAATCCGCAGTTTGTTTCTATTGGAGACAACTGTTGGATTGACCGGCAAGCCATTATCATCGCCGGCCCGATCAGCAAGCGCGGGCGAAAAATTGCATACTGTAAGCTTGGGGCTGGCGAGGGCGAGGATGAGGTTGGAGTGCAGGAAGGATATGTCCACATTTCGCGCAACTGCCACATCGGCCCACAAACAGTTCTGCAAGGGCACGGAGGAGTGTTTGTCGGGGCGAATGTGACGCTTGCAGCGGGTTCAAAGGTCTATTCTGCCGTGCACGATCATAAGAACCGCGATGACCCTTCGGACGCCACGCAATACCAGTTCTCCACGATGGCGCCTGCTGCCGAGCAATGTTTGCTGGTGGGGCATATTCATATCGGAGCCGGCGCCGCTGTCGGTCTGAACTCGATTGTCCTTCCGGGCGTTCGGCTGGGGGATGGAGCCTGGTTGGGCGCGGCCTCTTTGGCTTCCCGGGGCATTCCTGCAAACACAATTGCGGTCGGCACTCCGGCCGAAGTTGCAAAGACCCGCACTGCTTTGACTGAGCAGCCATAACAGCGTTCAAGTTTGAGAGAGAAACAGGAAATGATGCTGATCGTCATCGGCTTGCGCAGGTCTGGAACCACGATCTTCTGGGAGACATTGAAGCAGGACACCAACTTCAGGGCCTGGAACGAGCCATTTAATCCGCTGATCCACCGTATCACGCAATCGGAGTGGTTTCTGCCTCGTCAAAAGTTCTATGGCGAGTTCAAGACGTTGCTAGAGGCAGACGGTAAGAGTTTCTGGCAGAAATTCGCGCCGATCCATCCGCATGAAGAAATCGTAGAAGGCCTTTCCGACAAACAATCCGATTACTTGCGCTATCTTGTAGGCCAGGCTGAACACTCGCTTATCGAAATGACCCGCGGCCATTTCAAGATGGAGACGCTTGCCAAGCTGTTTCCGGATGCGACAGTGGTGAATCTTCACAAGCCGCCGCAGAACTGGGCGCTATCGCACCTTGTGCCGAGCGTGCAGCAAACTTCGTCACAAGAGCTTTCAGGTGCGCTCAGACTGACAAAGATGGCAAAGGCAAGGATTCGATATCGATTGGCGAAAGCAGGCGCCTTGAGCCAAGACGCTCCATTCGATCATTGGCAAATGGAAAGCGTAATTTCCCGCGGAGAAAACACGCACTTTGGTTCATTCTTGCCGGACCTTGGTTTGACGGAGAAGGAGTTCCGCGAGCTTCCTTCTTATGCCAAGCTGATGTGCTACTGGCAGGTCGCGAATGCCAAAATCAATGCGGACGGGCAGCGTTTTTATGGAAGCCGGTATTTGGACATCCCGTTTTTTGATTTCGTTTCTGACCCTCGGTCGATCCTAAAGCGGGTCTACGACACCTTGGGCATGCCGCCTTTCGATTGGGATACGACGCATATCAAGAAGCCGGCAAGCTGGGACGATGACCAAGTGGCGAGAATGGATCAGGGGCTCGTCGCCCGATTCGGAAAGTAAGCCGATAGCGGTGCAAGGTTGGCAGAGATTAATGAACTCGCCGGTTTCGTAAATTGGTCGGGGAGAGAGGATTCGAACCTCCGGCCCCTGCCTCCCGAAGACAGTGCTCTACCAGGCTGAGCTACTCCCCGACCGGTGCGTTGCAGGGCGTGATACCCTGCGAGGCAGAGGCGGGCCTATACGGGGCACTTGTTGCGCTGGCAAGTGCAGTTTCGAGCCGGTCCGGTGCGCGATTTTCATCAGACCGTAACCGCCAAGCTGGCATTGCACGGTCATGGTTGCAGTGCCAGTAACGCAAATGCAGATTTGACGCGGGATCAGGGGCCAGAATGCGAGTTCTCATTACCGGAGTGGCAGGCTTTATCGGGGCAGCTTTGGCCCACGCCCTGCTGGCGCGCGGCGACAGCGTGATCGGTATCGACAATTGCAACGATTACTATGCTCCGACACTTAAGCTCGATCGGATCGCCCGGGTGAGGGAGCGCGGTGCCGACTTCACGTTCCACCAGCTCGATTTTGCCGATATGGCTGCTCTCACGGCCGCCCTTGATGGTGAAGAATTCGATGCCATCGCCCATCTGGGCGCGCAAGCGGGCGTGCGTTATTCGCTCGAAAACCCTGCTGCCTATATTCAGTCCAACCTTGTTGGTCATGCCAATATGCTGGAGCTCGCGCGCCATCGCAGGGTGGGGCATATGGTCTATGCCAGCTCTTCCAGCGTCTATGGTGGCAACGAGAAGCTCCCTTTCAGCGTGGAAGACCGCGCTGATCATCCGGTCAGCCTTTACGCCGCGACCAAACGTGCGGATGAAATGCTGAGCGAGAGCTACGCCCATCTTTATCGTATTCCACAGACGGGGCTCCGGTTCTTCACCGTGTATGGTCCGTGGGGGAGGCCCGATATGGCGATGTGGATTTTCACGAAGAAGATCCTCGCCGGAGAGCCGATCCCGGTCTTTAACAAAGGCGAGATGTGGCGCGACTTCACCTATATCGACGATATCATTGCTGGAGTTGTGGCCGCGCTCGACCATCCGCCCGCAGATGACGGTGCGGTGAAGGCGGGCGGCTCGTCAAAGCCGCACGCGCTCTACAATATCGGCAATCACCGCTCGGAAAAGCTGACACGGCTGATCGAGCTGGTCGGCTGTGCATGTGAGAGGGAAGTGCGGATTGACTGGCAGCCGATGCAAAAGGGGGATGTCGAGCGGACATACGCCGATATCGATGCCATCCAGCAGGATCTGGGCTATCAGCCGAGCACATCGATCGATGCCGGCGTGCCGCGTTTCGTGGAGTGGTATCGGGACTATACCGGCCACTGAGTGTGGCGCGATTTGCGCAGTGCTGCTAGCTCCCTTGCCATGAGTGAATCATCCCGCCACCCGGAGTGGCAATATCTCGACCTGATGCGCCATATTTGGGAGCACGGCGACGAACGCATGGACCGGACCGGCGTTGGTACGCGCTCGATTTTTGGGACGATGCTGCGCTTCGATCTGGCCAATGATTGCGTGCCGCTACTCACTACCAAGCGCGTGTTCTGGAAGGCTGCAGCGAAGGAAATGCTGTGGTTCCTGACCGGTGAGACGAATATCCGGCCGCTGCTGCAACAGGGCGTCACGATCTGGTCCGACTGGCCGCTCAAGAAATATCGCCAGTCCTCAGGCGAGGATATTGAACAGAAGGCGTTTGAAGAACGTATCGTCGAGGATGAAAGTTTTGCCAGGAAATGGGGCGATCTTGGCCCCGTCTACGGCAAGCAATGGGTCAACTGGCCGACCTACCAATACGGACCGGATGGTAAATATACGAAGGGTCCGGGCATCAATCAGGTGGCCGAAGTCGTCGAGAGCCTGAAGACCAATCCGGGAAGCCGACGCCATATCATTGAGGGATGGAACGTCGCCGAGCTTGACCGGATGGCGCTGCCGCCGTGCCACAAGACCTACCAGTTCCATGTTGCCGGGGAAGGTGACAGAGCAAGGCTCAACTGCATGTTGTTCCAGCGCAGCTGTGATGTGGCGCTCGGATTGCCATTTAATCTGTTCGGCGCGGCGCTCCTGACCCGGCTAATGGCGGCGCAGACTGGGCTCAATCCGGGGGAGCTGGTATGGAGCGGCGGCGACACGCACCTTTATCTCAACCACACAGATCTGATCGAGGAGCAGCTCAAACGGGAACCCGATGGCGCACCGAAGCTTGCCATTAGCAGGGTGCCCGAAACCATCTTCGATTATGCGTTCGAAGACTTTGAAGTCTATGATTACGAGCCTCAGGGTATTCTGCGCGCGCCCGTGGCGGTGTAGCGTGCTTTCTTCGCGGATTGACGGTTTCACGCGAAACTAATATAAATGCGCGAGAGCATAACATTCTAACGCGTCCACTGCTGAACCGGGCGCATTTTGGGAGAGCGTCAATGGCCAAAGCCGGCGAGGAGAAGGGCAGCAATCGCCCCACGCTCGCGCTCCATGTGCCCGAACCGCATTATCGCCCTGGCGACAAGGTGGATTTCAGTCATATCAGGGTACCGGAACCGGGTTCCGCCCCGCGACCGGACGAGGCGTGTGAGGCGAAGGAGACTTATCCGCTTTGCGATGATCTGATCCGCATTCTGGGCGACGATAACAAGGCGCACGGACCGTGGGATCCGCGACTCGACGCCGATACGCTGCGCCGGATGCTGCGTGAGATGGCGCTTGTGCGGGCGTTTGATGGTCGCATGTATCGCGCCCAGCGGCAGGGCAAGACCAGTTTCTACATGAAATGCACGGGGGAAGAGGCGACCAGCGTCTGCGCCACCCATGCGCTGGCGGCGGATGACATGATCTTCCCCAGCTATCGCCAGCAGGGCTGCCTGATCGCGCGCGGTTACGAACCGATCGAAATGATCAACCAGATATACTCGAACAAGGCAGACAAGTTGAAAGGCCGCCAGTTGCCGATCATGTACTGCTCGAGAGACAAGAGCTTTTTCTCGATCTCGGGCAATTTGGCCACCCAGCTGCCTCAGGCGACAGGCTTTGCGATGGCATCTGCCAGCAAGGGTGATAGCCGGATTGCTGCGACATGGGTGGGCGAGGGGAGTACGGCTGAAGGTGACTTCCATTCAGCGCTGACCTTTGCGACCGTTTACAATGCGCCGGTCATTTTCAACGTCATCAACAACCAGTGGGCAATTTCGAGCTTCTCCGGTTTTGCCGGGGCAGAGCGCGCAACCTTTGCTGCACGCGCCATCGGCTATGGCATGGCCGGCCTGCGGGTAGACGGGAACGATCCGCTGGCCGTCTATGCCGCCGAGCGCTGGGCTGCCGATCGTGCCCGCTCCAATGGCGGTCCGACGCTTATCGAGCACTTCACGTATCGTGCGGAGGGTCACTCGACCTCGGATGACCCGAGCGCCTATCGCTCTGCCGAAGAGGGTAGCGTATGGCCGCTTGGAGACCCGGTGAGGCGCCTCAAGGATCATCTGATTGCGCTGGGCGAATGGTCCGAAGACCAACAGGCTGCGCAGGATGAAGAATTGGATACGATGGTGAAACAGGCGCAGAAGGATGCCGAGAAGAACGGCATTCTCGGCCACGGCTTGCACCACCCGTTTCACACCATGTTCGAAGACGTGTTCGAGACACTGCCTTGGCACCTTCAGGAGCAGGCCGATCAGGCGATCAAGGAGCGCCAGATCAAGTTTCCGGAGGATCCGGCAGAATGAGCAATGCGATGACTGACACCGCTCCCGTCGCCGAGGTCCGGGAAACCAGGCACATGAACATGATCGAGGCGATCAATTCGGCGCTCGACGTGATGCTCGAGAAGGATGACGATGTCATCTTGCTCGGCGAGGATATCGGCTATTTCGGCGGCGTCTTCCGTTGTACCGCTGGCTTGCAGGAAAAATACGGCAAGACCCGCGTATTCGATACGCCGATTTCCGAATGCGGTATCATCGGTGTCGCGGTGGGCATGGGCGCATATGGCCTGCGCCCGGTGCCCGAAATCCAGTTTGCCGATTATATCTATCCCGGCCTTGACCAGTTGATCAGTGAGGCAGCGCGCCTGCGCTATCGCTCTGCCGCCGAGTTCATTGCCCCGATGACGGTGCGCAGTCCCTTTGGCGGCGGCATTTTCGGTGGGCAGACGCACTCGCAGAGCCCGGAAGCGATCTTCACCCATGTCTCCGGATTGAAAACCGTGATCCCGGCTACGCCGTATGACGCGAAAGGTCTGCTCATAAGTTGCATCGAAGACAATGATCCGGTGATCTTCTTCGAGCCGAAGCGCATCTATAACGGCCCGTTCAATGGCTATTACGATAAGCCTGCGAAGAGCTGGAAGGAACATCCCGAGGCACAGGTGCCTGACGGGTATTACAAGATCCCGCTTGGCAAGGCGCGCAAGGTAACCGAAGGCGAACAGCTGACGATCCTCGCTTATGGCACCATGGTCCACGTGGTGGAGAGCGTGTGCCGGGAAAAAGGCGTGGAAGCCGACATTCTCGATCTGCGCACGCTCGTCCCGCTCGATATCGAAGCGATCGAGGCATCGGTAGAGCGCACCGGACGGTGCCTCATCGTGCACGAAGCGACACGCACCTCCGGCTTCGGCGCAGAGCTTTCCGCGCTCGTGACCGAGCGGTGCTTTTATCATCTGGAAGCGCCGGTCGAACGCGTCACCGGCTTTGACACGCCCTATCCGCACAGCCTTGAATGGGCATATTTCCCCGGTCCCGTCCGCATCGGCGAGGCCATCGACAAGATTCTGGCAGAGTAAGCACTATGGCCAAATTTACCTTTCCCATGCCCGATATCGGCGAAGGCATCACCGAAGCGGAAATCGTCAAATGGCACAAAGCCGTGGGCGACCGGATCGAGGAAGACGAAGAATTCGTCGACATGATGACCGACAAGGCCACCGTTCCGCTGGAAAGCCCTGTGACCGGCACGATCCTGGAGATCGCTGGCGGCGAGGGCGACATGGTGGCGATCGGCAGCGCGCTGATAGTGGTCGAGGTTGAAGGCGAAGTGCCCGATGATGTTGCGGAGGAAGCTGCGGAAGCTGCGGAAGCTCCGCCAGAGCCCAGCCCATCACCGGCTCCGGCTCCATCTCCGGCGCCGCCACCGGAGCCCGAGCCAGAGGCCGAGGCAGAACCGGCTCCTGCGCCGACTCCGACGCCTGCGCCTGCTTCGAGCAAAGTGCTCGCCACGCCTGCAGTGCGAAAGCGCGCCAAGGATCTCGGCATAGATCTTGCGGAAGTTAAGGCCGCCGAAGATGGCCGCGTCCGCCATGCCGATCTAGATTCCTTCATTTCCTACTCTGGCGGTTTTTCCAGTGCCGGAAAGGCCCGCACTGACAAGGAAATCAAGATTATCGGTCTGCGCAAACGCATCGCCGAGAACATGTCTGCCGCGAAACGCAACATTCCGCATTTCACCTATGTCGAAGAATGCGATGTGTCCGAGCTTGAGCGCACTCGTGCGCAGCTCAACGAGAATCGCGGCGATCGCCCCAAGCTCACCATGCTCCCGCTGCTCATAACCGCGATTTGCAAGGTGCTGCCCGATTTCCCCATGATCAACGCCCGTTATGATGACGAGGCAAAGGTCGTCACTCGCCACGGTAGTGTGCATCTCGGCATGGCGACGATGACCGACAATGGGCTGATGGTCCCCGTCATTCGCGATGCGCAGGACAAGAACCTGTACCAGCTCGCCAATGATATCCAGCGCCTGGCCAATGCAGCGCGCGATGGCACTGCGAAATCCGAAGAGCTTTCCGGCTCGACGCTGACTGTCACCTCGTTAGGCCCGCTGGGTGGTGTCGCGACTACGCCGGTGATCAATCGCCCCGAAGTTGCGATTATCGGCCCCAACCGCATTGTCGAACGTCCTATGTTCGTGACCGGCCCCGATGGCGTTGAACGTGTGGAAAAGCGCAAGCTTATGAACATCTCGATCAGCTGCGATCACCGCGTTGTCGATGGCTATGATGCCGCGGCTTTCGTGCAGGAGATCAAGAAAATGATAGAGGCTCCGGCACGCATTCTGGCAGGGTAGAAAAAGAGTTCAAAAAGCCGCGCAGAGTGTGTTGACAGCCCCACGGCCCTCCACTAGATGCGCGTCTCCCAAGAGGCGCTAGAGCCGCTTAGATGCGCGGGTGTAGCTCAGTTGGTTAGAGTATCGGCCTGTCACGCCGAGGGTCGCGGGTTCAAGTCCCGTCACTCGCGCCACTTGGGACATTTCCTTACATCACTGTGATCAGCTTAGTCGACCGGATCGCGGTCGAGTAGCTGTATATTGCGGAATTCCACTCCGTGGCTTTCTGCCTGTAGGGCAATATAGCCCTGGCTGAGCGAAACCGCGGTCAAATCGTAATTCGATGCCCATTGGTCGGTCGGATCGATTTGCGGCTCGGTCAGCTCAAAAGCCAGCTCTCCATTGATGTAGAGGCGAACGAACTCTTCCCCACGCACATCGGCCTCGAAATACACCCATTCGCCTGGCGGGGCGGCAAGCACTTCTGAATTGATGCAATGGGTGGTTTCCAAAACACCGCCGATCATCACGTGCGTGCCCGGCGTGCAGACATTGCCGGTGGTTCTGCCCGGCGTTTCCTCACCCAGGCCGAGCAATTGTGCCTCGACCGAGACGGGGGCGTCCGCATCCAGAACCATGCTTTCCGCCGACTGCGAATGTAGCATCACCCCGCTATTCATGAAGGCCCAGTCCGGTGCATCGCGCAATTGCTCGCCATAGAAGCGATATTCGAAGCGCAGACGGTAGTCGCGCAATTCACGCTCGAAGAAGAGCACACCGAAGCGCCCATCGAACACCTCATAGTTGTTGTAATCGACCCGCAGCACGCCGTCCTCTGCACGGAAGGTTTCCAGCCTATCCACTCCCGCCGCCTCACCGGTGATCTTGGGTGTCCAACCTTCCAGCGTTTCGCCGTCGAAAATGTTTTCCCATTCGGGCTGACGATCGGCAGTGCATGTTCCCAACACGGTGAGCGGCATTGCGCTCAAGGTCGTCAACAGGCGCATCGAATATCCCCCAACCGGTAATGCCAGCGGCAGTTGGCCGCTATGCTTGTGTCTTCGATGTGTTTGTGCGCTAGAAGCACCGCATGAGCAACAGCTTCACTTTCCATTATGGGCCGCGCGTTACGTCCGGCATTGGTGCGAGTGGGCAGCTTGCGCCGCTGCTTCCCGACGGTCCGGTGCTCTTTGTAACCGACGCCAATTTGCGCGCACTCGGCCTGTGTGATGCTGCGCTGACCGGTTTGTCGGGCCGCGACCTGGCGATTTTCGACGATGTGCAGGAAGACCCGCACGAGGCGAGCGTCCTTGCCGCGCTCGACATGGCACGGGACATCGGCGCGCGCTCAGTTGTCGGCTTTGGCGGCGGCAGCCCGATGGATGTCGCCAAGGCGGTCGCCTATCTTCTTGGAAGCGAAGATAACATCGCCGATATTTACGGAGTTGGACAGGCACAGGGGTGGGGCGCTCCACTGGTCCTCGTCCCCACGACCGCTGGCACCGGTAGTGAAGCGACGCCGATCAGCATCCTTACCGTGGGTGAGACGGAGAAGAGGGGTATCTCCTCGCCAGCGCTTTACGCCACCCATGCGGTACTCGACGCCAGCTTGACCACAGGCTTGCCTCGTCATGTCACCGCTGCCACCGGTATCGACGCCATGGTTCATGCAATCGAGGCATTCACAACCAAGCGATTGAAAAACCCGATTTCCGATGCCCTTGCAAAGGAAGCGCTGCGGCTGCTTTCTGCGAACATACTTACCGCCTGCGATGAGCCGGACAATTTCGGGGCACGTGATGCCATGCTGCGGGGCAGCTATCTGGCAGGGGTCGCCTTCGCCAATGCGCCATGTGCGGGGGTGCATGCGCTGGCCTATCCGCTTGGCGGGCATTTCCATGTCCCGCACGGTCTCTCGAATGCGCTCATGCTGCCGCACGTGCTGGCGCACACCATGCCCGAAGCGCGCGAACTCTATGCCGAATTGGCAACCGTGGTGGAACCCGAATACGCTCTGCTCGGCACACAGGCGCGCGCGCAGGTGTTTATTGAATATATGCGCGAACTAGGCGATGCGGTGGGCTTGTCACCGCGCCTGTCGGACGTGGGCGTCGGCGCGGACGATCTCGACTTGTTGGCAGAAGAGGCGATGAAGCAAGAGCGGCTGCTGGTGAACAATATGGTCGAAATCACCCGTGATGATGCGCGACGGATGTATGAGGCAGCACTATGAACAAGGAGCCGCCTCGGCCTCGCAGCGCTTACAAGGCCTTCCGCACCATACCTACGCGCTGGGCGGACAATGACGTCTACGGCCACGTCAACAATGTCACCTATTACGCCTGGTTCGATACGGCGGTAAATGCAGAGCTGGTCGAGCGCGGGCTGCTCGATATCGAGCAGGGCGGTATGATCGGCCTCGTGGTCGAAACCCAATGCCGCTACTTCGCACCTGTGGCTTTTCCGCAGCTGGTGGAGGCGGGGGTGAGGGTAGCGAAGCTCGGCACCTCCAGCGTGCGCTACGAAGTCGGCATCTTCGCGGTGGGCTGTGAAGAGGCAGCAGCCGAAGGGCACTTCGTCCACGTATATGTCGATCGCAAGACCCGCCGACCGCTGGTGCTGCCCGACGACTGGCGCGCCGAATTACAGAGCTGGACCTGAAATCATTAAACCATACGGTTGACTTTGATGCCTCGGCTGCCTAAAAGTTAACCGTATGGTTGAGAAATCCGATCTTGATGAGGTGCTGAAGGCTCTCGCCGACCCGACCCGGCGGGCGATGATCCAGCGGCTGAGCGAGGGCGAACGGACTGTAGGCGAGTTGGCGAAGCCGCTTTCCATGTCGCTTGCCGGAGCCTCCAAGCATGTCGGCGTATTAGAACAGGCAGGGTTGATCAGCCGTGAGAAGCGCGGGCGGGAGCGTGTATGTGCGTTGCGGCCGTTGGCGCTCTTCCCATTACGTGATTGGGTGGCGCATTATGCTTGCTTCTGGGATGCGCGCTTCGATGCACTGGGTGTTGCTTTGCAGGAGGATGGTGATGGGTGACTTTGGTAGGCTCGTTGCCCCTGACACGATGGAATTCCGCCGGCTATTCGCTGCGCCTCCCGAAAAAGTCTGGGAGTTTTGGGTCAATCCAGAAAAGCGCAAGCTTTGGTTTTGTGGCGGTTCGACCGAAGAAGGAGAGGGCGGCAAGCTGATTTTCGCTTTTGATCACACACGGCTTTCGCAGACTCTTCCACCAGCGAAATATGCGTCTCAGGAAATTGCCAAGCATAATGCCCGCATCCTCGTCTGGGATCGGCCGCACCGCCTGGCATTTACGTGGTTCGAATCGCAGGAGGATCGATCAAGCGAAGTCGATGTGCGCTTTACCGCCACAGGCGATGGGCAGACCGAGCTTCACCTGATCCACAAAGGACTGGTAGGCAGGGACGTACTGATCGGTGTGTTCGCCGGGTGGCACTGCCACTGTGACCTGCTGGCCGAAGTACTGGTTGGCGAGCGTAAAACCGATTTCTGGCTGCGCGACCAGGAGCTGGAAAAGCTTTATGACAAGCGGATCGACCGCATATAAGCTATTTGTTCTCGCCCCAATGGCCCGTCTCCATCCAGATCAGGAAATTGCGCAAAGGCAGGAGCCATATCACTCCGAGAACCAGATAGATTACCGCCTGCACGAGCGTGGGCCAATCGCCGATCAAATCTGGAGCATATCTGGCGATGATAACTCCGTAGACGGTCAGGACCGCGATCAGCCCAAGAATACCGACCGGGATGCGCCAGGTGGGTTCAGTTCTCATGCGAATGGTCCGTAAATGCGGGTTGGTGTGACGATAGCGGTCATTGGCATATCGTGCTGCTGTTGTGGCAGTGCTTCTACCTTCTGCACATCCCAGGCCAGGCCAATGGCAATGGTTCCCGGGTGGTCGCCAAGCCAGCGATCGTAAAAGCCCCCGCCCATGCCCAGACGCTGCCCGCTATCGGTAAAGCCGACCAGCGGCACGACCAGCACATCGGGTTCGGCCGCCGGCGCATCGGAAGCGGGCTGCAACAGCCCGTGCGGACCTTCCTCAAGATCGCTTTCGCAATAAGGGTCGGTATGGGCGTGGAACGTCATCTGGCCGTCCATCTCTTCGATCCGGGGCAGAGCGATGGTGTGGCCATCTTCCATAAAGAACCGTGCATAGCCCCCTGCTGGCACCTCGCCATCGGTAGCCCGGTACAGTCCTATGGTCGCACATGCCGGAATCAGGCCTATTACCGGAGCGGGCGGGCGGCGCATCACCAGCGCGCTCACTTCTGGCGGCAAAGCGGCCGCATACTCGCGGCGCGCTTTGCGGAGCCTGTCGCGTTCGACAGACTTGTATGACGTGATGTCGTTCATAGACCTCGTCTAGACAACCCCGCCTTCAAGTAGCGAAGCGGTAGGGTAACAAATAACGTGGCGGAACCACCATGGGTCGTTTTCCGTGAAATCCTCTGACGCCAAAACGTCAGGTGGGCGCCATATGCACCGACGCCACGGCCGAACCGGTACGCCGGG
>CAYRBB010000013.1:0-62253 GCA_964422435.1 uncultured Sphingomonadaceae bacterium
CGAAGGCATCGATATCGAGGCCCGCTTCCATCGCGCGCTTGGCGTATTCCTTGCCATCGGCGATGGTGAAGGCGAGCTCCTGCACCGCCGTCGCCCCTGCTTCGTGCATGTGATAGCCGCTGATGGAAATGCTGTTGAAGCGCGGCATGTGCTGGCTGGTGTAGGCGATGATGTCCGACACGATCCGCATCGATGGCTCGGGCGGATAGATATAGGTGTTGCGGACCATGAACTCCTTCAGGATGTCGTTCTGGATGGTGCCGCTGAGCTTTTCCTGGGCGACGCCCTGCCGCTCCGCCGCGACGATGTAGAACGCCATCACCGGGATCACCGCGCCGTTCATCGTCATCGAGACGCTCATCTCGTCCAATGGGATCTGGTCGAACAGGATCTCCATGTCGCGCACGGTGTCGATGGCGACGCCTGCCTTGCCGACATCGCCGACGACGCGCGGGTGATCGGAGTCGTAGCCGCGGTGGGTGGCGAGATCGAAAGCGACGCTCAGCCCCTTCTGCCCCATCGCGAGGTTGCGGCGGTAAAAGGCGTTCGATTCCTCTGCGGTAGAGAAGCCCGCATATTGCCGGATGGTCCACGGGCGGCCCGTGTACATGCTGGCATAGGGGCCACGGGTGAACGGCTCGAAGCCCGGCAGGCCCGCATCGCCGGTTGCATCTTCCGCTGTGTAGAGCGGCTGCACGGCGATGCCTTCGGGCGTGTGCCACGTCAGGTCGCGGCCCTTCACTTCCTTGGTGGCGCGGTCCTGCCAGTCTGCCTTGGTTGGTTTGTCGGTCATTCTCGTAATCCGTGCGTGGCCTTCAATTGGACCAATGCGCACCTTCCTTGGGCATTTCCATGATTTCGGTCAGCTGGCCCATCATGTCCTTGGGGTGGAGGAAGAAGATCGGCGTGCCATGCGCGCCGATGCGGGTGGGGCCGAGGATGCGCTTGCCCTGCCCCTCAAACCACGCCCGCGCTTCCCCGATATCCTCGACCTCGAAACAGACATGGTGCTGCCCGCCGAGCGGGTTCTTGGCGAGAAACCCGGCGATGGGCGAGCTCTCGTCCAGCGGCTCGATCAGTTCGATCTGCGTGCCGTTCATACCGGAGTCCGTGGGCGTGTCTACGAAGCAGACCTTCACGCCCTGCGCGGGAAGGTCGAACGGCTCGGTGATAGCGGTCGCGCCCATCGTCTCGCGGAAATGCACGACGGAGTCCGCGATGGACGGCGTAGCGACGCCGATATGATTGAGACGTCCGAGTTTCATCAAAGATTTCCTGTCAGTTCATAGCCAATCGAGAGCATAAAAAGTACAGCGAAGAACCATGCAAGGAGCGCCATCACTTTCTGCCAAGCTACCGCCTTATTGAAGTGACGGTCATCACGTCCAACGGGCTGCGGGTCTGCAGATTCCACCCACTCTTTCGGAATTTCTCCTTCCGCCGACCAGCGATTTGCCATCCTCCAAAACCAGAGGCCAATCAGCGCGAAAACGGCAGCAAGAAGAACCTTAAGAACGATCACAACGGCAGATTATCATGCTTCTTCCACGGGTTCTCGAGCTGCTTGTTGCGCAGCTTGCGCAGCCCCAGCGCGATCCGCTTCCGTGTCGAATGCGGATAGATCACCTCGTCGATATAGCCCCTTGAAGCCGCCACGAACGGATTGGCGAAACGGTCTTCGTATTCCTTCGTTTTTTCGGCGATCTTTTCGGGATCGTCGCGGTCCTGGCGGAAGATGATCTCCACCGCGCCCTTTGCGCCCATCACCGCGATTTCGGCGGTGGGCCAGGCGTAATTCAAATCGCCGCGCAGGTGCTTCGATGCCATCACGTCGTACGCGCCGCCATAGGCCTTGCGGGTGATGATGGTGATCTTGGGAACGGTTGCCTCGCCATAGGCGAAGAGCAGCTTAGCGCCGTGCTTGATGATGCCGTTGTGTTCCTGCGCGGTGCCGGGAAGGAAGCCGGGGACGTCCACCAAAGTCACGATCGGAATGCTGAAGGCATCGCAGAAACGCACAAAGCGCGCGGCCTTGCGGCTGGCATTGATGTCGAGCACGCCCGCCAGCACCATGGGCTGGTTGGCGACAAAACCCACCGGGCGCCCTTCGATACGGCCAAAGCCGGTGATGATGTTCGCCCCGTGTGATGGCTGGATTTCGAAGAAGGTGCCTTCGTCCACCACCTTCGCAATCACCTCGTGCATGTCATAGGGCATGTTGGCGTTGGCGGGGATGATCGTGTCGAGGCTGTCCTCCATGCGGTCCCACGGATCATCGGTCGGCAGTTCGGGCAGTTCGGCGCGGTTGTTGGCGGGCAGGAAGCCCATCAACTCACGCGCGGCGAGCAGCGCCTCGATATCGTTTTCAAGCGCGAGGTCGGCGACAGAGGTCTTGGTGGTGTGCACTACCGCACCGCCCAGTTCTTCCTGCGTTACCTCTTCATTGGTGACCGTCTTGACCACTTCGGGGCCGGTCACGAACATGTAGCTGCTGTCCTTCACCATGAAGATGAAGTCGGTCATCGCAGGAGAGTACACTGCGCCGCCCGCGCAAGGGCCCATGATCAGCGATAGCTGCGGTATCACGCCCGAGGCTAGCACGTTCTGCTGGAATACCTCGGCATAGCCGCCGAGCGATGCCACACCTTCCTGGATGCGCGCGCCACCGCTGTCATTCAGGCCAATCACCGGCGCGCCGACCTTCAGCGCCATTTCCATCACCTTGATGATCTTTTCTGCGTGGCGCTTGCTCAGTGAACCGCCGAATACGGTAAAATCCTGGCTGAAAACAAACACCAGCCGACCATTGATCGTACCGCTACCCGTAACCACGCCATCGCCGGGGATCTTCTGGTCATGCATGCCGAAATCGACGCAGTCGTGTTCGACATAAGTGTCGAGTTCCTCGAACGAATCTTCGTCAAGCAACACGTCCAGTCGTTCACGCGCGGTCAGCTTGCCTTTGGCGTGCTGCGCATCAATCCGCTTTTGCCCGCCACCGATCCGGGCAGCTTCACGTCGACGTTCCATTTCGGCGATATTGGCGGTCATGCTTTTCCCCTGAAATCACAGTTCGAAGCGCGTGGCATTCGGGGGCGCAAAGGTCAATCGCGGCGGCAATATTGAATGCCGAACCGGCGAAGTTTATAAGAACAAGGTGGTGAGCCGTGCTGGGTTCGAACCAGCGACCTACTGATTAAAAGTCAGTTGCTCTACCGACTGAGCTAACGGCCCGACCACGGGCGCGTCACCTAAGGGCAGGGCGCGAGCGGGTCAAGCGTGCATGTAGCTGACGAAGCGTAAAGCCCGTGATTGGATCTTTCCATCCCGGCGCAATGGCTGCGGCGGGGCTCAAGACGAAGTCACGTCCGCGAAATTGCGGATGCGGGATGAGCAGCTCGGGCACGGCGAATATGCCGCCGCTCCACAGCACGATATCGAGATCGAGCGTGCGTGTTCGCCAAATCTGCCCCCGGCGAACTCGCCCAAACGCAGCCTCCGCTTCGTGCAGGCATGCCAGCAGGCTGAGCGGGTTGAGGCGCGTATCGATCATCACCGCGGCATTGGCATAGCGTCGCTGCGACGGGCCGACTGGCGCACTGTCCACAATCGGCGAGCGCGCCGTGACAGTACCCAGTGTTTGGTGGAGGATTTCCATCGCCGAGGCGACGACATCGCGCGGGCGACCGAAAACCGGATGCCGCTGATTGCTTCCTATAGCGATGCAATAGGTGTGATCGTGACGCGCGACGCCGTGTCCATCATCCGCGCGCGCCACGGTCAGATATCCTCGGCAATCCTGCCGTAAAGTTGGGGGCGGCGATCACGGAAGAAGCCCCAGCTGGCACGATGTTCACGCGCCGCATCGAGATCCAGGGTAGCGGTTAGCACCCCCGCCTCCTCGCAGCCGTATTCAGCGATCATGTCGCCCCATTCATCGCAGATGAACGAGTGGCCGTAAAAGGTCGTTCCATCCGCTTCCCCGCCTTCATGGCCGATCCGGTTGGCGGCGACCACCGGCATGCAATTGCTCACTGCGTGGCCGATCATGGCGCGACGCCACATGCGGCTTGTATCCATCTCTGCATCCTTCGGCTCGCTGCCTATCGCCGTAGGGTAGAACAACACCTGAGCGCCTTTCAGCGCCAGCACACGGGCGGTTTCGGGATACCACTGGTCCCAGCAAATGCCCACGCCGATGCGAGCACCGAAGACGTCCCACACCTTGAAACCGTCATTACCCGGGCGGAAGTAGAACTTCTCCTCATAGCCCGGACCATCGGGGATGTGGCTCTTGCGATAGGTGCCCATCAACTCGCCATCGGGGCCGATCATGGCGAGCGTGTTGTAGTAATGGTGCCCGTCCCGTTCGAAGAAGCTCGTCGGAATCGCAACGCCAAGTGCCTTCGCCAATTCCTGCATGGCGATGACGGACGGATGCTCCGCCGTGGGCCGTGCGAGCGCGAAGAAGGCATCCTTCTCCTCGCGGCAGAAATAGGGACCGGAGAACAGCTCGGGCGGCAGGATCACCTGCGCGCCCTGCTTCGCAGCCGCTTCCACTTGCGCAGAAACTGCGGCGATGTTCTCGGCCTCATCCTCGCTACCGAGCGCGAGTTGCACGGCTGAAACGGCAAGCTTGGTCAACCGTGTCAGTCCCGCTTACGGAACAGCAGGGTCATCCGGTCGCTTTCGCCAACTGCTTCATATTCGGCGCGGTTCTCGTCGCCATAACGGAGCGTCGGCGGGAGCGTCCACACGCCGCCTTCCCAATCCGCCGGATCGTCCGGATTGGCGTTGATTTCGGATTCGGCGACCAGATCGAAACCGTTGAGTTCGAACAGGCGCACGACATCCGACTGGCGCAGATAGCCACGCGAACCGTTGGCGTCGGCATAGCTCGCGGTTTCGGGCGCCCGGTGCTGGACGACGCCGACCATACCATTGTCCGCGAGGAGCGTACGGATCGCGCGCAGTTCGCTGTCGGCGATGGTGTTGTTGAGCAGGCCGTGAAGCGAACGGAAGATCAGTACACGGTCGATAGTGCCCGCGACGTCTTCCGGAATGGCATTGCTTTCAAACGCAGCAGCAGCGCCACCTTCGGCCCAGCCTGCTTCGACCAATGCGGGGATGAAACGCTCGGGCCAGGTCGTCCCGTCCTCTGCCGGATCGCGCCCCGCCTGGAAGGCGAAGTAAGCACCGGATGGCGCGATATAGGGGGCGAGTACGCGCGTATACCAGCCGCCGCCGGGGGCATATTCGGCAACGCGCATGGTTGGCTCGACGCCAAAGAACTCCAGCGTCTCGATCGGGTTGCGATACTCGTCCCGCGCGCGATCATCGGCGCGGCGCGGATGGAGCAGGATAGCACCGAGGTTGAGCGCATTCTCGCTCGCTTCGTGTTGGCCATGCTCGTGTTGACCGTGCTCGTGTTGGCCGTGCTCGTGCGAGCCATGCTCTTGGGCAACAGCAGGAGCAGCGGACGCAAATGCGGCTGCGGCGGCAATCAAGGGGGTGTAACGCATCAGATTCTCCCAACGAATGTGTGGAAGCGAGATGGCAGTCGATTGCCCGGATGACAAGCGCGGCTTTCGTCCCCATCTACCCCGTCAAAGGAGATTCGCATGAGTGAGACTGTTATCGTTGCTGGCGGCTGCTTCTGGTGCACCGAAGCTGTTTTCAAGGATGTAATCGGCGTGGAAGCTGTCGAAAGCGGCTATATTGGCGGCACCGTGGCCAATCCCACGTACAAGGAAGTCTGCACCGGATCGACCGGCCATGCCGAGGGCGTGAAGGTGACTTTCGACCCCGCACAAGTATCGCTGCCCGAGATGTATGACATGTTCATGGGCACCCACGATCCCAGCCAGCTTAACCGGCAGGGCAACGATGTAGGCACCCAATACCGCAGCGCGATTTTCCCGCTCAGCGACGAACAGCGCGCCGAGGCCGAGGCCGCGATTGCCCGCTGGAACGAAAGCCACGGCGGCGGCGCGGTGACGACGATCGAAAGCGGCGAATGGTATCCGGCAGAGGATTACCACCAGGAATACTGGGAAGGCGAAGGCCAGCGAAACCCCTATTGCATGGCCGTGATCCCGCCCAAGCTGATGAAGCTGCGCAAAAGCTTTGCAGACAAGGTGAAGGGGTGACCCGTTAACGGTTGCGAAACTGCTCGTGTTAGCTTGAGTTAACCATCGTCGCGCCGGCGATTCAGCCATCGGGCGACGAAGAAGCCGTCGAGCCCGCCGAATTCGGAAAGCATGCCCGGGTGAGTCCGCACCCAACCTTCTTCCGTTGGTTCGATCCCGGGGGGAATGTCCTCGCTTGGTATTGGCAGTGGTCGCAGATCGAAATTTTCATCAATCCAGCGCGCCTGATCTTCACCCTCTTCCCGCTCCAGCGAGCACACCGCGTAAACAAACACGCCATCGGGTTCGAGCCACTGCACCGCTCTTTCAATGATCGCGCGCTGGATCTCGACCATCTCGGCGATCTGGCGCGCGCCGATGCGGTGCACGACTTCCGGATGGCGACGCGCTGTGCCCGTTGCCGTGCAGGGGGCGTCGAGGAGTATGGCCTTGAATTTCTCCTCCGGCTCCCAATCCAGCGCATCGGCGATCACCGTGTTCGCATCGAGCCGGGTGCGTGCGAGGTTTTCGCGCAGGCGCAACATGCGGCGGGCATTGTTATCGAGCGCAGTGACCTGCCAGCCGGCACTCGCCAGAGCCATCGTCTTGCCTCCGGGCGCCGCGCACAGGTCGAGTGCTTGCCCCGTCCCGTTGCCGCACAGCCCCGGCGCGATCATCGCTGCAAGGTCCTGCACCCACCATGCGCCTAGCTCGTAGCCGGATAGTTTCTCGACAGCGGTGCCACGTGGCAGGCGGATGTGACCGGGGTAGAGGCTCTCGCCGCCCAGCTTGCCCGCCCACTCTTGCGTCTTCGCGTGGTCTTTCACCGTCAGGTCGAGCGGCGGCGGTACGGCAAGCCCGGGAGCAATCGCTGCTGCGCGCTCCTCACCCCAGCGCATCATCACGGCATCGGGCAAGGTCGGATTGTGCGGCAACTTTACGTCCTGCCGCGTCAGCGTGGCGAACACGCCATGCGCCAGGCGTTTGGGTCCGCCATCGAGCAGCGGCAGCGCGGTCGCTACCACCGCGTGCGGCGGGGTTTCGAGCCGCAGCCATTGCGCGAGCATCATGCGCAGCACCATGCGCGCCTTGGCATCGTCGGGAAGCGGCTTGGCCGTGGCGCTGTCGATCAGCGCATCGAAGTCTACCAGCCAGCGCAGCACTTCCCCGGCAATCGCGCGGGCAAACGCGCGGTCACTCGGGTTCCCGAGCCCGTTGGCAGCACCTCCCGCCTGTTCCAGCGTTTCGCCACGGCGCAACACCGCGTCGAGCATTTTCAGAGCCGCACGGCGCGGCTGCAATCCGGGAGTTTTTGCCATCGACCCTGCCCCTAGGCCCCATTGCGCAAGAGCGCCAGAGCGCCCATGTTGCCATTGCTATGAAACGCGCAACAAAACGCCCTGAAGAGTTCAAGAAGCCCGCCCACTGGTCGAGCGAACCGCCGCCCGAACCGGAAAAAGGCAAAGTGGACGAAGAATTGAGCCCCACCCGCTACGGCGACTGGGTGCACAAAGGCATTGCGATTGATTTTTAGGGTCTAGACCCAACCCGCCAATTCGCGCCGGACGATCGCTTCGATCATGTCCATGCCTGTTGTGCGCGCATTAAGGCATTCGATACGCGCGAATTGCTCGCCGCCGGCTTCCAGAAATTCGTCGCGGCCTTCCATGCCGAGTTCTTCCAGTGTTTCGAGGCAGTCGGCGGAGAAGCCGGGAGCGGCGATCGCGAGGCGTTTGGTGCCCTTTTCGGCCTCGGCCAACAGCGTATCGTCGGTTGCCGGTTCGAGCCATTTGGCGGGGCCGAAGCGGCTCTGGAACGTGGTCTCCACGCGCAGATCGGGACGGTTCAGTTCGGCCTGCAGCAGGCGCGAGGTTTTCTGGCAGTGGCAGTGGTAGGGATCGCCCTCTGTCAGCGTCCGCAGCGGCATGCCGTGGAAACTCAGCAGCAGCACCTCGGGTGTAAAGCTGAGCGCGTCCAGCTGCTCGCCAATGTCCTTCGCCAGCGCAGCGATATAGAGCGGGTCATCGTGATAGGGCGGCATGGTGCGCATGGCGGGTTGCCAGCGCTGTTCGCGCAGCCAGTCGCTCACCTTGTCGACCACGGTCGCATTGGTCGCGCCCGAATATTGCGGATACATCGGTGCGAGCAGAATGCGCTCGCAGCCCGCTTCCTTGAGCTTGTCCAGCTGCCCCGCAATCGTCGGTGCCCCATAACGCATAGCCCAATCGACCGACACGCTATCGCCCAATCGCTCAGCAAGGGCCTTCGCCTGGTCTTCGGTAATCACCGCCAGCGGCGACCCGCGATCCCACCACACTTTCTGATACGCCGCAGCGCTCTTCTTCGGCCGTGTGTTGAGGATGATGCCGCGCAGGATGGGCTGCCAGATGAGCGAGGGAATTTCGATCACCCGCTTGTCCGACAGGAACTCCGCCAGGTAGCGCCGCACCGATGGCGTATCGGGCGCATCGGGCGTGCCGAGATTGACGAGCAACACGCCGATCCGCCCTGCCTTCACAGGGGGATGGTCTGCCGGCAGGTGCTGCGGCTTTCCGGCAAACGACTCGGTCACGCAAGCGCCGATAGCAGCGGCAGACGGCGAAGGCGAAGCCCCGTTGCACTAAAAAATGCATTTGCCACGGCAGGGGCGACCGGTGGGACCCCGATTTCGCCCGGATCGAAGGGCGGCGCATCGCTGTCTACAAGCTCGACAACGATCTCCGGACAATCGGCGAGGGCGGGCAAGCCCAGCGCGGCAAGCCGCTGATGCGTGGGCAGGCCTTCGGCATATTCGGTCGCGCCGCCAAGTGCCTGTGCCAGCCCGAAAACAAGCCCGCCTTCAATCTGCTGCAAGGCGATATCGCGATTGATGACGCGGCCTATATTAACTGCGGCATAGAGGCTGCGCACCCGCATGCCGCCCTCGCCCGCACTGGCCTGCGCGACGAGGGCGATGCGTCCCGATGCTTCAGCCAGATCCATGCGGTGGCAGGCGAGCCCCTGCCCCGAGCCTTGAGTCCCGCCATCCCATTGCGCCAGCCGGCCGGCGCGCTGGAGCAAGTCCACCATCGGCGCATCCTGCCCCAGCATGGCAATGCGGTAGGATAGCGGCTCACGCTCATGCCGCTGCGCCACCTCGTCGATAAAGCATTCGCGGAAGAAGCAGGTATAGCCATGCGCCCCGCCGCGCATCCGCGCCGTGGGAAGCTTGAGCGAAACCGGCACGTGCCGGATCGCAACATCGGGAATGGCATAGCTTTGCATCATGCCCTCGACCGCGAAGGGGTCGGGCTTACCTTCCACATCCTCTATCGCGGCCCAGCTCACCTTGTTCCCGAACAGCCGTTGGCCGAATTCTGGCATGGTGGGTGGGCAGGCGATCCGCGCGCGCAGCGCGGCGATGGAGCCTTCCTCGCGCAGCTCCGCCCCAACCAATGCAGCAACCGGCGCGCGCGGGTAGGATGCGGTGTGCTCCTGCCAGCGTGACCAAGTCAGCTGCACCGGGCGACCCGCCTCTCGTGCAATCAGCGCCACTTCGATGGCAGCTTGGTTGTCGAGCCGCCGGTCGAAGCTACCGCCTGCGGCCACCGGATAAAGAACGACACTCGATGCCGAAATGCCGATCGCCTTTGCCGCCGCCTCGCGCGCGGACTCGGGCGCTTGCGTGGCCATCCAGATTTCCAGCATGCCATTGCTAAACCGCGCGGCGGCGGAGGTGGTCTCTATCGTGGCATGGAGCGCCGGGGCGACATCGTAACGCAGCGCGAAATCGGGTTCGTAATCGTCATCACCCGTGCCGCGGCTCGCGATCAGGTACGAACTGCCACGCCGCACCGCTTCATCAAGCGCGTCGACCATATCCGCGCCGTCGACTGCACGGGTGATGACGAAACGGGGCGCAATACGACGCAAGGCTTCTTCCGCTGCCCACCAGTTTTCGGCAATCGCGGCGAGCCAGCGCTTGCCGCGCACCAGCTGGATCAGCCCCTGCTGACCCGATGCGCGTTCCGCCTCGAAAGCACCCAGCTCGGCCTTGTCGAGCGGGCCATGCCGGATCGCGGCATAGACCATATCCGGCAGGCGCACATCGCCCGCAAAAATGTGGCTGCCATCGACCTTGCTTGGCAGATCGAGCCGTGGCCAATTGAGCACGCGCGGCCCATCACCTTCCCCCGGCGGCGCGCGTTCTGCGGGCGCTTCGGAGCGCAAAGGCGGCGGGTCAGGTGCAGAGTAACGTGCGGCTTCCAGCGCCAATTCGGCAAAGCTGGCACGGTTCTGGTTATGATAGATGAACCCGCCTTCTGCGGCGCATTGCTCCCAATCGACGTCCCACCTCTCGGCCGCTGCCATGGCGAGCATCGCGCGCGCAGACGCCCCGGCATGGCGGCAAGCATCCTCAAATGCGGCTTGCGATGTACCTTCTGCTGTGACGGTGAAGCGGTTGTCCTGTGCCCAGCGTTGCAGCAGCGCGTCGTCGGGGTCGTCTGACCAGGTGCCGAGCAGCGGCTTCCATAGTGGCGACCAGCGCGCCGCGAGCGGGATATTGGCATAGGCACCGCTGACAGGCGCAGGCTCTACAGCGACCTGCCGCCAGTCCGCCCCCAGCTCCATCGCCACGATCTGCGGCAGAAGCGTCGTCACCCCCTGCCCCATTTCGAGCTGCGGCACAGCGACGGTAACGACCCCGTCATCGGCTATCTTGAGCCAGGCATCAAAAGCAATTTCGCCCGGCGCCGGCGACAAGGGATTGTCGAATTCGCGCGGCAGGAAATTCCACGCGACGAGCAGTCCGCCGCCAAGGGCGGCTCCTGCCAATACGCCGCGCCGGGTGATTTTCATCCCGCATTCTCCGGAACTGTCGCCAACCATTGGTGAAGTTGCGCGGCGATGCCCACAAAAGGCTTGCCCATCTCACTTTCACCGGAAGAGGCAGGTGGCTTGCCCGCATCGCTCGCTTCGCGGATTTCCATCGCCAGCGGTACGCGACCGAGGAAGGGTAGGCCAAGCTTTTGCGCTGCGTCTTCCGCGCCGCCCTGCCCGAACGGGTGGCTGATATCACCGCAGGACGGGCACAGATAGCCCGCCATGTTCTCGACAATCCCTGCAACCGGAACCTTTGCCTGATGGAACAGGTCGATCGCACGGGTGGCATCGATCAACGCCAGATCCTGCGGTGTCGAGACGACCACTGCACCCACCGGTTTGAACTTCTGGAGCATGGTCAGCTGCACATCTCCCGTACCCGGTGGCAAGTCGATCAAAAGCAGGTCGGAATCGCCCCAATCAGCTTCCATCAACTGTCCCAAGGCTTGCCCCACCATGGGGCCCCGCCAAGCGAGCGCCTTTCCGGCTTCCACCAATTGCCCCATCGAGACGAATTTCACGCCATACTGGCTGTCATGCGGGATCAGCATCTTGCCTTCGGCACGCAATTTGCTGGGCGCATCGGCCAGCAAAGTCGCCTGTGACGGACCGTAAATGTCGGCATCTACCACGCCAACCTTGTGCCCCATTTGGGCCAGCGCCACAGCGAGGTTGGCAGTCAACGTGCTCTTGCCGACCCCGCCCTTGCCCGATCCGACAGCCACAATGCGCCGTTCCATCTTGTCGGCCATCAAAGCGACGCGGACTTCGGAAACGCCTTCAACCGCGCTGATCGCTTCTTCCAGCTCACGCTGCAATTGCGCGGCGGCGGATCGACCAAGGCCGTCCGCCTCCACCACCAGTGTCGCCACACCGTCGCGTATCGAAACCGAGCGCACCATGCCCGAAAGTTCAGATGGAATGGCCTGGTGGATTGTGTTTTCAGAACTCATCGGCAGCCTTGCTAGCGTGCGAAATCGGCGCGGTCAGCAATTTTGCTGCTCGAAACCCCCTGTTTTTTGCGCGGGGGCTACCTATACAGGGAAGTATGGAACGATTGGGCGGATTACTCGAGCGCATAGGCCTTGCAATGGCCGGCAAACGCAACCCCTGGGGCAAGCCCCCTGGTGGAGGAAATGGAAACGACGGCGGCGGTAGCTCCGGCGAAGACGACGCGCCATCCGCCAGTGATGGACCTCCCGGCGGTGGCAATTCCGATGGCCCGCGCAATCCATGGCTGCCTGGCGGTGGCGGCAGTGGCAAGGGCCGACGCTCCGCGAATATAGAAGATATTTTCAAAAATCGCGGTGGCCAGCGCCGTGGCGCCGGTGGCGGCGGAGGAGGAGGCTTCCGACTGCCCGAACGGCCGGGCGGCAAGAGCTGGCTGCCGGTAGGGCTTGCTGCCATTGCGCTTGTTTGGCTTGGCGTGACATCCATCCACTTCGTCCAGCCCGCTGAACGCGGCGTGGTGACATGGGCGGGCGGAAAGTTTGCCGGCACGATGGAACCCGGCACCAATTACACCTTCCCCTGGCCGATCCAGACCGTTTCGGTAGAAAATGTCAGTGAAATTCGCCGCGTCACCAATGGTGAAGGTGGAGAGAACCTCATCCTGACTGGAGATCAGAATCTGGTCGATCTCAGCTATCTGGTTCGCTGGACTATCAAGGATATCGTTCGATACCGCTTCCAGTTGGCAGAGCCCGAGGAAACGCTGTCGGAAGTCGCCGAATCCGCTTTCCGTGCCGCAGTAGCCGAAACCGAACTCGACACAGTGCTATCGGGTGAAGGCCGTGCACAGGTGGAAATGCGCGTGCGACGGCGGATGCAGGAAATCCTCGATGCCTATGGCGCCGGTATTTCTGTCGATGGTGTGGAAATTGCCCGGACCGAGGCGCCGGAAGCTGTAATCGACGCGTTTAACGACGTGCTCGCCGCCCGGCAGGACCGTGAGCGCGATCTCAACCAGGCCCGCCGCTACCAGCAGCAGATTCTTGCCAATGCTGAAGGTAGCGCAGCGCAATTCAACGAGATTTACGAGCAGTATCGCCTCGCCCCCGAAGTAACTCGGCGACGTCTGTATTACGAGACAATGGAAAGCGTGCTGCGCGGTACCGACAAGACCGTGATCGAGGCCGATGGTGTAACGCCATACCTGCCGCTTCCAGAAGTGCAGCGCCGTGCTCAGGGGACCACGCCGACGCTCACCGTAACTCCGCAAGGAGGCCAGTAAGATGGAATCTTTCCTCCAGAACCACAAAGCCTCGGCAATCGCGGTGATCGCTGCTGTGATTGTGGCCTTCATGTCGGCATTCATCGTGCCCGAAACGCAACAGGGCGTGGTGATCCGCACGGGTAATCCGTTATACACGGTCAACCAGTTCAAGCCCGATCAGGAATATGGCGAAACGGGCGCAGGCCTGTATTTCCGCATTCCGTTCATCGATCGCGTGCAAATGGTCGATCGCCGCATCCTCGATCTCGACATGGAGGGCGAAACCGTCCTTTCGAACGACCAGCAGCGCCTCGAAGTGAACGCCTATGCGCGATATCGCATTTTCGACCCGATCCTGTTTGTCGAACGCGCACGAAGCGAGGCCAATCTTAACGATCAGCTCGAGCCGATCCTGTCTTCCGCGCTGCGCCAGGAACTAGGCCGCCGTACTTTTGCCAGCCTGCTGACTGCGGAGCGTGGTAATGCGATGGAGAATATTCGCGCCGCCTTGGACGACGAGGCGCGCGGATACGGCGCTCAAGTGATCGATGTGCGGATCAAACGCGCGGATCTGCCGGTCGGGCGTCCGCTCGATGCCGCATTCCGCCGCATGGAATCGGATCGTCAGGAAGAAGCCGAGACCATTCGTGCAGGTGGTCGGCGTGATGCCCAGATCATCCGGGCAGAAGCCGAAGCCGAAGCAGCAGAGATCTATGCCAACGCTTACAACCAGGATCCGCAATTTTACGACTTCTTCCGCGCGATGCAGAGTTATAGAGCCACTTTCGGCCCCGCGCAGCAAGGTGAACAGAATGTCGGCGAAAGCTCGATCATACTGGACGGTGACAACGAATACCTCCGCCAGTTCCGCGGTGGCAGGTAAACAGCGAAAGTCTCTTCGGCTGTTTGGCACGCTTTTCCGACTACACTTGTCGTTAAAGGGGCATTCAGCCGTACTCGGCTGGAAACCGGGTGAGGGACTCGCGCGTTAGGTGACAGACCCGTCATCAACGGAATAACGAAAGAGGAACAAAGGACGTGAAGCCAGTGCGCTATTCTTACGGCATCACATCGGCCCTGCTTGTCGGCGGGGCGGCCATCTCGCTGATCACCGGAGTGCCGGCCGGGGCGCAGGTTGCGCAAAATGACCGGATACAGATCGAAAACGCGGTCCCCGTGCAAGGTGCGCCCGCGAGTTTCGCCGATCTGACCGAAGCATTGCAACCTGCCGTGGTAAATATTTCTACCCGCCAGTCGATCACCGTGGAGGTGCCCAGGAGCCCGTTTCGCCGTGCGCCCAGCAGTCCGCAGACGCGTGAAGCAGAATCGCTCGGCTCGGGTTTTCTGGTAAGTGCGGACGGCTATGTCGTCACCAACAACCATGTCGTTGCGCCTGATGCGCGTGCCACACTGGAAGAAGTAACCGTTACCTTCCCCGATGGCAGCGAATATGAGGCGGAACTGGTCGGCACCGATCCGGATAGCGATCTGGCGGTGCTCAAGATTACCCGTGCGGAGCCCTTCCCGTTCGTCCGCTTCGGCGACTCGAGCAATGCGCGCGCCGGTGACTGGGTGATCGCCATCGGCAATCCGTTCGGCATTGGCAGTACGGTGACGAGCGGCATCATCTCCAGTGTGATGCGCAATGTCGGCTCTGGCGCATATGACCGTTTCATCCAGACCGATGCGGCGATCAATCGCGGCAACTCTGGCGGTCCGCTATTCGACATGCAGGGCAATGTGATCGGCATCAACAACCAGATCCTCTCGGCTTCAGGTGGCAGCAACGGCATAGGTCTTGCCATTCCGGCGGAAGATGCAGCGCCGATCGTGCAAGCGCTGATCGCAGGCGAGGAAATCGTGCGCGGCTATCTTGGCGTAGCGATCGGGCAGGTTAACGACAACATAGCCGATGCCCTCGGCATCGAAGAAGGCTACGGCGAAATTATTCAGATGGTGCAGCCAGGCGAAGCCGCTGAAGCAGCAGGCCTGGAGGCGGAAGACATCGTGCTGACGGTGAATGGCGAGACAATCACACCCGAAAATTCGCTGTCGCGCATCGTCGCCTTTATCGAACCAGGCACGACCGTGCCGATCACATTTATCCGTGATGGCGAACGGCGCCGCGTCAATGTAACGGTAGGCCGCCGCCCGAGCGCGGAGCAGCTGCGCCAGCAGCAGATGTTCCAGAGCGATGAGGAAGACGAAGGCAGTTCATCATCCTCCGACGATGAGAGCACCGTAATCCGGGATGCGCTGGGCATTGCTGTTGTCGAGATCAATCCTTCGATCGCGCGCCAGCTTGGCGTTCCGTCGGATACGCGCGGTCTTGCAATCCTTGGCGTGCTGCAGAATTCGGACGCTGCACGGCGCGGATTGCAGCGTGGCGTGATGATCCTCGCCGCGAATGGCCGCTCTGTGGCAACGCAAGAAGACCTGGAACAGATCATTTCCGAAGCCCGCGCCCAGAACCGTGGAGCGGTGCTGTTGCGAATCCAGGCACGCGGGGTGGCACCGCGTTCGATTGCCGTACGGCTGAACGATTAAGATCGGGCCAGCCTGACAAGCAGAAAACCCGCCTGCCGGCATCCCGGAGGCGGGTTTTTCTTCTTTCGTAATCCTGAAAACTAGAACCGTTGCTCGTTCAGCAGCTGGCCTTCGGGTTGGCGTTGCCTGGGTTCTTCGCGAGGCGCCTGCCTCGGCTCTTCGCGTCCCGTCGCCCGGTCGAGGAAATCATCGCTCGCAGCGGGCGGCGCAGCTTCTGCCGGACGATTATTGCCGCCGCGACGATCGTCATCCATGCCGCGTGGATCGAGCGGATCGCGTGGTGGCTGCCGCTCTCCTTCGACTTCGGGGTCGAACTGGCCATTTCCTATCGGTGCGCTCCGGCCCGGCTCGACTAGGTTCCCCTGCTCATCGATATAGTAGTAATAATCACCCTCCTCGCCAAAATAGAATTCGTCGTCCGGCTCAAGCGGCCAATCGGGGAGTTTCAGATCGGTGTCGAATTCCTCTACCGGGCGCTCACGCACGGCATAGCGCATATAGGAGGCAAAGGCTGCAGCGGGTGCGGTTCCGCCGCCCAAGCCGGACACCCTTCCATTATCGTCGCGCCCCATCCACACGCCGGTGGTGATACCGCTGGAAAAGCCCACGAAATAGCCATCGCGATTTTCGCTTGTCGTGCCTGTCTTGCCGGCAACCGGCCGGCCGATCTGCGCTGCCCGCCCGGTGCCGGTCGCCACAGCCGTTTGCAGCAGGTCGGTGATGCCGGCCGCCACATAGTCGGGCACGAGCTGGTAACTCTGCGCTTCCCGGTGGCGGTAGAGCTCGTCGCCATCGGCATTGGTAACACGCAAGATACCGTAAGGTTCGACCGAACGCCCACCCGCCGACACCGCCGCAAAGGCGCGGGTCATGTCGAGCAGGCGCACTTCGTTGGAGCCAAGCGTCATCGAAGGTACGGTGCTGATTGGCGTTGTAATGCCGAACCGCCTCGCCATGCTGGCAACGTTGGAAAAGCCGACCTCATTGCCCAGCTGGGCGGCAACCGTGTTGGTCGAATATGCAAAGGCGCTGCGCACGTCGAGTTCGCCGACATTGCGCCCGTTGGAATTGCGCGGGCTCCAGTTCTGGATACGGACCGGCACGTCGTTGACGATATCGTCTGGCTGATACCCGGCTTCCAGGGCTGCGAGGTAAACGAACAGTTTGAACGACGATCCCGGCTGCCGCATCGCATCGGTCGCGCGGTTGAAATTGCTGGTGACGTAATCTGTCCCGCCGACCAGCGCGAGCACCGCGCCATCGCGGTCCATGCTGACAAGCGCACCCTGTGTTTCGTTCGGCACATTGCTCTGGATCGCGGTTGTCGCGGCACGTTGCATGCCCACATCCAGCGTCGTCCACACCTCGATTGGCTCGAATGTGCCGTTGGGCAGCAACAGGTCGAGCTGTGGCAGCACCCAATCGGTAAAATAACGGATGGAGTTCTGGCCGACCTCCTCGCGCATATTCACCGCGCTCACGTCCACTTGTCGAGCCACCGCAGGATCGAGATCGCCATAGGTGACCATCTGCCCGATTACGACGTTGGCGCGGCTGACCGCAGCATCGATATCGGCGGTCGGTGAATAGCGGCTCGGTGCTTTCACGAGACCGGCGATAATCGCGGCTTCTTCCAGCGAAAGCTCGCGCGCAGAATGGCTGAAGAATTTCCGGCTCGCACTGTCGATGCCATAGGCTCCACCACCGAAATAGACCTTGTTGAGATAGAGTTCGAGAATTTCGTCCTTGGTAAAATTCCATTCCAGCGCCAGCGCCAGAACGGCCTCGCGCAGCTTGCGGTCGAAGGTACGATTGGAATTGAGGAAAACGTTGCGCGCCAGCTGCTGAGAAATTGTGGACGTGCCGCCAATCCGGTCTTCCCCCATCACGCCTTCGATAATCGCGCCAGTCGTGCGAATGGGATCGACGCCAAAATGCGAATAGAAACGGTGGTCTTCCACACTCACCATCGCATCCTTCATCACTTGCGGAATTTCCTCCGCATCCAGCCATTGGCCATAGCTCGGCCCGAGCTCGACGATCTGCGAGCCATCGCGTGCGCGCACCACAATGGTCTGCCCGTTCTGGCTCTGCCTCAACTCGGAGAAAGTGGGCATGGATTGCGCGGCGAAGTAAACGGAAGTGAAGAGCGCAATTGCACCCAGCAATGCCACCACGACGCCGCCAATGGCAAAGCGCCTGGTCCACATCCACAGCGCATATTTCCAGCCGCCCGCCTGCGCTCCGGCCTCGCGCGCAGCAGACTTCGCTTTGCGACTGCGATACCCTCTCTTGCTGGAGCTATTGCCTCGCCGTCTGGCCATCAGACCTTACATTCCCTCTGCGGGTGCCACCTCGCACCCGATAAAATCCGGCCATGCATAGGCGAAATGTAACTCAGCGTGAACGCTTTGCGCGGTCAATCGCCAGGTTTTTCTTCCGGTTCGAAATCGAGCGAGGCGCTGTTTATGCAATAGCGCAATCCTTCCGGCCCAGGCCCGTCGGGGAAGACATGCCCCAGATGGCCTTCGCACTTTGCACAGATAACCTCTGTCCGGACCATGCCGTGTGACATGTCGCGATTCATTTCGACTGCCCCTGCATCGGCAGGCGCGGTAAAACTGGGCCAGCCTGAGCCGCTGTCATACTTGGTTTCCGACGGGAAAAGGGGCAGGCCACAGCCAGCGCATTTGTATAAGCCTTCCGCCTTGTTCTTCTCGTATTTGCCGGTGAATGCGCGTTCCGTGCCACCTTCTCGTAGTATGGCGTACTGTTCTGGCGTCAGCTTCTCGCGCCACTCAGCTTCGGAAAGATCAACTTTATCAGTCATGGAAGGCTCCTCTGGAGGGATATGGTGGTGGGGAAGGAATGGCGCAATGCTCGATGGTAGTTCCAGGGTTGGAGGGATTGTTTGCTTTCCGAAAGCACCTCCGCGGCTTCGTCCCAGGTGCTATTCCCGACGTTCTGCTGCTGAACACCTGCGGCCGCCCGGTCGGACACGGTCATACCCCAGTCGCGCTTGATTTCGGCACCAGATAGATATCGTGTCGCGGAGCTCGCTCCGCGCCCGGCCGAGAACAAGCGCGACTGCCCCTCCGCAGCGGGGGCGTGGCGAAGTAGAGCGCGTATAGCAAGGACGCTCACGCGGAGGCGTGAGCGAAAGACAAACTACGCATTGACGTCCGCGTAATGCCTTGGCGCAGGCAGCCCTTCCATCTTCTGGCGAAGCAACGGCGCAAAGCTGGGGCGACTTTTCATCACGCGATACCAGCCCTGTGCGCTCTGGTGATCCTTCCAGTCTATATCGCCAAGATAATCGACCACCGAAATCTGCGCGGCAGCGGCGAAGTCGGCAAGGCTCAGTTGCGACCCGGCGAGCCAACGGCGGTTGTCGATCAGCCAGTCTATGTAATCGAGATGTTCGTGCAACAGGCGCTGCGTTTCGCGCAGGATTCGGCTGTCGGGCGACTGGCGTAGCACGAGCCGCTTCTTCATTTTCTCGTGCATGAGCGGACCGGTGATATCGCCGTAAAAGCTCTCATCGAACAGTGCGACCAACCTGCGGATTTCTGCACGCGCTCTGGCGGAACCGAGAATAAGCGGGCGATTGTCCGTGGTCTCTTCCAGATATTCGCATATCGCCTGGCTATCGATCAGCGCGAAATTCTTGGTCGGATCATGCAGCACCGGAACACGACCTGCCGGATTCAGCCGCCGGAAGTCGGCGTCGGCATCCCAAGGATAAAGCGTGACCAATTCATAACCCATTCCCTTCTCGCCGAGTGCGAGTTGCACCTTGCGGCTGAACGGACAAAGCGGGAAATGATAGAGATGCCACATATATGACCAGTGCTATTGCCGCATGCAAGGTTCCCGGTCCAGCCGGGAAATCACGCTACTCGTCAAGCAAAACCAGGCATGCGGGCATCACATCGTCCAGTGTGTCGTTATCCCACAATTGTTGTGCTTCGGCCGATAGTGTTGCGCTCAATTGCGCACGACTCATACCGGTCTCATCCATCAGACGGGCACCGGCACGGACAAAGAATTCGCGACCCTGTTCGCGCAGATCAGGATATCGCAATGCAGCAGGATTGGCGTTATCCTGACCCGTCGCGACGACGGAAAAAGCGGCGGAGCAGCGGGCCAGCATCCGCTGTTCGAGCGAAAGCTGCGGCGGCTCCTGCGCGGGACTGGTCAGCAAGGCGAGCGATGCGAAAGCAGTGATCATGCCAAGGCCATAGGCTGCCCAGTCTGAACCGCAAGTTCACGAAATCGCTTGAAGCATTGGCACGTGATGCGGATATGAACGGCCAGAGGAGAAAACATGACCGATTATCCGACACTCCACCTGCTGGTGGCTGGCGAAAAACTCTCCGGCGATGGCCGCAACACCGAAGAGGTGATCAATCCCGCAACAGAAGAAGTGGTCGGCACTCTTCCCCATGCGACCAGCGCTGATCTCGACCGCGCGCTCGAAGCAGCAGAACAAGGCTTCGGGGAATGGCGCAAGACCGGCGCAGACCAGCGGGCAGCAATCCTGACCAAGGCCGCAAAACTGCTGCGCGAGCGCGCCAAGGATATCGGCACCGCGCTCACGCTGGAACAGGGCAAGCCGGTTGCCGAAGGGTGCGGCGAAGTCATGTATTCTGCGGCCCTGCTCGAATTCTATGCGCAGGAATGCAAGCGGCTCTACGGTCGTACGCTGGTCCGCCCCGAAGGCAAGCATGCGGAGGTCCAATACCACCCGGTTGGACCGGTGGCAGGTTTCGCACCGTGGAATTTCCCCGCCATCAATGTGATGCGAAAGATCGGCGGGGCGCTGGCGGCGGGTTGTTCGACCATCGTCAAACCCTCCGAAGAAACGCCCGCCGCAGGAATTGCGATCGTGCAGGCACTGCTCGACGCGGGCGTTCCAGGCAACGTAGTGCAGTGCGTATTCGGCGTGCCTAGCGATGTGAGCGAGCACCTGCTTGGCTCCCCCGTGATCCGGAAACTGACCTTCACCGGCTCCACGCCCGTCGGAAAGCAGCTTGCCAAGCTGGCGGCAGACGATCTCAAGATCACCACTATGGAACTGGGCGGGCACGGCCCGGTACTGGTGTTCAAGGATGCCGATATCGACAAGGCCCTGGATACAATGGCCGCCAACAAATATCGAAATGCCGGCCAGGTCTGTGTCAGCCCAACGCGCTTCCTTGTTGAGGAAGATGTTTTCGAGAAATTCCGCGACGGCTTTGTCGAGCGCGCCGAAAAAGTGAAGGTCGGCAACGGCATGGACAAGGGCACCGACATGGGCCCGATGGCGAATGCCCGCGGACGCGAGAATGTCGGCAAGCTGATCGCTCAGGCGCAGGAGGCGGGCGGCGAGCTGATGACAGGCGGAGAGCGGATCGGCAACCAGGGGTTCTTCCACCAACCGACCGTGCTGAGCGAAGTACCCACCGATGCCCACATCATGAACGAAGAGCCCTTTGGCCCCGTCGCCATCCTCAACCCGATGGCGGGGGAGGATGCGATGATCGAAGAAGCGAACCGCCTGCCTTATGGACTCGCCGCCTATGCCTGGACGAGCGACCGCGGCCGCAGCCACAGGCTTGCCGCGAATGTCGAGGCCGGCATGCTCGCCATCAATGGCGGGAATGTCTCGACCGTCGATGCGCCGTTCGGCGGCGTTAAATGGTCCGGCTATGGCAGTGAGGATGGACGCGAAGGGGTGATGGCGTGCATGGTCCCCAAAACAATTCACGAAGGATAGGACACCGCCGATGAAGACCCCATATTATGAAAACTAGGGCAGCCGTCGCATTCGCCCCCAAGCAACCGCTCGAAATCGTAGAACTCGATCTGGAGGGGCCAAAAGCGGGTGAAGTGCTCGTCGAAATCATGGCGACGGGCATCTGCCACACCGATGCATACACCCTCGACGGGTTCGATAGCGAAGGCATCTTCCCGAGCATTCTTGGCCATGAAGGCGCAGGCGTGGTGCGCGAGGTTGGCGCGGGTGTGACCAGCGTTGTTCCGGGCGACCATGTCATTCCGCTCTACACGCCCGAGTGCCGCCAGTGCAAAATGTGCCTTTCGGGCAAGACCAACCTCTGCAGCGCCATTCGTGAAACGCAGGGCAAAGGGCTGATGCCCGATGGCACTTCGCGCTTTTCCTACAAGGGCGAGACGATCTACCACTACATGGGCTGTTCGACCTTTTCGAACTTCACCGTGCTGCCCGAAATTGCGGTTGCGAAAATCCGCACCGACGCGCCGTTTGAAACGAGCTGCTATATCGGCTGCGGTGTCACCACTGGCGTGGGCGCAGTGGTGAATACCGCGCAGGTGAAGCCGGGCGATAATGTCGTGGTTTTCGGCCTCGGCGGGATTGGCCTCAATGTCATCCAGGGTGCAAAGATGGCGGGCGCGGATCGCATCGTGGGTGTCGATATCAATCCTTCTAAGAAGGAATGGGGCGAGAAGTTCGGCATGACCGATTTCGTCAATCCCAAGGAGACTACTGACGTTGTCGCCCACCTCGTCACCATGCTTGATGGCGGTGCAGACTACTCGTTCGACTGCACCGGCAATACCGATGTCATGCGACAGGCACTGGAATGCTGCCACAAGGGCTGGGGCACCAGCATCATCATCGGCGTGGCCGAAGCGGGCAAGGAGATCGCCACGCGCCCGTTCCAGCTGGTGACTGGCCGCAACTGGCGCGGCACCGCGTTTGGCGGCGCCAAGGGCCGCACCGATGTGCCCAAGATCGTCGACTGGTACATGAACGGCAAGATCGCCATCGACCCGATGATCACGCACACACTGACGCTTGATGAAATCAACAAGGGTTTTGACCTGATGCATTCGGGCGAAAGCATTCGCAGCGTGGTTGTCTATTGATGCCCGCGAAGGTTTCGCTCGAGGAGAAATTCGGCCTCTTCACGGAGCAATGGTCGCCCAAGATCGTTGCCCGTTTCAACGACAACGAAGTGCGGCTGTGCAAGGTCGAGGGCGAATATCACTGGCATCACCATGCTGATACCGACGAGATGTTTCTCGTCATCGAAGGCGAGCTGGAAATCGACTTTGAAAACCGAACCGAAACGCTTGCCGCAGGTGAGTTGATCGTCGTTCCCCGCGGAACACAACACCGGCCTCGCGCCGCACGCGGAGAAGCCAAGGTGTTCGTGATGGATGCCGCCGGCACGCCCAATTCGGGCAATGAAGCAACCGCAACCAAAGCGGTTGACCTGTAAGGAGAATACCCATGTTCAACCACGTAATGATCGGGACCAATGATCTCGAAAAGTCGGTGCAATTCTACACCCGGGTCCTCGGCGTTCTAGGCGCCAAAGAGCCGATGATGCACGAAAACGCCACTGGCCAGACGCGCGCCCTTTTCGTGCATGACGGGTCGATTCTCATCCTCACCAATCCGATCGACGGCAACCCAGCCAGCTGCGCCAACGGCGCCACCATTGGCCTGCGCTGCAATTCACCGGAGCAGGTGAAGGAATTGCACGATGCAGCGGTCACCGCGGGCGGTACCAGCATTGAAGACCCGCCGGGTCCGCGCGATGGCGGAGCGCTGGGCACGTTGCACCTCTGCTATTTCCGCGACCTTGATGGCCACAAGATCTGCGGCATTCACCGGGAGCAGTGATGAGCCTTACCCACGTCTCCACCGCGCGCTGTTTTGCGGGAGAGCAAAAGGTCTGGCGACACGATAGCGAGGCCACCGGCACGCCGATGACCTTCGCTATCTATCTCCCCGACCATGATGAGGGTTCAAAGCTGCCGGTGCTCTGGTGGCTCTCGGGCCTCACCTGCACGCACGAAAACGCCATGACCAAGGCGCATTACCAGCGGGCTTGCGCGGAGCTTGGCGTTATCTTCGTGTGCCCCGATACGTCTCCGCGCGGCGACGACGTGCCCGATGATGAAGGGTATGACTTCGGCAAGGGCGCGGGGTTCTATGTCAATGCAACGCAGGACCCGTGGGCAAAGCATTACAACATGCGCAGCTATATCGAGGACGAATTGCCCGCACTTGTTGCCGGGAATTTCCCTGTCGATATGGCGCGGCAAGGCATATCGGGCCACTCGATGGGTGGCCACGGTGCGCTGACCATTGGCCTGCGCAATCCGGGTCGGTTCGCTTCAATCTCCGCCTTCTCCCCCATCGTGGCGCCAAGCGCGGTGCCGTGGGGCGAGAAGGCATTGGGCGGCTATCTGGGTGAAAATCGCGAAGCATGGCGTGAATACGATGCCTGCGCGCTTATCGAAGACGGCGCCCGCCATCCACACGTGCTCGTTGATCAGGGAACCGCGGACAACTTCCTTGAAGAACAGCTGCAAACGCATCGGCTGGCGAAGGCGTACGAGGATGCCGGAATTCCTGCGCAAATCCGCATGCAGGAGGGGTACGACCACTCCTACTTCTTCATCAGCACTTTCATCGAAGACCACGTCCGCTTCCATGCGGAGCGGACGGGCGGCGGTTAGACCTTAGCGGCTGAGCTTGAAGACAGCATGCTCGGCGCACCAGTTGGCAAAGGTGCCGCCGATTTCGTGGTCACCCGCGAAATACCAGCTGCCTTCGATCTTCACGCCCATTGCGTCTGCGAGGTCCTGAAAATCGTAGATCGTCAGGTGGTGGATGTTCTTGGTCGCGTACCAGCTGACAGGCAGGTGCCGCACGACCGGCATCTTTCCGCCAAGCAGCAACGCCATGCGCATACGCCAATAGGCGAAGTTGGGGAAGCTGACGAAGGCGGTGCGGCCGACGCGCAGCAACTGGTCGAGCAGCCAGTCCGGGCGCTCTGCCGTTTGCAGCGTCTGGCTGAGGATCGCGACATCGAAGGCGCCGTCGGGATAGTCGGCAAGATCGCGATTGGCATCACCCTGCACTACCGACAGTCCGCGCGCGACGGCCTTTTCGACCTCTCCGGCGTCGATCTCGATCCCGCGCGCGTCAGCACCCTTGCTGCGCTGCAGTTCGGCCATCAGCGCGCCATCGCCGCAGCCGACATCGAGCACTCGCGCGCCTTCGGGCACGTGCTTGGCGATCTTCGCAAGGTCGATGCGCAAGGCGCTCATCCCAGAAACCCCTTCACCACGCGGTCCAGCGCGGGGACATCGAGCAGAAAGCTGTCGTGCCCGTATGGCGCGGATAGTTCCACAAAGCTCACCGGCGCGGCGACCGCGTTCAGCGCGTGGACGACTTCGCGCATGTCGGCCGTGGTGTAGAGCCAGTCAGTATCAAAGCTGACGAGGCAGAAACGCGTATCACTGGCTTTGGCAAAGGCATCGGCGAGCTTTCCGCCCGCCTCTTCTGCAAGGTCGAAATAGTCCATCGCGCGGGTGATGTAGAGGTAGCTGTTGGCATCGAAGCGGTCGGTGAAACTGATACCCTGGTGGCGCAGATAGCTTTCCACCTGGAAGTCCGCATCGAAGCCGAAACTTTTTGCGTCACGGTCCTGCAGCCGCCGCCCGAATTTCTCGGTCAGTCCGGCTTCGGAGAGATAGGTGATATGCGCCGCCATGCGAGCAACGGAGAGCCCCTTGTCGGGCGAGATGCCGCCATAATAGGAACCGCCCTGCCAGTTCGGATCAGCCATGATCGCCTGCCGCCCGACTTCGTGAAAGGCGATATTCTGCGCGCTGTGCCGCGCCGTGGTGGCGATGGCGAGCACTCGGCTTGTCCGCTCCGGAAAGTTTGCCGCGCAGCTAAGTGCCTGCATCCCGCCCATCGATCCGCCGACGATGGCGTGCAGCTTTTCGATCCCCAGTACATCGAGCAACGCCATCTGCGCGCGCACCATGTCGCGAATGGTGATGACCGGAAAGTCCATCCCATAAGGCTCGCCACCGGGGCCAGTGCTTGCAGGCCCGGTCGAGCCCATGCAGCTGCCCAGCACATTGGCGCAGATCACATGGTAGCGATCCGTATCGAGCGGTTTGCCGGGGCCGACCATCCGCTCCCACCAGCCGGGCTTGCCCGTCACCGGATGCTCGCTCGCCACGAACTGGTCGCCTGTCAGCGCGTGGAAGATCAGAATCGCATTGCCCTTGTCTTCCGCCAGATCGCCATGCGTTTCGTAGGCAATCTCCACGCCCTCAAGCTCGCGCCCGCTATCGAGTGCAAGCGCTTGCGGCAGGGTCACCTTCTGGACGGAAAGGGCGGTCTGGCTGGCCATAATCAGAGAAAAAGCGACTTGGGCGAGGGGATAGTCACTGTCAATCATCGAGGAAGGGCGTTATCGCCGCCCGCATGAATGAAGCACGTCCGCAAATGAAGCCATATATTGAGGCCATACACGCCTATGTTCCGGGCAAGAGCGCCGGATCGGACGGCAAGCCTCTGGTCAAACTTTCGGCAAATGAAAACCCGCTCGGCTCCTCTGCGGCTGTGCTGGAAGCTCGCGCTGCTGCGCCCCTGCCCAATGCCTATCCGGACCCGGATGCACGCGAATTGCGGGAGGCGCTGGGCGAATTGCACGGCGTGGATCCGGCACGCATTGTGTGCGGAACGGGGTCAGGCGAACTGCTCAATTGCGTGACGCAGGCCTATGCCGGGGTAGGCGATGAAATCCTGTTCTCGCGCTATTCCTTTTCGCTTTACCCTATTCTCGCCGCAAAAGTGGGCGCTGACGCGGTGATGGCCGATGACGACAATCTCGCCGCATCGGTCGACAATTTGCTTGCTAAGGTAAGCGATCGGACACGTATCGTTTTGCTAGATAACCCGAATAATCCTGTTGGAAGCTGGCTGGATAGAAGCGAGGTTTATCGTCTTCATGCAGCACTACCGGAAACCGTAGTGCTGGTGATCGACCAGGCCTATGCGGAGTATCTTCCCCACGGCGAAGATGACGGTGGAATTGCGCTTGCTGAGAAAGCTCAGAATGTGCTGGTCACTCGGACATTCTCGAAGGCTTACGGTCTGGCAGGCGAGCGCATCGGCTGGGCCACCGGCGCACCGCACATCATCGACGCGCTCAATCGGATTCGCGGGCCGTTCAACGTGACACTGGCGGGCCATTCGGCTGCCGTTGCCGCGGTGGCGGATCAGGACTTCGTCGCGCGTAGCCGTGATCACAACAATGCCGAACTTGCACGCTTTGAAGAGCGTATCGCAGCGCTGGGCAATCACGGCCTCACCGCCATCCCGAGCAAGGCGAATTTCTCGCTCGTGCGCTTCTCCGGCGAAGTGACCGCAGAACAGGCGCTGCACGCAATTGCCGATGCTGGTTATGCTGTGCGCCATTTGCCCGGGCAGGGCCTTGGCGATTGCCTGCGCATCACCATCGGCAAGCGAGAGGATATGGACCGGATCGCCGATGTGCTGGCGGAGCTGACGGGCGGGGCGAATGGCGTTTCGTAACGTCGCGATTATCGGGCTGGGACTGCTCGGCAGCTCGCTCGGCCTTGCCGTGCGCAAGCATCTGCCCGACGTGCAGACCACCGGCTTCGACGCCGATCCCGTCGTACGAGAGAAAGCGCGCGAGCTGGGACTGTGCCACAACATCGCAGACGATGCGGCGGAAGCGGTGCAGGATGCGGACCTCGTCGTGCTGTGCGTGCCTGTCGGAGCGATGCGTGCGGCGGCCACCGCAATCGCGCCGGGCCTATCGCCCGATGCGGTGATCAGCGATGTCGGCTCTTCCAAGCAGCGCGTCGCCAATGCGCTCGCCGAGACACTGCCTTATCACACAATTATTCCGGCGCACCCGGTCGCAGGGACTGAGCAATCAGGACCGGAAGCCGGCTTTGCCAGCCTGTTTCATGGCCGTTGGTGTATCCTTACGCCTCCCGATGGCGTAGACGAGAAGCAGGTCGAACGTCTGGCCGAATTCTGGCGCACGCTCGGCTCAACAGTCGAGATCATGGATGCGGATCACCACGACATGGTGCTCGCGGTGACCAGCCACATCCCTCACCTCATCGCCTACACCATCGTGGGCACAGCGAGCGATCTTGAGGATGTGACGCGCAGCGAAGTGATCAAATATTCCGCCGGTGGTTTCCGCGATTTTACCCGCATTGCGGCCAGCGACCCGACCATGTGGCGCGATGTCTTCTTGCACAATAAAGACGCTGTGCTCGAAATGATGGACCGCTTTCTTGGCGATCTGGGTGCCATGCGCGATGCTATCGAAAGCGGGGATGGCGAGGCGATGTTTGACCTGTTCAGCCGAACCCGTGCAATACGCCGCGGAATCCTTGAACAGGGCCAGGACGATGCCCGCCCGGACTTTGGCCGCGAACATACCTAGGAGAGCCCCCAATGACCGAACATGTCACCATCGCGCAGGACAACGGCGTTCTCACGCTCACCATGAACAGGCCGGACAAGAAGAACGCGCTGACCGATGCCATGTACGGCGCGATGGCTGATGCCATCGAAGGCGCGCAGGATGACAAAGCTGTCCGCGTTATCGTGATCCGCGGTACGGGCGACATGTTCTGCGCGGGCAACGATATCGGCGATTTCATGGCAGCCGCAAGCGGCGGCAATATCGCAGAAGCTAATGTTTTCCGGTTCATTAGGCTGCTCGGCACCAATGCAAAACCACTGGTCGCAGGTGTGCAGGCGCGCGCGGTAGGCATTGGCACCACCATGCTGTTGCATTGCGACTATGTTGTGCTGGCGGAGAACGCCCGGCTGACAGCGCCTTTCGCGTCGCTCGGTCTCGTCCCCGAAGCCGCGTCCAGTACACTATTGCCCGCCGTGGTCGGCCACCAGCGCGCCTTTGCCATCATGGCAATGGGCGAAGCGATGGGGGCGCACGAGGCGAGCGCGGTTGGGTTGGCAACTGAAGTCTGCGCGCTGGATGAACTGGATCAAGCAGTCGCCGATGCTGCCGGGCACATTGCTGCATTGCCGCCCGGTGCGGTGCAGGCAACCAAGGCATTGATGCGAGACAGCCGGATCATTGCTGCTACAATGGAAGCAGAAAGCAAAGTCTTTGGTGAGCGGTTGCAAAGCCCCGAAGCGCGAGAAGCATTCATGGCCTTCGCCGAGAAGCGCGCGCCCGACTTTTCGAAGTTCTAGGTTTCAGCCCTGCGGGTCGACGCCGCGCTTCCACACCATAAGATCAGGTCTAAATTCCTGTTTGACCTGACCGTTTCGGTCGAGCGTTCGGCAATATACAACAATGCGCGCGCGGCCCGGTTTGGTACGGGAAGGGACTATTTTTTCGATTGTTGCCACTACTCGGATAATATCGCCGCCATACGTCGGCGACGGCCAGCTCAGCACCCCACCCGATCCGATCACACCATTGGCCAGGGGCAAAGCATCAGTGAGCAGACGCATCGTCATGGCCGCGGTGTGCCAACCGCTCGCCGCCAGCGCACCGAAGAAGGTGCCCTTGGCAGCTTCCGGATCTGTGTGGAACGGCTGCGGGTCGAAGTCACGCGCGAAAGCAATAATTGCTTCCGGTGTCATTTCAAATTCGGCGCTTTCGAATGTGTCGCCGATTGAAAGGTCTTCAAGATAAAGCTGCCCCACAGGCTTACTCTGCCGCCACCGCTTCCTTCGCGGCATGCTCGAGCGTTGCCAGGAAGCGCTCTGCGTCGAGCGCAGCCATGCAGCCCGTCCCGGCAGCTGTCACGGCCTGGCGATAGGTGTGGTCCATCACATCGCCGCAAGCGAAGACACCCGGGATATCGGTCTTGGGTGTACCGGGTTCGACGAGCAGGTACCCGCCATCATCCATCGGCAGCTTGCCCTTGAGCAGCTCGGTCGCGGGGGCATGGCCGATGGCAACAAAAGCGCCATCGACTTCCAGCGTCGAAAGCTCGCCCGTCTGCGTATCGCGCAGCTCCAGATGGCCGAGCTTTCCTTCGCCGTTGTCGACAAACCGTTCAACCGTCTTGTTCCACATCGGCGTAATCTTGTCGCTCGCGAACAGGCGATCCTGCAGGATCTTCTCACTGCGCAGTTCGTCACGGCGGTGGATCAGTATCACATCGTCCGAATGGTTGGTGAGGTAGAGTGCCTCTTCAACAGCAGTATTGCCGCCGCCGATCACAGCGACCTTCTTGCCGCGATAAAAGAAGCCATCGCAGGTCGCGCAGGCGGAAACGCCTTTGCCGCCCAGTTCCTGCTCGCCCGGGACACCCAGCCACTTGGCCTGCGCGCCCGTCGCAATCAC
The DNA here is from genome assembly GCA_964422435.1 of uncultured Sphingomonadaceae bacterium. GTDB lineage: Bacteria > Pseudomonadota > Alphaproteobacteria > Sphingomonadales > Sphingomonadaceae > Alteraurantiacibacter. The sequence continues at coordinate 29,907 of CAYRBB010000013.1, forward strand.
CAGCACATCGCCGATATACTCATCGCCGCTGTCACCGATCGCCTTGAACGGAGAGCCCCCTTCGAGGTCCACTTCGACAATCGTATCCCACATCATTCGCGTGCCGACATGTTCGGCCTGCTGCCGCATCTGTTCCATCAGCCAAGGCCCCTGAATCACATCGGCAAAGCCGGGATAGTTCTCCACATCGGTCGTGATGGTCAGTTGTCCGCCGGGCTGGATGCCCTGCACAACAATCGGCTCCATCCCGGCCCGCGCACCATATATGGCGGCAGAATAGCCTGCCGGGCCGGAGCCAATGATGAGCATTCGGGTTCTATGGGTAGCCATGATTTGTCTCGAATCAGTCTTCAGTCAGGGAACAGGAGGTAGGATGCTCGTTCATTCGCTTCAAGCGAGCGGACAGTTTCTCCCCCGGAGGAAAGCTGTTGCCGCCCAAAGCGCGGATTTGCGTCAAACCGCGATTTAGACGGCAGGTGGGGGCTGCATTTGGTAACAATTGATACTATGGTCAAAACAAGACTCTAAGAGGAACGCAAAAAGTGGACGCAACACACGTCTATGACACACCCCCCGAAGGCGTGGCCGATGACTGGACGATGCCGCAGGATTGGCAGCGGTTCAACGCGATCGACCACCAACGGTGGAACAGAATGGTGTCGGATCAGATCGAGGCGCTCCAGGGACTCGCCTCGGATGAGTTCCTGCAGGGTGTAAGGGACATCCGGCTCGACGTTGGTGGCGTGCCGGAATTCGAGGAATTTAACGTCAATTTCCGTAGGCTGACGGGATGGGAAGCGGTTGCCGTGCCCGGCGTCATTCCCAACCTCCCTTTCTTCAAATTGCTCGCAGACCGGCGTTTCCCTGTCGCCAATTTCCTGCGCCAGGGCGGATCACAGGACTATAATGACGAGCCGGACATGTTCCACGATGTGTTCGGCCACCTGCCGATGTTTATCGACCCCGACTTCCGCGAGTTTATGTCCGCCTACGGCCGCGCCGGCCTCCGCGCCGAAAAGCTGGGCATGACCGACTGGCTCGGGCGGCTTTACCTGCATACGGTCGAATTCGGCCTGATCGAGCAGAATGGTGGCCTTCGCGCTTATGGGGCGGGCCTTTTGTCCAGCCATGCGGAAACCATTCATGCACTCACCAGCGACAAGGCGCGGCGGCTGCATTTCGACCTTGCACGGCTCATGCGTACGGAATGGCCGTTCGATACCTTCCAGCCCACCTATTTCGTGATCGAGAGTTTCGAGGCGCTGCTGGAGGAAATGGAAACCACGAGCCTGCGCGAAGTGTATGAGCAGGTGCGCGACCTGCCGCTGATCCCGATTGGCAAGACAGACCACGCCGACCGTGTTTATAGCGTAACACGGCACTGATACTTGGTTTTGGGCAGGAGAGCGCATTGACCATCAAGCGAACCATCGAGGATGGGGTCGAGACCTTCGAGGCCGAGATCGACGGTGAGACGATCCAGTGGGACAAGGGCCTGAGCTATTCGCGCCACCTGCAGACCGAGCAGCTGCTGGCGAGCCAGGTGCCGGTGTCGGACAAGCCCGATGAAATGCTCTTCATCATCATGCACCAGACGATGGAGCTGTGGATCAAGCTGATCGTGCACGAGATGGCAGTGGCGGTGGATGCGATCCGCAACGACGATTGCGGCAAGGCGGAAAAAACACTCGACCGGATCGCGACCATCATGCGGCACATGATCCATTCTTGGGAAGTTCTCGCGACGCTCAGCCCGCATGACTTTCTCACCTTCCGCGGTTTCCTACGCAAAGCATCGGGTTTCCAGTCGCACCAGTACCGCGAGATGGAATTCCGCATGGGCCTGAAACGCGCCGAAATGGTGACGATCCATCAAGAAGATGAAGCCAAACGCAAGGCTCTGGAAGAGGCGCTCGCCGCGCCTTCGCTTTACGACGAAGTGCTGCGCCTGCTGGACCGCAAGGGCTTTGCCATCCCCGCCGATCTCCTCGAGCGTGATTTCAGCCAGCCCTACCAGCCGCATGATGCGGTCGAGGATGCCTGGCTGACGATTTACACCGACCCGGAAGAGCATTGGGAGCTTTACAGCCTTGCCGAAAAAGTTACTGCGCTCGAATACTACTTCCAGGAATGGCGCTTCAAGCACATGAAGACGGTAAGCCGCGTGATCGGGCACAAACCCGGTACGGGCGGATCGTCGGGCGTGAGCTATCTGGTCAAGGCGCTGGACCTGCGCTTCTTCCCGGAGCTCTGGGCGATGCGCACCCGCATGAGCGCGCCGAAAGAGGGCGGCAATTACGCCGAGGGCTGCCCGATGGGTGACGGGTCATGAACCGCATCTGGGACATTTCACAGCGTCTCGGGAGCAAGATTCCTCTGTGGCCCGGCGAGCCTGCACTGCGTCTCGACCGCAATGCCAGCATCGGTCCCGAATGTCCGGTGAATGTCGGTGCCATTTTCTTCCCGTTGCACGCCGGTACGCACGCCGATGCACCACTGCATTACAGCAATGACGGAGTGGCGAGCGCAGACACTTCGCTCGATGCCTATTTGGGAAAATGCATCGTGGTGGATGCGCGAAAAAGCGCCGCGCGGGTCGAAATGGACGATTGCGACTGGAACACAATCGAAGGGGCAGAGCGCGTGCTGTTTCGTACCTATGAAAGCTTCCCACATGATGCATGGGATGAAAACTTCACGGCCATCGCCCCTGAAGTGATCGCCCGACTGCGCGATGCCGGAGCCAGGTTGATCGGCACCGACACGCCCTCACTCGATCCGCAGAACTCCAAGACGATGGACGCCCATCACGAGATCCTGCACGGTGACATGCGCATCCTCGAGGGGCTGGTGCTCGATGACGTTCCGGCTGGCGAGTACGAGCTGATTGCGCTGCCGCTCGCGATCGAAGGTGCCGATGCCAGCCCGGTCCGTGCCATTCTGCGGGAGACGGGCGAATGAATGATGTGATCGCCCGCGCCCGCATGCTGGATGCTGCCGATCCGCTGAGCCCTTTCCGCGACGAATTTCACCTGCGCGAGGGGCTTATCTATCTCGATGGCAATTCGCTGGGCGCAATGCCGAAGGGAACCGCTGCACGGATGCAGACAACACTCCATCACGAATGGCGCGAGGGACTGATCACCAGCTGGCTAGGCGCGGATTGGGTCAATTCCCCTCGACGTATCGGCGACAAGATCGCACGTCTGCTTGGTGCCGACGAAGGCGAGATCGTTGTCTGTGATTCCACTTCGATCAACATTTTCAAGGCGCTGACTGCGGCGCTCTCGCTGCAGGATGGCCGTTCCATTCTGCTTACCGAGGCGACCAATTTCCCCACCGATCATTACATGATGCAGGGCATCGAAGGCTTTTCTGGCGGAACGCTTCGCACACAATCGGTGGCACCCGATAACGTGCTCGACCACCTCTCCAGCGAAGTGGCCGTTCTGCTGCTCACGCAAACCCATTACAAAACGGGCCTCGTGCGCGACATGGCCGAAGTCACCGCAAAGGCGCATGAACACGGCGTGCTCATCGTCTGGGATCTCAGTCACAGCGCAGGCGCAATTCCGGTCGACCTGAACGGGGCGAATGCCGATTTCGCGGTTGGCTGCGGGTACAAGTTCCTCAATGGCGGCCCGGGCGCTCCCGCCTTTCTCTTTGCTGCAAAACGTCACCATCATGCGCAGCCCGTGTTGTCCGGATGGTTCGGCCATGCGCGCCCCTTCGCTTTCGAGGAAGATTTCGAAGCGGCGGGCGGTGTCGAACGCTTTCTTTGCGGCACGCCCGGCGTGCTCGGCATGGCCGCGCTGGAGGAGGGCGTAGACGTGATGCTGCGTGCCGATATGGACGCGGTACGCGCCAAGTCGGTGGCTTTGGCAGAGCTCTTTATCGAAGCGATGGAACAGCATTGCGGAGCCTACGGCTTCGCCCTGGTCAGCCCGGCCGACGCCGACAAGCGCGGCAGCCACGTCGCCTATTCTCACCCGGAAGGTTACGCTATCATGCAGGCGTTGAAGGCGCGCGACGTGATCGGCGATTTCCGCACGCCCGATGTGATGCGCTTTGGCCTGACGCCGCTCTATCTGCGCCATACCGATGTCGTCGAAGCTGTCGAACGGCTCGCCGCGATTTGCGCAAACCGCGAATGGGACACCGAAGAATACAAGGCCGTGGCCGCCGTCACCTAGGGGGAACAGAGACATGACAAGCCTGCCCACTTCCCGCGTCGCCGCTGTCCAGGCTGCGCCGGTCTTTCTCGATCTTGCGGCGAGTGTGGACAAGGCCTGCGCGCTGATCGCCGAAGCGGCGGGCAATGGCGCAAAGCTGATCGCCTTTCCCGAGGTTTTCCTGCCCGGCTATCCGTACTGGAACTGGTTGCTCAATCCGGTGCAGGGCAGCGCCTGGTTCGAGCAGCTTTGGCATGCCTCGGTTGAACTCGGCGGACCCGAAGTCGAGAAGCTGCGCAAGGCCGCACGCACGCATGATTGCACCGTCGTGATCGGCGCGAACGAGCGTGACCCGCATCGCGTGGGTACGTTGTTCAACACCAATGTGATCATCGGCAATGACGGCTCGCTGCTCGGCCGCCACCGCAAGCTGGTACCGACATGGGCGGAAAAGCTGACCTGGGCGGGCGGCGATGGCTCCTCGCTGCGCTGCTACGATACGCCGGTCGGGCGGCTTGGAACGCTCGCCTGCGGGGAGAACACCAATACGCTCGCGCGCTTCGCTCTGCTGTCCGAAGGCGAGAATGTGCATGTGGCAAACTACATCGCGTTGCCCGTTGCCCCTGCCGATTATGACATGGCTGCAGCGATCAAGACCCGCGCCACCGCACACAGCTTCGAGGGGAAGGTCTTCACGATTGTCGCCTGTTCTGCGGTCAGTCCTCAGATCATCGACGCGATGGCGAAAGTTTACCCCGAAGCGCGCGAACTCATGTCTCGCAAGAGCAGCGCATGGTCAGGCGTGATCGATCCTGCCGGCAATGTTGTGGGCGATCCGCTGATCGACGACGAGGGCATTGTCTACGCCGATATCGACCTCAATCGATGCGTCGCGCCCAAGCAGATGCACGACATTATCGGCGGCTATAACCGTTTCGATATCTTCAAGCTGGAGGTGGATCGCAGTCCGCGCGATCCCGCCAGCATTATCGACACGCCGCCCATGGGCGATGAGGGAGAGGACTGATGGCAACCGATCCGCGCGACCAGCAGCTTGGTCGCTCCAATGTCGAGGATACGCCCGAGCTGGAGGCGTTCTACGAAGAGCTGTCAGCTGTGAACTCGGACGCTTTCTGGAACCGCGCCAACGCCATCGAGCCGTGGGAGCCGGAAACCCGCTATCGCCCGACGATCTGGCGTTACAAGACAATGCGCGACCTGTGTGTGCGCGCCATCGATCTGGTCAGCCCGGAGAAAGCCGGCCGCCGCGTCATCACGCTGATGAACGATAGCGAGGCGGGCCGCGAGAACACCGCCGTGTGCGGCTGGCTGTTCAGCGGATTGCAGGCGATGAAGCCGGGTGAAATCACCCCCGCGCACCGCCACACCGCCTCTGCGCACCGCTTCATCATGGAGGGCGGAGGCGCCTACACGGTGGTTGATGGCCACCGCATCACGCTCGGCAAGCATGACTATGTGCTGACCCCCAATGGCTGCTGGCACGATCATGGCGTGAGTGCCGACGGGGAGCTTTCGATCTGGCAGGACGGGCTCGACATCCCGCTGATGAACGTGATGGAGAGCAACTTCTACGCAGTCTATGACAAGCCTGCGCAGACGCCGAAATTCCCCGAGAACGATCTGCCACTCAGCTATGGCGCCGGCCTGAAGCCCGAGACGCGCGGCGAGTGGGATCAGCATTATTCACCCGTCATGGTCTATCGCTGGGACCAGGTGCGCGATGCGCTGCACAAGATGGCCAAGGTCAACGATCCCTGTCCGCATGACGGGCATATGCTGCGCTATTCCAACCCGTTGACCGGAGGCTGGGCGATGAAAACCATGGGCGCGAACATGCAGATGCTACCCACCGGGTTCACCGGCACAGCGCACCGCCACACGGGCAATGTCGTCTACAATGTTGCAGGTGGCACCGGCTATTCGGTGATCGGCGGCGAGCGGTTCGACTGGGGCGAACACGACATTTTCTGCGTGCCATCCTGGATGTGGCACGAACATGTGAACACGGGCGACGAACCCGCTTACCTGTTCTCTTTCAACGACTTCCCGGTGATGGACGCCTTTGGCACCCGCCTGGTGGAAGCGATGGAAGAGAACGGCGGACACCAGCAAATCTAAAGGACACTGAAACGATGCGAATGGTCACTTACCGGCTTGGACAAGAGGCTGCGCGGCTGGGCGTGGAGCATGACGGGCTGATCGTCGACGTCGAGCGTTTTGGCGAAGCGATGGGCATGGAATTGCCTTCCACCATGCTCGAATTCATCGACCTTGGCCGCATTGCGAGCCACGCCCTGCGCGATGCCCTGGCTGACTCGCTTCCCGAGGATTTCATCGGTTGTTCGGTGCCTGCCGGCAATGCAAGGCTGCTCGCGCCGATCCCGCGTCCGCGCAAGAACATTTTCGGCATCGGCCTCAACTACACCGAACATGTAGCGGAAAGCGCGCGCAGCCTCGATACCGACAAGGAACTGCCGCAAGAGCCGGTAATCTTCTCCAAGCCGCCCACCGCGGTCATCGCTTGGGATGAACCCATCAAGCACAATGCCGACAAGACCCAGCAGCTTGACTGGGAATGCGAGCTTGCTGTCGTGATCGGATCGCGCGCGCATCATGTCGAGGAGGAAGGTGCGCTCGATCACGTCTTCGGTTACACCGTCATAAACGATGTCAGCGCACGCGATTGCCGCCGGCAAGGGCAGTGGATCGTTTCCAAGGGGCAGGACACTTTCGCACCGATGGGCCCCGCGATTGTTACCGCTGACGAAATCCCCGATCCGCAGACGCTGGGCATCCGCACCTGGGTCAACGGCGTGCAGAAGCAGGACGGCAATACCAAATACATGCTGTTCAACGTGCGTCAGCTGATCGCCGATATCTCTACCGTCATGACGCTTGAGCCGGGCGACATCATCGCCACAGGCACTCCGGCGGGTGTCGGCGCGGGCCGCGAGCCGCAGGAATGGATGTGGCCGGGCGACGTGGTCGAATGCGAAGTCGAACAAATCGGCCGTCTGCGCAACCCCATTGTAAAGGCCTGACCCGATGGCTCGCAGCTTCCGCGTGGGGCAGATCGTGCCCTCTTCCAACGTCACGATGGAAACCGAAATCCCGGCAATGTTCCGTGCGCGCGAGGCGATCCTGCCCGAACGCTTCACCTTTCATTCCAGCCGTATGCGGATGAAGAAGGTCACGAAGGAAGAGCTCGCCGCGATGGACGCGGATTCGGACCGCTGCGCGCTCGAACTGTCGGACGCGGCGGTGGACGTGATGGGCTATGCCTGCCTCGTCGCGATCATGAGCATGGGGCACGGCTACCACCGCGTTTCGCAGGAACGGCTGCACGGCCGCACGGTAGAGAACGGGCATCCCGCACCGGTGGTGACAAGCGCAGGCGCGCTGGTTGAAGGGCTCGCCGCATTGGGGGCGAAGCGCGTTTCGGTCGTCACGCCCTATATGAAGACGCTTACGCAATTGGTGGTCGATTACATCGAGCATGAAGGCGTTGCCGTGCAGGATTCGCTCGCGCTGGAAATCCCGGACAATCTGGAAGTCGCGGCGCAGGATCCGGCGAACCTGCTCGAACATTACAAGCGCGTCGACACCTCGGGCATCGACGCGCTTGTGCTTTCGGCCTGTGTGCAGATGCCATCGCTTCCCGCAATCCAAAAGGTCGAAGATGCGCTGGGCATTCCGGTGACCTCGGCAGCGGTTTGCACCACCTACCGCATGCTCAAGGAGCTGGGGCTGGAAGCCAGGGTGCCCAGCGCGGGCGCATTGCTTTCGGGCAAGTACTGACCCCGCACCGGGTGAAAGCCTAGGCGGCGAGGCGTTCGGCTGCCTGCTTGGCCTCAGCGATCTTTTCCTCGCCACCCTGGCCCATGATGCCGTCGGCCGCGACCATTTCGACATCGTGAATGCCGAGGAAGCCGAGGAAGAACTTCAGCCACGGCGTCATGTGGTCGTAATCACTGCCCACCGGGGTTCCGCCCGATGCAACGGCGATATAGGCCTTCTTGCCGGTCAGCAGACCCTTGGGGCCTTCGGCGGTATACTGAAATGTCGTGCCTGCACGGGCGACGAGATCGGCCCATGCCTTCACCGTGGCAGGGACGGAGAAGTTGTAGATCGGCACGCCCAGCACGATCGTATCCGCCTGCTGCAGTTCCTCGATCAGTGTATCGGCAATCGCGGCCAGTTCCTGCTGTTCCGGCGTACGGTCACCATAGGGCGCGAGATTGGCGGCAAACCGATCGGCATCGACGAAGGGAAGATCGTTCTTCGACAGGTCGCGGGTGATGACCTTGGCGTCTCCGCCTTCGGTCAGGCTGGCGACGACACGGTCGCTGAGGTCACGGCTGACCGATTCGTCGCCGCGGATGCTGGCGGTGATGTGAAGCACGGTGGACATGGGAAATTCTCCTGTGGGGGCAAGCGGGTTGGCCCCTCCCGCCTCGATGGAGGGGGAGGTTCGGCGGAAGGTGCCTAGGGGTTGTTTAGGGGGTTGTTTAGGGGGGTGTTTACGCTGCGTCGACGAGGACCAGTTCGCTGTCCTCGAGCGCGGTGATGGTGACGCTGTCCTGCTTGGTGATGGCAAGACCATCGCGCGCCTTGGCTTCGATGTCCTCCACCTTGATGCGGCCCGTTGCCGGCACGAGGTAGAGGTGACGCGAAGCATCGCTTGGCGTGTAGGTCACGCTTTCACCGGCCTTCACCGTTGCGCCGAGCACGCGGGCATCGGTGCGGATCGGAAGCGCCCCAAATTCAGTCTGGTCGTCGTTGGCAACACCGCTTGCGAGCGGAACGAAGGAACCGGCGCGGTCACCCTTGGGGAACTGCTTGGCGCCCCAGCTCGGCTCACCGCCGCGTTTGTCCGGAATGATCCAGATCTGGAACAGCGTGGTGTCCTCGTCTTCCAGATTGTATTCCGAATGCTGCACGCCGGTGCCGGCGCTCATGACCTGCACATCACCCGCTTCGGTGCGGCCTTCGTTGCCCATGCTGTCACGGTGCGTGATGGCTCCGGTGCGGACATAGGTGATCATTCCCCTGTCGCTGTGCGGATGGGTGGGGCGCCCCGTTCCGGCGGCGATCTTGTCATCATTCCAGACCCGCAGCGCGCCCCAGTGGACACGGGAGGGATCATGGTAATTGGCGAAAGAAAAATGGTGCCGCGCGTCGAGCCAGCCGTGGTTGGCAGCGCCGAGGGTTTCAAAGGGGCGATGTTCAATCATGTGTCATCTCCTCAAAGAGGTTTCGCTTGGATGACGCCGAGATAGGCCTTGTCGTTCCATCCGATAAGTGAGATAAAATACGTTGAAATGTTCAGATTATCCGAACAATGAGGCTTGAATGAGATTGGGCGAACCCACGCTCGACCAGCTGCGGATCTTCCTCGCGGTGGAGGATGAGGGCAGCTTTGGTGGCGCGGCAAAGCGCATGGGCCGCGCTGTCTCTGCCATCAGTTACGGCATTGCGCAGATGGAAGCGCAACTGGGCGTAACGCTGTTCGCCCGCGAAGGATCGCGCAAGCCCGTGCTGACCGATGACGGGCGCGGCCTGCTGAGCGAAGCCAAGGCAATCGTCGACCGATCCGACGCCCTGCTCGCCAAGACGCGCGGACTGCATGCAGGACTCGAAAGCGACCTTGGACTGGTCATCGATGTCATGGTGCCGAGCGACGTGATCGCCCACGTCCTGCGCGAATTCCGCACCATGTTCCCGACCGTTGCGCTCAACCTGCAGGTCGAGGGATTGGGCGCGGTCGCTGCGTGCCTTCTTGAAAAGCAATCGCATCTGGCCATTGGCGGACCAGTGATCGCCGACAATCCCGAATTCGAGCGGCAGGCCATCGGCACGGTGGAGCTGGTGCCGGTCGCCGCGCCCCACCACCCGCTGGCGCGGGAGGGCGTGGTGCCTGGCGAAAGCCGGGAGCATCTGCAGCTGATCCTGACCGACCGTTCACCGCTGACCAAGGGGCGCGAATTCTCGGTGCTCAGCCCGCTTGGCTGGCGGTTGGGTGACCTTGGGGCCAAGCACGCACTGCTCAAGCAGGGGATCGGCTGGGGCAATATGCCGCGCCCGATGGTGGCGGCAGACCTTGCCAGCGGCGCGCTCGTCGAGCTGGACCTGCCGGAGAAGCCGGGGGCGAGCTACACCTTCAGCGCTCTCTGGCGACGCGACGACAGGCTTGGCCCCGCGGCCAGCTGGATGATCGATGCTTTTCGGGATCGGCTGGAGAAATGCCCGCCAGTGTAACGCCACTCGAACCCACAGGGTTCGCAAGCGCGACTGCGCGCCGGCCGGTCAGGCCACCCCTCGGAGACATGAGCAAAGCCAATTGTCGCGAGAGCGAGAAGATGATGGTGCGCGACGCAGTCCGGAGCGAACCAGTCTCTTCCCTGTTTTCCCTGCTAAACAGGGAAAATACAGGGATTCTGGCTCAGTTGCGCCGTGAAATGGCGCTTCTCGGTACTGCATACTGCTGATTATGCTGTGCTTTTCGATACAATTCACTACGGCACCGAACAGGGAATTTAAATTCAGGTAACAGGGAATTTTTGTGCGCCGAGCTGGGATTTGGCCCGCCGCCTACAGGCAATTAGGGCTTTTAAGGTGGGATTTTGCCACCCCTGAGCGGGATTTTCTCCCTGGCTACCGGGATTCAGGCACGGCATTGCGGGATTCGTTGAAAGTCATCCGGTGCGATGATGAGTTGAACTGGGATAGCTGACGCCGCAAGTGCACGCACATGCGGTCTCATGGGATCATCTCCCTCGTTAGATGGGATCCATCCGGGACGCGTGAGCGAGTCTCATGGGAGAGCGTGCGGAAATGCGCTTCTTGCCAAGCCTCCAGAGGTCAGGCCAAAGTAAAGTGCGCTGCGCCTAAGTCCCTGGGCAAGTTGATCCAGTGGAAAACTATTCTTGTATTATTCGCGAGACCTTTTGATTTCCCACCTGACGAATAGACTGCACCGTCAATTTATTGGGCGCCAATAGAGGGTCAAGTAATCACAAGGCCACTCCAAGTAAGAAGCTCTAAGAGGATCCTAAGAGGGGTTTAAGCGATAGTATTTCTACTCGCTCGGCCGGCCTTGCCAATAAAGAATAGGCTTTTGTAATCTCTGCTGAAATTCAATGGAGATGAACATGAGCACTTCCTTGTTGAAAGCGCGTGAACAGATCGTGATGCGCGCACCCGGCGACCTCAAGCCGGCAATACGCAACGCGCGAACCCATTCGCGCAAGCAGATTGGCCAGATTGCTGCGAGCATTGAGCGGTTCGGCTTTACCAATCCCGTTCTGGTCGACGACGAGCATCGGATACTGGCTGGCCATGGACGTGTGGCTGCAGCACAGCAGCTCGGATTGCGCGAAGTGCCAACGCTCTGCCTCGGTGATCTCAGCCCTGACGAGCGCAAGGCATATGCGCTTGCCGACAACAAGCTGGCTCTCAACGCAGGCTGGGACCAGGAATTGCTCGCACTGGAACTGGAAGAGCTCATCGCATCGGATTTCGAAGTCGAGCTGACGGGCTTCAGCTTGGCCGAGATTGACTTTACGCTCGATGCTGCAGCCGAGGCGTCGACCACGTCTGGTGATGAACCAGTTGATTACATTCCTGCTCGGCAAGAGCGGGCAGTCAGCCAAACAGGCGATTGCTGGCAATTAGGTCGCCATCGCCTGGTCTGCGGAGACGCGCGCGAGCCTCAGGACTATCAGTCGGTGATGCAGGGTGAGCAGGCGCAGATCGTCTTTACAGATCCGCCTTACAATGTCCCGATCGATGGCCACGTATGCGGCAGCGGACGCGTTCATCATCGCGAGTTCGCCATGGCGACTGGTGAGATGAGCCAGTCCGAGTTCGTGAGGTTTCTTTCGGCAACGCTAGCGGCAACCCTGCAACATATCGCTTCAGGCACGATCCTCTACGTCTGCATGGACTGGAGACACATGCGCGAGTTGTGTGAAGCCGGCGATGAGATTGGTCTTGAGCTCAAGAACCTCGTGGTCTGGAACAAGACCAATGGCGGCATGGGTACATTCTATCGTTCCAAGCACGAGCTGATATTCGTCTTCAAGCATGGCGATGCGCCGCATGTGAACAGCTTTGGTCTGGGCGAGACCGGAAGATATCGCACCAATGTCTGGGATTACCCGGGTATCAGCAGCCAATCGGCTACTCGCAATGACGAGCTGGCCATGCATCCCACGATCAAGCCGGTGGCATTGGTTGCCGATGCCCTGCGCGATTGTTCGCGGCGCGGCGAGATTGTGCTCGATCCCTTTGCAGGCTCTGGGACGACCCTTATCGCGGCTGAGCAAACCGGGCGCATCGCGCGCGTCATTGAATATGACCCGCTCTATTGCGACACGATTATCCGAAGGTACGAGGCCTGCACAGGTAAGCAGGCAATCCATGGCAACACTGGCAAGAGTTTCGAAGCGATGAGCTTTGATCGCATGGAGCAAGTGTCATGACCAGACGAAGAAAAGCCGACCCCAGCGACAAGACCGATCGCGATTATGAGGTCGGCTATGGCAAGCCGCCCAAGTCCGGCCAGTTTCAGCGCGGTCAATCGGGGAATCCTGAAGGCCGCAAGAGGAAGGATAAGGCGATCGATCCCGCTCCTCCTGATCTGCGCCCAACCGCGAAGGCCATTCGCGAAGAAGGGCTGAGAATGATCACAATCAGAGAAGGCGATAGGCGCGAGCAGATTTCAACCACGACAGCAGTCATGCGCGCTTTGGCTGTCGCCGCCGTCAAGCAGGGCTCCATGGCCATGCGCGAATATCTGAAGTTCACGCGCGAGGAAGAAGAGCGTTTCATCCGCGAGAAACGCAAATCCTTTGATAGCTGGAAAGCCTACAAGATAAAGGCAACAGCCGACGTCGAGCGGGCACGTCGCAATGGCTGGCAGTCACCAGAGCCCATTCCTCATCCGGAAGATATTGATCTCGATTACAGTACATTGACTGTCCAACTGCTTGGACCGATCGACGAAGAGGAAGCCTCAACTTGTGAACGTCTGAAGCGCTTCAGCGAACTGCTTTTCCAGCTGATGACCTACCACGGCGAAGAGAACGCATTTAGCGCCGAGCAGCCGATGGAAAGCAAGCTGGGCCTATTCGGGCTGATGTACTGGCAGGCAATTGCTAACCTCCCGCCGCGGCTGCGGGTCCATTCCGACGAATTTCATGGGGAGGTTGAACGCCGCCTCTGCCAGCGCACGAGGTGCTGGGAAAAATTACTTGCCGAGGAATGCGAGGCTTTGGGGATGCCCTTTTTCGCTAAGCGAGGCCACAGCCATGCCTTCTCTATTCGCGAACTTGCGTCAAATCTTCCGGCTGAAACAAGGCATGTCCTTGAGGCAACCTTCCATACACCGACTGCCTGAGTCCTTAGTCCGCCGCCCTGCGCGGCATCGCGGCGTTGGCGTATGGATTGTTCGTCGCCTCAGGCAAAGGTTCGCGCGGTTGGGCTTGGTAGATGACCGTGTCTGCGGGGCCGAGCTGGCTTCCCTCGTCCGGGCCCATCAATCCCATCACGCTGGCAGCGATTAACGGAGCGCCGAGCAGCAGGAAGCAGCCGAGGATCACTTGCCCGCCGCGCCGCAGCGACACGCGGCCTGTCAGCATCGAGAAGCCGACAAAGGCAATCGCCAGCACGCAGAGCGTCACCGCCAACTGGCCGAGCAGCGTGTCGGCGATCCAGTTGACCGATGCTCCGATGGGTTGCTGGCCTGTGGTGGGTGTGAACATGGTGAGAGGTTAGCGCGCGGAGGCGGGCTTCGCCAGTGGCTTGACCGGAGGACTGGGTCGCAACTCCGCTCCCGCGATGGCAGGCTCGGACGCTGCCAAGTGCCGCATCGTGCGTGAAGGTGTGACAGTGACAGCGGGGTTTTACGAAACTTGTGCGAGCGCGCAAAGGCGCGGGATTCTGCCGGAAATGGGGCGATCTGCGTGTTGGATGTGTCACCTTCCGCAGACTGGTGATGCGGCGATTTTTCGTCCGGCTCGGGGCGTGTTTGCAGCGTTGCTTGCTGATTGAGGCGGTGGACGTGGCGTGCGGTTGGGGCATGGCTGCGGGCGGAGCACGATAGCGGGGGTGTAGGAAAGGGGCGTTGGCCAGCGGGCAAGTCGCTCGATCAATTAAGTATACTGTCCCCGGAATTCGGGCCCCGAGGTGGTGGCGGCGTCCGCGATCCGCTAGAGAAAATCGCGAGGGTCGTCATCGGAGAAGAAAACCGGCGAGCGGCGATTGCCGCGTTGGATGACGTGGTGTGGGACATCGGGAATGACGATACGCGGAATGCAAGCCATCACTTGTGCCGAGGAGCGCGATTGGCCCGAGTCAATTTCAATTCAGTATTCTGTTGTCTAATTGAGACCTTTTCTTTTTCTGATCTTTGGTGCCGATTGGCCAATGGTTGTCTTCGAGGTCGCCGGACAGCACGTGTTGTGGATATGTTCGGGCCATCATGATCGCGGCCGGGCGGTATGGGAGGACGTCTCTGAGTGTCCCCGACGCGGTTGTCAGCCGCTACAGTCCCCGGAATTCCCAATGCCTCTGAATTACCTCAGCAAGTGCCCCCATCGTCGCATTGCGATTCCAGCAACTGCAAAAACAAAAAACAAAAATAGCGCATCCAAGAAAATGCTCAGGACCAGCATTAACTCATCTTGCGTGCCCTCCAATGAAAAAATCCGCATTGTGTATTCAGACAATACTCCGACTTTACCTTCGCCGCTCAGAGATTCGAGCAAGGCCCGACAAAGCAAATACAGACAAAGACAAATGAAAAGAACAACATACTTAGCGATTGAGATAGCAAGCTTCGGAAACTTCACAGTAGTAGTCCTTTAGGGGCAGAAAAGTCGTTCTGTTGCGGCAGTCTCGGTAGTAGATTCGTGGTAAGCCGCAAATGCCCCGAAACCAGCTCCGGTCTTAAGGCTAACTGACTGATTGAGATCACCTTGTCCTGTAGTATGCGCTGTTGACGATACTGATTGACCTCTTCCGAATCCTCCAGCAAAACCAATCGTCTCTGTTCTCGATGTGCCAGGCTGAGGAGCACTACCCGATCCAAAAACAAAGTCCAGACCTAGGCCCGCGTAAGCTCCGTTACCATAAAAATCAGATTCTGTTGCTGACACCGAAGCCTGTAAGCCAGCACCTGGCCTTCGAATATCGAATGCAAGCGGGATATGAATCTGACCCGACCCGCTGTTCTCGCCGCCATTGGGCCCCTCCCCGAACAAATTTGAGCCAAGTAACATTGTAACAGAAGCGCCTAAGCCAACTGTAATAACGTCCGCCTCACATGGATCGGTCGCCCTAGGCAGCCATGCCCCCGGACCGCCTCCGCCGACTAGGTCGAAAATTCCCCCAGTACAAAATATCGATATGCATTCCGTGTCAAAGCCGCCGACGGGGGCGTAATAACAGACGGTGACGTTACCTGTATTCTTTCCGTCTACATATACCGGCGATGTCGAGCAATTGTAATCGCCGTCCCTCCGCCAAGTAGCTAACCCCGTCGGATCCGCAGCATTCACCGGGTCATTCCCGACATAGGCGTACATGTTCATCCCGTCGGCATAGCCAATCGGGTCGGTCTGCATGAAGCGGCCCTGACGGAATGAGTAGAACCGTGCCTTGTAGTAGTACATGCCCAGCTCGGGCACATATTGCTGACCGGTAAACTGGAAGCGCCCGCCATTGCCGGTGTCGGGCGTGCCGAATTCGTCATAGGCGTTGACGTAGCTCACAGAGCCGTGGCGATTGGTGGCAAGAACGATAGAGCCAAGCCGATCAGCATAGAGGAAGCGCGCATCGTTCACGAGTGTACCGCTGCCATTGTATTCGACTAGCGGATCGTCACCGCCCGAAACGCCATGGACATAGCGGTGCATCATCACGCCGTTGCTGCCGTATTCGAGAACCAAATCGTGCCCATCATAGTAGAGACGCCTGACGCTTGGCGCGATGCCGTCGGTGGTGTTGGCATCGTAAGATACTTCATACATCCGTCCCAGAGGATCGTATCGCACCACTGTTACTTCGGTACCCGGGCCTGCACCACCGCTTACATTCTCCGCCTGCACCAGGCGATTGTTGTTGTCATAAGTCCAAATGGTCTCGCCATCCGAGGTCGTGTTCCCGGCGGCATCGTGCGTGTAGGTGTCGCCCTCGATTGCCGTGTATTGATTCAGACCATTGCTAGAGTAATCGAGATCAAAATCAGCGTGATCGCCGAAGGA
The DNA here is from genome assembly GCA_964422435.1 of uncultured Sphingomonadaceae bacterium. GTDB lineage: Bacteria > Pseudomonadota > Alphaproteobacteria > Sphingomonadales > Sphingomonadaceae > Alteraurantiacibacter. Next base: position 46,366 of record CAYRBB010000013.1, read on the forward strand.
GTAGGCACTGTTCCCCTGCCCTTCGCTCGTCACCTGTCCTGCTGGATTGAAATTGAAATCGTAATTAGCGTCGTAAGTGTTGAGAGTCGGGTGGTCGATCATCAACTGATCAAGACGACCGGCATCGTCAAAGCCGAAGCTGACATCTGGCGCATTGTACATGCCAGCACGCGACGCCACGCGGCCTTCATTGGTGTATGTCCATTCCCACAAATCACCCTGCCCAGTGCGATTGATGCTGGTGAGGCGGCCAAGCGGATCGAAGTCGTAGATGAACTGGACGCTATCGGGATGGGTAATGCTGGTGCGGCGGCGTGCGGTGTCATAGCCATAGGTCAGCGTGCGGCTTGCCCCGTCCATGTTGTTGGTGGTGGTGAGAAGCTGGCCCAAGGCGTTCCATGTGTTGGTGATGCCTTCACCAGCATGGCTATCGAACCGGGCGTAGTTGAGGTTACCGAACAGATCGTATCCGTAATAGATGTCGCGCGAATGGGTGGGGTCGAGGCCTGAGCGTCCGGTTTCGTTGGCGCGGGTAATCCGACCCAGATTGTCGCGGGTAAAGTACGTCCAGCGTTGGATCCTTCCATTATAGCCATCGATCCGGCCATATGCGTCGAAGCGCACAAAATCGCGGTCCTGAGGGTTGGCTGTGTGGGGGATATCAGGATCGGGATATCGAGTGAGATAGTGCCTGCCGAAAGCGTCGTAGAGATACTGCGTCCGATTGCCTTCCGCATCCTCTACCCATGCGAGCTGGCCGTTCTGGCTGGCACCCGTGCGATAGTTGAACCGCTGGGTAACCTGTTCGAGGGTCGTGCCCACCGCTGAGCGGCGCTCCAGTACACGACCGTAATCGTCATAGACCGTGCGGCTGATCCGGTCCGAACCGTCAAGGCCGGCAACCGAGATATTGCACGCCGATGGTAGACTGGTGGTCGTCAGCGGCGCGTCCATACGCTGCGCCACGCATTCGACGAGACCCATCGCATTGTAGTTTGCTTGCGTTACGCTGTACTGCGCAGTGCCACCCACCGCCCGTTGGCGTTGCCGGATCGGTCGCCCCAGATCGTCATATTTGATCTCTACCCGCTGATCGGGAGTGAACGAGGTTGTTAGCGCGGTCGCGCCCGTACTCGTCGTCGTGCCGTTTTCCTGGCTTGTTACCAGGCCGTCCGTGATTGTGATGCGCGAGGCAAGCCGCGGCAGCGGGCCTGTGCCATCGGGATCGCCGCTCACCGAACCGATCCGGCGATTGAACTGATCGTAGATCACATAGGAGGTGTCATCGCTTCCGGGAACCGGGCCATCGACGCTCTCGGGTTGGCCGAGATCGGTATAGGTAAAGGTGGTGGTGGCTGCCTGCGTGCCGTTGCCAAGGCTCGTGGTCACCGAGACCGGCTGGAGATTGTTGGGCGTGCTGGCAGATGGATAGGCGAAAGTGTTGCGCCGCTCATCGGCATCACCGTTACAAGTGCTGGCGGTCCGACACGACCGGGTGCGCCACGGCACCGTAATCGCAGGGGAGGTCGTCCAGGTCCCAGTCCCGGTCAGATAACGCGCCTGCGCCGTCGTATATTGGTAGATAATCGTTGGCCGTTGGCCTCCGGCACTTGCCGCAGGAGCCTCGACCCTTGTTATCCCACCATGCGCAGGATCGTAGCTGTAATCGGTCACATGGCCTGCCGCATCGGTCGTTGTGAGCGGCTTGTTGCAATAGGTGCGGTTGTTCCCCGTGCAGTTCGAAACATATGTCGCGCTCGTGCTGATGGGATTGGCATCGTTGCTGTCCGTGGTTGTGACCGAGGTCACGTTACCGCGTGCATTGTAGGCGTAGGTGGTTGTCTGCCCTTCGGGTGTTTCGACTGACTGCAACAAGTTCTCGCGACAGGTCGCTGTATCGCTTGCGCAATAAGCATAGGTCGTTGTCTGTCCGTCGACCGTACGGCCCGCAAGCCTGCCATCCGCTTCAAACGTCGTTACAACTGTCCCGCCTTCGGGATTGGTCGTGGTGGTGGAGCTCGTACCGTAGATGTAGGTCCACGTGCCACCACCGGTCTCGACGCTCGATACCCGGTTCGAGCCATCATAGTTGATCGCAACAGTGTCGTTTACGCCTCCAGGCCGGGTGATCGCCGAGATCCGCCCGCCAGGTCCTGCATACTCGTAGTCCACCGTATCTCCGGCTTCATTGGTTACATCGCCATTCGCATAGATAGCCGTTGGCCAGTCGTCGCTCAGCCCGGAGCAATCTCCGGTTGGGTCGCAGAACTCAACCGCGTTATTGACCCCATCCGCTCTGGTGATGGTGTGCCAATCCGAACTGAACTGATCGCCAAGTGTGTCCGCTTGATAGTCCAGCTTTATTTGGAAGCCCGTGTTGCTCGTAATCGATTCGAGGCGACGGAAGTGATAGGTCTCGCCTCCGTCTCCCGGCAGGCATTCTGGACCGCTGCAGGTTGGACTTGTCCAGCTTTCCGTTCGGAAATGATATTCCCAAACGACACCATCGGTGAAGGTAACCTGAGTAGGCGAAGCAAGGCCCGAAACGCCCGGAAGATAGAGCTCCGAGTTCGCGCCATTGGGTGCCACTTCGAAAGTGATCTGTGTTCCATCCGGGCCTGTGTAACTATAGATCCCGTTCGCGAAAGTGAGCGCTGAACCATCTTCGTAGGTCGGAGTGTAAGAACCAGAACCCGCGTCTTCAAAAGTGGAAGTCGAACCCATGAACGAGATGACGATTATCTGTGAACTACCACTGATCGTCGGCAGCTCGGAGTATCGCCAACCCGTGCCGACCCAGACTTCCGAAAGACTAAGCCCATGGTGGCCATCGGGCCCGATCGCCACACCTGGCCGTTGCATGATTACTTCGCCCGTCGGCAGATTGACCTGATGCGAATCGATCGTCTGGTTCTCGGGTGGAGCCGAGACTTGTGCGTTCGCCGGTTGTCCTAAAACGGAAAGCAGAAGTCCTGCTGCCAAGACAATCCGCGACCGCCTCAGACAAACCCTAGCTGATAGTACTCGGTCCGCTATGCTCTCCAGATTTTGTGCAATCATTGGGCAGCCTCCACCACGCGAGGCAGCCGCGCATCTAGCGCAACCTCGGCCGCTGTAGCGGACCTTGCTTCAGGCCGGCCCGCAGGAACGGCAGCGATGACGCCCGTTGACCGAAAGCGGGCCAGATTGACGCGGATATCGACGAGGTTCGATGAGGCCGAACGCCCCACCGCGCGCGCAAGCTCATGTGTCAAATCCTCCAAGGCGATCCCGCCGCCATCCCGCCTTGAGAAAAGCCAAACCTTGCGATCATTCTCGCGGCTTTGGACCACAACAACAGCACCCGTTTCGCGATGCGGCATCATGACGAAACCGTCGGCCCGCCCTAGCTGATAGCCTCGCCCGCCACATGTTGCGGTAAGGAAACCTCCGTCCGGCAGTGTTTCATCGCTGGCAACAACGCGTCCTTCATCGTCGCGCAAAAACACGTTGCAAACTGGTTGCGCGTCGAGCTGCGGCGAACCTACAGAAGTGTCCTGCGCGGCGGTAGCAGTTGTCCAACCGAGCACAATCGCTGCAAAAGCAATGACGCTAGTCAGTGAAGCCAGAGACTTGCGAGATGCGCAGCGGTATTTCTTGGACATAAAGTGCATTCCATTACCGGAGAAAAGGGGGGCGCGGTCAAAACGGTTCAGTGTCGCAGGAACTCGTCGAGACGGTAAGCTGGCCTGTGGAACTGTTGCCGAGCGAATCCTGTACGGTATAGGTGAAATAGGACACGTCCCACTCGGGGCCGAAAGTCACCTGCACCGAGGTCGATGAATAGACTGACGCAGACGCACCCCCGCTCACATAGCTAATGCCTGTGAGTGTTATGGGCGTATCACCCTCGGGATCGCTATCGTTCGCAACAACGTTCTTGTATCCAAGCCTACCGCACTGGCCTGAAACCGTATCGTCTGTGGTGCTGGGGCCGCTATTTGATGAAGACGACGTCGGCGAAGGGGTTGGCGAGGCGGTGCCAGTGGGCGTACCTTCGTCACAATGATTGGATGTGCCGGTGGAATTCGTTGTCATGCTCGTGCGGTTTCCGGTCGCGTCATAGCAGAGCGACATCACCTCGCCGCTATTTACGCCACCAGTGGTCTCACGCTCGACCAAGCGTCCAAGCGCATCGTATGTGAAGGTTTCCGGATCGCTTGCGAGGGCGGTCGTCGCAACCCCGCCAAGCAGGATCGCCGTTGCGCTTGCAAGCGATTAAGAATCTCATACTAACGAATGCCCTTGTCAGCCCCCTGTCACGCCAAAGTATTCATTTCTCGCTCGATGCCGTCAAGGTTGGGAGCCCTCTTGACTAACTGGAATTCAAGGAAATTTGGCTTGAAGCCTACGAGTCACGGCCAGCAAATAAAATGCTCGTTTCAGCCCAGTCAGGCCGAATGTTTCAGTTTGATGACGCAGTCAAACGTATATTTTTGGATCATTGGCACAGTTGTTTCCGCAATTCTCAAACGTCTTCGCGGCTCAATGCCCAAGATCGGAAACCATCACCTGTGATACCTTGCGCTTACCGCCTTCGCGTGAAAGCTGTACGAACACGTCGATACTTTCGCGCACGTAGTGCCGGACATCATCGCGGCTGAGACGCGTGCCCGCCTGCAGCACCAGCAGTGTCAATTGCTCGATGGCCCGAGCGGGCGTATCGGCATGGATTGTCGTCATCGAGCCCGGGTGGCCGGTATTGACTGCGCGCAGGAAAGTGAATGCTTCGCTTCCGCGTAGTTCGCCCAGAATGATACGATCAGGCCGCAGACGCAGCGATGCAATCAGCAGTTCGTCGGCGCTGACATTCGCCTCGCTCATCTCCCCGCGTGCCGCGATAAGCCCGACAGCATTTTCATGACCGATCCGCAGCTCTTCAGTATCCTCGATCAGCACGAGCCGTTCCTCGCGCGGTATCTCCGCGAGCAGCGCGTTGAGAAAGGTTGTCTTTCCGGTCGACGTGCCGCCGGACACAAGAATGTTGCGCCGTTGGCGAACGGCCTTTCTCAGGACGCTCGGCGCCTCATCAGGGCCTACAAGCTGGTCGCTGCGCTCGCGGTCAAAACGCGCCGCGCCCGACGATAAGCCATCAAACGCACCCTCCTTGCTCCAGTCATCGAGCGACAGATCGGGTGCAATATGCTTGCGGATGGCGATCACATGCCCGCTGCGCGTGGCAGGGGGTGCCACAACCTGCACGCGCGAGCCGTCGGGAAGTGATGCGGCCAGCAGTGGCTGTTCGCGACTGATACCCTGCGCCGACTGCGCCGCGACTTGCTTTGCTAGGCGTTGCAGTGTCCGCTCGTCCAAAGCCTCCACCACCTCGCGTGCGATGCCCCCGCCTATCGCCTCGAACCAGATTTCGCCGGGTCGGTTGATCCAAATATCTGTGACATCCTCTCGGCTGAGCCACGGCGCGAGCGGAGCCAAAAAGTTATCGAGGTAATATCCGGCTTCCATCGCGTTATCGGCGATCGACGCTCGAGAAATCGAGATCGCGCGCGACATATACCGAGACGCTGGTGCCGTGATCGATTTCCAGCACGGGCCGTGCGCGCTGTGATCCGCCGCCCTGCTGGACATTAACGGTGCTGCCTGGCAGCGCGACATAAGTTCCATCGCCGCCAGTTGCCTCACCGATTGCAAAGCCGGTCCCAATGTTGAGCACGGTTTGAAGCAGAGTTTCACCAAACCGAGCAAAGAACCGTGAATTGACATCGCCTTCCACGCCGCCGCGGCCAAGTGGATCGGAAGCTTGGCTATCAAGCGCAATGCTCACGCCATCGGGGCGCAAAAGCCGCGTCCATGTGATCGCCGCGCGGCGTTCGCCGGGATTGATACCGGCCTGATAGTCGCCGAACAGGCGGCTTCCGCGTGGAACCAACACACGCGTTCCGTCAAAGGAGTGAACGTCACGCTGCACCAGCGCGCGCACGCTACCGGGCCGGGTAGAATCAAACGCAGTTTCCAGCACGGCGGGAATAATCGTGCCCTGCGGTACGGTGTAGCCAGGATTGGCCATGGCCGTCGCATTGGCCTGATTGCCGCTACCCGTATCCGACGGATCAAGCGCGGCTAGCCGGTCAGCAGGGCGTTCGTAAACTATGGCGGGTCCAACGGGCGGCAGTGTCATGACCGGGGGAGGCGACGCTGAAGGTTCGGAGCGCAGCGCTACGGGCGCAGGCCTTGGCGGGAGTGGCGTGGACGCGCGGATAGGTGGCTCGGGCCCAATCTCTACTGGTGCGACAGGCAAAACCCGTTCGGCTTCGGACAGGCGCAGTGGTGGCGGCGCGGCAATAAGGGTGGTGCTGGGTTCGCCTGCAAAGATCGTTGGCACCTGTTCGGCCTGGCGTGCAGAGCTCAGCGTTGCAAACAACCACACCCCGCCAATCAACAGAACGGCCGCAAAGCCCCACATACCCCAGTTCCCGCTGCCGCTAGTACGCACCACGGGGCGCAAATCGTCGGGCAGGTCGGTGTCTGGTGATGCAGCCACGGCGCTCAACCCTCTTCGTCCGGCTGGCTGTTGCGACGCGCTCTTGCGCGCTCGTCATCAAGCCGGAATACGAGTTCACCATAGACCCGGTCGATCACATAGAGATCGCCGCGCATATGACCGTTGACCAGCTCTTCCTCGCCGGTCTGGCCAATGGCGAACACCGCTGGCAGCGCCTGCTCCGGCGCATAGGCGATATAGGTGCGAACGCCATCGTCGCGGATCGAGAGCGGGCGCACTTCATAGTCGCCGCGCAGGCGGTACGACCAGTTGCCCCGCGGTTCGGTTGGTTCGTCGATGGTCGGTGTCTCGTCAGGCAAGCCATAGGTAAACCGCACCAGATAGGCAGCGGTCAGCCCTTCGCCGACACGCAGGGTAAAGGGATAGGTGCGCCTGTCGGTCTCGACGGTCATGCGCGCGGCAGCGGCGTCCTCTTCGGCCAACACGAGCAGCGAGTTACCCTCGGGCGACACGCGCACGTCAAATCTGGCTTCTGTACTGAGGGTCACACGGTCAATGGTCTCGCCTGCTTCGAGCATCACCGTCGCGCCGCTGCCGGGCAGGATGGTGAGAAGGACATCAGAGCCCTCATCCCATTGCACCGTCTGCAGCCGGGGATTGCCGAGTTCGATGTCGGGCACAGTCTGCGCCGCAGCCGGTGTTGCCAGAACAAGCCCGAGAGGCAGAAAGGCAAGCCTGCGTATCATTGCCCGTTCGCCTCATCACCCGGAGCAGAACCGCTGCGCTGCAACACCGCTGCTTCCTGTGCTTCTATCACTTCAGGCAGGGTTTCTGCATCACGGCGATAGCGCGTCACCTGAAACCCGAGCGGATTGATATAGCGGTCCTGCTCGCTCATCTCGGCATTCGAAAATGTATAATCGACAATCGCCGCCCAGTGCTGCGCGACCTGCGGCTGACCGCCCGCGTCGATGCGCGTCGTCGAGAAGCGCACCAGCGCGCGGTCCTGCGCCAGCGAGGAAACGCTTCTCACATCCACCTCAATCCGCGTACCCGTGCCATAGATCGAGAGCGGACTGCCCGGCGCGCCTGCCTGCACCGAGGCGACATAGCGCTGCCGCGCCTCGCCCGCGCTCCATAGACCCACGCGGCGGTAGTCATCCTCGAAGCTGCCATAGTCGAAGCTCTCGCGCGCAATGACGTACTGCACCAGAAAGCTTCGCGTGAGCGCTGCATCGGGGGCCACAACAGTCTGATCGAGCGGTGCCAGCGCTTCGACATGGCCAGTCTGGCGATCGACCAGCAATGTATAGGGCTCGCGCTCTTTCAGCGGCAGCAGCGTGACGAGCGCTATTGCCAGCAGGATCGCGACCGCTGCGGACACCGTCGCCACGATCCAGGCTGTGCGGCGCGACTTCTCGAGCTCCTCGGTCACGCTCACGGACCAGCTATCGGCCACGTCGAAATCCTCATCGATCGGCCCCTGCGCGGTCATGCATCCCTCCTGCGGCTCGAAAGCGAACGGGCATGCGTGTTGCGGCGATAGGAGCTGCCCAGCCTTTCTGCGGGCGTCATCCGTGAAGCGGCGGGTCCGCCAGTGCCCCCGCCGCCGGGGCCGCTCGCACCGGGCGCAACGGGTAAGGCAATCATACGGCTGGTCTCATAGTTCATCTGGTGTTCCATATGCCGGGCAACGCGTTCGGCGCGACTGGGCGGGGCCCAGTTTGTCTGTGCTTCGTTTGAGGAGGATGACCGTGCAAAAGGCGTGCTGGCTGGGAGCCAGGGCATCCGCAATGGCTGCGCCCAACCGCGCATGAAAGTGACGCGCGCCAACAGCCATATGCTGAGCAGCTGCACCAACGCAAAGCCGGTCATCATCGCAAACAGCTCGATGGGGGCACTCGGCGCGGCATAGCCGCTCGAGCGCACCAGCAGCGCATCGCGCAAATACGGCTCGAGCACGGCCAGTTGTACCGCAAGGATGATCGTCACGCCCACCGAACCCACCAGCGTCAATACCAGCCCGCGCAGCCAGCCTGCGAAAATCCCGCGCGTCGCCTCGAACAGAAGCAGGCCGGCAGCAAGCGGCGCGAGTGCTAGCAGCAGCCCTGCGACTAAGCGCAGCAGACCAAGCGAGCCGATAAGTCCGGCAAGATAGATCAGCCGTGCCCATCCCAGCGCTGCATCATCCTGCAGCGCGGTCCCGACGAAGTTCGCTTCGCCGCTTTCCCCTTCAAGAAACTGCCCCGAAAAGCGCCCGGTGCCAATATCGATCAGCGACAGGATAGCATTGTCGACGCCCTGCAATCGCGCGAGAAAACTCCCGTCACCCGCCGCCAGACCAGGCGTGGACAGCGCGCCGGCGATCTGCGCCGGGCCATCGAGCACCAGATCGTGCACGACCGTGCGAAAAGCAGGCCAACTGAAGGCGAGCGTCAGGACGATACCCACTTTCAGCACATCGCCCATCACATCGCGGCCCGAGGGCGTGTAGCCAAAGGCAATACGAAAACCCCACACCGCGACAAACAGCGTCAGCAGGCCCAAAGCCGTTGTTGCCGCCACCGATCCCGGTTCGCTCAGCGCGGTATAACCATAGCTGCCGAGATAGCGCGCCTGGCAATCGATATGCGTCAACATGCGGGTGACGAACTCGCTGCCGGTGAGGATCTGCGGACAGGCCATCAGGCGGCGCGCTCCAGCAGTTTTGCCATCCAGCGCTCAGGATCATCTCCCATCTCGGCGGAGAGTTCGTCAAACAGGCGTACCGTGCTCTCGCGGCCCGACAGGATCGTCAGGAGATCGCCCTCGCCTGACAGATCGAGCCGCGCCACCACGCTGTCATTGCCGTGCTTGATCAGGAAGCAATGCGAATTGTCGGGCAATGTACGCACCAAATCGAACTCGTGGCGCGTCAGGCCAAAGCCGTTGATATAATCCTCGGCGCGCGCCTTGGGATTGATCATAAAGATCTGCGTCGCGGCCTGTTCGATGATGGCGCTCGCTATCCGGCTTTCGAGTGCATCCTGCGCGCTCTGCGTGGCAAAACCGACAATGCCGTTGCGCTTACGAATAGTCTTTTCCCAATCCTTGATCCGCCGCACGAACACATCATCGTCAAGCGCCTTCCAGCCTTCATCGACCACGATGATGGCGGGCGTGCCGTCGAGGCGCTCCTCCACGCGGTGGAAGAAGTAGAGCAGCGCGGGCGTGCGCGCCGCCGGATCATCGAGAATGCTCGTCATGTCGAACCCGACCGCTTGTGCATCGAGATCGGTCAGATCGCGCGGATTGTCGAACAGCCATGCCCGTTCGCCATCGCCATACCAGGGGCGAAGGCGCGCATGGAGGTCGCGCGCGTGCGGGCGCGCGCCGCCACGGAACAGTTCGACCAGATAGCGCAGCCTGCGACGCTCGGTGGGCTGCGCGAAATTCGTGTCGACCGCATCCCTGATCTGTTCGAGCTCTTCCTCGTCCGCGCCGCCAGCGAGCAGGCCGAGCCAGTCGATCAGGAACTGCCGGTTGGCCGGCGTATCCTCCAATTGCAGCGGGTTGAGGCCGGACGAGCGGTCCGATGACAGGCGATCATATTGGCCGCCAATCGCGCGGATGAAGAGTTCCGCCCCGCGATCCTTGTCGAAGAAGATGATGCGCGGGTTAAAGCGCCGCGCTTGCGCAAGCAGGAAGTTGAGCACCACCGTCTTGCCGCTACCAGACGGTCCAATCACGGTGAAGTTGCCCAGATCGCGCTCGTGGAAATTGAAGTAATAGGGCCCTGCTGCCGTCGTCTCGAACAGCGTGACCGCATCGCCCCAGTGATTGCCGCGTGCGCGCCCGGTCGGAAAATTGTGCAGGCTCGCAAGCCCCGCAAAGTTCGTGGTCGAGACCAGCCCCCGCCGCGCGATATATTTGAAGTTCGCCGGAAAGCGCGCCCAGAAGGTGGGTTCGAGCGCCAGATCCTCGCGCACGGCATTGATGCCGAGATCGGCGAGCAGGGCGATCACTTCCGCCACCTGCCCGTCGAGCCGCGACAGATCGTCGGCATGCACTGCAATCGTCGTATGGTGCTCACCGAACCCGGCGCGGCCTGCCGCCACCTCGTCCTTGGCCTCGGTCAGTTCATCGCGCAGCGACAGCGCCTCGTCTTCCGCCGAGCGCATCCGCCGCAGCGCAAGGTTCATCCGGTCGAGCGCGGCGGCGCGTTCCACAAAGGCAAAGCTCTGCGTCACATCGAGGTCGAAGGGCAGGCGATACAGCTCGTCGAACATCCCCGGCATCGTGCGCCCCGGGTAATCCTTGATCGAGACCAGCGCCATGAATCTGCGTTTGAGCGGCCCAGCCTTGCCCAGCTCGACCGTGTCCGCGCCAAAACTCACCCGCCTCGCAGGTAAATGATGGCCCGCATCGCCGTGCGGCATGGCCACGGGGCGCATATCGGCATTGTAGAGGTAGGACAGGAACTCGAGCGGTTCAGACCGCTCTCCGTCGGGTGTTTCATAGGTCGTAAGCAGATGCAGGTCGTACTGCCGCAGCGCCGAGACCACCGCCTCGCGCGCATTGTCGAGCGCTGCCAGCTCGCCAGCGATCAGTGCGGCGTTGCGGCTGCTCTTCTTGGTGAACCAGTTGCCGATCCGCTCCGCAATCCCGATCCGGCCCTGCAACGGGCGGCGCACGATGGTCAGGAACAGGTCGTTCACATAGAGGTTCTTTGCGCCGAGCCGCTGCCGCCACCGGGAATCGAGGAGCTGGCTGAAGCGGTCCTGATGATCGCCTTCCAGCTCTACACCCGCCTGTCGTCGCACCACATGGTGATAGACCGCAAACCGCGAATTGCCGAGCGCGCGCAGCATCGCATCGCGCAAGGTGGCACGGTAGTTCAGCTCCTCGCTATCGGCCGTCTCGAAATGAAACCCGCCAAGTCGGATGGTCTGCATCAGCAGGCCATCGCGTGTCTGCACGGTCGCCGCATCCACATGCCGTGCATAGGGCAGATGTGCACCTGCCGGGGCCTCCTTGCGGGCAAGATCGCGGCGGCTCGTCATGCCCTGTAAGAATTGCACTGCCAGTAGGCGTGGTTCTTGACGCGCGGACAATGCCGCATCCGCGTGAGCCAAAGATCGACGATGCGCGGTTCGCGCAAACTCGCGATCATACCCATGCCGTGTATCACCAGTGCCGCAAGCAGAACCCAGAAGCTCTTGAAGATCAGGAACAGCTCGGCAGCGACAATCGCGTTGATAATGAAAAAGCTGAACGTCACGCCTGCAAACATCTGCGGACGCGTAAGCGCTACGAAGAGCGTGTCGCTGCGCAATTGTTCAGTCAGTGCATACCCCTGTCCGCATTGGCGAAAACCCGACTCTCGCCCTATGAAGCTTGTATTGCAAGCAAGCACGGAAGAGTCGAGAGCATTGGAGCCCATCGGTCTTCCCCCTACCAATCTCGCTCCTCAATCAGCCGCAAGGCGAGGCATGGATGCGTTGGCGTAAGGATTGTTGGTCGCTGGCGGCAAAGGCGCGCGCGGTTGGGCTTCGTAGACGATTGTGTCAGCGGGGCCGAGCTGGCTTCCCTCGTCCGGCCCCATCAAGCCCATCATGCTCGCTGCGATGAGCGGGGCGCCGAGAAGCAGGAAGCAGCCGAGGATCACGCGCCCGCCGCGCCGCAGCGACACGCGGCCTGTCAACATGGAGAAGCCGACAAAGGCAATCGCCAGCACGCACAGCGTCACCGCCAACTGGCCGAGCAGCGTATCGGCGACCCAGTTTACGGAGTCGCCGATGGGTTGCTGTCCTGGTGACGGAGTAAACATGGACTGAGGTTAGCGCGAGGGCCTTGGCTTCGCCAGAGGTTTGCTGGAAGCGCGCGGCTTCGGCCCGGGTTTTGCGCGGCGGAGGCGTCGCCCCAGCGCCTCTTCGTGGCGCGCGATCCATTCGTCGGCGGCGAGCGGTCTTCCGGTACGCAGACGCGCTTCGATGGTTTCCGCCACCGCTTCGCCCTCCGCGCTCACTCCTCCCGCTTCCACGCCGTGCCGCAGCATCGCGCGCCAGTTAGGCACTGCATCGGCCATCGCATCCAGATCGGTCAGCGGATCACGCTTGAGCCTGCGCCCACGCACATGGCTCCTTGCACTCGACCATGGCCATTCCTCGGCGCGCTTCGCCATCTTTGCTGCCACCGGATTGTTCTCGACATAACGCACCGCCGCCATCAGATGCGCCTCATCCATTGGATAGCTGGCAAAGCGCCCCTGAAACAGATGCCCGCGCCACCCCTCACGGAAATTGACCATGCGCGTGTACCGCCGATGCGCCTCACCAAGCGTTGCACGCAGGCCGTTTCCGTCCGGCGGCACGAGGATCAGGTGAACGTGGTTGTCCATCAGACACCATGCGAGACACTTGGTGCCAGAGGCATTAGCAGCTTCTGCGATGAGGCGAAGGTATTCGTGGCGATCGTCGTCGGAGAAAAACACTGGCAAACGACGGTTGCCGCGTTGGGTGACGTGGTGTGGAACGTCGGGAATGACGATGCGCAGGAGGCGCGCCATTGCCCTTCGCTAGAAGCGCATGAAGCGAGAGTCAATTACGTATACTGTCCCAGGAATTCCCGAGCAAGTCGCCGTCACTGCTGAGCACTTCAATCGTCCCATCTGGCTGAAGCTCGAACAAAACCTTGCCATCCAATGCGGTTAACTCAATCCGTATCAAGTTGCCATGTTCGGAAATAATCGGAAACGACGAAGAGTAGTGATGGAAAATATCGATTATTCCGTTGTCACTAATATCGTAGATTTTTAGTTGAAAAGAGTTCCCTGAGGACGAAATAATGAAAAAGTAATCTTGCTCAAGAGAAAGTCCCATAATTCCTAATGGAGTGTCCGGAAACTCTTCGACAAGCCGAATTTGAGAAGGACAGTTTTCGATACATTCGATTTTCAACACTCTTCCAGACTCCGAGAGAACAGAAATCTCGGCACGAAACTCTAAGGCCTGGGAGTTCATGTAAGACAAACTGGCAGATGTGCGGGGTGGGGACGTCCCACTTTGACACCCACCCATTAAGGAGAGTGCCAATAATGCCCCAATCTTATCGGCGAGGATGTGTAATTTCATCTAAACGATTCTCCACGTCACGATCTGATATCGGCGCCCCCTGTTCTCGTCGAGCTTCGACTGAAAACAGGTATATGGCACCCTGAATAATTGTGTCTGAATAACCGGCGCCAGTACCATATCCGTCTAGCCCGTCAGTTAGATTTCCGTCTGCCCAATCAATTCGGAGTTGCAGATACGTTGTGCCAATAAAAATGTTTGTGGCGGGATTCCAGAGGTCATCACGAGTAAAATTAGTTCCGAGTGTTCTATTGACGTCAGATAGCGCTCCAGGTTGGATCATCATCAAACCCCTCGCGCTTCCCCCTTCAATTGGCACCGCACGCGGACGAAAGTTACTCTCTTTAAATATCTGACTAATGATAACTGGGTGTGGAACGCGTGAATTGTTATTTCGCGCGACCAATGCCTTTATTTCGCTATAGGTAAGTGCGCTTGCGCTGGCTTCCTGTACGGGCCTAATTGATACATTCGAAAGAAAAGTTACAAAAATCGATGCGCTATCGTAGTCCATTGGAATACGACTTCCGGTAACTGTCTGCAGTTCTTTTTGCTCCAACCCAGTCGGATCCACCATATTCACCGGATCATTCCCGACATAAGCGTAGAGGTTCACATTATCGTCATACCCAATCGGATCGGTCTGCATAAAGCGGCCGAGCGTGGGTGAGTACATGCGGGCTTTGTAGTAGTAGAGGCCCAGCTCCTCGAGCCAGATCTGGCCGGTGTACTGGAACCGCCCGGTGTTGGTGGAGCCCGGCACGCCGTAGGGATCGTAGGTGTTGGCATGCGGCGTCGTGTTCCAGCGGTTGGTGGTGAAGACGATGGAGCCACGCGCATCGGCGTAGAGCAGCGTCGCATTGCTCGCCACCGCGCTCGATCCGGCAAAGCTGACCAGCGGATCATCCACGCCAGCCGCAGGCCCGTGCAGGTAGCGAGCCAGCATCGTGCCGCTGGCATCGTACTCTGCCACCAGTGCATCACCATCGTAGAGGAACCGCGTGGTGGAGGTGACATTGCCATTGCTGTCAAAGCCCTGCGCTTCGTACAGGCGGCCCATCGGATCGTATTCAAGCTGGGCGGCAATCGTTCCGGAATAGCCCGCCGTGTGCGTGGGACAGGCCACAAAATCCGTGCGCACATGCATGCGGACGAGGCGGTTGGCTAGTTAAGTATACTGTTCCCGGAATTCCCCGGTGCTTTCCCTCGCGGATGGAGGAGGTGACGGATCGTTGGGCCATAGCCGCAAGCGGAGCATGGCAGTGGCGGTGTAGGAAAGAGGGTTATCGAGAGGAGCGGTGGGCATCTTGAATTAAATGTCCTGTCTCCGGAACCTACTTAGTACATCATAATATCTATCCCAATAACTTCGCCATCTTTATCAAGATCGATCACCAAGCCGACATCTTTCCCCACCCCATAATCTCTCATCAAATCAACTTGTTTGCGTGAAATGCCACGCACGCCCTGACCAGGATGGGTCGGCAAAATAAGATACGCGGAGTCGCCTTCAGGATCGACTTCCAGTTTGAACAAATTACCTGCTCGGTTCATGCACTATGGCCTTCTGTTAAGCGTGTTTCTCAAAACTGCAGTACCATCGGGTCGCACCCGATACACCGCAACACCACCATTGCCTACAGGGACCAAAACACTATTTGGTCGTAATTCCCCAGACCCTTCTCGATCATACACTGTGCCTGTTGGCCAAGCTTCCGCTTGCTCAATACCATCCCCTAAGGAAACCAGCGATTGGCGCCCATCGCGCGCGCTTTCGAACACCCCGCGTTCCAATCCTCGACGGATCGCGTACGCAATCCTAGTATTTATCACACGTTCGACATTCGGTAAGCGAGGGTAATCTGGATATAAGGAATAATCACCGTCGATGCCCTGCTCCTCTCTGTCCGTTTGGTAGACATCATCGGGAATCAGTTCCGACGCCGCATCCTCGGCCATATTTGCAGGAGTATCGCGCGCATTCGCCCCAGCATTCAACGCGCCTTCAGCCGCAGCTGCAGTATCAATCGCTCGAATTCGCAATCTTTCGTCTAGCGGCTCATCATCGTAGTCTGGACAGTCCCCGTCTTCAGGACACGCAGCCAACCCACTTGGATCCACCATATTCACCGGATCATTCCCGACGTAGGCGTAGAGGTTCACATTATCGTCATACCCAATCGGATCGGTCTGCATGAACCTGCCCAGCGTGGGCGAGTACATGCGGGCTTTGTAGTAGTAGAGGCCCAGCTCCTCGAGCCAGATCTGGCCGGTGTA
>CAYRBB010000014.1:0-56673 GCA_964422435.1 uncultured Sphingomonadaceae bacterium
ACATCATTCGTAATGATGGGGTCACGTGTTCGAGTCACGTAAGCGGCACCAGCCCCTCTTCTCAAAACGTCTCAAATCGTTGATTTTCTGCGGGTTTCGAGCCATATTGCTCGAGGCCATTGTCTCGCTTTGTTCCATAAAATGCCCCCAGATTTCACAATTTCGGGGGCAATGATGGGGGCAACGCGACCAGAAAAAGGCGTTGCCCCCAAATGTCACTGAAAGCCGCAGAAATCCCAGCGTTTAAGCCAGCCGATACCCCCTATCGCAGGTTCGATGGCAGAGGCCTCTACATTGAGGTTCGGCCGAGCGGTTCAAAGCTCTGGTACTTCAAATATCGATTCCTCGGTTCTGAAAAGCGCTTGTCGCTTGGACCCTTCCCTGACGTTCGGCTCGCCGAAGCCCGGGAGAGATGTGAGGAGGCACGGCGCATGATCAGGGCGGGGGAAGATCCCTCGCACAAGCGCAAAATGGCGAAGATCAAAGCGCGCCTATCTGCCGACAGCAGTTTTCAGTCTGTTGCCGAGGATTTCATCGAAGTCCGGTTTGTGGCCAGCGGCAAGGCCGAGGCGACCATCGACAAAGCCCGGTGGTTCCTTTCACATTTGACCCAAGCAATCGGCCCGAGGCCCATCGATGCGATTGAGCCTGCCGAAGTCTTGGCTGTCCTCAAGAAGATCGAGCGTGCAGGGAAACGGGAAACGGCAGTCAGGACGCGAGCGTTTGCTAGCAGGGTTTTTCGCCATGGCGTGGCGATGGCCCTATGCAAAAATGATCCGGCAGCCTTGCTCGGAGACGCCCTGGCCACACCTCAAGTCACTCATCATGCCGCTGTCCTCGAACCGAATAAGCTGGGCGAAGTTCTCTGCACGATCGATGATTATACCGGCGGCGTGATCGTCAAAATCGCCATGCAGCTTCTGCCGCACGTGTACCTTCGTCCTGGGGAAATGCGCTTCGGAAAGTGGTCGGAAGTCGATTTTGACGAAGCGGTCTGGCGCATACCTCCAGAGCGAACCAAGCTTCGCAGGCCCCAGACTGTGCCGCTGTCGCGACAATCCCTTTCAATTCTAAAGCGGCTCCGGGAGCATTCCAGTTGGA
The DNA here is from genome assembly GCA_964422435.1 of uncultured Sphingomonadaceae bacterium. Classification (GTDB taxonomy): domain Bacteria; phylum Pseudomonadota; class Alphaproteobacteria; order Sphingomonadales; family Sphingomonadaceae; genus Alteraurantiacibacter. Next base: position 1,102 of record CAYRBB010000014.1, read on the forward strand.
TGGAATTCATGTTCCCGGGCGAGCGGTCTCACCTCAAGCCGATGTGCGAGAATGCGATGAACACTGCCTACCGCCGGATGGGTCTTGGCAAGGATGTGGTTACAGCCCACGGTTTCAGGGCGACCGCGAGTACTCTGCTCAATGAAAGCGGGAAATGGCATCCGGATGCCATCGAGCGGGCGCTTGCTCACGGTCACAGCAACGCTGTCAGAGGCGCGTATGCGCGCGGACAGCATTGGGATGAACGCGTGGTGATGGCTCAATGGTGGAGCGATTATCTTGACCAGCTTCGGACCGGGGCTGAAGTGATCCCTCTCAGAAGGTCGGTAGGAAGCTAGGAAGCGCTGAAGTCGATGGGGCTTCGCATCCATTCCTCAATGGCGGATTCCCTCCATGCACAACAACGCTCAGCAATTTTCACCTGTTTCGGAAAAGTGCCAGCGTCTATCTTGCGATAGAGGGTAGCGCGCGAAAGGCCTGTGCGGTCGAGGACGGCATCAAGCCTGAGAAGTCTGTCGGAAGTGTGAGACATGATTGGAAGTGGCTCCATCTGGTTACCTGAAGTGGTGCTTCTTGGTCAGGATCAGTCTTCCCCTCCTTTTCGTCAATCGAGCGGCAGCGTGCGATTGAGACCCTCTTCGAAAAGTCGGATACTGCGGCGCTTGCCAGACAATCTTGGCGTAGGAGAAATATTTGTTGGATGTCCGTCAGATCCATCACGATTGATCGGATCGATCAACTACAGACTGTCCGCCGTTGATGCAGGGCCGCAAACGGGTCGCCGGGTTCGTTCTTCTTTGACTGCGTGAAGTGCTTCTGTTCAAGACATGTCGAGAAGAAAGCGCGGGTTATCCCGACACTGTATTCTTTCAGCTTTGCTGTTTGCATTTACCGAGCCGCTCGAAAGGAAAAGGATGAGTATTCGCGTTGGAATTGTCGGGATCAGTGGTTTCGGTGGGGGCGAGGCGCTGCGTTTGGTCGCAGGTCATCCGTCGTTCGAGCTGGCCTATGCTGCAGGCGATTCCAGCGCAGGAACTAAGCTTGGCGACCACTTCCCCGGCATACCTTCTAAACTGTCAGAGCTGGTCATCGAGAAATGGGACCCTGATGATCTCCCGCAAATCGATGTCCTCTTCGCTTCTTTGCCGACTGGCGCTTCGGCCGATGCGTTGGCGCGCGTGCCTGAATACGTGAAGATCGTCGATATTGGTGGCGACCACCGTTATACCCAAGGCTGGGTTTATGGCCTTGCGGATGTGTGGCCGACCGAAATTGCAGGCCAGTCGCGCGTTGCGAACCCGGGGTGCTTTCCGGCAGCAACCCAGATTGCCCTGGCGCCGCTGCTAAAGGCAGCGCTGATCGAGCCGCAGAACATAATAATCGATGCTAAGACCGGAATTTCCGGAGCTGGCCGCGGAGGCGGTGGTGGTTTTCCGTATACGCTGAGCAACGAGAACCTCGTGCCATACGGCCTGTTAGAGCACGTCCATATGCCGGAGATGCAACGCACAATCGAACGGCTCAGCGGCGACCGGGCCACCGGTCTCGTCTTCACACCTCATCTCGTCCCGATGACACGCGGCATTCTCGCGACGATCTACTGTCGAGGCAGTGCGACCACGCAGCAATGCGTGAGTGCAGCGCGAGAGTTCTACAGGGATAGCGAATTCGTTCGCGTCACCGACACTCCGCCCCAGACCAAATGGGCGAGCGGCTCGAACTTCGCATTCGTGAGCTACGCGGCCGACCCGTCCCGCAATCTCGTAATCGCGCTTGGGGCGATCGATAATCTCGGGAAAGGCGCGGCTGGTCAGGCCATCCAGAATGCCAATCTGATGTGCGGCCTGCCTGTAACAGCAGGGCTGGATGGCGCACCGATCTGGCCTTGAGGGCAGGGTCTCCTAGCAGCGGAATCGGACTTGATTGCGTGTGAACCGCTGCAGGACCAAGCAGAACATTCCTGATGATCTACGTGGCATGCGGCCTAAGGCCAGAGCGCATTCTTTCAGAGTGGAAGCCAGGCAAAGCGCTTTCGCAGCTCGTCCGTGGCATTTTCACGAAACCACTCGCCATGCGAGATTACTGCCTGGGATGGCGCATAAGCGAGCAAGTTTCTGACGGCGGAAGCGCCTGCCTCCTTGTCATTCATGGACAGTCGATAAAGCAGCGGCGTCCGTCCATTCGGATAGGTCACGCCTTCAATGCGCGACAGAATATGGCCAAGCGTGGACTGATGTTCGGCACGGATGTTGACGATGAGGTCGGTCAGGATCGCAGTCGAGGATGGAGCGTGAACGAAGATGTACTCGTCGAACATTCGGCTTCCTGAGAACTTTATCTGCTCGATATCATTTGGCCACATCGTCCTCGTTTCTTTGTTTAAAGACTGGGCGATATCGAGATCAGGTCGCTTGGCGGACAGGCCGGGCGCAGCAATCAGCTGAGCATCCGGATAGCGGGCCTGCCACTCTCCCAAATAGAGATGATGATAGATGTTCGGTGCGACGAGGTACCGGATCTGGCCAAGGGACGATATTTCGCGAGCGAGGTCTTCATCGAACGCTATGGGTGAATGAAACCAGATTGAGCCGTCTGTCAGCTTCACAATGGTCGACCGAGTGGTGATGCGCATGGCCAGAAAGGTGATGCTGGGGCCCTCTGCAATCCATATATTCGGACCGATGTTTTGAAGTCTGGGCATTTGGTCAAGTCCACTACCTTGGAGGGGGTGCAGCGTGGTTTTGCGCTGGATCGCTGAAGAATTGGTCAGTCTTCGATCCGCGGCCCTTCACTCAGGACGGTGCATTCGAGCGTCAAACCATACTCGGTAAGCCAGTCCGCTTCGGTCGGCAGGAGATACTGAAGAGCTTCGGGAAAGAGCCCGTGCAGGGTCGTTGCATGAACCAGGGTTTCCCTGCGATCTGCAAAGCAAGCATCCGAGGAGGCCGCAAGGCGCAGAACGCCTTCCTCTGTAGCTCCGCCTTCGTCAGCAAGCGACAGAAACAAGGGAGGCCGAGCTTCATTTTTCATGCTCGCAAAGCGAAGCGAAAGAGCCTGGTCGTTCCACTGCAAGCTTGGTGAAAGCGCGGCGTAGCCATCGAAAAGGTCAGGCTGGTCAACCCACGTTTCGACGACAAAATGCCCTGCCGCGCTCTCACCGATCAGGAACGCGCGACCATCGGTCCGATAATTGTCGCGAACCATCGGCAGAACCGTGTCAGCGAGCCAGGCGCGGAAAGCGACGCTGTTTCCGGCGGTGGGATATCGTGCGCTTTCTTCTTCGTTGGATGTGGCTGGAAGTAGCTCGCGTTGACGATCGACGGTCTGCACACCGACGAAGATTGCAGGGGCGCTCCGGCCCCACAGCTGATTCCAGCGCTCCATGCCCAGCGTAAGAAAGAAGTCCTGGTTCAAGCCGGCGTCCAACACCACGATGAGCGGATAAGCGGTCTCATCTTCATCATAGCTTGCAGGGGTTACGACATTGATCTGGCGATCGGCATCTTGCGTGTTGAGGGAATAGGATGTGCCGATTGTAATCGGCTCCGATCGGGGCGGCTCCTGCGCAGCCAGGATTGTCGAGTTCGCGAGTCCTAGGCTGGTGGCCGCAATGACTATCAGTTTCGAGATTGTTTTCATGTCGAGGGAAAATCCCTTCCTAGTGATCGAGAGGAGCATGGGATTGATTGCCAACAACCAGCTCGCTTTTTGTTTTCAAGGGCACCTCAACTTTGAAACGCTACTGATTTCATCTTGCGAGAACCCGCTGCCGCTGAAAGTCCCAAGATGCGCGCCCCGAAGGTCTCCAGCTTGGCATTGTCAAATCTAGTCAATCGGAGGAGGTCTCTGAAAGACGTCAATCGAGCCCGAAGGGCCAGTCGCCTCATAGCCCCATACAAAGCCGTTGCGGTTCGCCACTCGGGCAGAGGCTTTGTTTTCGGGATCGATAATGCACACGCATTTTGTGCCGATGACCCTGTCGAACCAGTCGAGGGTCGCAGCAACTGCTTCGCTGGCGATTCCCGATCCCCACGCTGACTGAGCGAGACACCACCCCATTTCCGGTGTGTCATCATGTCCTGGTTCGAGATCTCGCAGTCCTTTCAGGAAACCGATCTCGCCGAGAAAGTGCCCCTCCGACCTGTCCGTGATTGCCCAGAAGCCATAGCCGAGCAGCCACCAGCTTCCGATGCTGCGCTGGATCGCAGCCCAGACTTCACCCCGACTGCGCGGCTTGCCTCCGATGAAGCGGGTGACCTCGCTGTCTGCCCACATCAGAGCGGCTGCGTCAAAATCATCCAGGACATGCGCCCTCATCAACAGGCGTTGAGTTTCTATTTCCGGAATTGCTTCCGGGGGTATTGAACCTAGGGCTCTCAAAGCAGGATCCTTGAAGTTGTCGGCGAAATTACCCCGTACCCGGCAGTCTGAGGGGCAAAGTGATGGTCTGCCATGACAATGTCCCAAGCCAATTGCTTGGGAATTCTAGACAGATTCATAGCTAAGGAAATGTCCACGAAAGCCAGAGAGATCGCCGAAATCGGGGCATTCGCTGCCGTCTCCCAGAGTCCCCAGAGTTTGATCGTAGCCGTCCGTTCCAAATGGATGCTCTAGGGAGATCGATTGTTTTATGATATTGACTTTTTCCGAATCCAATATTCGAAGTTATCGAAGGATATAGTTTGGCGTACGATATCGATCCCTCTCATCTGCGCACACTCGTAGCTTTCGCTGACACCGGGACATTCGCCAGCGCCGGCAAGATTGTTGGACGTTCGCCTTCGGCCATTACGGCGCAAATGCACAAACTGCAGGAACTTGTCGGACATCAGTTGATCACGCGAGATGGTCGGCGATGCTCTCTGACGCCCAGGGGGCAGGAGCTGGTCGGGCATGCGCGCGAAATTCTGAGCGCAAACGAGAATGCCTGGCAAGCAATGCAGGCCGCTCATGGAACCGTCACCTTATCGGTCGGTATTTTCGAGGACTTCGTGGATGGACATTTCACGGACGTCATCCGCTCTTTCGCGAATTCCAACCGTCACGTGCAAATCTACCTTTCGACTGGGCCTTCGGTCAGGTTGAACGCGGCAATGGACGAAGGAGATCACGATGTTGTGATCACGCACAGAGGTCAGCAAACCCCGGACGAATACTTCTCTTTCTCGGAAAGCATGACGTGGTTTGCTGGCCGGGACGCAGTATTCGATCCGCAGTCCATCCCTCTCGTATTCATGGAGGCGCCGTGCCGGTTCCGGGAGGCAGCTCTTCAAGCCCTGGAAGCGGCGCGAAGGCCGTATCGTCTGACGGCCTCTGCCAGCAGCGTGTCAGCACTTCTGTCGCTCGTTGGAGCTGGGCTCGGCATCACTGTCCGAACCGAGAGAGCCGAGAATTTGCCCTGGCGCCCGGCGCCCGGCCTTTTGGAGTTACCTGACCTGGGCGAGGCTAATTTTGTGGTGCGGGTGAAACCGAAATCACGGCCAGAGATCGAGAATCTGGCCGATGTCATCACAGGAGCGCTTCAGCATCGAGCATGAGCCCATGAGGCTGGATCGTACGGCCAAGAATTACGCGCTTGGCCGGGTTCTAGCCGGTCGAGAACCCAGCAAACGCCAGGTTACCGCCCAACTTCATCACCCAGCGAAGGAACTTACGGCGGAAAGCGCTGATCGCGAAGCGTCTGGTCTTCGGGCGGCTTGGCAATGAAGTAACATTTGGATTTCAGACGGCTGATGCCGATCACCAAAGGTCGAGGAGAAATGCATTGCACATTGGATTAATTGGCGGGATCGGTCCTTCAGCAACAATTGCATATTACGCGCAACTCGTAGCTGCCTTCAGGCAAGCCGAAGAGCCGCTTGAAGTGACGATAACTCATGCGGACATGACGATCCTCACCTCCAATGCGAGCCAAGGAAACGCCCAGATCCAAGCCGAGGTTTTTGAAAAGCACCTCAAGCAGCTTTTGGGAGCAGGTTGTGACGTCGCGATGATAACAGCTTTAACCGGCCATTTCTGTTTTGAAGAAACCAAGAGCCTTTCACCTGTTCCGCTCATCAGCGGTGTTGAGATCATAGATCGCTACTGCGCAAATCAGGATATCGGTGTGCTAGGCCTGCTGGGGAGTCCACCGGTTCTGGCAACGAATTTGTTCGGGCTGCTCAAGGCATCAAGGACCGTTGTTCCACGAACAGATCGTGAAGGTGTTGGTGCAGCTTATATGGAAATGGCATTTTCAGGTAAGTGCAGTGATGAGAACCGAAAGCTATTATTCAGCGCAGGGGCGGAAATGATCAGAGAACAGCAGGCCGAGGCTGTCTTGCTCGCGGGTACCGACCTGGGCCTTGCATTCGACGGTCGCGATCCCGGTTTTCCTGTAGTCGATGCGCTACAACTGCATGTCGACGCGCTGCTGTCGCTACAGGTTGAAGGATAGGGGGCAGTTGCGCTGGCTTCCAATCTCGCTCGATACCAATTGCCGCGATAACAAGCGGTTGCTCCACAAGTCTGTCGGCTGGCGAGGGTATTGACGTCGCCTCACTGTTTGAAGAGCACCGCGCGGCCGGAACACTGTCATGATGGAAACGAGCGATGATCGGACCGGGAAGCGCTTGTCTTTCGTCTACAATACCTTCGGCTTCCCCCATTCGTCACTGGTACTGAAACCAACTCGGCTTGCTGCGCTGAAGCCCGGAATGGTGCGCGTGGCGATGCAGTATGCGCCGATCAATCCATCGGATTTGATTCCGATTACAGGGGCATATCGCCATAGGATCAATCTCCCTGCTACGGCGGGCTACGAGGGTGTTGGGCGTGTCATCGGAGCTCACAGCGAATTTTCGCACCTGCTCGGTCGCCGCGTGCTGCCGCTGCGCGGGGAAGGAACGTGGCAATCGGTGGTCGATTGTCCTGCTTCCTGCGCTGTCGAAGTGCCTCATACGGTATCCGATCTGACAGGAGCACGTGCCTATATCAATCCGCTTGCGGCACTTATGATGCTCCGTTTGTGGCCCGTGCGAGACAAGGTGGTCCTGCTCACTGCAGCCGGTTCCAATTGCGCAGAATATCTGGGCCGCTGGGCGCGCAGCCAGGGAGCACAGCGCGTATTCGGCATCTACAGATCCGAGAGCCGCCTGGACCGATTGCTCGATTGCGGTCTCGAGCCCATCTCCATGCACAATCAAAGCGCGGTCCTGGAGGCATCGGCAAGAGCGGATATCACCTTCGATGCCATAGGCGGCGAGATCGCTACAATTGTTCTGGCTAACATGCGAAGCGGTACAGAATTTGTTGGCTATGGTCTTATGACCGGCAATGCAGTGACCGTAGAAGCTGCGGGCGGTCCTCGATATCACCGGTTTCATCTTCGCGATCAGCTGCCGGCTCCGGGCGGACACGCCATGCAGAAAATCTTTGCGCAGATCTGGCCAAGGCTGGAAGCAACCCCACCTCCAGCGCCGCTGGTATTCGATGCTCAGGATTGGCGGGGGGCTCTGGATGAAGCCGTAAGACCCGGTGGGCAAAAGCCCGTGCTCGATCTGTCGCAGCTAAGGTAGCGAGGCACCCATCGGTCTCATTGCTTCTTGCGCTACATATGGTTGAAGTGATGCAGCCAGCAGGTGTCGATGAACTTTTCCATTCCCTCCGGAATATGCGCAACGGTCCAATCGGAGCCGGCAAATTCGCTCAGGCTTTCTTCGCTGTCCCAAACAGAAATCATGGCATAGTCATTCGGCGCAGCTTGAGTTGGACCGCCGACTGTCACTTGTACGCACCCCGCATAGTCAGCCACCGAAGCGCGCGCGACTGTCTGAAAAAGGGGCTCGAACTCTTCCCGCAGCTCGGGATTGATCCGGACAATGTAGAATCTCGTAATCATGTGTATTTTTCTCCGTCAGCGCACCTGTCAATAATTCATCTCGCAAACAAGCTTGGTGCTTCGCAGGGGGCTGATATTCAAGAAAATTGAAGGCGCCCCCGGCTCCGGGAGCGCATGGCTACAGAAGTGAGCCCGGCAAAGATAGGCCAGAATGTCTGAATGGTTGTCTGAAGAAGAAACTCTTCCTGGTGTCAAAACCTTCAAGCTCTAGGCAACGCTCAACCGGCCTAGTTCTTCAGCAAGCAAATCCCAAATTCTGCGAATGCGCGCGCTGCGCTTCAATGCATCCGGGCCGGCAAGCCACATGGGAATGGGAGGCAGTTCCGGCTGAAATTCGAGCCGCTCCACATCCGGAGAGCGGTCGCCGATCAGGGCTTGCATCGCACCGACCCCGCATCCCGCGCGTACCAGCTGCCAATAGGCGGCCTGGTCGTCACACCGCACGCCAAAGAAGTTCCGGTCGACGTGAAGCCCCAAGTCTCGCATCGCACGGATAATCGTGTCGGATGTATCAAATCCGACGAACGGCATAGCGCGAAGGTCCTCGAGTGTTCGTGGCTGGCCTACCTCCTCTATAAGCTGACCGGTCGCATAGAGCGCCACCGGTTGCTCTGCGATCTTCCTGGCGACGATATCGAGTTGGGTCGGGCGAAACATGCGGATGGCAATGTCGGCTTCCCGGAACAGGAGATTTTCGGCTTCATCGGAGGGACAGAGCTCGATCTCGATGCTTGGCTCGCTTTTCCGCAGGCGGGCAATGACTGGTGGCAAGATATAATTTGAGACGATCACGCTTGCTGTGATCCTTACTGTACCTGAGAGACGAACATCGTGCCCGGCTGCGAGCTGCTCAAGCCGTGCTGCGGCAGCAGCCATCTCGCGCGCTGGCTCCACGAGTTTGAGCCCCGTCTCGGTCAAGGTCAGCCCGGCCCGATCACGAGCGAATAACTCAACATCAAGAGCGGCCTCGATAGCCCTGATATGCCGCCCGATCGTGGGCTGGCTCTGGCCTAGATTCTCGGCAGCACCTGTTAGCGATCCCGCTTCGCTCACCGCAACGAAGCTTCTGACGTGCGTCCAGTCGAGATCAGCGAGCGCCACCTTCATGCATTTATGAATAGCAGGTAGAAGAAAATGGGCAATCGACGTTCATTAATGTTCACACCATCTTTTTGTCACCCGCTAGAAAAGGAAATGAACATGCAAGGTACAGTCTTAATCCTAGGCGGCTCCGGCAAGGTCGGTCGCCAAAGCCGCAAAGCTTTCGAGGAAGCGGGCTGGAGCGTCCGGATCTTTGATCGCCACAACGGGAACATGATCGACGACGCCAAAGGTGTCGACGTGATCGTCAATGGCCTCAACCCTCCCAGCTACCGCGATTGGGCGACCAATATTCCCGCAATCACAAGGCAGGTCATCAACGCAGCTTCGCGAAGCGGTGCAAGTGTCCTCCTGCCTGGCAATGTCTATCATTTTGGTGATCAGGCGGGTGTCTGGTCTGAAGCGACGGATCCGAAGCCCGTGAGCCGCAAGGGACAGCTGCGGCTCGACATGGAGCGGGCCTACCAAGCGAGCGGCGTTCAGACGATCGTGTTGCGCGCAGGAAACTTCATCGACCCCGACGGGCAAGACTGCGTCGTTTCTGAGGTCTATCTGCGCAGCATCCATAAAGGGAAGATCACCTTGCCTGGCCCATCGGAAACCCGGCAGGCCATGTGCTACCTTCCGGACTGGGCGCGTGCTGCAGTGCGACTTGCAGAAATGCGCGACAGTCTGGGGCAGTTCGAAGACATCCCCTTTCCCGGATACACCCTCTCGGCACAGGACATGAAGTCTACACTGGAAGGAGTGCTCAACCGGAGGCTGACATTCACGAGCTTCCCCTGGGCTTTGCTTGCGCTCCTCTCTCCACTCTGGGAATTTGCGAGGGAAGCGCGCGAGATGCGCTACCTCTGGAACACCGACCATGCCCTGAGTGGCAAGCGTTTCTCGGCGCTGTTGCCGGAATTCATAGACACCGATGTCGAAAGGGCCCTACGGTCCGCATTGCCGCCCACCCTGCAAACCTGAGCACAGTGCGGCACACTGGTACTCTGGGTGCTTATAGGACTCGGGCAAACTGATTTGAAAACGGATCGAGCGCAGTGGTAGCGCCGCTATCCGATTGTATACGCTTAGAACCAAGGAGAAAATTCATGGCCAACAAAATAAAGGACTTCCTGAGCAAGAGGACGACAGGAGAACTGACCCTGATCGCCTTTTTCGTCGGAGTGATGCTGCTTGCGGCTGGAGTCAAGGTTGGTGGGGCTGTCGGTGCGCTTGGCTAATAATTGTAGGCGGCCTGACCTGACGGCCTGTAGCTGATCGTGCACCTGCTTGAGCGTAGAGCGGGCCCGATTTCCATAGGCGAAACACCCGGGACCTAGGCCACCGCCGCTTGTTGAGACCACCCGCAATTCATAACGAATCGGCAAAAACGTCGAGCAGCCATTCATAGGCTAAAGCAATACTCGAGAACTGGCCGGACTCCTTGTTGCGCAAGGACCATACCTCGCGGCTGAAAACCACCTCACCAATCTGCCGCAGTTCCGGATGCTGAGCTCCCAGAACAACCGGCAGCACCGATTTCCCCATTCCGGTGGCCGACGCGATTGCCATGACTTCTGGATCATTGGATCGCAGGACAGGTGACTGACCATCCAGAGCTTCTTCTACCCAGGAGGCCTCTGGCAAATGCGCATAGCGCTCGGAATAGGCGATCCAACCGCCGGGCGCGGTAACTCCATCGGATGCAAAAACAGCATAGTCGACCGTACCGAGTTTGCGGATAAGGACTCGGTCGGAGATATCGTTCAGTGGGCCCATGCGCACAGCTATATCGGCCTCCCAGGTTTCAACACCGACATTGGCAGGCTGCATCTCGAGGTCGACAGATATGTCCGGAGAGCGCCGGGTAAGCTCGCTTAGCCGGGGCGTTAGAACATGGCGTGAAAGTGTCGGAGGAGCGCTGATGCGCACGACACCGCCAGGTGCATCGCGCAAGTTCCCGGCTACCCGGCCAATGGCTGTTCCAGCCTGCTCCATTTGAAGGACGTGCGGCAGCAATTGCTGCCCTTCATCCGTCAACGCGATTGCTCCGTGAGAACGCCGAAACAGCGACAAACCGAGAGAACTCTCCAGAATGCTCATCCGCCGGCTTACCGTCGTCGGATCGACTTTCAGTACTTCGCCAAGCTCTTTGAGCGAGCTGGCGCGGTCGACCAGACTCAAGAGCTTGAGATCATCCCAGGCAAACATTCCCACTCCTGCATTTTTGCAGATATTATCTGCAGATAGCGACGTTGATGCAGCAGAGCAAACCAAGGACACCGTCAGCGAAATCAAAGAGCTTCACGGTTTCGTTGTGAACTTGAGAGGATGCCAGTCGAGGGTTGCAATGTGATCGAGAACTTCAGCACGCTTGTTGCTCTGATCGTCTTCGCTTTCGTCACAACGATCACACCCGGGCCCAACAACCTCATGATGATGACCGCAAGCGCAGGGTTCGGATGGCGTCGCACGATCCCTCAATTGATGGGCTTCGCGGCTGGCTGCGCGATCCTGATTGCCTGTGTTGTGCTGGGGCTGGGCTCGTTGTTTGAGGCCAACCCCTATATCGGGATCGGCATCAAGATCGCTGGCGCAGGATGGCTTTTCTGGCTTGCCTGGCAGTTTGTACGTCCGTCCATCAGCGAGCCGAATTCGACCGAAGATCGTTATGCCGGACGGCCCTTGTCGTTCTTCGAAGCGGCCCTGTTCCAGTGGGTCAATCCAAAGGCCTGGACGGTGACGGTCGGCGCGAGCGCGGCCTATGCCGATGTTTCAAGCGATATGTTCGTCCGCGCATTCACCATGTCGCTCACTTTGTTCCTCATGGCGCCTCTAACATTGGGTTCATGGGCTCTTGCAGGAGGGACACTGAACAAGCTGCTTTCAAGCGGGAGTAAAGCAAGAGCTGCCTCTTTCGCCATGGCGGCACTGATCGCCGTAAGTGCAGTCCTGGTCTTATTCGGATGATCCACCGGACGGAATGGGACTCCGAGCATCAGGCGCTGGGGGGAACACGATAGCGATATTCTGACACCACCATCTTTCGAATTGCTGAGCAAAGAAAGGACGAATGCCGACATGCAAAACCGCAACGGAGCCGTCAATCTGGAGGAAAAGCTTCAGAGCTTCACCGACCACTGGAGCCCCAAGATCGTCTCGCACTACAACGATTGCGAGATCATGGTTGTGAAGGGAAAGGGAGAGTTCAACTGGCATCAACATGACGATACCGATGACTTCTTCCTCGTAATCAAGGGTGTGCTCCACATCGAACTGCGGGACCGCACAATCGTTTTGCATCCCGGTGAGCTCTTCGTCGTCCCAAAAGGCGTCGAACATCGGCCGGTCGCAGAAGAGGAAGTCCATCTGCTGTTGATAGAGCCAGTCGGTGTGCCGAACACCGGGGACCCGGAAACCGCGGCGAAAAAGGTGGCCATCTAAGTCTGCTCGGACACCAGCGACGCACAGCTTGGCAATTTGCGCGAAACCGGCCTCAACCCCAGCCCCCAATAACAGGAGAACCCATGTCTCAAGACACGAAAGCGAGCGATGAACGCGTGCCAATCGGCAATATCATGGCCATCGGTAAGAAAGCGCCGATCGCCGACTTGATGAACTTCAAGCTGATCGAACTGGAACGCGGACATGCCGTGTTCGAGGGCCAGCCTGACGCATCGGTCTACAATCCCATCGGCTCCGTCCATGGCGGCTACGCAGCAACGCTGCTTGACAGTGCTTGCGGCTTTGCCACCCATTCGATGCTCAAGCCTGGCCAGGGATACACAACTCTCGAGCTCAAGGTTTCTTACCTTAAGGGCCTGAGCGACAAGAGTGGCACGATCAGAGCCCAGGCGAAGCTTCGCTCGATCGGTAGCCGCGTCGCCTTCGCCGACGCCGAGCTCCACGATGAGGCAGGTCGGCTTTGCGCAACCGCGACATCGACGCTGCTGGTTTTTGACATCCCGTCAAAACCAAAACAAGCGGCGGAATAGCGCAAACGGCGACATCGAACAGCAGTCAACTCGTCGTTCGCAGCCCCATGCAGTCCCGGTCAGTCCAGGCTGGCCAAGTCATGGCCTTCCCCGACATTTGCGGCCCGGGAGGCCTCGCGGAGTTCCAACAAAATGACCGACCTCACGATCTGGACATATGACTGGGTCCCGGAAGGCCCGCGAGGCTTTGTCAGAGATTTGCGGCTGCGATGGGCCTGCGAAGAAGCGGGATTGAGCTATCGTGTGGAGACCGTCCCATTCGAGAGCAGGCAGACGAAGCATCTCGACAAACATCCGTTCGGCCAAGTCCCCATGCTCTCGGAAGGCGGCATCGAACTCTTCGAAAGCGGGGCCGGCCTCTTGCACATCGCCAGCAAGAGCGAAACCCTCATGCCCAGCGACGCAACGCAAGCGGCACAAGTGCTGCAGTGGTTCATCGCCGCTCTCAATTCAGTGGAACTCGTGACGATCCCCTGGTGGTATATCGAGAAGGCCGGACCGAGAGAGAACCCATTGTCGGACTGGATGGCAATGCGCCTGGATCAGGTAGAGAGGGTCCTTGCACAGCGAGAATGGTTGGTCGGCGGTCACTTCACCGTAGCCGATTTGCTGATGGCGGATGTACTTCGCGACGACAAGATCCGCGACTTTGGTATGAGGCCTTCCACTGAGGCCTACGTCTCACGGGCAACCGACCGGCCAGCATTTCAGGCTGCGTTCGATGCGCAGATGCAGCATTTCTCGAACGACGTCGGCCTTCAGTAGTCCGATTAACGTCGATGCCGGCGAGCGAAATGAACGGGAGGTGGCGGCGGCTTTTCGGGTTCCGTCCATTTCATTCACAACGGCTGACTTTCATCTGGCGAACCGCTAGCAGACGCGGATCCGGGAGTCGGAACGGTACGAAGAGCTCCACTTCCGTGGCGGACGGTTTGCAGGCGTTGGCTTGCCTGCGCCCCATGTGCAATTCAGAGAATTAAAGGTCTCAACGCATGAAACGCTTTTTGCTAGTCACGCTCGGTTGCATTGTTGCGCTCGTGATAATGGGGGTAGCGGCATTTGGAGCCTTTGTCTGGCGCTTTACACCGGACATTCCAGAGGCGGACTATCCGGCCCCTGCCGACCTGACTGAGGCTCGCGCTCAGGATCTCGACTATCTGCGCAGATTCCCGGAGGCGGACAAAAGCATCTCAGACTCCCAAAAGGCCACGTTCAATTCTCTGATAGATGATCTGGAAGCACGGGTCAGTACAATGACCGAAGCTGAGTTTGTCATGGGCGTCTCGGCTGCTGGTGCGATCTCCGAAAACGGGCATTCGGGTGTCAGTGTCGCGCGTACTATGAACCGATTGAACAGCCTGCCTGTGCGGTTTATGTGGTTCGGCGACGGCCTCCACATCGTGCGCGCCCATGCGGAACACGCCGATTTGATCGGCGCAAGAGTCCTGACCTATGAAGGTCAGCCTCCGGAGAAGATCTACCCGCAAATGGACCCATATTTTGGAGGCAATGACGCCTTTCTGCGTCAGTATTCGGCCTTGTTCTTCGCGGCCCCTGCCTCGCTGCATGCGGCGGGTATCATTCCCGAGTCTGACACAATTACAATGGAGCTGGTCGGGTCCGATGGCGAGACCTTTACACGCTCGCTCTCGATAGAGGATGGCGCAACTGAGTTCTTCCGACTGGCGCAATATGCTCTCGGCGAACCGCACGAAGACGAACGGAAAAGTGGTCACGATTGGCGCCATCTTGACCCTGCCGCCACCGAGGCCACTTGGTATGGCCGCCATCCGGGTAGGGCGCTTTGGACCGATCAGCTGGATTCTGGCGGCGTGTATTGGCGCATGCGCAATGTGATCGGCGATGACGAGGTTGGCGTGTCAGATTGGCTTGAAGAGCAAGCTGAAAGCCTGCGCGAGAGACCGGCCGCTTACCTCGTACTGGATCTGAGAGGAAATGCGGGCGGTGACTATACGCGGGCCATGTCCGTCGCGCGCGACATCGACGAGTTGGTCAAACCCGGAGGGCGGGTATACGTCCTGACGGACGGGCTCACTTTCTCTGCCGGAATCGTGACCGCCTATTACGCATTGCATGGCGCCGGCGAGCAGGCAGTCCTGGCTGGTGCACCGATGGGGGATGGCCTGCAATTTTGGGCGGAGGGTGGAGGCAACGCGATGCAACTGCCCAACTCGAATATCCTCTTATATGCCTCGACCGGCTACCATGACTGGGAGAATGGCTGCACCGACTGGTCGCGTTGCTTCTGGATCAACATTCTCTTTGGCGTTGCAGTCGGTGAGGTAGAAGTGGACCTGCAGGCCCCACTGCTCTTCTCCGATTATATGCGTGGTATCGACAGCGGCGTGGAAGCCATACTCGCAGCCGAGGCATTGCAATCAAGCGCCAGCTCGCGCTGAGCGTCGCGATATTCATTGTGCGATCAATACCGGTCGAATCCAAGATGTCGCCCCGACAAGAGATTGGGCCTTGCGATCCTGCAGGTAGGAGAAGCTGATCCCCAAACCTGACGGCCCGAAAAATTGGCTAACGCTTTGACTCGAATGGGCCATGAGCGAAATGGCAGCTTTGGACCTTGGGGCAGTGGCATCGGACGTTTTGCCAAGCCGAAGTGTAACCAGCAGCCGCAACCCAAGCTACGAGACAGAAAGTCGACGTGCAGCCTCAATAGTGCTTGCCCGGGCTGCCTCCACCGAGCCTTTGTGTCGCTCATCTTTGAACTCTTGATATTCGATCGCGATCGTCTCGATATCGTCTCGGGCGACACCGATATAGTGCGCACATGCGGCAATGGCGGGGTCGAGTAAATTCAGGTGTGCACGCGGCCCTCCCGGTGTGAATCCGAACTCACCGCGTGAAGACAAGACAACGAGGCGCTTCCCTGTCAGTATCGGCTCTATGGGATAATCGCCGCGCGCGAGATCGAACGAAAACGTCCGTCCGATCCGCGCGACCTGATCGAACCAAGCCTTGAGCGCTGCCGGCATGCCGTAATTATACATCGGGGCGCCGAGCACGATGATGTCCGCTTCAACGACTTCATCGATCAACAGGTCGGATGTCACCAACTTATCT
Source organism: uncultured Sphingomonadaceae bacterium (assembly GCA_964422435.1). Classification (GTDB taxonomy): domain Bacteria; phylum Pseudomonadota; class Alphaproteobacteria; order Sphingomonadales; family Sphingomonadaceae; genus Alteraurantiacibacter. The sequence goes on from CAYRBB010000014.1 coordinate 17,158, forward strand.
ACCATCCACTGTTCGCGTTCGTTCTCAGGCGTAAAGGCCGCTTGGATAAACGAAGCGTCGACAAACGGGGGTGGGGACCCTCCCACGTCGCGGATTACTATTCGTGCTTCCGGCTCAAGTTTCGTGAATTGGTCGACGAATAGCTTCGTCAGACCCCGGGATAGCGATCGTTCCTCGCTCTGTGCACTCGCGTCGATTTTCAAAATTGTGGTCATCGTGTTCTTCTCCGGCTGTCCCATACCCTTGGGCGAATAGATCGGCGGAGGATGAGTTGGCCAAAGGCGATTTCTCGCCCTGTGGCTGAACAAAATTCATGCTAGAGGAAGGCAGTGCGCTCACGTAACCTTCCTCCGCTCCATTCTCTTCGGGCTTTCGAGGCCGCAGCACGGCATCTCAATTTCGAGGCTGCCGCAGAGGAACTTCATCTCGATCCGAGTGCAATCAGCCATCAGGTTCGAAAGCTCGAGGGCATTCTCAATGTAACGCTCTTCCGGCGCCGTCCGCGCCCCATGACGCTAACCCAGAGCGGAGTGCGCCTATACCCGGAGATCCGCGCTGCGCTGGACCGGATGAACACTGCAGTTGCGGAAGTCTCTGCGACACAAACCTCTCAAGAGGTCACGATATCGATGACCATGGGGTTCGCAGCGGAATGGTTCACGCCGCGCCTTCCGAAACTGCGAACGACGACAGGGCTCGATATCTTGGTAGATGCGGATAATCGCCCTGCTGATCTGCATGGCGGTGCGGTCGATCTCGCTATTCGCACTCAAGAAGCTGCAGGATCAACCGGCACGTGGGAAAAGCTGTTCGATGATCGTATGATCGCGGTGGCGGTGCCTGACCTTCTCGGCGGCAATCCGGCCCAGTTCGAACCTCTCGATCTGCTGAGCATTCCCCTGATCCGATATCGCTGGGCGAACCAAGCGCGTGCAGGGCTCGATTGGGCCGCGTGGTTCGAAGCCGCAGGCATCGTCGCTCCTGACGTCACCTTTGCCGCTACATTCAGCGAGGAGAGCCACGCGATCCGTGCGGCCGTTTCCGGGCAGGGAGCCGCACTGCTGTCAGAAAGGCTCGTCGCTGCGCGTCTCCGTGACGGCGAGCTGCACCGGATCGGAACAATCTCTTTGCCGGCGCCGCCATTCTGGACCGTTCATCGAACTGATCATCCACGGGCTGAGAATTTACGCATGATCACCGAATGCCTCCGGCAGATAGACGCAACGGCCTGACCGACAATGGGCCGAAAGCGGCCGGTCTGCTTCCAATTCAATTTTCTAGAAAAGCTGCCATCACCACCGATCAAGGTTTCGCAGAGTGGCACAGTTGTCAGCTTCTAAATTGGGTGCAACAATGGGGCCGACTCCAATCTCAATTGCGGAGCAATACGTGTTCTACGTCAACCTGTTACATAACTTGGACTGGCTGATCTGCGAGGCCCGATATACAGCCCAATCTGGAGATTTCAGATGAAGTACGCCTAGATCTTAATTAAGAGGGCAACTTGGCGCTAAAAGACGACATTATTTCAAATTACAAATCTGGCACGATTCCAGAATTTCTTGTCGAACGGGTGAGAAAGCGGCGTTCCGCAGATATCGGCGCCAAGTTTCGTGCGAAGGTGCTCAAGCTTCACAATGATGGCACGGTCGATGTTCTTGAGGCCGCGCGATCCATCGAGACTGCCGCAATTGATCAACATGACTTCTTCACGGTCATGATGGTCTTCTGCGATCTGATCCCGGCACTGAATGCCGAGGTCTCCGATATGCTTGGCGCGGTAAAGGCTCTTGTGGCGCGCGCGGGCAACGATGGCGCTGCCGGCATGCCGAACGGAGCGTTTCGAGAGTGGGCGGAGCATGGCGATCGCGCTGAGGCCGTGCTCGCAGCAATTGATACCGACGATCCCGAGGATTCCGCATATATCTATCTTGCCTTACAGGCGCTGGCCATATCCGACCCGGACGGAGCCTTGAAGCGAGCGATCGCGCATTTGTCCGAGGGTCAACCGGCGGCCAGTTCGGCTGCCGCAAAAGCCATTGGCACAATAAGGCGGGCATCGCCCAAAGCCTTGGAGAAGGCTGCCGAAGCACTTTCCGCTGCCGCTATTGCTTCTGACGACAACACGCTTGGCCACGTCATGACAGCAGCGTGCGAAATAGTGCGCGCTCACCCACACATGGAAGACTGGGGTTGCAAGGTTCTGGAGAGCGCCGAACCCGATGCTTCGGAGCAGGCTCTACACCAACTTTCGTTAGAGCTCATGTTCCACGGGGAAGAATTGCCTCCTTCGCTGGTCGCAAAGGCCACAACCATTCTCCAAAAGGTAAAATTGAAGAACGGCGCAACGATCAGCAATATTGGCAGCTCAGCGCGCAAAATGGTGGATCACGGCCGTCTCGATGAAGCGATGTCGCTCGTCAAGAGCTTGATCATCGCGCACGGCGAGCTCGCTTCACTCGAGGCTTTCGAAGGGTTCGCTTCATCCTTGCGACAGCTGGATTCCGAGCGACTTGCTGGGGTCATTCTCGAGTGGCTTGGTTCATTGGAACCGAACCTGGGCCAAGCCACGATGTCTCTAACAGCCGGGTACTATGGCGACTTGCCGTTGGTCCTTACGGCACCCGAAACTACGCTCAATAGGCCGGACGAGGAGCTCCTTCTGCTCGCTCATCGAACGGTCGGATATTTGTTCCTCCATCCGATCACGGCCGCATCGCTCGTGCTAAGCCTAATGAGCGGCGTTGGCGGCAAGGCGGCAAAGGCGATGCAGGACATTCTCTTCGATCCGCTCCTCATCAACTTTTCCGGAGAACTGGCCGATTGGCTAAAGGAGCGCGCCAAGGACGCGGCCGATTCTGTACAGCCAGCAATCATCGACCTTCTGGCGAGGCTTGACGAGTATATCGAGGGTCTGCGTGCTGCAGGCGAGATCAAGGAGCTCAGTCCGTCCGAGCGCGAGCGCATGATCGAGAACCATCGGCAACATGAGTCGATGCGCCAAGCGCACAAGGAGGCCGAGCAGAAATCCGTTCTACTGTCGATAGTCAGTCGCTCGGTCCTTCTCTACGGAACCCGCTCCATCAGCAAATTCGTCGGCATGGACGGAAAAGAGCAGCGCAATGAGATGCCGCTCCATAGCATCCATTACAGCTTTGAGACACCTCGGCTCGATCTCCTTGAGCCTTTCGATCTCGACTACACGCTGCGGGTTTTCCGTGCGATGCGCTCGGTCACGCTGTGAAGCTAGTCATCCGTGAATATCTCGCGTCCTTGCGCGAGCGCGGCGAACTCGATGCGGTTCTGCCAGACCTGCTGACCGAACTCGGTTTTACTGTCTATTCGAGGCCGGGCCGCGGAACGCGGCAGTATGGGGTCGATGTGGCTGCGGTTGGTGAAAGCCTGGACGGCGTCCGCCGGGTACACCTTTTCTCGGTCAAGTCAGGCGATCTCGACCGGACCGAATGGAACACAGCTTCGCCGCAGAGCTTGCGACCCTCACTCGACGAGATCCTCGATCACTACGTAAGCAGCCGCATCCCGCCTGAATATGCGGACCTGCCCATAGCCATCTGCCTTACTTTCGGCGGTGCGATCAAAGAGGAGGTCCGCGCCGAGGTCACCGGCTACATGAACCGCAATTCCACCGATCGGATAACCTTCGAAGAATGGAACGGCGACCGCCTCGCAGAAGCGGTACTCGAGGGAATTTTGCGCGAGGACCTTCTTCCCGGCGCGATGCGTGGACACCTGCGCAAAAGCGTTGCGATGGTAGAGCAGCCTGATGTGTCTCGCGAACATTTTGGCCGACTTCTTCGAGCCATTGTTCAAGCTCCAGGAAAGAATGCCGCTGCCCGATTGTCGCAGGCCAGGCTCATAAACATCTGCGTCTGGATCATGTTTGTGTGGGCGCGTGAAGCGGACAATGTCGAAGCCCCGTTTCTCGCGAGTGAGCGGGCCATCCTGGAAGTCTGGGAGTTGCTCAAAAGCGATATTGCGCGTGGCGGCAAAACCGCCGCCAATGCGGGTGAGGTGATCAATGAGCTGATAAACCTTCATTTCGCGATTTGGGATGAACTTTTCGAGGCCAAGATCCTGCCGCATGCCGGTGTTCGTCACGCGCTTTCCTCCGCGGTTGGATCTCCCGCCTCACTTGACGTCAATCTCAAGCTTTTCGACATGATCGGGCGACTGGCAATGCGCGGGCTGTGGCTGGTTTGGGAGCTCTCACCCGCAAGCGGCCCGGTTCTTCTCGATGACGATTATCTGTCGTCTCTGCCCCAAGCCCTAAAGAAATCCAGCATGGACACGGTGAAGCAGATCGACCGGCTTTGTCACCTTATGATGCAGATCGTCAGCAACAACCGAGCGTTATTGTCGCCCCTCGCGGATTGGCAGGCTATCGATATTGCGCTCGCGTTCACACTGCTGGCTTGCAGGCCAAACGCACACGGTGCAATCGACGAGTGGGCAGAAGAATTGGCGAAGCGCTCGATCTTCGCGTTCAATGTCCACGGTCGCTATCCGATTACCAGCCATTCATATTGGGACTTGGTCGACCACCCATCCCAGCGAACGGAAGAATATCGCTCGGCCAATACCGAGGGCAGCATTCTCTTCCCGATGCTCGCTTTGTGGGCCGCAGCGCGCGGCAAGCGAGAGCTTTTTGACGAGCTCGCCAAGTTCAAAGCCGATGCGCTCGAGCATTGCACATTCCAAACATGGTTGCCGAGCGAGGACAGCGAAGCGAACCTATACCTAGGAACGGAAAACCACGGCGCGGCGCTTACCGGCATCCCAGTGACAATCGGCACATCCGACACACTGGATTTCGTGCTTGAGGAGGCAAGAACCAATACACATTACGACGATCTTTCCGCTGTCAAACTTGGGCATTGGGCCCTCGTTCCGATGGTATGTCGCAGCCAACGTCTGCCCGTCCCACCCCAGTTGTGGCGGGAATTGCTCCCGGTGGAGGGGAGCGACATTTCGGATGCCGATGATGGCGACGCCGAGCACGATAATGACAGCGGCATGTGATGCTGGGACCTGCGACGACATATCTGAGGCCCTTCACAGAGCAGATTGTCGATGAGGTAATCGGCAATGCTGGAGGCCGGCGCGCGCATCCAGACCAAGCGCAAAAGAAAACGAAGAATGCCGACTACATCCTTGGCGATACCGTGATTGAACTGAAGATCATGGAGGATGAGGGTATGGATAAAGTGCCCCGACAAGCCAAGCTGGCAGCGCTTTTCGCCAAGCTGGACCCAGAACGACCAGTTCACGTCCTTGATCGCGATCAGCTCGATGAGCCAGCAAAGCGAGCATACGATAATGCAATGGAAAGCCCGATCAAAGGCGCTGTCAGGAAGGCGAAGGGGCAACTAAAGCAAACGCGCTCTGAATTTCCAGAAACCCAGCGGTCTGTCCTTTTGCTGATCAACAGCACGAACACCGCTTTGGATCATGATGAGATTGTGGCTCTCGCAGGTCGCCGCGCGCGGACTTACATCGGCGATATCGATGGCGTTGTCGTGGCAGGTGCCTATTTGCATAGCGATGGCTTCGAAGCTTTCGCTCTTTGGCCGATCGACTACATCCCGGTCTCACTCGACAAGGAATTCGTCGAGTTTCCAGCACTACGAGCCGCGTTCAATGAGTACGCGCAGCGCGCCATGACCGAGTTGGTCATGAACCCGCGCGATGAGCAAATGACCAAGGGGCCGGTCCTGGACAGTCAATTCGACGTCGACGGGCAAACATTCGTGAAGCCCGCCCCTCCGCTTGGTTCTTCTTCTGATTTCTATGTCGGCGGTCGCCCGAGGCTGAACAGCACGGGCATCGATACGAGCCCGGCGGTGGGACTTATATTCCCTGAACTCGATCGGCGTGAATGGGCCAGATTTCGAGAATACACGGACGAAGATCCAGCGCTCGGCGCTAGCTATGAAGATTGGCTCCAAGAACGCGAAAATGCGGTTTCGCAGGGGCACATTCTCAAACCATTCGTAGCTGTGCCGATAACCTTGGATGGATGGATCAAGACGTACGAAGGATCTGATGCCCCAAGGACCTTTGCGCCGGTAATGGAATACGCAAACGGGCTTTATCAAGATGCGATCGTCAAGGTGATTGAGGGGGCCCAGGAATTAGGCAAAAGCACTATAGTCCCAAACCGCTACGTTCTCGCAGTGACCGAGGTGATCGGTCAGGACAAGGCAAATGATGTCTCGCACCTCTTCGCGGTCGAAGAGTTCGGGGATGCCGAGCCAAGGCTGACTGAGTTGGTTGCGAATGCGCGTATCTTTCACGTTCACGCCTGCACCCTCGGGGCCTCTTATGCCGTGAAGCACGGCATATTCCATCTACGGTGGACCAAGGACCTGACCTACGCTTGGGTCTAGCGCCTCAGTGATCTCGATTCATCGAAACGTTTGTGTGGGGCGCATGCCTATGTTGGCATAGTCTACGACAATAGTAGTGCGGTGCACATGAAGGAAAGCGCCGGGCCATGGAGCGAATTGTTCTATAGTTCACTGAATTGGCTCAAAGAAGAAGCCTTTTGATATCGATCCATAGTATCTTCGAATGGCTCGTTTGGCTCTCCATCCTGGAAATACGGTAGCAATTCTTCATACTTCCTTCGCGCGGCAACGCGAGAAACTGAGCGGCCAATCGCCAGACGGGTGGCAAGGTTTTCCGGACTGTCACAACCCTCGCGAACACAACTCCCGAGCGTTGCGATAACCAAGGGGACCGCCTTGTCGTCTTCATCCTGTGCTACAAGCAAACGCGCGGGCAAGCCCGCCACAAAGGCAAGGTCAGGGACAATACGGAGCGCGAAGTGGCGCGCATGTTTGCATTTCGCCTTGTCTTCCTTCGGGTGACATGCCTCAATTTCATTCAACGGAGAGCCGTTCATCCAGAGCCCGAGCATCGCAGAAATGACTGGTAGCGCGTACGCGCCCTTGTCTCGCTCAGACGTCAATTTGTCATACTCACCACCAAATAAGCCTTGGATGTTTTCTGGCCGTACCAACTCGAGAAAGCGTTCCGGATTAGCCTCGAGCCATTCGAGCGACGCGCCGATAGCAGCCTCAGTAGTTTCGCCAGTTTTGGTGTCTTCGTACAGTTTTGACAGTTCGTGGAGAATATCAACCGATACGCCAGTCAGCCCTGACACGCGGTCGAGCCATTTGGCATCGTCTTCTGGTTCTGCACTTTTTCGCGCAGCGAAGGCAGAAGCGATACGGCTTTCAACCCAATTGGCATCTCCTCTTTGTCGCGCTCGATAGGCGGCAAACGACCGAGATATGATATCTCTGATCGGCGCATCGGTTCCATTCTCGTCCGAAGCTGGCAGGCGGCTTAAGAAATATGCTGGCATTCCTTGTTCGAATGCGCCTGCGTGGATATTATCGAGCAGGATGGTCGTTGGATCGTCAATCACGAGGCATTGATCGCTCTGAGCAAAAATCGATTGCAGGGTAAGCCAGTGTGAGTTGATAAGGTTCGACTTGTTATCGAACTCAACGACACGGCTTGGTACAACAAGCACGAACCCTTGCGAGTTTTCGCCAGCCCGCCCTGCACGTCCCGCAGCATTCAGCAGCTCGTGGGCTTCAAGTTGAGCCATCTTGTCGACTTCTGGATCGAAGCGACTATCGCCCGAGATAATCACGACTTCGCTTGGCAAATTCATACCTTGAGCCAGTGTCGAGGTGGCAAAAAGAACGTTAATGCCATCCTTCCGCTTAAAAAGGGATTCGTGTAGTAGACGTTCTTCGCGGAGAAGCAGCCCATGGTGGCTGGCTGCACCGCCATCGACCTGCCCATCAGCTTCAGGCGTCAAATAGCAGTGATCAGCGCCGCCCATTTCTTCAGCGGCCAAGCTATGCCACTTAAGCTCTTCGTCGGTAAGCTTGACCTCTGGCGACTTCAGCAAATTCGGGAATTCCTTCACTGCTGCTTCTGCCAAGACGGTGGATTGAACGAACACGAGTGTCTTGAGACCGCTTGACGCTGAAGCTGCGGCGATCAGCGCGCTCGTGTGGTTGCCGTTTGGCGTGAGATACCAGGCGCCACCTTTCGATCTGCCGGTGGAAAGATGGTGTGCATCATCGAGAAGAGGTTGTAGTGTGTAATCGCTCCGATCCTTGCTAGCCCAGGTTTGCAACAGACTGAAAAACCCGAATGGCTGAGCAACCAATTCGCGTTTGATTGCCGCAGGTGGGTTTTTGTGGGTTGCAAATTTTCTCCTCGCCTGTCGAAGGCTAGTTGTAAGCTTTTTGATGGTATCGGCAGGATAGACGACGCTACCACGAACTTGACGTGTTGGCTTCCAGGCTAAGCTTAGGGAGAGGCAGGCTCGGCCTGTCAGTTCCTCCAACCATTTCGCGATCTCATCGGCATTTTTCATCATTGCCGAAAGCATGAGCAGATCTGCCTCGGGAGCGGCTCTAGAGAGGTTTAGGATCGCGAGCATTGAATCGATGCTGCGGCGGCTGCGATCAGAATCTCGAGGATGAAGCAAATGACATTCGTCAAAAACAATGAGTCCGAGGTCGGCGAATGCTTCAGGCTGCGTTGTAAGGAGCATCAAGCAACGCTCGGGTGTGGTGACGATAACCTCGGGGAGAACAACGATATCAGAAAACGTGACTTCGTCCTCGACATCACCAACGATTTCGAAGGTATTGAAGGTATCTTTGAGCGCACGCGTAGTCTGATCGACGAGTGCGTGAGTTGGAGCCAGAAAGACCACCTTTTCGCCTCGGATGAGCGATGCGGCAATCTTTAACTCAGCAAGCGTTGATTTGCCGCCACCGGTTGGGAAGCTGATCGCAGACGATGTTCCCTTCTCAAGATAGTTGCTAGCGATCGCATCGCGGTGATTGCGCCATAGAAAAGGACGCTTGCGGGCCATCCGGCGTATGATCTGCCACCACGCATCTTCACCTACACCCTGCGGTGCTGGAAGGCGGGTCAGTGCGGATTCGAGAAGGTCGCGCTCCACCGCGATAAGAAGATTGGCGAGATGCAGCGGACCGGGAAACAGATTAAAAACGTGATCGCCGGTTCCGAACACACCTTCTAGCTGACCGACGCTTAGCTCTTTGACCCGAGCGAAATAGGTATCGGCAGACTCGATGCCTCCGGCCGCCGGGTCCAGGTCGACCCGCGACAGCAGACGTGCTGCTAGCTTCTTGATCCCCCTTAGCAGCTCCAAATACAGGGCGTCGACAGCCTGTTCCGGCATTGCCTGAGCGGTGTCGATGTCCGGCATATCCAACTGCCCGACGTTGCTCAGGCGTCCGGTGGCGAGCAATTTGATAGAAGTTAGGAGCGCCCGTTCTACCGCCGTACCGTCATCTAGACTGATTGAAATGCGTTTCGCGCATTCGGCGGCATCGGCATGGGCTTCTGCGACCAAAAACAGAAGTGCTGCACAGATTTCAGGAGCGACGCTCGCGCCGTCCAGATAGGAAGGCTCGTCCCCATTGGTCACGGAGCCAATAAGACAGACCTGATGGGCGGAAGCAGCCACGAATGCGGCGGCGGCGCGATTGTCACGCTCGGGCAAGAGTGCCACAAATGCCTCATGCGCGGCGGCCAGCCTGCGGACCTCAAGCAACGTTTCCTTTAGCGTTTCGGAAGCTTCCTCAGTCTCTTCGCCGCGAAGCCTAATTCTTGCGGCGACGATGTCGGCGAATGCCTCGGTAAGGCGTTTTGGAAGCGCTTCCAGATCGAGTCCTTCTAGCGGCGGAGAAGCGGCGATCAACGCGGATGTGATTGGATCAAACATTCGCAATCGCCTTGATTTTTTCGGCAACTAAATCAGAAAAGTTGGTCATCCACTCTCGAAGATCGTCGAAGTGCATAGTTTCTGCGCGGCGGCGAACAACATCGCCGTCCGCCGAAACGTCGTAGTGCTTGAAGAGCTTTTTGCGCTTATCATTAGATTTGTGCTTGTCGTCGATGCTGACGCTAACGCGGTAACGGCGCGCTTCCTGCCACAAGATGCGATCAATAGCGTGGTCGATATCCAGTTCAGGATGAACCTGTTGCTGCCGCTCAAGGATTGCTGATGCTTCATGGGTAAGCTCAGCGATCCGCCCACCGGCTTCGAGCTGTTCGATATCGGGCCATACCTCACGCTTGATTGTTCGGCGCGCTTTCTCAGTGGCCTTGTCTTCGAAAATCACGACAGCGGTGACCGACTTGCAGTCATCTGAAATCTCCAACTGCAGGCCGTCAAAGCCCTTGTGCGCATGGAAGATGTGAGGGGGAGCGAGCGCTGCTCCTTGCTTTTCCTGATTGGCGGCAATCCAGGATATTATCTGGAACAACCAGCCATCGCGATGCCAAGGATCACCATTTTTTGCGACCTTGAGCTTCTTGAGCGCGTCTGCCGCGTGCTGAGCGGAACCCGCTGGAGCTGAGCCCGCTAGACCTTCGAGGATTTGCGCAATATGGCGATACTGTCCCAACGCCACGCGTGCCACGCGTTCGGCCAGAATGTCGATGTCTTCGACTTCCCATTCCCAGCCGTGGCAGAGATTGTCATGGTCTATTTGTTTAAGAACTAACGTCATCTTTCCTTTGGGTCAGAATAGGCTAGTCAATTCGTTAATCAAACTACCATTTGATTTGCGAAAGCTCCAATCTCGACATTCGTCGGACGACGTCCGCGACACTGAGCCCAGTGAGAAGCCAGTCCATTCCTTAGGGGGCATTGCGGGGTGCTCCCACGTCGCACCGAACGGCAGCTTCCGGTTTGCCCTAGCGCGGTCGGCTATGACTTAGATTGGGGCGCAAACCTGACATTGAAAGCATCGGAGCCAATCTATTCTGAAGCCCGACAACCGACCGATGTTGATGGGCATAGTGGAGCCACTGCAATCGCACCATCTCACACAGACTCGTCATGCGATCTGCAACGCAAGCGCCAAAATCCAGGCGGGTAGGCTGAAGCCAAGTACGACCAGCACATATACTACCCTGCACAGCAATGTTGCTCGACCCATGAGTTGCAACCACAGGTTGACTGCCCCCGCGAGCAGGAAGGCGGGCGACCAAAACAGTCCTGCCATGATCATGGTCGGCCAGACCCAGTCGCCCGTCCAGGATTCCAGCGCGCCGAAATGAGGTTCCAGAATCAGTCCAGCTGGCAAATACAGCGCCGCCCCGAGAGCTCCCATGCTCAAGATTGAAAGCAAGAACGCGATCACGAAGGCAATGATGGAGCGCGGCATTTTTAGAGCCGACCGCCAGATGGAACGCAAAAATTCGTAGCCTCCAGAGTTCGAAGCCATGCTCATCGCATCATCTCAACTCGTGCCACCACCAGCCCTGTAGATTTGGCCGCTTCTTGAAGAACGGTGTCCAAGCTTTAAAACATTCCCGGGGCTCGCAAGGCTCACCATCGACGTAGGGGCGGCTTCGATCAGTTACGGCGATGCCTCCGCGCGGTCCCGGAATGTGGGGGCCATGCGGCCCTGGCACCGTGAACGTCACCGCATCCGCACCTTCGATGACCTTTTTATTCGCGAGAAACCAGACCCGATCTCCATCGGTTGCGTACTCGTGACCCAGTGTACGAAAGTCGGTCGGGTCCGCATTCTTGAGGCGCGCTCCGTAATAATAGACTGCTTCCCGATCACGGGCGATGACGCTGGTATCGTGTTTTTCCCGCTGGGTGGCGTCACGGTAATTGAGATGCAACTCGGGAACGATCTCAAATGCGTCCGGGCTCTTCGTGCGGATGATCTTGTCGGTAATGTAATAGGCGCAGTTCGCATCGCGAGCGTAGCGCAGGTTCAGTGGCTCGAAACTGTCAGGATCGGCACCTTCGACGACGTACCAATGATAGTTCGGCCGCGATCCAGATTCGCCTTGCCCGTAGATCCGGTTCTTGTCCGCCAGCCAGCGACCGCCCAGCACCCGAAAAGTTTCAGCATCGACCGCGATTAATTCGCCCTTGCGACCCGAAAGCGGGACACCATCGAAATACACTGTCTCGCCGTCATGCGAGTAGCAAAGGAGCGGTGCCACAGGATGTGAGGCAATGAATGTGACCGGCCATGTCCGATTGGCAAACGGGCCAATATACGGGTTTTGGTGCACCGCACTGCGGATGTTTGCCGTTGAGCGCAGGCTGGGCTCATCGCCTGCCTGGAACTGCCATCGCGGAGGAAACAGCTGCTCGCAGATTTCTCTTTCACTCAAATTGCCGAAATAGCGTTTCTTCTCGAACTCTCCGAGATGGCTTGGCAGCCAGCGATAGGCCTTGTGAAGCGCGTCCCACTCTTGATCGCTCAGGCCCAGCAGGGGCAAAACTTCGCTGCGTGTGCGGCCAGTCGCCAGGAAAAGGCAGGCCGCCTCGAAGCTGTCGTATGGGATAAACGGCTTTGTGACACCGCCAACAATTACGTCTTTGCGCTCTGTCAAAGCCATCTATTGTCTCTCACTCATCGCCACTAACAATGATAATGTGGCGGGGCTGATCGTAAGGGTAATCCTCTGGTTTACTGCGGTCTGGCATGGCGATGACCTGCACACCAACAGCGTCATCGGGTGGCAGGAAAACGTAGACGTCATGTTCTTGTGTGCGCCAGTAAAATGCTTGGGTTGCAGTGTCATCTCGCGGAGAGAGCCAGTCGCCACCTCGCCGTCGCTCCCCGGTTAGATCCGGTGACCGTCCCATGGCTTGTTGGATCGCGTCGCGCACTGAGCTTTGGTCCGTCGGGCCGATCTCGGCATTGCACTGTCCCAGTGAGGCTACGCCGCGCGAAACTGAAAGCTTCTGCTCGTAACCGGAAAGCTTCCAGAAGCTTGTTTCAAATTGATCTGCCGCCAATTCCTCCGGGACATCGGGAGGCATGAAGCTTTCTTGACCCTTCTCGTCGATGCGATGCATCACCGGTTGCCACCCTCGACCTCGCAAACCCGATTCCGAAATCGATGTACCCTCAATCGCAGCAGTACAGCCCTCGATCGCGGCGAGTAAGAACTGTGTCGCAACGCCCTCATCCACTCTTTCTGCGCTGGAGGTTTTGTCACAGCCGGAAAGCGACAAAGAGACTACGGCGACAACAGAAAGTCTCGCTCGTGTGCGACCCATCAACTTCTCTGAATGCTTGAAAATCGGCGAACGCAAATGGGTTTCGGCCGTTCTCACGCTGAATCGTTCATGGCGCCATTTAGCTGCGCCAGTCGTTCAGAGCAGACCTCATGCACTACGCGGCCAAGTTCCTCGACCTGCTCGCCGAGCCATTCGAGCTCTTCCTTCGTGATGCGGTAGTGCTTTGAGTAGCGCGCCTTGACGTAGGCTTCTTTGAGCTTTTCAAAACGCGCGCGATCACGCTTGGTGTCGCGAGGCCAGACATGGGTCAGACGAGCATCGATCCTCTCAGCCTGGGTGCGTAGGAACCCAAGATTATGGACGTGTGGGGTGTAGAATGTGCAGACCAACAAAACGCAGTGATAGAGCCGCTCGGCAGCTTGGTGCATATCGAACGCTGCGTCCTTAAAGAATTCTCGTGAGATGTCGAATTTCGCAATCTCATATCGCTTCAAAGAGCTTGCATACCACTCATCGAAATATTCCTGCGCCATCGCCAGCGCCTGTTCCGGCGTCTTCGGCTTGGGCGTGTGCAGTTCGGTGTCGTCGGACTGGTAGAGTGCAACACCGTCCTCCTTCACATCCATGAAGAAGTAGCGCCCGTGAGCGAGCCCGTCGTTCACTTCCTGCAAGGTGTGGACGATGAAATTGACCGGGGTCTTCAGCGTATTGGTGACACCATACTCGCGCATCAGCCGGTCATCGAGCTTGGCCCAATATTTAACCCGGTCGACCAGCCGCTTGTCGTTGACGATGATCAACAGGTCATAGTCGGACTGGTAGCCCTTTGCCGTATGCGGCTCGTCTACCCAGGTGCCGCGCGCATAGCTGCCGTAGAGGATGACTTTGAGGATGCGCCCCGCCTTCTTCCACTCGTGCTTGGCGAGCGCGAAGGCATCATCGAACTCCTCGAAGATCAACTGCAGCACGCGCTCCAGCTCGCGCTGCTTTTGCGGTGGCAAATGATCGAGGTCGGTCTTCATCCAGCGAACCTAGCAAGCGCTTCAACGGCTTGCACGTGTCTTGTGGTCCGTTCTGCACCTTCTATTTCCGGATTTCGTCCATCCGCAGCAAACCGTCGGACAAACGTCGCCCCGTTTCGAGGCGCCTGGCCAGGGCTTCGATGAAGAAGTCGAAGCGCCTTTCCGCTTCCGCTCGCTCAGCCGCGCTCGCCTCGTTGAGCGGCACCGGGGTGACCGCCAGCCACCGCTTCAGATACAGACTGGAAGCCTCATTCCCGACTTCGACGTGATAATCGAGCTTGTCGAGTTGCCGGGAGATCCGGTCTAGGCGTCGCGCGAAGGCGGCCTCGAGCCGTTCCGAGCCATCGGGAGACAAGAACGATGCAACCGCCGCTTCCACGATGGACGCCTGTGAGACGCGTTTGCGCCCCGCATAATCGGCGAGCTGCCGCGAAAGGTCCGGAGGCAGACGGAAGGTATGCTTGATGCGATTGCCCTTGCTCAAAGCTCGATCCCGTCGCCAGGATCGAGAGCGGCCTGTCGAGCATTGGCGCGCATCCGATCGGCAATTGCGCGGTTGCGGTTTGCCTCATCCTCGCCGCTGCGTTCCTCGAATTCGAACTCATTAGGGATGTCTGCCACGATTGGCTCGATCGCTTCGTGCTCGGGCAGATCAGGTTCGCGGCGAACGCCGCCTTCGTTCACCGCTTCGCCAGAAGCATGCTCTTCGCTGCGCATGGCAGGAGCCTGTGGCGATGCAACACGATCTGCCCAGTCTCCGCTGCATCCCTTGTCATTCGAAGGTAGCTGCTTAGGGGGCGGGCAGATGCGCTTCCTGAGCCGAGGGTCCGTAAAATAACGTGCCTTCTTTGCGCGGATCGGATTTGTGCCGGCCAGCATCACGATCTCATCAGTGTCGGGAAGCTGCATGATCTCGCCCTGCGTGAGCAAGGCGCGAGCCGTTTCCGAGCGCGAGACCATCAAGTGCCCGAGCCAGGGAGACAGGCGATGACCCGCATAATTCTTCATCGCGCGCATCTCCGTCGCGGTCCCGAGCGAATCCGAGATCCGTTTGGCGGTGCGCTCATCATTCGTCGCGAAGCAGACGCGCACATGGCAGTTGTCGAGGATCGCATTGTTCTGCCCGTAGGCTTTCTCGATCTGGTTCAATGACTGCGCGATCAGAAACGCCTTGATCCCATATCCGGCCATGAATGCGAGCGCGCTTTCGAAGAAGTCGAGCCGCCCGAGAGCCGGGAACTCGTCGAGCATCAGCAGCAGCCGCTGCCGCCCGGCTCCATCGGCAAGGTCCTCTGTCAGGCGACGTCCAAGCTGGTTGAGGATCAGCCGGATGAGCGGCTTGGTGCGGCTGATGTCGGATGGCGGTACGACTAAATAGAGGGAAACGGGGCAATCCGGATCGACAAGGTCTTGGATACGCCAGTCGCATTGCCGCGTGACACGGGCGATCACGGGATCGCGGTACAGGCCAAGGAACGACATCGCCGTCGAAAGGACACCCGACCGCTCGTTCTCGGACTTGTTGAGCAGTTCCCGGGCTGCGCTCGCGACAACGGAGTGAACGCCGTCTTCGCCCTTGTGAGGAGTGTGCATCATGGCCGTGAGCGTCGCTTCAATCGAGCGGCGCGGATCGGAAAGAAAGTTGGCGACCCCGGCCAGAGTCTTGTCTGGCTCGGCATAAAGCACATGCAGGATCGCGCCGACGAGAAGCGCGTGGCTGGTCTTTTCCCAATGATTGCGCCTCTCGAGCGAACCTTCCGGATCAACCAGCACGTCTGCAATGTTCTGCACGTCGCGCACTTCGTTTTCGCCGCGACGCACTTCCAGGAGGGGATTGTATGCAGCAGAGGCGGCGTTGGTAGGATCGAACAGAAGTGTTCGGCTGAACCTTGAACGGAAGCCTGAAGTAAGATCCCAGTTCTCGCCCTTGATGTCGTGAATGATCGCCGAATGCGGCCAGGTCAGGAGGCTCGGGACGACAAGCCCCACGCCTTTGCCACTCCTCGTTGGCGCGAAGCAAAGCACATGTTCCGGACCATCATGGCGCAAATAGCGCCGTCGATGCTGACCGATCACAACCCCTTTGCCATCGAGAAGCCCGGCGTGTGCGATCTCCGAGTGGCCTGCCCACCGGGCCGAGCCGAAGGTGGCGCTGTTCCTGATCTCGCGCGCACGCCAGACCGACATGCCGATCGCAACCACGACCGAGATCAATCCGCCCGAAGCAGCGATCATCCCTCCGGTTTCGAAGATTTGCGGCGCATAGGCTTCATAGCTGAACCACCACCAGAAGAGGGCGTAGGGTGGATAGATCGGCGTTTCGGCAAGAGTGAACAATGATGCGCCAAGCCCGGCTTGGTAGCCGAGCGCCTGAGCGACCCATTGCGTGGCCGCCCAGACGCCAGCGAGCGTCAGGGTGAGAACGACAACAATCTGGCCCCACAGGATACGGGTGGCGGACATGGCTGCTTCCTTTCCAGGAAAGCAGCACGGCTATTCGCGGCACCAAATTCAAGCTTCAAGACGGGCCATCGCAGGCTGGCGAAGGGAAAGGTGCATCCGGTTAGATCGCTTCCCATGCAAATTCAGGCTCGCCTGACCATGTGAGCCGATACATCGCGCCTTGCACCACGGACTGAACCACGTTGGGCCACAAGGCTGCGATGCAAATTCCTGCTTCGCGGCGAACCGAAGGATAGATGATCCCGTTGTGGCCCTCGGCACGCACCTGCGCCGCAAGCGCATTGCCCGCCGGATACCCCTTCTCCGGGTCCGGATCGAGCGAGGGATGGTCGGTCAGATCGCGCAGATCGATAAAGACCCCTGACATGCTGGCGATCATTTCGCCATATTCGACGACCGCGTCGAAGTCGCCTGCGTCGGCCAACGCCTGTGTGAGATGGTATCCGACTTCGGCGATGCACGTCTCGGCATCAAGCGCTGCATACCATGCGCCGCGATTGGCGGGGTTAAAACGATTGGGTGCGCGCGGCTTGGCATAAGCAAAGCTTGCGTTGATGAATTTTGCGTGGGGAACCCCATGGACGAGCTCGTCGGCCGTCAGACCTCCAAGGCCGCGCTCCTCGGCAATCAGCCGCGAACTGGTCGCTCCTTCGATTTCTGCCAGCAGCTCCAGTTCTTCTGCGCTATCGGCGAGCGGAGTCATCACGGCATCACGCAGGCGCGCGCTCGAGACGAGACGCACGGTGCGCTCGAACGCTTCGCGAACCTGCGGTGGGTGTTCGTCCGGCTCAGAGCCCGCCACGAAGCGCGTCGATATATTGCCGGGTCTCAAGCATGCGCGGAATACCGCCTTCGATCATCGCCTGAACGGGCGAGCGGCGATCAAAGACCGGCGCCTTGTTTTCAAGCCTTGGCCAGCGGTCGGCGAGATCGTTGGCGAACAGAAGGTGCAACCCCTTGAACAGACCGATCAGGACCGAGGCACGGGTGAGCTGGTCCTGACCGAGAGTGCCCTCCCAGGTTCCAGCCTTCATTCGGTCCCAGGTGCTTTCCGACACGCCAAGCAGCGCCGCGCCTTCTGCATTGTTGATGCTCCAGGCATCGGCAAGGCGTAACACTGCCTTCACCGCCGCACCAGTCAAACGGCCGCGATCGTCGTCGCTCGCAAAGGTCAGAAGCCCAGTCGGTGCTTCTGCATGCTGAAAAGCTGCTGTAGCCATATCGCATCTCCTGACGCGTTTATAAGCATCACCTGAGGCGCTTGTCAAGAGTCGTGGAGAGCGATGCAGAACTTGGTATGATCCCGAAATGTCGAGTATTCAAAGCACTGCCGCGTGGAATCAATTGAATGGTACGCTCCATTCGGCAGTCGATCGCGACCTCGAGGTCGAGCTACTGCCCGTGTTGCGATCGATTTGGCCTGGTCTTTGCCGTCCTCGCGGCTTGAAGCCCTACGATAATGCTGGCTGCGATCTGATCGAGCAGGAGAAAGATGATCGGCTCAACGCGGTCATTCAGTGCAAAGGCTTCTACGCGAGCGAGGGTCTCGGGACCCCGCAAGTAAAGGCAATCCTCAAATCGATCGACACTTTTGCTCGCTCGCCGCTCAGCTGCGACGACTATGTCCTCATCCATAATCGCGATGGGCGCAATCGCGATGCGCGCAAGACCATCGACAACGCGCTCTCGGCGCTCAGGGCATCCGGCAAGGCAAAAAGGGTCAGGCAATGGGACCGCATGCAGTGTCTCAAAGCAATCGAAACCCGATTGCGCGAGATGTTGTCTGAACGGCTGAGCGAACAGGCGGCGGGCTTTCTTGCCGAGCTTGATGCCCTGTTCGAGACCGGAGGCGCGTATGTGTCACGCCTGCCGGTTCGTTCCGGACGCCTGCTGCTCAAACGCGGTGAACCGCCGAGCATCGTACACCTGGCCCCGGAAGGGGGCAAAGAAGTCGATCTCGTTGCGCGACTTGGCAATGCGCAGCCCCATCAATGGTCGCTCCTGACCGGGTTGTTTGGCTCAGGCAAAACCAGCTGCGCTTTGCATGCCGCTAAAGAGCGCCCGCATGAGATCGTCTATGTCGCGGCCGCCAACCTCGAACCGAGGCGGGGGGAACAAGGCACCAATGTCCTGATGTCCCGCATCGCAGAAGCACTCCATGTTTTCGATGACTACTCGGAAGACGAGCGGGCGCTGTTTCAGCGATTGAGTGGACCGGTTTTGCGCGGAATGCTGTCAGCAGACGAGACCAACACCACGCTCATCATCGATGCGCTCGATGAGAACCGGACACTTCATGCGCCCGCAGAGATCACGCGCTTTGCAAGCGTTCTCGCCGAGCTTCGCTGCCGCGTCGTTCTGACGACGCGCGAGGAGCACTTTCGCGCGACTTTCGGAAACTACGAGCACCTGTTCGAGGAGCTATCCTCAAAAGGTGGCGGGCTCCGGGACATTGCCCTCCATGAGCTTCGACCCTGGACTACCAAACAGACCTCCGAGCTCGTCACCAACGCTTTGCGGATCAAGCCGGACAACGAGCCGCTCCAGCAACTGAGCGATGCCTTGAAAGGAGGCGAAACTGCTGGTTGGCCGCAGGACCTTCTCGCTCACCCGTTCTTCTTGCAGATGATCATCGAGCTCGTCGCGGACGGGACCGACCCGCTCGCCAACAGGGCTGAACTTCTCGATCGTTGGAGTTGGGCGAAGCTGAGGCGAGACCTCAAATCAGGCAGGGCGACCTGTGTGCCCGTGACGGACAGGGACTTCTACATCGAGAAAATGGAGGATCTCATGTCGGAGATCGCAAGCGAGATGGTCGAACAATCGGATGAGACATTCCAGCTGACCGAAACCATCTCCTCGACGCGAATTCTCGAGATCGCGTCCGGGATCTTCGAAACGCCGTGCAGCGACATTGCTGCAACTCTCGCGGTCACTTTGCTGAGCCCGGTATCCCTGAAGTATCGCGGTGCAGTGCCTGTGCGTTTCACGCACCGCGCATTCCAGGAATTCTATCTCGCCAAATCCATCGTTGCAGCGCATGCAGATCCTGGCTGCTATCCCTCTGCCGTCCAAAATCTCGCCAACGACCTTACCGCAGCCGATGCATCCGGTCGCTAAGGTGGATCGGTTGATCGGGTGCCGCATACTTGCAGTCGCCGACCTCGTCAGATCGCAGGGCCGCGCGAGCGCGAAAAACTCCATTCCACCCCGCCACGTGCATTGATCTTCCCGCTCACCTCTTGGCCGAGATGCCGCTCGAGATCCTGACGCCAGGGTACGAGCTGGAAACCCATCCCACTATCGATCAACGCAAAGCGTCCCGAAGCCAGGGTAAGACGTTCGCGATAGACGCCGGCTACAGGCTCGCCCTGTGCAGGCAAACGTACCTCTCCGCCATAGCGCGCCGCGAGGGCGTCACTGGCAACGCGCAATTCTCGCTCGCGCAATGTGCCCAGTAGATTGCGAGTAGAGGTGACCTGCTTGCCCTCGCGCTGCGCGAGGCCTTCATCCACCAGCCATTCGCGCCTCTGGTCGAGGGCCTGCCGCACCTCGCTTCCAAAGCCACTTTCGAGCCTGACAGGGTTTGGCGAGAGCAACTGGCGATCGAGCCATGTTGCACCGCTTGCATTGACCTGCCTCTCGATCGACAAATCGGAACGCACAAGCAGACTTGTCTGCCGCCGCGAATTGCGATCAATCCACGGGCTCGCTTCGACCAGCGCGCCGCTTGCTGCGTCGCCCGTGCGTTCGATATCGGGAAAGCGCAGATGATGCGTTCGCCCATCTACACCATCGACAATCGCATAGGCTTCGCCGGTCAGTTCATCGTGCAATCCGCGTTCGACAAGTCTGCCCAGAACCTGGTGCCCATCCTTCCTGTCGTGGACCGCAAATGCGCGAGCGCCGGCAAGTCCGCCTCGCTCCCCCATCGCCTTGTGCATGGTCTTGATGATATCGCCGCGTTCTCCAAGCTCGCGAAGAGTTGGCTCGAGGTCGCTTGGCAAGGTCCAGCTTGCAGGGCCAACGCGCTCGGCAAGCCCCATGCGTTCCAGCTGCCGCGCCCGACCGAGGAGAAACCTAGTGTTTGTGCGCCGTGCCGCATCGGCTTCGGGCCTCAGATCGATTGCACCCGTATCACCGCGTTCGCGAAGCAGCCGACGATCAAGACTGGTAAAGCGTTCGGCTTCGACCTCGCGTCCCAGAGCATGCTGGATATCGCGTTCACTGCGTGGCCCCAGCTCGGCTGTCACCCGCTCCTGGGCACGCGCCCGGAAGCCTTCGCTGATATAGCTACCATCAACTACGAGATCTTTGCCGTCGTCGGCAACGCCGCGCACAAGAATGTGGATATGCGGATTGTCGGTGTTCCAGTGATCGACTGCAACCCAGTCCAGCCCGGTATCGAGATCAGACGCCAAGTCAGTCATCAGTTCACGCGTGAAGGCGCGAAGGTCGCTCATCTCTGACGCATCTTCCGGAGACACGATGAACCGGAAATGGTGCCGATCGTCTTCGCAGCGGGCCGCAAATCCCTCACTGCCAGCATCTTCGCCCTTGGCATCGAACATCCGACCGACGCCGCCTTCGCGATCGACGCCTTCGCGTTCGAGATAGGCAAGGTGGCGCGCAAGTGGCGCAGACCGGAAACGCGTCCCTGACTGGCTGACAATGCGGGCCTTTATGACAACCCGGCGCTGGAACCTGTTTGCTCGCCGCTGAAGAGCTGCGCGGGCTCCGCGTCCAAGGTGTCCGGTTCCCATTGCGACACGGCCCCGGCTCAGGGGCGAGTTCGCGCTTCGCCTGGAGGCCTGCAGTACTCTTCAGACGAGAGAGCCCGCCTTGCGGTAGCTCCGCGCGCCGCTGTCACCCACTCGACCCGGGCGGATCCGGAAATCGTCACTGGGCATAAGGCACCATGAATTCCGACGGCGCATTGTCCTTTGAAAACAAGTAGAAAATGGCAAGAAGCGCCGCACGGCCGAATGAAGCGACGGCGCAGTATGAGCAGAAAAACCAACCACATACAGCCCGACCGACGGCGCTGCTTTTATCTCGCCATCCTTTTTTCCCCTTTCTGGCAATTTCCCCAATCTTTCGCCCCGCTTCGCCAGGAAACGAAGTCGGGCGCCAGAGCATGATTGGCAATGTCATGGGTGGTTTGACGTGGATACAGGCGGGAAAAGGTCGTGCGCGGGCTGTTCGGGGCGAGCGAACGGATCGGCTGGAGGCTCTCGCCTGCCTTGCTCCGCAGAACTCTTCGGTGGGCTTGGCGCGAGCGGCGGACATGCACCCGCTCCGTCGCTCGCGCGCGAGGTGGTAGCAAAGATCATGCTGCCGTGCTGTAGCATGGGCGCAATCTTCGCGACGTATCGCCGGGTTTCAAGCGGCAGCGGACGCGCAGCGTCACGCCACTGCTCATATCGGCCTGGGCCCGCATTATAGGCCGCGAGAAAGCCTTCAGCTCCATAGCGGTCGTACATTTCGCGAAGATACGATGTGCCGGCGAGGATGTTGTCGCGCGCGTTGAAAGGATCATCTCCGAGCGCAAATCGCGCGCGCTGTCGCGCCCAGGTTCCGGGCATCAATTGCATCAGACCCATCGCCCCGGCGGACGAGACCGCGCCTATCCGACCAGCACTTTCAACGCGGATCACGGCATAGATCCAATGCTCGGGCACGCCGAAGCGCTGCGAAGCTTCCCGAACATGCCCTGCTATATCGATGCGCTGCGTTCCAACTGAAGTGGCCACGGGTTGAGCGTGAACCGGAGCAGGCAGGGTGGCGGCGAATGTGGTCAGAAGGACAACCGCCAGTCGCTGGGCAGGCATGGGTCAGCCCTTTGTTTCGCGGCGCGGCGCGCGAGACCACATCAGCACGTGCGCGGTGTCATCGGATCTGAAGAGGTTGGCGCGCAGCGGCTCTGCGAACGCCGGATCGTCGATCAATACGGCGATATAGTCGCCGGCGTTCTCGCCGACGCGTTTCCAACCTGCACCAATCTCGAAAGCCGTATCGCCATCACCCGCGATGATCCTGTAGTCCGGCGCGTTCTCGGCCTCAGCAGACTCTGCAGGTACAATCGACAATTCGCGGTCAATCGATAGCGTTTGCAGACGTCCTTCGAAGCCGTCGGACATAGCGGTGAAAGTGCCGATACAGGTCACGGTCTGGTCTCCTTTGAGTTCATGGCGAAGGGGAATTCATGTGCGGGCGGGCGAACCAGACATGTGCGCCACTGCCTGCTTCATCGGTCCAGACAGGGCTCGCGCGACCGATCACCGACGTACGGGCAATGGGGCCGAAATAGCGACCATCGAAGCTGCCCGGCGCGTACCGGTTCATCACGAAAACCTCATCGGCGGCGATGGTGTGACAGCCTTGCCAGGCGGGCAGCGGGCGCGACTGGCTGTCGAGCGTTCGGGCCTGGCCCGCCAGTTCGCCGTTGATCGTGATTGTGAGCCCGCTGCGACAGACTGTGTCGCCGGTAAGAGCTGCAACTTCCTTGAGGAGCGGAACACCGTGCGGCAGATATCCGCGCTCGGCGAGAATAGTGCGCAGCCGGGGCGGCGTATCGATCGCTACGCGCTCGCCGACATGCAGGCTGGCCTTGCCGCGAATGTGATAGAGCCCGGTCGGAACGCTCTGCGTCACATTCCAGATCAGTATTCGCGAGAGCGGAAGCGCCGCGCTAAGCAATGTCGCGGCAACAACTCCTGCGGCAAGCATCTTGGTCCGGCGCTTCATGAGCGAAGCATCCTGCGCCGCAACCAGGCGCGATGGCGTTCGGCGCCATAGGTTCGCGGCGCCATGCCCGATGCAAGTCGGTTCTGGATGTGACGCCAGTGATCGGGCGATACCTCGCACGGGTCGGTGCCGGTCTCTTCGATAGCGTCGATCAGCCCGAGCACTTTGCGCACCCGGTGCCAGCCCCGCGCGGAAAGCAGGAGCTCTCCGCCGGGATCGATCGCGGGAAGTCTCGTCAGCCTCTCTCCTTGTCCAACGGCCCGGACAATATCGAGCGTGGAACGCCGGGTTCCGTAGTCATTGGACGCCCAGCGAACGAGCGCGAAGACGTGGCCCGGCGCATAGCTTTCTATTCGCTGGCGGCGATCAACGATGCGTTCGCACACTGGCCTGCCAAAACGCAGCCAGTCCTCGTGTGCCCCCTCACGCCAGACAAGCGTCACATGGGTGAGAGGGGGTTCGGTGGCGATCTGGTGACGTGCGCGCGGCGACTGCGGTGCGCCATCGGTGCACAGGCCTTGCGACGTTAGCAGGAATCCATCGGATTCCTTGTTAGCATTGTTAAGGGGCGCGCGAGCCCAGTATTTCTGCGGCTTTGCGGGCAATTCGGGTTCCCGATAGTCCGATAAACCGGTTCCTGATCGTCCGTGCCTTTGGGTTCCTGATAGTCCGAACATCACACGCACTTGTCCACAGGAGGAAGCTTCAGGCGGCGCCGGGCCGCTGCGAACGGATCTACGGGGTGAGCGACAAAGGCCAGGCGCTCTCGGCCGAGTTGGTGGTCGAGCGACAATGAGTAGCCTGGCAGTGGCTGGCGCTTCACGATATTGCGCATCTCGAATGCGAAGCGCTTGAGCGGCGAGAGCGCACCTGATTTCAGGTGCAGGTGCGCCATATCGAAACTCCACCCTCCCACCTGCTTGCCGCCATGCTTGCGGGCAATGCGGTACAGCCAGCGCTCGAGGCCGCCGGTCAAAGCGAAGTAATCCACGTCGATCGTGAGGACGAGGGCGCGATCGAGCACACCTTCGTAAAGCCAGTCCGGCACGATCATCTCGATGCCGAGCGGACGTCCATCGGTATCGAGCCTTTCGCGCCATTCGTTGATCCAGGAGAAGCGGTGGCGACGGCGAGCCCCCGCTTGACGGATGGATGTGCAAACGCTGGTCGACTGCAGGCGGTCGAGCGCTGACTTGAGACGCTCGTAGCTGGCTTTGCCGGTGCCGCGCCGCGTGAAGGTCAGGATTTCATAAGGTGTGGCCGCGATCAGCCGTGACGTGGGCCGACCGGCATCGCGCGCTTCGACAATCTGGCTCGCGATCCAGATGAGGACATCGGCGTCCCAGATAGTGGCCATTCCATGTTCTGCAGTGGCTTCTACGAGGATCGACACCTTGCCCATCCGAAAATCGATCGGCTTGACCCGCTTCGATTTGGCGAGGCTGAAAAAGGGCCAGGCCATCAGATCCTGCGCATCGCGAGCGGCGATCTCGCCTCCCGTAGCAACAAAGAGGTCAAGCTGACCGGCAGCGCGATCAAAGGTTGCGAGACGCGACATCCTTCGCGCCCTCAGCGCCGCACCGGACCGGTATAGCCATCGATGCGCTTGGCAGGATGGACGACGCCCTTGCCCGGATCGCTGGTCGAGCGACGCACGCCCTGTTCCGCCCATGCATCGAGATCTTCGCGGCAATAGACGATGCGTCCGCCGAGCTTGCGGTACACAGGGCCGGTCCCATAGCAACGGTGCTTCTCGAGCGTTCGAGGCGAGAGCCCCAAATGCACGGCAGCATCGGGCGTGCGCAGATAGCGCGGGCGAATGGGTTCGGGAACGGCGTCCATCGGAAGTCTCCGCAAGGTCTGGATGGCAGCGGCGTCGTGCCGCCTGTTGCGGAGTTGGATGGCGGAGAAACGGTGGCAGTGGGGAGCGACAATCTGTGACGCTGGGAATTGTCGCCCTGTGTTATGACGACAAAAGCGAGGCCAGCATCCGCAGCGCCGCTACTCGGCGGACCATTCGACGAGATCCCACAGGTTTCCATAGAGGTCCCGAAAAACCGCAACCTTGCCATAGTCCTGTACGGCCGGAGGGCGCACCCACTCCACTCCGGCTTCGCTGAAGGCAGCAAAGTCTCTGTCGAAGTCGTCGGTTGCAAGGAACAGGAATACCCGCCCGCCTGTCTGGTCACCGATGAATTGGACCTGGCGGTCGGTCGAAGCACGGGCGAGCAGAATGGTTGTGGCATCATGAGGGGCATTTGGCGGGCGGATTGTAACCCAGCGCTTGTCCTGTTCAGGCTGATACGAGTCTTCGACCAGTTCGAAGCCGAGCTTGCCAACATAGAACGCCAGCGCTTCGTCGTAGTCGCGTACGACCAATGCTGTGTGGGCTATGTATGGCATCGAAGCTCCTTCCTCCAGGCGCGCAATGAATTCCCATCCGGCAGTCTGCATAGCCCGCTGAAATGTCTTCTCTAGGAGAAAGTGCGAGTCCCGGTCGAGTGGAGTTCGCGCTAATGCACTAACGGGAATTGCCCCGCCCGGCGATGCCGGACGGGGCTGCGAAAGCGGAGCTTATTCGCCATTGGCCTTGCGGCTGCGGGTCCAGACGAGGCTGAAATTCTCGCCATCGTCCTCGGCGAAGAGATTGGCGTAGATCGGAGCGACGAAGCTCGGATCGTCAAGTTTGACCGAGAGATAATCGCGCCCTTCCTGGCTCTGCTTGCTCCAGGCGGCGCCAATTTCCGCCCGACCGACGAAGACCCGATGCGAGGGAGCATTCTCGCTTGCAGTTTCGCTCTCGGCGACGATGCGTACATTCTTCTGCTGAACGGCCATGGTGGCGATTTCGCCTTTGAAGCCGGTGCCCGTCTTGGTGAAGTTTCCGATATTGGCCATGATGACATTCCTTTCGTGGTTTCGAGCCTGCGCCCATCGCAGCCTCGATGGCCCATCAAAGGCGGCTGTGCGGAGACGGCGCATCCCGGGAAGGGACCGCAGCGACAGCGAAGGACGGCGGCGAAGGCGGCTATTTTGTTTCGCGATGCAAAGAGCGCTTCAGCGCTCGGCGGAAAATGGCCGCAAAGCGCCGTTGCGCCCAAGGCTCCGCAAGGGCGAAGCTCGTCCGCCGCCAGACAGGCCATGGACGAGGCAGCAATGGGTGCAGGCCTTGTAATATCCTCGAATAACGGGTTTCGATCATGATTCCGGTGCACGACCAGATCTGGCCAAAGTACTTCAACGGAGCGCGACCGTCACGAAAGTCTATGTCTTCGTATCGCGTGGTCGCCGGGCAGACTGGCGGGCTGTGATCCTCGTTTCACACTTTTCGGTCCGCATTGCCGCTGTCAGAACCTCAAGCGCCGGGCTCGCCCTGTTCGAGATCAACGGGAAGTCATGTTCGATAGCTTGGCCCATCCAAACGCTTGGTGGGTTCGCTCGCGAACCGATTTGACTGAGAAATTTGCGAGCAAGCACGCCTCAACGAACAATTGCGCGCCACCGGACATGGAAGCGACAGGGGCAAAGCTCGGCCCAGCTGCCCCTGACGGCGCGAACCGGCACGCCGCGACCCTCATTACGAGCGGCGATGCGTCAAGGTCGCAAGCGCAATGCGGTCGCAGCTAGGCGGTGAGACTGATCAAGAAAGCACAGACGATCAGCACGGTGCGAAGCCAGTGAACGGCGGCCCACTGCGACAGCGCGTCTGGCAATTCGGTTTCCGTGATCGAGTGCTCTGCGAACTTGCGGTTTGCAGCTCTGAAATAGCCAAAGAATAGTGCCAGCACGACAACACATATGGCGGCAACGATTACCCGGTTGATATCGAGTCCGGTCGTTGCCCAGGCAATACCTGCGGCAAGCACCGCCATCGTCACGGCGAGTGTCGTGAGCGGTGCGAAAAAGCGGAACAATCCGGGGGCAAGCGAACCGTGGAGGCGGAAGAATTCCGATGCCTGCATGCGCCGCCAATAGGGCACGAACACGCAAGCTTCGGTCAACAATGCCCCTGCAAACAGCCCGATTGCGAAGGTCGTGAATATGTAGATCAATTCGGGCAAATCCAGCTCCTGTTCTGCTCTATGCGTGCGACCCGCAGAGCTCGTCTCGTCGATGTGCCGTCTCACGGTTTCGGTCCGGTCGAACCGGCCGCGCTTATATTGCGTCTATAAGTTTCGATTAAGGACTTAATTGCGGCGCGTCAATGGACCCGGGGACGACCCACGTGACACTCGCGTAGCAGCTGCCTGAGCGACGGGACGACACGCTGGCCCGAGAGACGGGGCAGCATGTTCTGCCCGCCTTGGCCCCCAATCACCCATTTCCAATTGTGCCCGTAAGTGTCCTTCGTAGTGGCCAGTTGTAATGCGGCGTTCTACCCTCGGTCCACCAAGTCAGCCGCCCTTGAAACAAGTCAGGTTTCTGCCTTCGATGTCAGCTTCCTCCGATTTACAGCCTTACAAAAGCAGCATTATCAAGGAGATGTTCCTCCATACGGCCGATGAAAACTACATCACCGCCCGGTGGTGCTGGCGCAACCGGTTGATGACCGATTTCTTCTGGAATTCGGTCCATGCGCTGGAAAAATACATGAAAGCCGTGCTGCTCTATAACGGCCGCTCGGTACAGAAATTCAGCCATAACCTCGTCGAACTCTACGACGCTGTTGCAGGGATCGCAGGTTCGCTTCTGCCAGCGCAGTTGACGCAACCTCAAGGATATACAGGATATTGGGTCGCGCTGACACCGCGCGAGTTTCTGGAAAAGCTCGACCGGAACGGCAATGCCGACAATCGCTATCTGACCTTTGGCTACGCCCAGCACGCCTTCTACCTGCCGATGGTCGACGCGATTGTGTGGCAAATCCGCCGCTTGATCATTCCGCTCGATCAGCCCGTAGTCCATTCGCGCGATGGAAGTGCAAGGCCATCAAACCGCGAAATCCTCAAGCGGCAGCCGGACCATGCTTTCAATCTGATGGAAGCGCTGGAGAAGACCGTGGCGGCTGACGGCACCGAAGCCCAGCATGCGCTGCTCAATGGCAACCTCGCGTTCGCTCCTTCCGGCTATCCGCACGAGCCCTTCTACGAAGGTGCATCTGCCCGCAATCCGGTGCTGCTCCGCAGAATCCTCGACCCCTTGCGCAGTGGGCTCGAGGACAATGCCAGACACGGTTACCCGATGGGCGAGTGGCTTCTCGCCAATACGCGCCAGTCGGGTCCGGTAAAGCGCGAGATCACGCTAGCGATGGAGGATGCTCTCATAGCCCATCCGGGCATTGCCGCTGCATCCGGTACCGCTTGCGCGGTTACGCAGGCGGCGGCTGATCACAATGTCAGCCCGCCGCCGCAAACCGCTCCGTCACGCAAGCTCGGCTTGCTTCCCCTCTTGATCGGCGCTCTCGCACTGCCCTTCCTTATGTTCCGCAGGCGCTAGGTCCTCTTCGATCATCCACCTTGCGCGCCGCGAAGCGGCAACCATCGAGACACCGCCCCGCTCGGTATAGGCCGAAGGCGGAAAGGCCATCCAGCGCGGCACCCAGCGTGCCGCGACCGGACGCTCGTTCGCTCCGGTCAGGTGATCGGATATCAGGCCTTTCAATGTGGGTCCGGTTTCGGTGGCGTTGGCGCTCGCGACCGCTTCGCTGCCCACTTCGCTAAGCAGCGCGACCAGCACTTCCTTGTCGCGCAGCAGCGCGAAAAAGCCGTCATCGGCCTGCCAGTGATCGGCCATATCCACGGCGAGCCGCTCGCCCAGATATTCGATGACCTCGCTGCCAGGGCTGAGTGTTTCGGCCATGACCAGCGCCAGCACCTGCATGACGCGTCCATCATCGAGCAGCATGAGGCGATGCAGGATCGGCACAAGGTCGGAGCCGTAGCAGTCCTGACATACGCTCTCGCGGTCCGTGTCCATTTCCAGAAGCTTGAGAACCGCGCGCCGCCTTTCGGCGAGCGCGGCGATGGCAGGACTGGCCGCCAAGCTCGCCGCCGTCTTTTCGTTGCGGCTCGACAGGTCCGCAGCCCGCACACTCCACAGCGGCGAACCTGCAATCGCATGCGCGACCATCACCCGCAGCGCCACCGACGGCTCGGCTGCAAGCCGTGAGCCTACCGCTGCGTGGCGGTGAAAGTCGATATAGCTCGCAAGCGTCGACGTCAGTTCAGGACGCGCTGGCTTCTCGTCCTCCCCACGCGCACGGCGCTCAGCCGCTTGCGCCTCGGCCCTCGAGACATAGCCTTCGTGAAACGCCACCTCGCCTTGCGCACGCAGCTGGATATAGACGCGCCCGCCTTTCGATTTGGGCCTGCGCTCATATTCCCAAGAGGCGAAATATTCGACCGCCGGAACAATCACGACATCTTTCCAGCCATCGGCGAGATAGGCAGCCTTGCGCGCTTCGACCGCTTCCATCTGCGCTGTCCAGAACGCATCGCTGTCCGCGAAATAGCCGTCCTCGCCGAACAGGTCGGCGACGATCTGGCCGGAGTAGCTTTCAAGATCGAACAAAGCGACCGAGGTCGCGATCGATGTGCCGCCGAACAGCCATGCCTTCAGCTGGCTGCCGCGCGGCGCATGGGCTTCGTCATCCTCGAACAGCGCGAGCCACGCTTTCTGCTGCGCTGCGCTGGCGAGGGTGAGATGGCGCACGGTGGCCGCGTCGATCTCGTCGGCGCGATAGGCCTCGCGAATGCGCGGCAGGAGATTGCCGAGCGCGAGGATGCGTTTCACCTTGAGTTCGCTGATCGCGAAACTCGCCGCGATTTCTTCGACATTGCGACCTTCCTTGACGAGGCGGGTGAAGCTTTCCCACTGCGTGACCTCGTCGGGATCTTCGCGCAGCAGGTTCTCGATCATGGAAATCTCGAGCGCTTCGGCATCGTCGGCTGCGCCAAGCACGATGCAGGGAAGATCGCGCGTCCCGTCTTCCTCCTTCGCCGCCTCGACACTGGCGTAATAGCGGCGTTTGCCTGCCAGAATCTCGAAATGGTCTGTCTTGCCCCCCTCCCGGGCAGGGCAGACCGCGCGGCGCACGAACAGCGGCGAGAGCACCCCGCGCTTTCTGATCGAGGGCAGGATGTCGGCGATCTCGGGCTTTCTGCGCCCGCGCCGCATATTGATGCTCGCAACCGAGAGGCGGTCCAATGGGATATGCTCGATCTGCATGATGGGTCTCCTGATAAATTCTGTCTCGGTAGGTGGCCCCGCCTCCCTTTCGGGGGGCTTTCAAGGCGGAAGACGGGGCCGGTTGTCCCGCAGCGCGAGAGATGCGTTGCGGGAGGGTCCGCCGGTTGGGGCTACGGCGGATCGCTTCTGCCTGTGCCCGCAAGTTTTTGCGCGGCGCTGGCGAGATGGTCGGTGCGTTCTGTGATATGTCCATGCCGTCGCGCGGCTTCGGCGTAGACCGACAGCGGATGCGATGCTGCGAAATGCAGATCGCGCTCGATATAGAGCCCCATCGGCAGCTGGACCCGTTCAAGCTCCGAAACGCTGGCGTAGCCAAGTTCGGGCGAACCAAAACCGAGATCGCACAGGCCGAACAGGCGGTCGCCATCGGGGTTTAGAGTGGTGAACAGCCAGGTCGCCGCGCTTGTCGGAGCGAACAGCTTGACCACGGGCCAATGATCGCCCTCGGCCTCGCCATTGGCGAGCAGCTTGGTGCGGATTTCAGGTGTCAGCAGTAGCATCGCGCTTCTCCTTTCAGAACATTTCGATTTGCTTGCGGGCGTTTTCGTCGAACAGCCCGTGGTCGGCGGGCCGCTGCCGCGCGCGCGGCAGCATCGGCGCATTGGCCAGCAGCGCGAGCCGGTCGCCAAGCGTGACCGGCGCAACGCCGGGCACCAGCGTCTGCTGGCCAGCTTCGGTGCGTTCATCCTCGAAGCTTTGCGGCGCGGGCGCGTGTGATTGCTCTTTGCTCATGCCGCGACCTCCTCGCGGGCCGTGGCACATTGCAGGAGATAGTCTGCCGCCTTGCTGGCCTTGCTCGCCGCCTGAAAGATCGCGCGATTGTCCGCGCGCAGCACTTCGAGCCAGCTGCCGAGATAATCGGCATGGCGCACGCTCGGTTCGATGCCGAGCGCCGCGCACAGAAAGGCCGAAGCGAGTTCGGCGACAAGTTCTTCGCGCGCATAGGATGCCGAGCCAAAGCGCCCGGTCTGGTCGCGGTCGAGCCGCGTGGCGTGGCCAGTCCAGTGGCCAAGCTCGTGCAGAGCGGTGCGGTAGTAATCGATCTGCTGATGAAAGGCGGGCTGCGGCGGAACCGCCACAAAGTCCTCGGTAGGAGCATAGAAGGCCCTCGCACCGCCGATCCGGAAATCGGCACCCGTCGCTTGAATCAGGTCCTCGGCCGCATGGTGCAATTCGCGCGGCGGTAGGGCCGAAGGCGTTTCTACCAACGCGTCGGGCAACCCGTCGCATTGCGCGGCGTTGAACACGGTAAAGCGCTTGAGGAAGGCGATCGCGCGCGGCTTGTCGCTTTCTTCGCTGTGCTCGCGTGCTTCCTTGGGTACGAAGCGGTCGGCATAGAACACAGTCCGACCCCGCTCGCCCTTGCGAACGCACCCACCAGCGGCCTGCGCCTGGCTGAAGGTTAGCCAGTCCTGCGAGGGATAGCCGCCCTCGATGACCGCGCCCCACAGGACCAGAATATTGATCCCCGAATAGGCCCGCTTGGTCACCGCATTGCGCGGCAGGCCCAGCGCGGCATCGGCCTTGCTCCATGGCCTGACCCACGGGAACACACCCTCTTCAAGCTGGGCGATGATCGCCTGTGTGACCTCGTCGTAAAGCGAAGCGCGGGGCGTATGCCCGCACGCGGCGCCCCGCGCCGCTCTCCTCCGCTTGCCACTCGCTCTGCCCTTTGAACTCTTACGCGCCATGATTGGCCTCCCGAACTGCCCAACTCCCGCACACCGGCCCCGGAGGGGCGGGGTGGGCGGTGACAGCGACCAGAGAGGCGCGCGGCGGGCAGCTGCACCCGCATCGTGCGAACGCCGAGAGTGCCGAAGGCTTGCCAAAAGGGCCGCAATGGTAATGGAGGACCCGGGCCCGAAGGGACCGGGTTTCGGCTTCCCGCCGCGCGCCTAGACGGGAGCGCCGCCCACCCCGCCACTCCGCGGCCGGCACAAACAACGCCGCCGCGCAGCGCCATGCCTGAGTAACTGAAGACATGAGACCCTGCGCGGCGTCCACAGCCAACCTGCCCATGTGCTGTTGATGGCGAGCGACCAGCGAGTTGCCACAGACAGGATTGCGCACCCCCAAATGGAGGCGCTGATCGCATTCATGCCAGGATCGGACGCCCCGGCGGGGCCTGTCGACCGGAAGGCCGATCCTCTTATCATGCAAGCCGCAATCGGAGTGCGCGCGGGGCCCAAGGCGAATAAAGTCGCGCCCTCAGGAGCGCATCGCAGATGCGCGGGACAGAGCGCGTCACCAGCCCCGCTCCGCTTCACGGGGCGTTGCGGGGAGTCCCCGCAGAAGGGGTAGCTGGAGACTGCGCAGCGGCTCCGGCTCAGGGGAAGGCCTTCCCCATTCTTCGATTCTTCAAATATTTCTCGAACCGCGATTTTCGGCACGCGCTTTGGACCGATGGCTGCACACCCACCCGAAGTCAGGAAGCAGATCTCGATTGGCACAGCAGAGGCACGCTGATGTTTGGTTTCAGACCGGCTTCGACGCCATTTCATCGATGCGGAAGAGGGGAAGATAGTCTTTCTGTTCGATGCGGCCACCATACCGCATGCTGCGATCCGGAAGGCCGGCGGCAAGCATGCGGGGTTCGACAAGTTCGGCTGCAAACAGCCGCGCGTCATCGGTAAAGAAACGCAGTTCACCTGCCGCGCTGCGAGCGAGGATACCGATCAGGTGCACGCGACCATCATCCGGCGGGGGTGGGTCACCGCACGGACCAGACATAGTGTAGGTAACCCTGTCGGTAATTCTTGGCATGTTGCCGTAGGGTGATGTGTAGAGAGATCGATCCATAGAAAGTACATCGCGCAGATCTAGCTTTTGCTCTCCGTTCTCATCCGAGACCGTCATCTCGGCGACGATGCGTTCTTCGATGGCCTTGCGGACTTCGTCAAAGCTCGCGAGCTCTGCTGGCAAAATGCCGAACCACATTCCTGCGCCGATGATGCCGGTAAACTCGGTTGCTCCACGGACCACTTTGATGATCCACTTGAGACTGCCTTGCTCGAAGTGGACAAGCTCGACCACGGCATCAGGACCATAGGCCTCGGGATGTTTGATGGCCCGTTCGACCGCCACCAGGAAAGCTGCGACGACATGCGCCGGGACAATGCCATTGGTGGTGACGACAAGCGCAAATTCATCGCCCTGCGCGCTCGGCTCAATCGCAAAATCGTCCATGATTTCCTCTGTTTCGACCGCTGGCAGCAAGGTGCCCAAGTGGCGCGACAATGACAAGCGTCGGGTGTGCGCGAGATGGAAAAGGAACCGGAGACGGCAAAGCGCCTCCGGCTCCTCTTCTATTGTATCCCGGGCTTATCCGTGAAGGTCGCGGCGTGCCTGCGGAACGTAATCGCGCCACGAGCGCTGGTGTTCTACCCGCCGGATCTGTCCGGGCATGGACAGTCCGACCATCGCGGCCACGCCAATGCGCGGCGCAGCGCCGGCATGCATGGCTTCGGCATAGAGCTCCTTGGCCCGGGCGATTTCTTCTTTGGTATAGTTCATGGTCCTTGCTCCTTGGTGAGGAGGTGAATGGGACCTGCGGCAGGAGCGTATGAAAAAGGCGAACCCCTGCTGCAGGGATTCGCCGGTTAACCTCGCGAAGAGGACGGGGCCTCGGTCGTCCAAGGCTGACAGCCCGAAGCCGTCATACGAAACGCAAGCGAGATAGTGCAAAACAGCCATCGTGTCGAGGACGATCGCCGCGCATCAACCAGGCACGGCCGTACCAAGGCACTTGAAAATCAGCTGTCACTCCCATATAGTTACCATGATAATTAAAAGGATCGACATGCCCAGTCAGCTCAACATCATTGCCCATATCACACCGCACCCTGAATATTTAGACGCCGCCAAACGCGCGATCCTCGAAATCATCGAGCCCACCCGCGCCGAGCCCGGATGCCTCACATTCCGGCTTAGCGAAGACGCCGAAAACGGCACGCTGCATCTCTATGAAGAGTGGCGCGACGAGGAAGCGCTCGCCGCCCATCACGAGCAATCCTACACACAAGGTGTGTTCGAGGCTTACAAGAGCTGGCTCGCCGAGGAGCCGCAGATCCTGCATCTGCGCCCGCTCGGGTAAAAGCGATGTTCTTCCTCAAAGAGCTTCCCGGCCGGCATATGGTAGAAGGCTATGCGGCTAGGTTCGATAATGTCGATCCGGACACTGTGCTTGGCGCGCTCGACCTCATGCGCAGCGCCAGCCTGCTGATCCGCGAGCTCGAAGCCTATTTCGCGCGCTACGATCTGTCGCAGCTGCGCTTCCTGACTCTGATCATGATCGATCGCGAGCCCGAGCGCATCAGCCTCGCGGCAAGCGAGATCGCCGATCGGCTCGACGTCTCGCGGCCCGTGATTACCAGGACCCTCAAGAGTCTCGAGCAATCCGGTCTCATCGCCATCGCCGGCGACGAACTGGACGGGCGCTCGAAGCAGGTGTCGTTGACTGCGAGAGGTAACGCGAAGCTTCAGGACGTGTTGCCGGGCTATTTCTCCATCCTGCACGGCCACCACGGCGCCAATGGAGGATCGCAATCAGACTGACCATTCTTAGAACCGTGCTGGTCTGGGCCGTGGTCTGGCCGCTGGTGACGGCCATGCTCGTGCTGGTCGCGCTGGTGGCGGACGATCTGTCGCTTGGAGCCCAGACCCTCATCCTCACTGCCATTCTGGTCCCCCTCATCAGCCTTGTGCTCGCTCCGGCGATGCAGCGGCTTGCAACCCATATCCTCAAGGAGAAATCATGACTGACCGATTCGAACGCGGCCTTCAAAACCTGCGCACAATCGATGGCGAAGCCGGTGACGCGGTGATCGAGAGCCTCAAAGATATCTCGCCCGATCTCGCCCGCTACACGATCGAATATCCTTTCGCCGATATCTATGCGCGTCCCGGGCTTGGCCTGCGCGAACGCGAGATTGCCACGATCGCGGCGCTGACGGCGATGGGCAATGCCCAGCCGCAATTGAAGGTGCACATCCAGGCAGGGCTCAATGTCGGCCTGACCAAGCAGGAGGTCGAAGAGATCATCATCCAGATGAGCGTCTATGCCGGGTTCCCTGCCGCGCTCAACGGAATGCAAGCGGCCAAGGAGGTGTTCGCAAGGCCCGATTGATCAGGCTATCTAACAGTAGCGATGTTAGATAGCGCGAGCGGTGTTAGATTGATTCCAGGAACCGTAGCTTGCGAAGCGCGCAAGGGTGCCTCACGGTTCAATTCACATGGCTTTGGGAGAGGGCGCATCAAGCTTGTCTTAAGAACTAACATCTCATATATGATGCATTAAACCGGGTAATGTATCAAATATGAGTAATTAACATGGGTTCTCCAAAGTCACTTTCAGCCCTGCGCAGGCTCGGCGAAGACCTGCGCGAAGCGCGGCTGCGCAGACGCATCTCGATCGAGGACCTTGCGCTGCGCGCAGGCACATCGCGCAGCACGGTGACTCGGCTCGAGCAAGGCGATGCCGGCGTCGGCATCGGAACCTTGTGCGACATCCTCGTCGTGTTCGGCCTGATCGATCGTCTTGGTGAACTCCTCGACGCGCGCAAGGACGATATCGGACTTGCCCTCGAAAGCGAGCGCCTGCCGCAGAGGGGGCGTTCTTCTGGCACGCGTCCTGCCGGGACGGGCCGCCCAGGATCCAAGCAAGGTTCGAAGCAAGGATCAGGGCAAAGCCAGTCCGCCGATACGGCAAGCGATGATACCGATACCGATACCGATGGCGTTGCCTTCTGATGGCAAAGTTCTCTGCCAATGTCGCACTTGGTGAGAGCCTCGTGCCGGTGGGCAAATTGCATTTCACCAGCGAAGCGCCGCGCCAGTTCTCGACCTTTTCCTATTCGCCCGAATGGACAGAGGATGAGAAAGCCTTCGCGCTCTCTCCGGACCTGCCGCTTGAGGGCAGTCCCTTTCACAGGGCTGGCCAGCGCGAAGCAATGCAGGATGCCTTACCGGGTGCCTTCGCCGACGCCGCGCCCGACAGCTGGGGACGTCGGCTCTTGCGACGCACCTATGGTGGGGGCCTATCCGAGTTCGAATACCTGACTTTGTCCGACGATCTGTGCCGGCAAGGAGCTCTGCGCTTCCTCGATGAAGACGGCGCAGTGATCACCGGCAGGGACCCCGATGCCGTACCGCGGCTCGTCGAACTCGAAGCGATCACCAAGATCGCGCGCGACTACGAGGCTGGCAAGGATGTGTCGCACGAAGACATGCAGGCGCTCGCGGGCGCGGGGGGATCGGGCGGCGCCCGGCCCAAGGCGAATGTGCGCGATAATGACAAGCTCTGGCTCGCGAAGTTCACCTCGCTGGCCGATGAGAACCCGGTCGAAAGGGTGGAGGTGGCTACTCTACGGCTGGCCAGGACCTGCGGCATCCGGACGCCTGAGGTTCGGCTGGAACTTGCGGATACGCCCTATCCTGTTGCGCTGATCGAGCGTTTCGACCGGCAAGGCACGGCGCGGGTACCCTATATTTCTGCGCGAACAGCGCTGGGCAAATCGGGGGCGGAACTTGGCTCCTACACCGAGATCGTCGACTTCCTGCGCGCGCACTCGGCCAACCCGCAGGCAGACTTCGAGGAGCTTTACCGGCGCCTCGTCTTCACAATCCTGGTTTCCAACAAGGACGATCACTTGAAAAACCACGGTTTCATCTACGCCGGTGTCGGTCGCTGGCGTCTGTCTCCGGTGTTCGACGTCAATCCGGCGCCCGATCGCAACCCGCATCTCGAAACCGCGATCATCGAAGGCGGCAGGCATGATCGCTCGATCGATTTGGCGCTCGAGACCTGCGAGTTCTTCGAGATCGCCGTGGATGACGCGGTAGCCCTCATTCGCGACACGGCCCGAAAGCTGGCAGAAAGCTGGCGCGTGGCGCTGCGCGATGTCGGAGTGGTCGGTGCCGAAGCGCGTGACTACGAGCCCGCATTCGTCCACGAACAGGGCGAACGGGCACTCGCGCTATGAAGGGTCTCTTCAAACGACTGCTGGGCGAAGTTCCACAATCGCCCGAGGCAAGCGAGCCGACACCGGTTCGCAGCATGGACATCGAGTCCCACGGCCACGGGCTCGTCAGCATTCCTGCGCTCGACTATTTCGGGCCGCACGCACAATCGCCGAATGATACTTACCACCTGCTCTGGCTCGACCGGAATCCGCAAGGGACCGTTGGCGGTTCTCGAACATCGGGGCACGGGAGGTGGTCGCTGCATACCAGCGGCGGGTCTGTTCTGGCGAAGGGTAGGCTCGAGCGCCCGCAGGATGGCCATGTTGCGGACACCGGCAGGTTCATTCTGAGCGACTGGCTGTTTGGGGATGGCCTGAAAGGGCGCCTGCATGCGTTCGAGCCGGACGGATCGCAGATCCTGCAGCGCGAATTCTCCGCCAACCTGGCAAGTTCCGGTCTCTCTCGCGACGGTCGCTATGCGATCTGCCAGACCGCCAATTCACCCGGCAGTCCGGACAGCTGTCGCTATTTCCTCTTCGACCTCGACGCAGGGGAAGAGATGGCGAGCTGGGAGCAAGAGACCGGCTGGGCCAATGGATATGAGTTCGATCCTGCCAATGGGCGCGTCTATCTTGGCAAGGAAGGCGCCGAACGTGTTGCTTATGCCTTTGACGGGACGATGATCGATCGCAACGGCTGGCAACAGCGGCGCGTGGCAGCAGGGGATCTAAGAGCAATTCGCTCAGCCTTCGAGAATGCAAGTGAACCACTACCCGACGACCTGCGATCAGCGCTCTTTGCAGGTCTCGACGTCGCCGAAACAAATGAGGATCCAGGTGCCCGCGCCAAAGCGCTGCGAGTGCGCGGAGAGATCCATGAGCGTGCAGGGGAGTTCGATAAAGCCATAGACCGCTATGAAAAGGCGCTGATGATCGACCCCCAAGTCGGCGTATCGCGCAGGCTCAGCAAGCTCCAGCGCATGCGCGAGCCCGTTGCGCAGAAGACGCAGGCTGGAAAGAAGTCCCGCTACGAGAAGCAGGCGGAGCGGCTCGGGATCGATCACGAGGTCATCGAGCTCAACCAGGTCGACGGCAAGCTGTGGCGCTATGATCCATCCGACGCACGGCTCAGCGTCGAAGGGGCCGCTCTGCAGCATTACCGGGGTTTTGGTTGGGAAGGAGCTGCCAGCGAAGGTGGGCTTATTCTCACCCTCATCAAAGCAGCGTCGTTTGCCCCGCTACCCGAAAG
Organism: uncultured Sphingomonadaceae bacterium; assembly: GCA_964422435.1. Classification (GTDB taxonomy): domain Bacteria; phylum Pseudomonadota; class Alphaproteobacteria; order Sphingomonadales; family Sphingomonadaceae; genus Alteraurantiacibacter. The sequence goes on from CAYRBB010000014.1 coordinate 55,873, forward strand.
GCATGCCGATACCTTCGTGGAAGCGCTCTACGCACAAAACGTGGCCTTCGAGGAGGACCGACACGAGATTGATGCCTTGCTCCGAAATGTCGGCCAGGCGACGAGACCGCAGATCGAAGCCAATTGGGCGCGGATCGCCGCTTCAACGGGAAGCACGCCGCGCTTCTATCCGTCGGTCCGGAAAGATCATGTCCTCGGCCTGTTTGAATCTCTCGGACCGGCGCGTCTGAAGAATATCGCGGCAATATTCGCAACCGCGCCTTACGATCTTCGCGCGGGCTGGCCCGACCTCACTTTGTGGCGAGATGGCGAGATTCGGTTTGTCGAAGTGAAGGCACCGGGTGATTCCATGCACGCCAAACAGGTGCGCCTGATTTCGACCGTCCTCGTTCCACTCGGACACGCAGTAGCTATGTGCGAGGTGCGGCCAAAGAGTGGTTGAGCCCGATGATCTTGAGATCATTCCTTTCCGGCACCGTGGTTGAGCGAAGCCACCAGATTTAAGTGCTTTTGGTTCGCAATCTGTGCGGCTGAATCAAGATTGATTCCAACCCTTTCAGTGGCTCGAACGTTGCGCTTCATCCGGCCCTTTTCGGAGAAGTTTCGGGGCGTCGGCAAATTTGAAGGGACTCAAACACGTGCACATTCATATACTTACGGCGATTTTGGGGGCAATTTTGGGGGTCATTTCCAAGCTTGAACGCCAATTCCCTAGTATTATCATGTATTTATAGTGGTTTACGGAGTCCCGTAAGCGCACCACCCAGTCCTTCAGTTTCCTAGTGGCGCCAGTCTCCGCGA
>CAYRBB010000015.1:0-55769 GCA_964422435.1 uncultured Sphingomonadaceae bacterium
TGCTGAACTTGTAGCCGCGGCGGTACTCGAACTTGTCGACCGCCTTCATCAGGCCAATGTTACCTTCCTGGATCAGGTCGAGGAATTGCAGCCCGCGATTGGTGTATTTCTTGGCGATGGAGATGACGAGGCGCAGGTTGGCCTCGACCATTTCCTTCTTGGCGATGCGCGCCTCGCGCTCGCCCTTCTGGACCATGTTCACGATCCGTCGAAACTCAACCAGGCTCATGCCGGTCTGGCTGGCGATATCGGCGATTTCCGCGCGGATGCGGTCGACCGCGTCGGCTTCCTTCTCGGCAAAGGCTGCCCACTTCTTGTCCTTCTTCGCCTTTTCCTTGAGCCAGCCCTCATCCAGTTCGTTACCGACATAAGCATTCAGGAAGTCGATACGCTTGACCTTGTGACGCTCCGCCAAGCGCAGCATTTGGCCACCGAGCGCGGTCAGGCGACGGTTGAAGGCGTAGAGATTGTCGACAAGATATTCGATCTTGGTCGCGTGAAATTGCACGGATTCGACTTCTGCCGTCAGTTCTTCGCGCAGCTTTTCGTAGCGGTTTTCCTTCGCAGTCGGGAAAACTTCACCTGCGCCGAGGACATCGACACGTTCGGCCTGAAGCTTTTCGAATTTCTTGAACAGGCTGGTGATCCGCGCGAAACGTTCGATGGCATCGGGCTTTAGCGCCGCTTCCATCTGAGCGAGAGACATCGTGTTGTCCTCGTCGTCGTCATCATCCTTCTTGGACGAACCATCGCCGTCCTCGTCGTCACCATCCTCGTCATCGTCATCATCATCATCATCGTCGCGGATGGAGGGACCGGCGGTTTCTTCCGAAATTTCACCGTCATCGTCCTCATTTTCCTCCTCCATCTTGTCGACGGGAGGTTCCTTGGACAGCATCGCGTCGAGATCGAGGATTTCGCGCAGCTGCATTTCTTCCGAGTTCAGCGCTTCTGACCACATGATGATGGCGTGGAAGGTAATCGGGCTTTCGCACAGGCCGATGATCATCGTGTCACGGCCGGCTTCGATACGCTTGGCGATGGCGATTTCGCCTTCGCGGCTGAGCAGTTCCACCGCGCCCATTTCGCGCAGATACATGCGCACGGGATCATCGGTGCGGCCTTCGCTGGCGGTGGATTTCTTCTTTTCAGGGACGTTTTTCTTGGCAGCAGAATCCTGCGATTCCGAACCGGTCGGAGCGATTTCCTCCGGACCGTCATCATCCTCTTCGGCTTCTTCGGCGCTTTCGACGATCTGCACGCCCATATCGCTCAACGCGGTCTGGATGTCTTCGATATGGTCGGCGCTCATCTGGTCGCTCGGTAGCGACTCGTTGAGTTCATCATATGTGATGTAACCCTTGCGCTTTGCCTTCGCGATCATCTTCTTGATCGCCGATCCGTTGAGGTCGATCAGCGGTGCGTCGTCTGCCTGCTTTTTCTTTTTTGTGGTCGAAGCCATATCAGATTGTCAGTCCGTTTCCTGTTCGCCGGTCTTGAGCTCGCCCTCGTCCGACGGATAATTTTCTTCTGCCTGCTCGGCAGCGCGTTTTCTTGCCATTTGCCCCAGCCGCAATTCGATTTCCAGCTTTCGTTTGCGCAGTCTCTGCTGCTCGGCGAAAGCCCCCTCCGGGTCGGTGTCGAAGCGTTGAGTGGCCGCGGCAATTGCCGCATCGAGTGCAGGTTTTTCAACCAGCAGCGATACGGCCTCGGCCAGGTCCTCCCTCGCGGCGCCTGGATCATGGCCTTCCATCAGGAAGGAGAAACGGGCTTTATCCGGCGGCGGCGGCAGGATTTCACTGGGTGATATGGGCAATTCGCCTCCAGCTTCAAGCGTGTTTGCGTGATCGAGCAAAAAATCCACAGCGGGTGCGATTTGCGCATCACTCTGACTCAGGCTCAAGAGCGCATCGGCATGGCGGTGAATTTCACGCGGATAGCGGAGCAGGCCGTGCAGTACGGACTGGCTTAGCAAATCCCGAAACGCACCTCCGGCAGCGTGGCGCAGGCGGTTGGTCACTTCGGGTGGCGTGCGCTGGAAAATGGGCTTGCCGAATGGCGAGCGTCGCTGGAATTCGCGCTTCGGAAAGGCGAAGTTCCCGTAGCGGTCGAGAAGCTCGCGGCGGTAGAGCGATTTTATATCGGGATGCTCGATGGCATCGACATGGTCCATTAGCCGAGCCTTGAGGCCTGCCTTGTCCTCGGGCGAATTGAGTGGCTGGGCGGCCTGTTCATGCTCCCAGATAAGATCGAGCAGCGATTTTGGCTCCGTGAGGAGCCTTTCCATGGCCTTGGGTCCGCTTTCCTTGATGAGGTCATCGGGATCGAGCCCGGAGGGGAGCTGGACGAACTGCAAGGAATGTCCCGGGCGAAGAAGGGGCAGGGCGCGTTCGGCGGCGCGCATCGCCGCGCGCTTGCCCGCCGCATCGCCATCGAAACACAGCACGGGTTTGTCCGCCATACGCCAGAGCAACTCGACCTGCTGTTCGGTCAACGCGGTGCCCATCGGCGCGACGGCATCCTCGAACCCGGCTTGTGCGAGTGCGATAACATCCATGTAACCTTCAACCGCGATGACGCGATTTGTCTTCCGGCTCGCCGGGCCGGCGCGGTGAAGGTTGTAGAGATTGCGACCCTTGTCGAAGAGCGGCGTGTCGGGCGAGTTCAGATATTTCGCGACGCCATCGCGGTTCTCAAGAATGCGACCGCCGAATGCAATTACCCGTCCGCGAGCATCCTGGATGGGCAGCATAAGGCGGCCACGGAAGCGCGAGTAAGGAATCTTCTCCTCGACCTCGATCAACAATCCCGCTTCGACCAGCATATGCTCTTCGAACTGTCCGAGCGCCTTCCTGAGCGACGTCTTGTCGTCGGGTGCATAGCCGAAGCCGAACTGTTGGATGAACCGCTGCGAGATACCCCGATTTTCGAGGTAGCGCCGCGCGCCAATGCCCTCATCCGAAGCCAGTCGCGCGACAAACCAGTTCTGCGCTGCCTCCATCACATCGTGTAGGCTCGCGCGCTGCTGAGCGCGGCGCGCTTCGTGCGGATCGGGTGCAGGCATTTCCATTCCGGCATCAGCGGCCAGTTCTTTTACCGCATCCATGAATTGCAACCCGCGTTGTTCGATCATCCAGTCGATCGCGCTGCCATGCGCCTGGCAGCCGAAGCAATGATAAAAGCCTTTCTGATCGTTGACGTAAAAACTGGGTGTCGCTTCATTGTGGAATGGGCAACACGCCTTCCACTCACGCCCCGCGCGCTGCAATTTCAGATCGCGCTGGATGAGTGTGGAAAGAGTAATCCTGCTCCGCAGTTCATCCAGCCATTGTGGGGAAAGCGCCATAAGCGAAGGAGCTTAGCCTATTGCACGATTCGCGGGGAGGGCTCTCGCCATTAAGGTGTGGAGGGCCGCGGGGATATCGCTCAGATGAGCGATTCCTTCACCCAGCCGCTTGCCTTGCCCATATCCAGCTCAGTGCCGTGGCGCTTTTTCAGCTCGCCCATCACGCGGCCCATGTCTTTCATGCCCTCGGCATTCAGTTCAGCTTTGATCTCTTCGATCTTGGCCTTGGTTTCTTCCTCGCCCATCTGTTGTGGCAGGAATTCCTCGATCACGGCGAGTTCCTGCTTCTCCTGCTCGGCGAGTTCGGCGCGGCCGCCATCTTCATACATGGTGATGCTCTCGCGGAGCTGCTTGGCCATCTTTTGCAGCACATCAATCACCAGCGCGTCGTCATCATCGACCGGGCCTTTGGTGCGCAATTCGATATCGCGATCCTTGATCTTGGCACCGATCAGGCGCAGCGTGGCGGTACGCGGCTTGTCGCCGGCCTTCATGGCGGTGACGGTTTCGGTCTTGATCGTGTCGCGCAGCATAGGTTTTTCCAAAATAGAATCTGTGGATGTTTCGCGCCCCATGTAGGCTATGCTCAAATAAAGCCAAGTATCCCGCTTGACGGGCAGGGCAGGGGCGCTTAGCCGCTAGGACTTAGCACACATCGCTGGTCCAACTGATTCACGGGAGCCACCATGGCCTTTCTCGCCTCTTCGTCTGCGCAACCTTGGCGGACGTGCCATGCCCCGCGCATCCCTCAATTGCCTCCAGAAGTCTGTGGGCGAGGAAATGCACGCTGCGCAGGCTGGTTGCCTGAGCGAGTGCAGCGACGTGGCCGACGGGCTTCTGGAGGCAACCGCTTCGCGGCGGGCCACCTTTCGTCCGAATGCGTCGTTGCTCGTCTCTCACGATGCTACGGCATCGCTCACTCCTCCCGCCTAGCCTCGAACAAAAGGTGGCTCCGTTGAGGGGCGCGCGGGGCATGGCACGTCCGCCACAAGGTGCGACTGGAGTTCTCGTTCTGGCCGATGGAACGGTAGTCTGGGGCAAGGGCTTCGGCGCGACCGGCTCCGCAGTGGGCGAAGTCTGCTTCAACACCGCGATGACGGGGTATCAGGAGGTGATGACCGATCCCTCCTACGCTGCGCAGATCGTCACCTTCACTTTCCCGCATATCGGCAATGTCGGCACGAATGACGAGGACTTGGAAAGCGTCGTCGAAGGCGCGGTCGGCTGCATAGTGCGGGAGGAAGTGACGAAGCAGAGCAATTTCCGCTCCGAGGCCGAATTCGTCGAGTGGATGGCGAAGCTGGACAAGATCGGGCTCGCCGGTGTCGATACCCGCGCGCTCACCCGCCGCATTCGCAACGCAGGCGCGCCCAATGCGGTGATTGCGCATGATCCTTCGGGCAAGTTCGACCTCGACGCGCTGCTCCAGCGCGCGCAGGAATGGCCGGGGCTGGAAGGCATGGACCTCGCCGTGCGCGTCAGCCGCGAGAACCAGCAAAACTGGGAAGGCGGATACTGGACGCTCGGCAAGGGCTATGGCCGCGCCTCCCGCGATGCAAAGCCGCATGTGGTTGCGGTGGATTATGGCGCGAAGGACAATATCTTCCGCAACCTCGTGAAGGCAGGCGCGCGGGTCACGGTTGTACCGGCGAAAACCTCGCTCGAAGACATCATGGCGCTCTCACCCGATGGTGTATTCCTCTCCAATGGCCCCGGCGATCCGGCGGCGACGGGCGAATATGCGGTGCCGGTGATCAAGGCGCTGCTGGACAAGGATATTCCGCTGTTCGGCATCTGCCTCGGCCACCAGATGCTGGCCCTCGCAGCGGGCGCGAAGACGACCAAGATGCACCAGGGACACCGCGGGGCAAACCATCCGGTGCAACGCGTCGGTGAAGGCTGGGGCGAAACCACCGGCCTCGTCGAGATCACCAGCATGAACCACGGTTTTGCCGTTGACGCGGACACTCTGCCCGAGGGCGTGGAGCAGACCCACGTCTCGCTCTTCGACGGCTCGAACTGCGGCATCGCGATCAGCGGCAAGAAGGCCTTCGGGGTGCAATATCACCCCGAAGCGAGCCCCGGCCCGCAGGACAGCTTCTACCTGTTCGAGAAGTTTGTGGGGATGTTGGGGTGAACGATCGTGAGCGTGGCTTAGAGAGGCAAATCTTTAGGTTTTTGGCTAGTCATGAAAATGTTGAGGGTAAGCGAATTAGCTTGCAAGAAACCTTCAACAGTTTGTTCAAGTCGAACGGCCTTTTGACCTCGGCTGCGTTTCCAAATGGAAGGCTAGTAACCGTGGACGAACTCCGGCAGGTAGTTCGACGGATGGTTCGCGAAGGCTGGCTGACACAATCGGATGCTCTCAACGACCTATACTACGAACTCACTGATAACGGTATTGTTGAACTTCAGGCTCGCAAGAGCAGTGAATCAAATTTCGAGCTTTCTGAGGATGAGGTCACTGATCGCCGTTGGGCTCGTCTCAAGCAGATTACCATCAAACGAGACAATGCCGAACAGATTTCTACACTACTTGATCGGTCGCTGGACGAGTTGGGTAAACAGCAGATTACTAATGAGCAGCATCGTCAAGCGGCAGCATATTTGCTCGCCGCAAAAGAACTTGTAAATGCGCCGGCACCCCCTTCGGATTTCGTATGGGATCTCGTGCAAAAAGCAGCAGCCATAGCTGGGGTGGCTCAAATCGTTCTGGCAATCTTTGCAGTTCTCACATGAATGGCCTTTGATTATGTATAAACATACTGCACCTTCCTCCATTCTCACCCTCACCGCCGCACTCGCCCTCACGGCCTGTAGCGAGAGCAGCCCCTTGCCCGAGCCGACCACATCGTCGACCTCCACCGAACAAACAACCACCGAGGTTCCTGACGAAACAACGCTCGGTGTCGAACAGTGCATCGAGCAGTTCTCGGTCGGTCGCGAGATGTGGGGGGACAATCCGGTGCTGGCGACCTTCGCCTACGATCTCGGCGAGCTGGACGATGCGGCCTTGCAGGCGCTGATCCAGCAGCTGCGCGAGCGCGAGGGCAGTTCGCACCTGATCTTCAATACCGGCAGCAATGCCCAGATCGCCGCCGAGGAATTCCTCGCTTCCGAACAGGACAAGGATGCCGAATTCTTCCAGGCTGGCGCCATCCGCATCCTGCGCATCCGCAACACCGAAGCCGCTCCGTTCGATGAAGCTCTGCAATCCGGCTGCGAAGCCGCCCCCGAAGGCGCGACGGTCCGGCAAGTCACTTTCAGCCAAGGTAACTGACACGTGCCTAAACGTACAGACATCTCCTCCATCCTCGTCATCGGCGCTGGCCCGATCATCATCGGCCAGGCGTGCGAGTTCGATTATTCGGGCACGCAGGCGATCAAGGCACTGAAGGAGGATGGGTACCGGGTGATCCTCGTCAATTCCAATCCCGCCACGATCATGACCGATCCGGACATGGCGGATGCGACCTATGTCGAGCCGATCACGCCCGATATCGTCGCCAAGATCATCGCCAAGGAACGGCCCGATGCACTGCTGCCCACCATGGGCGGTCAGACCGCGCTTAACTGTGCGCTGAAGCTCGAAGAGCAAGGCGTGCTGGAGAAACACGGCGTCGAGATGATCGGGGCCAAGGCCGATGCCATCGACAAGGCGGAAAACCGCCAGCGTTTTCGCAAGGCGATGGACAAGATTGGCCTCGAAAGCGCGCGCAGCGGTGTCGCGCATAATATGGACGAGGCGTTTGAAGTGCTCGAGCGCACTGGACTACCCTCGATCATCCGCCCCAGCTTCACGATGGGCGGGACTGGCGGCGGCGTTGCCTATAACAAGGCCGAGTTCGAGCGGATCGTGCGCAGTGGTCTCGATGCAAGCCCTACGACAGAGGTGCTGATCGAAGAAAGCCTGCTCGGCTGGAAGGAATACGAGATGGAGGTCGTCCGCGACAAAGCGGACAATGCGATCATCATCTGCGCCATCGAAAATGTTGATCCGATGGGTGTCCATACGGGCGATTCCATCACCGTCGCGCCGGCGCTGACGCTGACCGACAAGGAATACCAGATCATGCGCACCGCCAGCATCGAGGTGCTGCGCGAAATCGGCGTGGAAACAGGCGGTTCGAACGTACAGTTCGCAGTCAATCCGAAGGATGGCCGCCTGATCGTGATCGAGATGAACCCGCGCGTCTCGCGCTCATCCGCGCTGGCATCCAAAGCCACCGGCTTCCCCATCGCGCGCGTCGCGGCGAAGCTGGCGGTGGGATATACGCTGGACGAGATCACCAACGAAATCACGGGTGCAACGCCCGCCAGTTTTGAGCCGACCATCGACTATGTCGTCACCAAGATCCCGCGCTTTGCGTTCGAGAAGTTCAAGGGCACCGACAACCTCCTGACCACGGCGATGAAATCGGTTGGCGAAGTGATGGCGATTGGCCGCAACATCAAGGAATCGATGCAGAAGGCGTTGCGCGGCCTTGAAACCGATCTCGACGGGTTCAATCGCGTCCCGCGGCTCGAAGGTGCGAACCGCGAAGTTATCACCGCCGCGCTCTCGCAACCTACGCCCGACCGCATTCTCAACATCGCGCAGGCCTTCCGCGAAGGGTTCACGGTGGATGAAGTGCAGGCGATCACCTTCTTCGATCCGTGGTTTCTTCGGCATATCGAAGAGATCATCTACGAGGAATCGATGATCGGGCAGAATGGTTTGCCGAATACGGCAGAAGAGCTGCGCCGCCTGAAAGCCATGGGCTTTTCGGACAAGCGCCTGGCCACGCTGGCAGTCCGGTCAGTCGGCGTTGCGGGTGGCCTTGGTGAAACGCAGGCCAAGCGCAGCGGGCTCCTCCACGATGCTTTGCGCGCGATGGCAGGTGCCACCAGCGAGGACGAGGTGCGCAAGCTGCGCCAGAAGCTTGGCGTGCTGCCTGTCTACAAGCGTATCGACAGCTGCGCCGCCGAGTTCGAGGCGATCACGCCGTACATGTACTCGACCTACGAGGCGCCAAGCTTTGGCGAGCCCGAGAACGAGGCTGCCCCCTCCGACCGCGAAAAGGTCGTGATCCTTGGCGGTGGTCCGAACCGGATCGGGCAGGGGATCGAGTTCGATTACTGCTGCGTCCATGCCTGCTTCGCGTTGGCCGATGCAGGCTATGAAACGATCATGGTCAACTGTAATCCGGAAACGGTTTCGACCGACTATGACACGTCCGATCGCCTCTATTTCGAGCCGCTGACTGCCGAGGACGTGCTCGAAATCCTGCGCGTTGAGCACAGCAAGGGTACGCTGAAGGGCGTGATTGTGCAGTTTGGGGGCCAGACTCCGCTCAAGCTTGCCGGTGCGCTGGAGCAGGCGGGTATTCCGATCCTCGGTACATCGCCCGACGCGATCGACCTCGCCGAAGACCGCGAACGGTTTGCCAAGCTGGTCAACCAGCTCGATCTCAAACAGCCAGACAATGGCATCGCCTACAGCCGCGATGAAGCTGCCGCCGTGGCCGCGCGCATTGGCTATCCGGTGCTGCTGCGCCCGTCTTACGTGCTGGGTGGTCGCGCGATGGAAATCGTCGACAGCGAAGCGCAGCTCGACAACTATATCGCCACCGCGGTGGATGTATCTGGCGACAGCCCTGTTCTCGTCGATCAGTATCTGCGCGATGCCATCGAATGCGATGTCGACGTTCTGTGCGATGGCGAAGAGGTCGTCGTCGCCGGGGTCATGCAGCATATCGAGGAAGCGGGTGTCCATTCGGGCGATAGTGCCTGTTCGTTACCGCCCTACAGCCTGCCAGATGACATTATCGCGGAGCTGGAACGGCAGGGAGAAGCACTGGCCATCGCCCTCAAGGTTCGCGGCCTGATGAATGTGCAATTCGCGGTGAAGGATGGCGAGGTTTATCTGATCGAAGTCAACCCGCGCGCCAGCCGCACCGTGCCCTTCGTCGCGAAGGCGACCGGATCGCAAATTGCCAAGATCGCGGCGCGCGTGATGGCGGGTGAGAAGCTGGCGGACTTACCCAAAGTGAAGCGCGAACTCGACTATGTGGCGGTGAAAGAGGCGGTCTTCCCCTTCAACCGCTTTCCCGGTTCCGACCCCGTCCTGACACCGGAAATGAAGTCCACTGGCGAAGTGATGGGCATCGACCGCGATTTTGCGACGGCCTATACCAAGGCGCAAATCGCCGAAGGTTCAAACCTGCCGAACAAGGGCACGCTGTTTGTCTCGGTCAAAGATAGCGACAAGGTACATATCGTAGAGCCGGTGAAACAGCTGCTGGAACACGGGTTTACCGTCCTCGCGACGGGCGGCACGCAGACCTATCTTACCGAACAGGGCCTAACCGTCGAACGCGTGAACAAGGTCGCCGAAGGCCGCCGCCATATCGTAGACATGATTTCGGATGGCGAGATTGCGTTGGTATTCAACACAACAGAAGGCTGGCAAAGCCATAAAGACAGCCAGTCCATCCGCGCATCGGCGCTCGAGATGAAGGTTCCGTACTACACCACGGCGGCTGCTTCTGCGGCGGCAGCGAACGCTATTGTCTCGGTTTCCGCAGACGATCTTGAAGTTCGCAGCCTGCAGGACTATTATAGCGCTGCGTAGATAAAACACTTTCCCATCACATCCGGTCTTGATCTTCCGCTTTTCGGGCGGGGCAGGGCCGTTTTGACGGGTGACACAGAAGAGACAGGAAGTACGATGCAGAAAGTGCCGATGCTGGCTGAGGGCTATGAAAAGCTGACGGCCGATCTCAAGGCATTGCGGGCCGAACGCCCCAAGATCGTGGACGCGATCGAGGAAGCGCGCGCGCATGGCGACCTTTCGGAAAATGCCGAATACCACGCCGCGAAGGAGCGCCAAGGCCAAGTCGAAGCGCAGATTGCCGAGCTGGAAGACAAGACGAGCCGCGCGCAGATCATCGATCCGGCTACGCTTTCGGGCGATCGCATCGTATTCGGCGCGACCGTGACGGTGCTTGACGAGGACGACAAGCCGCTGAAATACCAGATTGTCGGCCAGGCAGAGAGCGATGCCAAGAAGGGCCGCATCTCCTACGAAAGCCCGCTTGCTCGCGCACTCATCGGCAAAAGCAAGGGTGACGAAGTCGAAGTCACCGTGCCGAGCGGCGACAAGTTCTACCTCGTCGAGAAGATCGAATTTATTTAATGTCGCTGATTTTCGGCCCGCTATTTGCGTTCGCGTTTGCCAATAGCCAGTTGCAAACGGGCGAGCGCTTCACGCTTTGGGAATTGGCGGAAGAAAATGGTCAATGTGTCTTGGCTGGTGGGAATCAAGATCAGGACGTGATCGCATTCGTGCAAACCGAAGAAAATGCGCGCCAACAAAAAGTTGGATTAGTTTTTCGCTCACCCAAATTTACATTTACTGCTAGCGAGATAGGTGAGGCACTCGACATTCCGATCGAGATACAGGCAAGCACGTATAGTCTAGAAGGCACGTTTCAGGTTCGAGACCAATCTACGTTGACCCTGCTTGTGCCACTTGAGATGGTGCGTCCGCTTACAAGACGGCAAAGACACTTCACAGTACGCCGTCAATCCGAAATTATTGCCGATTTCGATGCGGAGCTCTTCCCTGTAGAATGGCTTTCATTCCAAGCATGTGGTAATGCACTGACGGGTCGCTACTCAGACAATCTTTTTGACGAGTGATTCTACGCGCCCGGCAAGTCCGGCTCGAACAGCTTGTGCAGGTGCACGATCACATATTTCATCTCGGCATCGTCAACCGTGCGCTGCGCCCAACCGCGCCAGGCCTCTTCGGCCTCTGCATAACTGGGAAAGAAGCCCACGACATGAATGTCCTTCAAGTCCTGGAACTCGGCTCCGCGCGGATCGGTGACGCGGCCACCCATGACCATGTGAAGTAGCTGGTTTTCGTGATTTTCGGACATTGTTTTCCCCGGAAGCTCAATAGCAATTGCGCGCCCTATCGGAAATCCCGAGAGGACGCGCAAGGGTGTCGTGATGAAATTGAAGGCGTTTAACGGCGGCCGAGCGCACGCGCGATAGCCTTGCCGGTTTCACGGCGCGCGATCCGGGCTGCATCTGTTGCATCTCCCACCTTGTGGCTGGTCGACCGACCAATAGAGCGCGCCTTGTCACCTGCTGTGTCGACCACATCCTCGGCGCGGCGTGCGCCTTCGCGGCCAAGTGCAGCCGCATCGTCGATCATTTGCGAGGCAAAGCCGCCGGCGACTTCCGCGCCGATTGTCGCGAGTCCAGCAGCCTTGCGTCCGCCGCGCAAAGCAGCCTGGCGCGGCCCCTTGAACATGCTGGCGATAAGTATGCCAATTGCGACCCCGCCAACAGCAGTGGCTACAGGATGCTTTTTGACAAATCCGGTAAAGGCATCAGTTGCTTCACTGGCAGTTTCCTGTGCGCGGACGACCAAGCTTTGGTTGGCGCGACTTTCTTCGCGGGCCTGCGCAGCGGCAATGCGCGCTTTGATTTCTTCACGTTTGCTATCACTCATGGGGGACTCCATCTTTATATTGGGGAGTAGAGGAAGGGGCGCTTTCCGCCTCGACTTCCATCGTGTTTGTGGTTTCGGGCTGTTCGGTATTCCGCATCTCGTCCCAGTGACGCTGCACCAGCTCGTCTATAAATTTGGCGAGCGGTTTGCGGAAGATCCAAGCTAGAAGCAATCCAAGGCCCAACGCAGCACTGCTACCGACCTGCCTTGGATTCTGTTTCACAAAGGACGTGCTTTCTTCGAAAACCCCCTCCGCCCCCTCTTTCATGCGAGTGGCAAAACGGGACGCAAGGCCCTTTTCTTGCAGATCTCCGCGCAAATTGGAGATGTCGTTCGAAACGAGCTGCTTGGCTGCATCTCGCATCGCCCGATCTTCTTGCAGCTTGTCTTTCAGATCATTCATCGGGGCTACTCCGCCCGGCGCTCAACGCTTCCGATACCTCGTGCCAAGCCTTGCTTGCGCGTCGCACCAAAAAATACGCGACCAGGAGCAGAACGATCACCACGACGGCAGTCGCTCCCCAAGCAGTGATCAATGGCGTCAGCGCGATGACCAGCCCGACGGTCAGTCCGATCGTTGCGAGGACGGCAAAGAAGGCAGCGACCACGCCGAACGCAACCATTTTCTTCAGCCGGTTTCCGACAAAGCCAACGCGCGATTTCTGATAACTGACTTCCGCTTCCCAATAGGTACGGGCGTCATCGATAAGCGCTTCAACGTCATCGAACAAAGAACGGTGTCCGGCAGCGCTGCCACTACTGGCTGCGTCTGCCGGGGGCAGTTCGTCCCCTGCGGTTTCCGGCGTTAGCGGTGCTTCGCTCGCCGGGGGCGGGACAACCTTGTCCTCATCCCTCGCTTGCACCGTGATTTAACGGAACAGACGAGCGAAGAAGAAACCGATCACTGCTGCAAGGCCGACAGCTGCAACGGGACTTTTGCGGATCGATTCACGCGTATCGTCAGCAAGTTCCTCCAAGCTCTTCTCGTCCAGCTTTTGTGCGTTTTCCTGCAATGCCCGCGACGTACTACGAGCATAGTCACCATACTTGGCGCCGAGCCTTTCATCCAGTGTAGAGGCATTGTCATCGATGACTCGTGAAAGGCCGGTCAGACCTTCGCTGACCTTGTGCTTGCCTTCAACCGCGAGCTCGCTGGCCTTTACCTTGGCATCGCTCGCCCAGTCTTCGCCGCGCGCCTTTGCCTGATCGCGATATTCGCCAGCGCGCAGCTTGGCTTCATCAGTCAGCGCCTTGCCACCGGCCTTGGCTTCTTCAACTGCAGCGTTGAAGCGCGACTTTGCTTCCGAAGTATTGGCCGAAGCCGTCTTCGTCTCGCCAACCGTTTCCGTGGCAGTTTCAGTTGCTGCGACGGTAGCCTTCTTCGGTTGTGTTTTTGGTTTGGCGGTCTTCTTGGCTGCCATAATTCGTTCCCTTTCCAAATCTGGAGGGGATCACCCTCATAATGTATTATGGGTATAACACACCCACATTCAAGATATCAACGCATGTTGCAGTGCAAGGTTCCGAGATATAGGAGGCTGCTGAACGGCAATTCAGGAGCTTTTACATGACCGCCATAATCGACATTCACGGCCGCGAAATTCTGGATTCGCGCGGCAACCCAACTGTGGAAGTCGATATTCTGCTGGAAGATGGCAGCATGGGCCGCGCGGCTGTCCCGTCGGGTGCCTCTACCGGCGCGCATGAAGCAGTGGAACTGCGTGATGGCGACAAGGATCGCTATCTGGGTAAAGGCGTCACCAAGGCGGTGGAAGTTGTTAACGGCCCGCTTGCCGACATGCTGTTGGGTCTTGATGCTGAAGACCAGCGCGACATCGATATGGCGATGATTGCGCTCGATGGTACGCCGAATAAGGGCAAGCTAGGCGCGAACGCCATTCTTGGGGTTAGCATGGCGGCGGCGAAAGCTGCCGCTGCAGCGCGCGGCATGCCGCTATGGGCCTATATTGGTGGCGTTTCGGCCCATGTGTTGCCGGTGCCGATGATGAACATCGTCAATGGCGGCGAGCATGCGGACAACCCGATCGATGTGCAGGAATTCATGGTAATGCCGGTGGGCGCGCCAACATTGGCCGAAGCCGTGCGCTGGGGCAGCGAGATTTTCCACACACTGAAAAAGGGTCTGTCAGAAAAGGGCCTGGCGACTTCCGTCGGTGACGAGGGCGGCTTCGCGCCAAACCTTGCCAGCACGCGCGACGCGCTCGATTTCATCATGGCATCGGTTGAGAAGGCCGGGTTCACGCCGGGTGACGATGTGGTGCTGGCGCTCGACTGCGCCTCGACCGAGTTTTTCCGCGATGGCAAGTACGAAATCTCCGGCGAAAGCCTTTCGCTCAGCCCCACCGCAATGGCCGAATACCTCGCCAAGCTCTGCGACGATTACCCGATCCTTTCGATCGAGGATGGCATGGGTGAAGACGACTTCGAAGGCTGGAAGGCGCTGACCGACATGGTAGGTGACAGGGTGCAGCTGGTGGGTGACGACCTTTTCGTAACCAATCCCGAGCGGCTGCGCATGGGCATCGAGAAGGGCCTTGCCAATTCGCTGCTGGTCAAGGTCAACCAGATCGGCACGTTGACCGAGACACTGGAAGCCGTCGATATCGCCCACCGTGCCAGCTACACGAGTGTAATGAGCCATCGTTCGGGCGAAACCGAGGATGCGACAATTGCCGACCTCGCTGTCGCCACCAATTGCGGGCAGATCAAGACGGGCTCGCTGGCGCGGTCTGATCGCCTCGCCAAATACAACCAGCTCATCCGCATCGAACAGGAATTGGGCGACAGCGCGCGCTATGCTGGGCGGGGTTGCCTCGGCAAGCTGGGCTGACGACACAGTAATTCGATGGTCGTAGGACGGAGCGCCTTTTCCAGTCGATTGTTTTTGGTAGGTATGTGCAGGAACATTGCAATATTCTTGCATAGAAATTCGCGCAAAATCCTACGGGCGCACATTGCGGTGTGTTTGGATGTGATGCTTCATACATGTGGGCGGCACTCCGAAAAAAGGCTTGAGCGCCAGCCCTGATGGCCTGGTTGAACCATTTGTGCAGGGCTTGCGGCTTTGTGCTCAGGCCAGTTCGCGGCGCAGTTCGAGAAGGCGGATCCCCGCCTGAGCAGCCTCTCCACCCTTGTTTTTCTGGGCGGGATCGGCGCGGACGATGGCTTGTTCCTCGTTCTCTGTCGTAAGGATACCGTTGCCAATAGCAATGCCGTCCAGCGTCAGCGCCATGATCGCTCGCGCGCTTTCGCCCGCAACGATTTCGAAGTGATAGGTCTCCCCTCGGATCACCACGCCGATGGCAACGAACCCGTCATAGCGGCCACTCTCCGATGCGAGCGCGATTGCACCGGGTATTTCCAGCGCGCCGGGAACGGTAATGACTTCAGCCGTATGTCTAGCAGCCTCCAGCACCCCCTTCGCACCGGCTATCAGCATGTCGTTGAGATGCCCGTAGAAGCGCGCTTCTACGATCAGGAAATGGGCCATGCGCGATTACTCCGGGATAGGATGGTGGCCGACGATATTGAGGCCGTAGCCCTCGATCGCGACAACGTTGGGTTGCGAATTGGTAAGCAGGATCATGTCGTGCACGCCAAGATCTGCAAGGATTTGCGAACCGATGCCGACATTGCGCAGCTCGTCTTCGGAAGTCCAGTTCGTGCTGGAGCCGACGCGGCCTGTGAGGATCACGATCACGCCGGAGCCATGCTCACCGACGGCCTGCATTGCGCGTTGCAAAGTGCGCTTGCGCGGCCCGGGCTCGCCCAGCACGTCATCAAACACGGAAATCGGATGAACGCGGGCAAGGGTGGGCTCATCCGGCGTCACATGGCCCTTCTGCAGGACATAGGCCTCATTGTTGGAAACCGTGTTGCGGTAGGTGATCATACGCCACTGGCCGCCGTAATCGCTTTCGAATGCGCGCTCCTCGCCGCGCTCGACCAGGTGATCGTTGCGCATCCGATAGGCGATGAGATCCCGGATTGTGCCGATTTTCAGGCCGTGCTTGCGGGCAAAGGCGACAAGATCGTCGAGCCGCGCCATCGATCCGTCCTCGTTCATGATCTCGCAGATCACGCCAGAGGGGTTGAGTCCGGCAAGGCGCGAGATATCGACGGCCGCTTCGGTATGCCCAGCGCGGACGAGAACACCGCCTTCGCGAGCGGTCAACGGGAAGACATGGCCGGGGGTTACGATATCGTCCGGGCCCTTGGCACTATCGATGGCAACCGACACAGTGCGCGCACGGTCGGCTGCGGAAATGCCGGTAGTGACGCCTTCTTTTGCCTCGATGGAAATCGTAAATGCAGTTTGCATGCTTTCGCGATTGTTGCGGCTCATCGGTTCGAGCCCAAGAGCATCGACACGAGCGCGATCGAGCGAAAGGCAGATCAGGCCGCGGCCGTGCGTCGCCATAAAGTTGATCGCGGCGGGCGTTGCCATTTGTGCCGGGATAATCAGGTCGCCTTCATTTTCCCGGTCCTCATCATCGACGAGGATGTACATACGGCCATTGCGCGCCTCGTCGATAATCTCCTCGATCCCGACGAGCACGGGCGTGTCGTCATTCTCGGACAGGAAGCGATCGAGCTTGTTGAGAGTTTCGGTAGTCGGGTTCCAGCATTCCTCGGCACAATCGCGCAGGGTATTAGCATGCAGCCCTGCCGCCCTCGCAAGGCCGGCACGGGTCATATTCCCGTTCTCTATGATTTTACGGACTTTTTCGATAATAATGTCGCTCATACGAGGCGTATATCACATTAAAATGTGATCGCAAGTGCGGGGTATCACATTCATCTCCGGAATTGGCTCTTGCACCGAAACCAATCCCCCTTCAATGACATTGCATGATGGCGATAGGACAGAGCCAAGCCGAGCTGACCGATTCCTTTCGCGAGGCGATGCGGCACGTTGCCGCAACTGTCTACGCTGTAACCACCATTAATGATGGCAAACCCTACGGCATCCTGGCGACAGCAGTGAGCTCGCTAAGTTTCGCTCCGCCATCGCTCTTGGCCTGCATCAATCGCGGCGCATCGCTGCATGATCCGATGGCAATGGCGGAGCGGTTCTGTGTAAATGTGCTTGGCCTTTCGAACCGCGATGTCGCCGATCACTTCATGATACCCGAGGCGGACCGGTTTTCGGTCGGCGACTGGACAGAGCAACATGGTGTTCCCGTTCTGCAAACCGCACAGTCGAGCCTCGTCTGCTCGGTGGCCGATCGCCATGTCTTCGGAACGCATACGATCTTTGTCGGCGCGCTGATCGCCGCTAGCCACCGCGATGATGCGACACCTCTCACATATTTCGACAGGCACTATATCGATATCAGCGAAGCTCCCGAAAAGGCGCGGCGTCGCTGAATTCCGGCTCAATCGTTGGCGAACGAACGGTCACGCATGATGAGCAGGTGATCTGGCCAGCTTGGTCCGCGTTGCAGGGGCAGATACGTCGCGATTTCGCCTTCCAGCAACTCGGCACGCGCTGTGCTTGACGGGTAAATTGTGCTGCCAAGGAGAGGGCTTCCCAGCCTGCTGCCCGATCCTGTTCGCCAGAAATTGGCCGCGATCTGCGGATCATATCCGGCATTGGCCAGCAAATGAACGGAGAGGCGGTCTGCCTCGACTTCGGCTTGTCTGTTGGCACGCTGATTACGACCGACTTCTCCCAAAAGGCCTATATCGATGTCTGCTTCTTCCTTGCGTCGCCGATGCTCCAGAATGCTGTGCGACAGCTCATGTGCGACAATTACTGCAAGTTCATTATCGGTAACGGATTGGGCGAAGTCGTAACGCACCTGAATGACAATACCATTGGATTGCGCGCGCGGCCCGTCGCCAACGCGAATTTCAACAAGGCTCCGGCAACCGGCGGGAGCATCAAGTATCATATCACGCTCACCGCCTTCCCGAGCGATACGCAGTACAAGCGGTGCATTGACCGGCTGATCAGCGAGGAGGGCAAAGCCTACCTCACGCAGATTGCCGGGTTCATCAGGGACCAGAGTTTGCGTGCTTTGGCCATTTATCGCGATGATGCCATCATCCCGGGCGAGCCCCGCTGTCGAAGCCGGCGACTCAGGCAGCAATGCCGCGACGGCAAGGCTCCCGTTGACAAAGCGATCGTCTGCCACTCCTTCACGATACTGGTCCGCACTGTGCAGTATGATCCCCGTAACCGGCATGAGCTCACGGCAGAGAGATGCGTTCGATACCATGATCCGCTCGGCAACCTGGGCCAATCGCAAGTCGGCGCGCTCAAGTTCCGAATATGCGTCCTCGCCCTGGGCACTGAGCGGTGGCGCATGCAACACTGCAGTGAGGAGCAAAGCGAGGCCTACAGGAAATCGGAGCATAAACTGCGCATGCCCGACCTGGTCGCGCCAGTCGAGGCGAAATTGGCGTGGGGGAAATTGACGTCAAAACAGCATCGCCAATGTTGGCAAAGAGATATGCTGTCTCAAGTCGCACATCAAAGAGAAAGGATGGTGGACGCACTAGGGCTCGAACCTAGGACCCGCTGATTAAGAGTCAGCTGCTCTACCAACTGAGCTATGCGTCCTTACCGGGCAAAGTCTGTGTGACTGACCAATAATCGCCACGATTGGCCGTGCGCCGAATCGCGGAGAGGCGCTCATATAGCGAGTATTGCGCCGCAGAAAAGGGGGAAACCGCCTCGGGGCAATTATATCGCCTTGTTGGTCTGCCTGTTCCAGCGTTCCACCATCATCAGACCGCCCACGCACAGCATATTGGTCATCATGGATGAACCGCCGTGGCTCATGAAAGGGAGGGGAATTCCTACTACCGGGGCAAAGCCCATCACCATTAGAAGATTGACGGCAACGTAGAAGAAAATCGTTGCCGTGAGACCGGCGGCAAGCAGGCGGGAGAAGCGGTCCTTCGCGTCACGTGCAACGAGCATACCGTAACGCAGCACGATACCGAAAACGAGGAGCACGAACAGGCCACCGATGAGGCCCCATTCTTCAGCCATTGTCGCGAAGACGAAATCGGTTTGCGGTTCGGGCAGGTAATCGAGCTGACTTTGAGACCCTTCGCCAAAGCCCTTGCCGGTAATCCCGCCTGAGCCAATCGCGATCTGCGATTGGATGATATGGTATCCATCGCCCTGCGGATCCTGAGTCGGATCAAGGAAGGTTGTCACCCGCCTTTGCTGGTAGGGTTGCAGCGCAAACATGTAGAGCAACGGGGTAGCAACAAGTGCGGCAATTCCGCCGCCAATAAACCACTTTTGCGGAATGCCGGCGAGATACATGACAACGATCCCGCCGAAGCCGATTGCGAGCGATGTGCCCAGATCGGGCTGCATCAGGACGAGCGCCATGGGCAGTGCGATCACGCCAAGCGGGACAAGGATCGCGCGCCAGGTACCGATCATAGCGGCAGGCAGCGTATGAAAGTAGGAAGCCAACAGCAGGACGATGCCGGGTTTCATCAATTCAGACGGTTGTAGCCGCATGAAGCCCAGTTCAAGCCATCGTTGGCTACCGCCTCGCAACTGGCCGGCAGCTTCCACCGCCACCAACAGCACCACAATAGCGATAAAGGCCGGAATAGCCATCCACCGTGCCCAATCCTGCGGGAAATAGGAGACGACGAGCGCCACAATCAGGAACACTGCATAGCGGATCAGGTGTGATGAGGCATAGGGATCGAAGGAACCGCCTGCTGCCGAATGCAAGACTGCCGCTCCGAAAGCCACAAGCATCGTCAGCGGTATCACAACTCGCCACGGGAACTCCGCGATAGGTGCGGGGAGGGTGATTGCAGCCTTCATGTCACTGCATCTTGCGAACGGGGGTTGGCTTCCTCGCGCGGGGCGATTGCATCGGTTGTTGCTTCTTCCGGTTCGGCTACAGCAGCGCGTGCCTCTGCATCGACCTGTCGGGCGAGAGTGACTGGCGGCGGAGCGGGGGGCAAATCGACACCTTGTGCGGCGGCGTATGCGGCATATTGTCTCTCCAGCCGTTCCTGCGCGGTGCCACCCCATTGCGCCTCGAGCGGCTTTAGCGCGTCGAGCCCCTTTTGCGGGTCGAGTAGATACGTCATCACGTCACGCGCAATCGGATAGGCCGCACCTGAACCTCCACCATGCTCGATCACAACAGCGCCAGCGTAACGCGGATTGTCGAACGGCGCGAAGAAGATAAACAGGCCGTGGTCTCGGTAGCGCCAGGGGCCCGTTTTGCCATCCGAAATATTGAGTCCGACGACCTGAGCCGTTCCTGTCTTGCCCGCCATCAGCACGTCCTCGATTGGCAAGCGGGCGCGAGCGGCCGTGCCAGGCCCGTTCACGACATCGCTCATCGCCCGGCGGACATACGTCTTGTATTCGCTGCTCACACCCATATTGGCAAATTGTGGCCTTTGATTGCTTAGCAATAGGCGAGGTATGACCATTTCGGATGTTGCAAGCCGCGATGCCATTACCGCAAGCTGAAGCGGGCTGGCGAGCATGTAGCCCTGACCAATAGTGGCGTTTACGGTGTCGAATGCCTGCCACTCGCGCCCGTATTTCTCCATTTTCCAGTCGGGATCGGGGACGGTGCCAAAGAATTGGCTGGCGACGGGCAATTCGAACTGTTGCTGCATCCCGTATTGCTTGCAGGTCTCGGCAATAGGCCACATTCCTGTTCGCTGGGCCATGGCATAGAAATACACATCGCAGCTTTGATAAATTCCCTTGGCGAGGTCGACCGCACCATGACCGCGGCGGTTCCAGCAGCCAAATCGGCGATTGCCGACCTGCAGGCCGCCGCCGCAAAACACGGTCTCATCGGGATCCACACCGGCACCGAGCAGCGCCATTCCGACCGTTGGTTTGACCGTCGAGCCAGGCGGATAGAGTCCTTGAAGGACTTTGTTGCGTAGCGGAACACGCTCGTTCTCGCTCAGCATCGAGTACTCGACGCGCCCAATACCGTCTGAGAAACTGTTCGGATCGAAGCTCGGCATGCTGGCCATGCAGAGCAAATCGCCCGTGATGCAGTCCATCACGACCACGGAGCCGGATTCGAGGCCGAGCCTGCGCGCCGCATAATCCTGCAATGGTCCATCAATGGTAAGCTGGACAGAGTTGCCCTGAATGTCGTCCCTCGTTTCCAGATCACGAACGATACGACCGGAAGCAGTGACTTCGACGCGGCGAGCGCCGGGAACACCACGCAACTCGGCCTCGAATTGCTGTTCGATCCCGTCCTTGCCCATTTTGAAGCCAGGCGTGAGGAGCAGTGGTTGCGGCTCTTCCTCATATTCCTCGCGGCTCGGCGCGCCGACATAGCCGAGTAAGTGACCGACAGAGGGGCCGGTAGGGTAGAATCGCGAATAGCCGCGCTGCGGGACCACGCCCGGCAATTCCGGCAAACGAACGCTGACGGCGGCGAATTTAGCGAACTGCAGTCCGTTGGCGACAGGGACTGCTGCAAAACCACGACTTTCATTCAGGCGGAAGCGCAGGTCTTCGGTTTCGTCTGGTGAAAACTCGAGCAGCTCACTCAGAATTGCCACAGTAGCCTCCGGATCGCGAACACGTTCGGGGATGATATCAACCCTGAAATCGGCGCGGTTGGAAGCAAGGGGTGAGCCATTGCGATCAAGAATCCAGCCACGCCGAGGTGGGATCAGGCTGAGATTCACGCGATTACTTTCGGCTTCAAGCGTGTACTTTTCGTTTTCGGCCACGGCAATGTAACCCATGCGCGCCGCGAGCAGGCATCCAATGCCGCCTTGGATTGCACCCACTACGAAGCTCCGGCGGTCAAATCGCTGTTTCAGTGCACTTGATGTGACTTTCCTGTCCATCAGTTCAACCGATCTTCTTCACCCGCCTCAGACGTAGGCGATCAAGTAATGAAACGATCTGTGCTGCGAGCGGAAACAGCAGAATCGTGAGCAACAGTTGCGGCAATATGAGGGGAAGCTGAACCCATGACAAACTCGCGCCGGACAATACGGCAGCAAAGAAAAGGTATGCTGTCGAGAACATCGCTGCGACGCCCCAGTCCTGCCAGAAGCCGCGCCAAGGGAAGCGAAGCTCAATCAAGTC
The DNA here is from genome assembly GCA_964422435.1 of uncultured Sphingomonadaceae bacterium. GTDB lineage: Bacteria > Pseudomonadota > Alphaproteobacteria > Sphingomonadales > Sphingomonadaceae > Alteraurantiacibacter. Next base: position 21,949 of record CAYRBB010000015.1, read on the forward strand.
GAGTGCGATCATAGTCAGCGAAAACAGCACAATACCCGAGCCAAGCGGTTGCCCGCTGTACAAATCATCGAAAAATCCCAGTGGTAAGCCGGCCCACATCGGAAGAAGCCCTGGGCGGAGAACCCGCCATGCAAGCAGGAAAAGGTACCCCAAGGGCGGGAACAGAGGTGCCGACGCAATGATTGGCAGCATCGGACTAAGCGATGCCAACAGGATCGTTACCCAAGGCGTGCCGTAGGCCAGAACAGGTGAATGCACCCGATTGATCTTGCTGCCGAACTGATCCCTCCGGGCACTGGGATTGAGTCTTTCCATCAGTCTTCCGCGGTCTGCTCTGAAACGAGCGGGGTATCTGCCGCCTCAATCGCATCGGGCTCGAAAATGGGCTCCACGAGCACGAAGTCTGTAGCTGCCGGGTTGCTGAGCAGTTGCCCGATGCCCCCGTCATCGGTGATCTCGGAAACGACAGCCACAGCAACGCCCGGACGGAACAACCCGCCAGCGCCCGATGTCACCATGATATCTCCGGGTTCAAGCGGATTTATGCCGAGATTGATCAGGCGAATGCGCAGCGATCCGTCTGCACGCCCTTCGGCAAAAGCAACCACATCATCTGTCGCCCGCCGCACGGGAACGATGCTTTCAACATCGGTCAGCAACAGGACGCGGGACGTATCTTTTCCGGTTTCCAGGATACGCCCGACCAGCCCCATTGGCGAAGTGACGGGCATGCCCACGGTGACGCCCTGATCGCTACCGGCAGCGAGGTACCCGAAACGCCGTGTACTCGATGCGCTTGAGCCGATAAGCCGCCCCGTGGCAACGGGCTTGATTTCCCGTTCAGTCAGTCCGAGCAACGCTTTCAGCCTCGCGTTCTCCTGCTCCAGTGCGCGCATCTCGGCAAGCCGGACGCGGGCGACCTCATTCTCGCGCTCCAAATCTGCATTACGCGAACCGGCGTTGTAATATCCCGCAATCGCCTCGAAGAAGCTGCGTGAACCGACGCGTCCGCTTGCGCCGGCCTCACCGACCGGGGAGGCGGCATCGGTCGCCATACTGCGAAGACCGTAAAACGTGTCGGGTCGCCAAAGCGAGATTATCAGCAACAGCGCTCCAATAGCGGCGCCCAGGCTAGCAAAGACATAGCCCGCGAAGCGGCCAAGCTGCGCCTTCTTGTTCGAGCCGGATCTTTGTGCCGAAGGCGGTGCCATTGCGGCCCGCTCCCTTTCTCTGGAGTTGCTCCCTTAAGCGGTCATCAGGACGCCACGATAAATCGGGTCTTCCATTGCCTTGCCCGTTCCCATTGCTACGCAGGTCAATGGGTCTTCGGCAATGCTTACGGGAAGGCCGGTTTCTTCCTTGATGTGATCGTCCAACCCGCTGATCAGTGCGCCGCCACCCGTCAGCACGATGCCTTGGTCGACAATGTCCGCAGCCAGTTCGGGCGCGGTGTTCTCGAGTGCGATCCGCACACCCTCGACAATTGCACCAATAGGTTCGGACAGGGCTTCTGCAACATGCGCCTGGTTGATGTTGATCTCTTTCGGCACGCCGTTCACCAGATCGCGGCCCTTGATGACAATCGTTTCGCCGATGCCATCGTCGGGCACCATCGCAACGCCGTATTCCTTCTTGATCCGCTCCGCCGTGGAATCACCGATCAACAAATTATGATGTCGGCGGACATAGGAGACAATGGCTTCGTCCATCTTATCTCCGCCGGTCCGAACTGACGTCGTGTAAGCAAGACCGCGCAATGACAGCACGGCGACTTCGGTCGTGCCACCGCCAATATCGACCACCATGGAACCGACGGGCTCGGTCACCGGCATGTCCGCACCGATTGCAGCCGCCATCGGCTCGAGGATCAGGAACACTTCGGAAGCACCCGCATTGCTTGCCGCATCGCGGATTGCGCGCTTTTCAACCGAGGTGGAGCCGGAGGGGACGCAGATCACGATTTCCGGATAGCGTAGCAGCGTACGCTTGCCGTGCACTTTTCGGATGAAGTGCTTGATCATCTCTTCGGCGATTTCAATGTCTGCAATTACACCGTCTCGCAGAGGGCGGATCGCTTCGATGCTGTCCGGTGTCTTGCCCATCATGAGCTTAGCGTCATCACCCACTGCCTTGACGCGCTTCACTCCATTGATCGTTTCGATGGCAACCACGGAAGGTTCATTCAAGACAATGCCGCGATCCTGTACATAGACCAGCGTATTTGCCGTACCGAGGTCGATGGCCATATTTTGCGAGCCGAATTTGAAGAGATTGGTGAAGAAAGAACTCATCGAAAAACCCGTAATTTGAATTACCGCCAGCTTCGCGCGAATCCGCGCCTATTGCAGCAGAAATGCGGAAAGTAGCGCCCCTTAACGCGCCAGGCTGCGAAAGGCCAAAAAATTTGTCGAAAAGACCGCAGTTTTGCCCCGCTTCGCCTCGAAATTGCGTCAAGTGACCTCTAGGGTAAGCCGATGCCGCAAATTCGCCGCCTTCCAGAGACGCTCGTCAACCGCATTGCTGCGGGTGAAGTTGTCGAACGGCCGGCTTCCGCGTTGAAGGAGCTGGTCGAGAACGCGGTCGACTCCGGCGCGACGCGTGTTGCCGTGGTGATTGTCGACGGTGGGTTGGGTTCCATCCAGGTCACGGATGACGGTTGCGGGATGTCGCCTGACCAGATGGCACTGGCCCTTGAGCGACATGCCACCTCAAAATTACCTGATCAGGCTATCGAGCAAGTTGCAACCCTGGGCTTTCGCGGCGAGGCACTTCCGTCGATTGGCAGTGTGGCGCGGCTGACCATTGAAAGTCGGACGCATGATGGCACCGAGGGATGGAAGCGTGTCATCGATCACGGTGTTTTGGTTGAAGAAGGTCCCGTAGCGCTGCCGCCGGGTACGCGGGTCGGGGTCAAAAACCTCTTTGCCAAAATCCCAGCGCGCCGCAAATTCCTTCGCACACCGCGTAGTGAATACGCCGCTTGTCATGATGTCGTGCGTCGGCTCGCAATGGCGCGCCCCGATATTGCCTTCAGCTTTGAGCATGGCGATCGGCGAATATTCGCGGTGCAGGGAGGGCAAAATCCCACCGAACGCGTGGCGCAGATCGTTGCGCGGGAACTTGCAGACAATGGTGTGGTCATAGACCTGGAGCGACCCGGCGGAGAGGGGGTCATGCGCCTCACCGGGGTCGCGGGGCTGCCGACCTACAACCGTGGCGTCGCCGATCATCAATACCTGTTCGTCAATGGCCGCCCGGTTAAAGACCGCTTGTTGACGGGCGCCGTGCGGGGTGCCTATGCCGACATGCTGGCGCGCGACCGCCACGCAGTACTGGCGCTTTTCCTCGACATTCCGTTCGCGGATGTCGACGTGAACGTACACCCCGCCAAGACCGAAGTGCGATTTCGGGATGCTGCCGCTGTCCGCGGTTTTATCGTCAGCGGGTTGCGGCAGGCACTTTCGACCGGCGATCGTCGCAGCGCCCAAGCTCCCGACAGCAATGCCATGGGCCGCTGGCAGGCAGAGCCTGTGCACGAAGAGGTATCGCCTGCGCTCCGCTCGATATTCTCCGGGCGCGATTGGTCCGCACCTTCGGGCAGTTTGGTTGCAGAACCTAGAGCAAGATGGGGTACGGAAACAGGGACATTGGCCGCACCACACGGCAGGGCAGAGGAGGCTGAAACACAGCCAGGCAATGCCGAGGATTACCCCCTCGGCATTGCCCGCGGGCAGGTTGCCAACACCTATATTGTTGCCGAGGCAGCCGACGGGCTGGTACTTGTTGACCAGCATGCGGCGCATGAGCGCATTGTGCTGGAACGCCTGCGCTCTGCGGGGGCTGGCAACAAGGTCGCGGCAAGTCAGGCCATGCTCATACCCGAGGTTGTCGAGCTGGACGAAGCCGATTGTGACCGGCTGGAGGAGCATCTCGAGCAATTCGCTAAGTTGGGCCTTATGGTCGAACGGTTCGGCCCTAACGCGATGCTTGTCCGCGCCATGCCCGGTGTCTTGAAAAAGGCCAATCCTGAGGCGCTACTTCGCGATCTGGCAGACGATATCGCCAAACACGGTTCTTCGCTGTTGCTGACCGAGAAGATCGAGCACGTCCTTGCGACTATGGCTTGCCATGGTTCGGTAAGGGCAGGCCGTACTCTCAATGTTACCGAAATGAATGCGCTACTTCGCGAGATGGAGTCGACACCGCGCTCCGGTCAGTGCAATCATGGACGACCTACATGGGTCAAACTCTCGATGGAGGATGTCGAGAAATTGTTCGGGAGACATTGATGAAGCGGCTTATCGTTGCCGCCGGAGCCCTAGCGCTGGCATCTTGCGGAGAAGCGTTGAGCGAGGGAGAACAAGCGGCTGAAAATGCGGCAATGGCTGACCAGGTTCGGGAAGCCAATCAAGCCGGCACGCCAATTGAGGAGGTTGTTCCGGAAACAATTTCGTATCCCGACATGGAGGCAAACGACCTTCTTGGTTTGGCGTGTGCCTATGCACCAGGTACGAGCCTTGCCGTTCGTGTTATTGCCCGTGAGGCCGACGCATATATGAAAATCGATGGCGAAATGGTGCGTTTTGCCGCGGATCCTGGCTCGCGCGAGCTGCCCGCGAATACCCGCACTCTTTACAACGGCCGCGAATATTCGCTGCGCCTTGCCATTGAGGAAGTTCTGGCCGAAGGCGAAATTGAAAACACGACTTATGAAGGCACGATGTGGTTGTATGACCGCCAAGACAGAGTTGTCTACACTGGCACGGGCACGGCCAATTGCGGAGTGTGACCGACACCATAGCCCGATCAATCCTAGCTATCTGCGGAATTCTGGAACACGCCCATCCGGACTCATGTCGGGGATAATTCGATACCGCGCGAGGACGAGGCTGAAGAGGCCGAACATCAGTAGTCCGACGGCAACCGAAGTAAAGACGAACCCTTCACCGGCGAGTGAGGCCACTGCGCCACCCAGCGTTTTGACCTGGTCAGAACCACCGGAGGCGAAGCCCGCTTTTACGAGCGACCAAGCGATTACGCCGTAGACAACACCTCTGGCGCAAAAGCCAGCGCCGCCGAGGATTCGCGTCGCATCTGGTGCCGCCCCGGAAATGCGGTGCATAAACTCGCCAGAAAAACATTTCCTGATCTGAAAGAGTGCGGCGATACCGAAGGCGAAGCCGAGAGCGCTTACGAGGATTTCGCCGAAAGCAATTGACAGAATACCTGCCGCAATATCCTCAGCGCCGCGGTCGGAGTGGCCTGAACTTTTCGCGAGCTGATAGGCCGACCAGGCAAGGGCCAGGTGACCGATAGCACTTCCCGCATGGCCGATACGCCTGGCCCAACCCCTGCCGTCCGAACCGTTGTTCTCGATATCGAAGAACGTCGAAGCGAAGCGAAACAGAGCATAGGCGATAAGGCCGAGAACCATAAGCCAGAGGATAGCGGCTCCCGCGGGGAAACTCTCGACAGCCTGGAATACGCCTATGGTTCCGTCGGAAATCTGACCCGCACTGTTGAGGGCAATGATGCCAAGTACCGAGTAAAGTATCGCGCGACTGAAGTAGCCAACGCGCACCAGCCAGTTAAAATTCGTCGATTTATCAACCATCAACCTTCCCTGTAACCGCCTGGGAGATCAACGGGCGTTATCGTGTTTGGTGCCGAGATTTATCTCAGTCGCTTGACGTAGAGCTGTTTGTCCTCGCGGCGTTCCATTTTAAAGTTGTCGCTAGCGGCGCGCATCATGTCGGACAGGCGCTTGAACCCGTGGTTGCGCACATCGAAGCTGGACCGGTTTCCGGCGATCTGCCCCACTTCGTGAAGCCGGGCGTAACCGTCATCGTCGCGGCTTGCCGCCTTCCAGGCTTCACCCAGCAGGTCGATCAAATCCTGATCAATGGCGTCGTTATTATCCGACTTGTCGTCGCGTGAGTTCGTCCTGATCAACTGGTCGACATCAATATAGCGCGTGCAGGCAGCGCGAAACGCTTCGGGCGCTTTAGAGCCGCCAAAACCATACACAATCATGCCATCCTGCCGCAGCCTAGTAACGAGAGGTGTAAAATCACTGTCGCTGCTCATGATTCCGAAGCCATCGACCTTACCCGCATTGAGCAGGTCTATCGCATCGATAGCCATCGCGATATCGGTCGCATTCTTACCCTTCGTCAGATCGAACTGCTGCATCGGCTGAATGCCGAAACGATGTGTGATCTTGTTCCACTTGGAAAGCGCCGGCTTCGCCCAATTGCCGTAGGCGCGGCGTACATTCACTTGCCCCAGTTCCGCCAAAACGGTGAGAACGGGGTCGATACCTGCATGACTGGCGTTATCCGCATCAATCAACAGCGCGATATTCTTTAGGTTTGCTTCTGGCATAGGCCGTAGATGGCGGGCGCGGGCGGGGGATGCAAGCCAATCAGATGATTGACGGGGCAAAGGTGCTCGGCGATTGGGGCGCTATGAAAGCACTGCAATCGCGCCTCTCTCTTTGGCTGATACTTGCTATTCCTGGCGCATGGATGCTGCTCAGATGGGGGCTGACGCCACAAGAATACGGATATGGGCATGCTATCGCCGATAGCGGCGACTGGGCGGCGTGGTTGTTACTGATGACACTGGCGGTAACGCCCATTCGTCTTGCATTTCGCAAGCACGTTTGGGCGCAGTGGCTTATGCGTCGCCGTCGAGATCTGGGCGTGGCGAGCTTTGCCTACGCGCTGGGGCACACTGTGATCTATCTGTGGCGCAAGAACGAGTTGCAAATCATCGGCACTGAAGCCGTGCAGATCCAATATCTGACAGGCTGGATCGCGTTCGCGCTTTTCGTTCCATTGGCGGTGACATCCAACGATGTTTCGATGCGCTCGCTGAAACGCAACTGGAAGCGCTTGCACCGCTTTGTTTATCCTGCAGCGGTGCTGACGTTCTTGCATTGGGCGCTGACAGCCTTCGAACCGATGACGGCCTATATCCACATAGGTATTCTGGCCGCCATCGAGATCGTCAGGATTATTCTACAGCGACGTCAGAGCGTCACATACTGGCGGTAGCGCGCGACTTCCTCCTCATCGACATACTTACCGATCTCGCGGTCGAATTCGGCCATGTCCGCGTAAGGCACGTACTCTTCGAATTCGTGGATCATACGATCATCGATGCCCGGTATAAGCGCGAGTTCTTCGCTTGTCGCGGTATTGAGGTTCACGGGAACGAAAACGCTTTCACGAATGGCTGCGGCCTCGTCCTCGCCGAGGTTGGCCATCAGGACCGCGTTAAAATCGGTTATCGATGCGAATGGTTGACCAGCGACGATGGCATCGGCGAGTTCTGGTGTGACGCCTTCGACACCGGCAAGCTCGTCTGCGGTTGCAGCATTGGCATCGAGAACGCCGGCAGTCTCTTCGACCACCGCGCTTTCCTCGGTTTCGACTGCTACATCTTCAGTCGGTGCTTGTTCAGCTGCAGGCGAGCAGGCCGCGAGTGCGAGGGCGGTAGTCGTCGCTACAGAAGCGAGTATAGTTTTACGCATTACATTTCCTTTGGATTGGGGTATTCGTCTTCCGAAGTCACCACTAATCGTCTTGCGAATAACTCGCAATAGCAAGTTTTAGGCGGGTTCGAATGCTTGCGTTTCCTCGTTGCGGAGATAGAGGACGCCGTCGGAAATCGCGAAGAACGCTCCTCTCAGTTTGAGTTCGCCACGCTTCTCAGCAGCCAGCACGAATGGGAAGGTACGCAAATTGTCGATGCTGACACCAACTGCGGCCAGCTCCATCGCACGCTCGGCTTCGCGCCCGTCTGTTCCGTGCATCGATGCGACCGGCTCGCGAGCTTCATCGAGAAGTTTGACCCAATTCGCAACAAATCCGCCGTCGCCCGGCGCGTTGCCATGCAGATCCCGCGTCAACGCGGCCTTGCATCCACCGCACATGCCGTGGCCCATCACAACGATCTGGCGCACCTTGAGCACCTGGACCGCAAACTCGATTGCAGCCGAAACACCATGCTGGCCTGGTGTTGTTTCGAAAGGCGGAACCAGGGCTGCAACATTGCGTACGACGAAGATTTCGCCGGGATCGACATCGAATATCTGTGCCGGATCAACGCGCGAATCCGAGCAACTGATGATCATCAACTTGGGATGCTGCCCTTCGGCAACCAATTTGTCGTAACGGGCGCGCTGTTTAGGATAGCCTTCTTCTCTGAAACGGCGATATCCACGCAGCAATTCGTCAAACTCGGGCATCAGAAACGTTCCCCGCGAATGACTTGGACGTCCCACATGGTCAGAAGCAATCCACGCTGTGTCAGGACGGGTGCAAGCGTATCTGCAAGCGCCATGGCTTTCTCCTCTGAAGCGATGGTCAGAATAAAAACCTTGTCTGTCCCCATTACGCGCTCTTCGCGCCATTGCCCTTCGCGGCCCTTTCCGGAAGTAACAGGAGTGATGGTCCAGCCGGTAATACCGGCTTCATCGATAGCTTTGGTGACGCGGCTGGCCTGCGCCTGATCGGCCAGGATTTCGATGCGTTTGCGTATGACTGTTTCGATCATGGGATCGCTGCTCCGTCGCCTGTCAGCATCACAGCGAGCGCGCCGATCAGGCCGATATTGATGAGGACATTGAAGGGGAAAGTGATCGAAAGCGACATAGTCAAGTAAATGCCAGGGTCCGCCTCTGGCAAAGCAAGGCGCATGGCCGCCGGCACGGCAATGTAGCTCGCGCTAGCGCACAGGACGCCAAGAGCGGCGGCGGATCCCGTGTCCAGACTGATGGCTGCACCCATTGCCGTTCCAATGGCTCCGTTCAACAGGGGAAGGCCAATGGCTATCGCCACGAGCCGCCACGTCAGTGAGCGAGCATCCATCATGCGCCTTGCCGCGATCAGTCCCATATCGAGCAGGAAAATGCACAATACGCCTTTGAACATTGCACCGAAGAACGGCTCGACATCTGAAAAGCCTTCGGGGCCGGCAATCCAACCGATAGCGAAAGCTCCGAGGAGCAGCACCACAGATGCATTGAAGAGTACTTCGTGCAACAGCTCCTTGGTGCTCTGGCCTTCTTCTGAACCCGCCCCTCTCGCCAGCAACAGGCCTGCCAGGATGGCCGGACTTTCCATAGTCGCCATAACGGCCACCATATACCCTTCCGGCGGATTCCCCTGCAGCTCGAATATTTCGACCGCGGTCACAAATGTCACAACACTGATGGAGCCATAATGCGCAGCCACCGCGCCGGCATTGATCCGGTCAAGCTTGCCGAAGCTTTTGAGCACCCAATATGCGTAGAGCGGCATAATGAAACCTGCTCCGATACCCGCTGCGAGAGCGGCAAGGACTGTTCCGTCGAGCCCAGACTCCGCGACTTCAATCCCACCCTTCAGCCCAATGGCCGCCATCAGATAGAGCGACATCCCCTTGGCTATCGCTTCGGGTATAGCCAGATCAGATCGTGCAAAGGCAGCGAGTAATCCGAGAGCGAAGAAAAGCACGACCGGTGAAGTCAGCGCCTGTATGCCGATTGCGTCCATGCGCCAGCGCATATGCGAGCATACGAATGAGGGCAAGCACCCCCATTGCGGTTATCCTGACTGTTCACTAAGTGGGCTGCGAAATGACAGATTTGTCCAATCCTCCGCAGCCGGAAGGCGACCGCCCGCAGCGCCAGCGTAAGCCCGACTGGATCCGTGTGAAAGCCCCTGTTTCCAAAGGCTATCACGAAACACGCAAGCTGATGCGCGATCTCAATCTCAACACGGTTTGTGAGGAAGCGGCCTGTCCGAATATTGGCGAGTGCTGGACCAAGAAGCACGCGACCGTGATGATCCTTGGCGATGTTTGCACCCGCGCTTGCGCTTTTTGCAACGTCAAAACCGGCATGCCGCGTATTGTCGATCCGATGGAACCGGAGAATGTCGCCGTTGCTGCCGGCGAGATGGGGCTCAACCATATTGTCATCACCAGCGTGGACCGCGATGACCTTCCCGATGGTGGTGCAGGCCAGTTCGTCAAAGTGATCAAAGCGCTCCGCCGTGAAACGCCCAGCACGACGATCGAGATTCTCACACCCGACTTCCGCGGTAAGATGCGCGCCGCAGTAGAGGCTATTTGTGAAGCCGGACCAGACGTTTATAATCATAATCTCGAAACAGTACCGCGTCTATATCCGACAATTCGCCCGGGCGCGCGCTACTACGCTTCGCTGCGCTTACTGGAAGAGGTTAAGCGCCACGATCCGATGATCTTCACCAAATCCGGCATCATGCTGGGGCTGGGTGAACAGCGGCTCGAAGTGCACCAGGTGATGGACGATATGCGCAGCGCGGATATCGATTTCATGACAATGGGGCAGTACCTCCAGCCGACGCCAAAGCACGCAAACGTTGAGGACTTCGTGACGCCCAAGGCGTTTGACGCTTTCGGCGCGATTGCGCGGGCCAAGGGCTTCCTGCAGGTCGCTTCCACTCCGCTGACTCGTTCAAGCTATCATGCAGGTGACGATTTCGCTGAAATGAAGGCTGCGCGTGAAGCCAAGCTCCAAAAGGCTACGGCAAAGAACGCCTGATGCCCTCTATCCGAGAAACCCGGCAGCTTCCGTATACAGCCGAACAGATGTTCGATCTGGTGGCGGACGTAGACAAGTATCCGGAATTCCTACCGTGGGTCATTGCTACACGCGTTCGGAAGGACAGCGATACGGAGATGACAGCGGACATGCTCGTCGGCTTCAAGGCACTGCGCGAAAAGTTCACGTCAAAGGTGGTCAAGGATCGCCCGCGAACGATAAACGTCCATTACATTGATGGACCTCTGCGCGATCTCGACAATGACTGGACTTTCCGCGATGTCGGACAAGGAACATGCGAGATCGATTTCCGCGTCGATTTCGCCTTCAAGAACCTGATGTTCGAAACGCTCGCTGGCCAATATATCGACCGGGCCTTTCGCAAGATGGTCGCCGCGTTCGAGGCACGTGCAGCTGACCTCTACGGCAGCAACAACTCTAGCGCTACCAACGTCGCCTGACGACGAACGCCGGCGCGACTCTCGCCTTCGAAAAGGCGTTCATCCGCCATCGGTTCTTCCTCGCCGCGGATGGCCCGGGCAAACACGACTGTACCCACGGGCTTTATGTCTGATCCGCCGCCTGGGCCAGCTATGCCACTGATCGCCACCGCGACATCGGCACCACTACGATCCAACGCGCCCTTTGCCATGGCAAAAGCCGTGGCGACTGACACAGCTCCAAATGCCTCGATAATGTCCGATGGCACGCCGAGGTCAGCCTGCTTGGCCTCATTGGAATAGGTCACAAAGCCGCGATCGAGCACAGCAGAACTACCTGCAATTTCGGTGATCGCACCGGATACCAGTCCACCAGTACAGCTTTCGGCCAGGACGACCTTGCGTCCTTTGGCGGCGTTCTCCTCGACGACGCGCTTGGCGAGCGCGAAGATTTCATCAGGCATAATTGAATCGGTCATGGCATGCCTGTCGCCACTAGCGTAGCGGCTGCCTGCGCGGCAATGCCTTCACCGCGGCCGGTGAAGCCAAGCTTTTCTGTGGTCGTGGCTTTGACGCTAATGTGGCTGATTTCGACATCGAGTAACTCAGCCAGCCGAGCTCGCATGGCTTCGCGATATGGACCGATCTTCGGTGTTTCGCAAATTAGCGTGAGATCGACATTGCCGATCGCCCATCCTGCTTCCCCGGCGATTTTTACTGCATGTTGCACGAACCGTGCGGAAGGAGCGCCTTTCCACTGTGGATCGCCGGGCGGGAAATGATCGCCAATGTCACCTTGGGCGCAGGCGCCAAGGATCGCATCCACAACGGCATGTAGCCCGACATCGGCATCGCTATGCCCCGCAAGTCCTTTCGAATGCGGGATCTGGATACCGCAAAGCCAAAGCTCCTCGCCCCCGGCAAGCCGATGAACATCGAACCCCGTGCCGATGCGGATCGCGGGGGAGGGCGCTGGTCGAACCATAAAATCCTCTGCAAATGTCAGTTTCTTGAGCCGCTCGTCGCCGTCAACCAAGGCGACATTGTGCCCAGCGGCCATCAAAACCTGTGCATCATCACCGGCATTGCTCTCACCACGCCAAGTGCGATGCGCGGCGAGGATATCATTGAAGCGGAAGGCTTGTGGTGTCTGGACGCGGCGCAATTCGTCACGCTTCGCATCGCCGACCATGAGGTCGTGCTCCGACCGGATCATGCTGTCAACCACCGGGAGTACAGGGATTGCGCCGGAGCGCTTTTCCAGTGCGCCTAGCAGTCTCGCAATGACATCGCTGGTCAAACCGGGTCGCGCAGCATCGTGGATGAGCACGGCCCCCGAAGCGGTGTTGGAAATCGCTTCAAGGGCAAGCCTTACACTGTCCTGCCTTGTGGCTCCGCCCGTGACCAGCCGGACATTGTCGATACCTTCAACGCACTCGCGTGCAATAGCCTCGGCACCTTCAGGGATAGCGACCACAATCAACTCCGCATCCTGGAGCACTTCAACCGAATGCCGCAAGACCGGCTTCCCATTCCAAACTGTAAACTGCTTCGGTATCGGTTGTCCGGCGCGCAATCCCTGGCCCGCAGCAACGATAACCGCGCAAAACGACGGAAGCTGGCCCGAATTGCTGTGCATTGTACAAAGCGCGCTAGCGGCTTGAGCCGCGGCTCGCAATCCACTATGCGGCTGCCTAATTATTAGGCACACTTATGAGCGACGCGCTGAATCCTTCTCCGCCACCGATTACGCCGATCGAGGTTGGTCCAATCCGGATCGATTGCCCGGTCGTGCTCGCGCCCATGACTGGTGTGACGGATATGCCGTTCCGCCAGCTGGTGCGACGCTATGGCAGCGGACTCAATGTGACCGAGATGATTGCGAGCGAGGCCGCTATCCGCGAAACGCGCCAGTCGATCCAGAAGGCACGCTGGCACGAAAGCGAGGATCCTGTGTCGATGCAGCTTGTCGGCTGCGACCCGCAGAGCATGGCCGATGCCGCCAAGCTGAGCGAGGATCAGGGCGCAGCGATTATCGATATCAACTTCGGCTGTCCTGTTCGCAAGGTCGTGGGCCAGTTTGCCGGCAGTGCGCTGATGCGTGAAGTTCCGCTGGCAACCAAGCTTATGGAAGCGACGGTGAAGGCCGTTGATGTGCCGGTGACGGTCAAGATGCGGATGGGCTGGGACCATGCGAGCCTCAACGCGCCGGAGCTCGCGCATATCGCCGAAGATCTGGGCGTCAAGCTTGTCACCGTCCACGGCCGTACGCGAAACCAGATGTACAAAGGAGATGCCGACTGGTCGTTTATCCGCAAGGTAAAGGATGAGGTGAATATCCCGGTGATCGTTAACGGCGATATCTGCTCAATTCCCGATGCTGCGACGGCGTTGGAGCAATCCGGTGCGGACGGGCTGATGATCGGGCGCGGAGCTTATGGCAAGCCGTGGCTGCTGGGCCAGGTCATGCATTGGTGGCAGACCGGCGAAGTAATCGAGAGCCCGAGTTTTGCCGAGCAATTTGAGACATTGATCGAGCACTATGATGGCATGCTCGAGCATTACGGCGAGGATGTTGGAGTCAAGATCGCGCGCAAACACCTTGGTTGGTACACAAAGGGCCTGCATGGTAGCGCGGACTTCCGGAACAAGGTCAACTTCATCGACGATGCCAAGCAGGTCCGGGGTGAGTTGGAGCGCTTCTATGAGCCCTTCATCCGGCGACGTGCAGCGTGAGCGAAAGCAGTTCTGGCGTGCCAGCCCTGCAGCCCGGACCGGGTGACCAGATCGCGGGGCTCAGCTTCGCGATGCTGCTGATTGCAGAGGATATGACCATTGAAGAAGTCAACCCCGCTGGTGAAGTGCTGTTGGGTATGAGTGCATCCCGTTTGATTGGCAAAAGCTTGCTCGATGTCGTTGCAATCTCCCAGCCACGATTGACGCAGGCGCTGACCAATCCAGAATCGCAGTTTGTTGCCCGCGCGCTGGATGTAATGATCGGGGAACAGCCCTGGAGAACGAACATGACAGTCTCCACTATCTCCGCTTTTCCGGGGTGGCGCGTGGTCACCCTGTCCGATGCAAGCCAAGGTGATCGGATCGAGGAACAGGAACGAAGACCTGCTCTGCGAGGGCCTGCGGTTTTGGCACATGAAATAAAGAACCCGCTGGCAGCCATTCGTGGTGCGGTCCAATTGCTGCAGCGCAAGGTAGGCGAGGCCGAATCTTCGTTGACAGAGCTGGTTGTTAACGAAGTCGACCGCATTGCTCAGCTCGTCGATCGCATGCAGCGCCTCGGACGCGAGCAGACCGAGCCGGTCGCACCGGTCAACCTGCATCAGGCGATCCACCAGGCTTTGGGTACAGTCAAACTGACATCCGGCGAAGAGCTGGCTTGGAAAGAGGAGTTCGATCCGTCGCTTCCACCTGTCCTCGCCAACGAGGGCGCGCTCGTGCAGGTGCTGGTCAACCTCCTTGCCAATGCGCGCGATGCTGCCGGTTCTAACGTCGCTCCTCAGGTGCGTGTGCGCACTCGGTTTGTCAGCGGGCTGGTTACCAATGTCATCCGCTTGGGTCGGCCGGTGAGGCTGCCTATCGAAATCCGCGTTAGCGACAATGGTAAAGGCGTGGATCCGGCGCTGCGCGACCACATTTTCGAACCGTTCGTTTCCAGCAAGGCGAATGGACAGGGGTTGGGACTGGCGCTTGTCCAAAAACTGGTCCGTGACATGGATGGGCGGGTCAGCCACGAACGAGACGAGAAGGATGGGTGGACGCATTTCCGCATTCACTTGCCCATGGCATACGCAAAGGGGCCTCAATGACACGTCGCGCTCTTTTGGTCGAAGACGACAAGGCGATAGCCACCGTGATCCGTGCCGGTTTGGAGGCGGAGGGTTTTGCCGTCGAAGCATGCGATACCGTGAAGGGGCGTGACGAGGCTCTGTCTCGCAGTCGCTTTGACGTGATGCTAACCGACGTGATGCTGCTTGATGGAGATGGCATCGAAACTCTTGGGAAGGTACGAGAGAACCATCCCGATCTACCGCTTATCATTCTCTCGGCGCAGAACACGCTCGACACTGCCGTTCGTGCAACCGATCGCGGCGCTTTCGAGTATTTCCCCAAGCCTTTCGACCTTGATGAAGTTGTACGTGCTGCTCTGCAAGCGGCGGATTCCAAGGCAAACTCAGCTGGCAACGTAGCAGAACAGCCCGAAGGCCTACCGCTGATCGGACGTAGCCCTGCGATGCAGGATGTGTATCGCCTGATCACCCGCGTGCTTCATAATGATCTGTCCGTGCTGGTGCTTGGCGAAAGCGGGACAGGCAAGGAACTGGTAGCCGAGGCCATCCATGAACTGGGCAGCCGCAAGACTGGCCCCTTCATTGCCGTAAATGCCGCCGCGATACCGCGCGAGCTCATCGAGAGCGAGCTTTTCGGGCATGAAAAAGGCGCGTTCACCGGCGCGACTGTGCGCAATATTGGCAAGTTCGAAGCGGCGAATGGCGGCACGCTATTCCTCGACGAGATCGGCGACATGCCGGCCGAGGCGCAGACGCGGCTTCTCCGGGCATTGCAATCTGGGCGCATTCGCCGGGTGGGCGGGAGCCAGGAAATTGCCGTCGATGTCCGTGTTATCGCGGCGACGAACAGGGATCTCGCCCCGATGATAGCCGACGGGAGTTTCCGCGAAGATCTGTATTACCGCCTGAATGTCGTGCCGATCAAATTGCCGCCGCTGCGGGAGCGGGCAGGTGATGTCGAGCCGCTTGCAAGGCATTTTCTTTCTCTTGCGGCGCGGGAAGGGCTTCCCCAACGATCGCTAACAGAAAACGCAGCGGAGGTACTGGGCGCGCAGGCCTGGCGGGGGAATGTGCGAGAGCTTCGAAACCTGATTTTTCGCGCCGCATTGTTGGCGCGAGAGGACGTAATCGATGCGGCAACGATAAAGGGGCTCCTGGACGAGGGCTTGGAATGCGGATCGCCGTCAGACACCGGTTCCGTCTCCGCCACCGTGGCGAACTGGCTTGCTGCCCGGCAGTTTCCGGAAGGCCAACTCTACCATGCCGCATTGGCGGAGTTGGAGAAGCCGGTTTTGGAGCATGCGCTCGCACGGACGAATGGCAACCAGCTCAAGGCGGCCCAATTGCTCGGCATCAACCGTAACACCTTGCGTAAGCGGTTGCAGGAATTGACCATAGAGCCCGATCAGTTCAGCGGGAGCTGACGACAACTGGCCAGAAAGCTCTTGCAAAGTTGCAACAGGGTTGTTGTAAGCCTGCAACGTGGCCAGCACAACTGCCCCTGAAACGGCGAGCTCCGCCCCCAAAAGATCGCGCTGGTGGCGGCGTGTGCAAGTCGCTGCGCGGAAGATGAATCTCTTCCTTTGGCTTGAAATTCTATGCGCAACCACGCTGATAGTGATGGCGTTTACGGCTTATCTCACCATTGCTGGACTGGCCAACAGCAATGATCTGATGCCGTCGGAGCAGGCCGCTTCGCTTTTGCTGGGAACGCTTATTCCAGCGCTGGGTATTGTCGTGCTGTGGGGCCGCCGGATCGCAATTCGAAGAGCAGGCGGCACGACTGCACGGCTCCACGTAAACCTTGTGTTTTTTTTCTCGTTGATCGCTGCCATTCCCACTCTGTTTGTGGCGATGTTCGCATCGATACTGTTCCAATCAGGCGTCGAATTCTGGTTTTCCGACAGCTCGCGAGGGATCATGGAAAATGCAAACGAGTTGGCTGAAGGCTATTACGACGAAAATCAGAGGGTTGTCGGCTATAATGGCTTAGCGATGGCAATGGATTTACGCTCCTTTCTCGAGGTCATGCCTATCAATTCGTCGGAATTCACCCGCCAATACTCTTTACAGGTGTTCAATCGTGAGCTCAGTGAAAGTGCAATTCTCGTCCGTGTCGCCGATGGAACCTTTCGAATTCCCGCGATTGTCGATCCGGCGGCAGATGAAGAACGCGTGCGCATTCTGCCTGAGGATGTTGCGCGCTTGGAGGCTGGCGAGAATTACGTAGTGCGCTCTACACCGCAGCGGGTGGAAGCGGTTGTCATATTGGATCGGACGTCCGAAGCTTTTCTGTATGTCGCTCGCGATGCCCGTCCCGAAGTCGAGCGGTTGTATCAACAGGCGCAAAACGTTGTCAGCTCCTATTCCGACCTTATTGACCGCGCCCGTGTGCTCCAGCTCCAGTTCAACGTTGCGCTGTTCTTCGTCAGCCTCGCCCTTGTCGGTCTCGCTGTGTGGGCAGCTCTCCGTTTTGCTGACCGCCAAGTAAAACCTCTTGCTGAACTGGCCGACGCCGCTGGGGAAATTGGCAGCGGAAACTATGCGATGCGCGTGTCGGGACGGATCGGTAAGCAGGACGAGATCGGCCTGCTTGGGCGCGCATTCAACCGCATGTCGTCGCAGATTGAGCGGCAAACCGATGAACTGATCGGTGCGAACCACCAGCTTGCCGAGCGACGCGCCTTTATTGAGGCGGTGCTCGAATCCATTACAGCGGGGATCATTTCGCTCGATGGGGAAGGGCGGGTTGCCCTGATGAACAGTTCTGCCCAACAATTGCTATTCGAAACGCCGGACAGGGATGTTGTTGGAAAAAAACTGAACGATGCTGTTCCGGAGCTTGCCAAGCTTGTCGCAGAAGGTTCACTGAGCGATATCATCCAGTACAATCGGGGCACCGATTTGCTCACGCTTGCTGTCCAGCTCTCTCCTGCGACCGAGGGGATGGTGATCACGTTCGAGGATATTACGCGCCAGCTGCTTGACCAGCGGCAGGCCGCGTGGTCCGATGTCGCGCGGCGTATCGCGCATGAGATCAAGAACCCGCTCACCCCGATTCAGCTCGCGACCGAGCGTCTCAAGCGTCGCTACGGCAAGCAGATCGAGCAGGACGCCGAGCTCTTCGATGAACTGACGGGCACAATCATCCGCCAAGTCGGCGATTTGCGCAAGATGGTGGACGAGTTCTCCAGCTTCGCGCGTTTGCCCAAGCCGGTGTTCCGGCAGGAAGATGCGGTCGACCTGGTGCGGCAGGCGTTATTCCTTCAGGAAGTTGCGCACCCTGAAATCACTTACCGCTTTGCCATCATGGACGAAGTTCCGCCGATTGAGTGTGACCGGCATCAGCTGGGCCAGGCCATGACCAACGTTCTCAAGAATGCTGCCGAAGCGATCGATAGCCGCGGCCGGGATGCAGAGGTCGACTGGCGCGGCAAGATCGCACTGACCGTCAGCATGCGCGGCGATTTCATGCAGATCGATGTGGAGGACAACGGGATCGGCCTGCCTCAGGGCAGCGTCAACGTGATCGAACCCTATGTGACGACCCGCGAGAAGGGTACGGGGCTCGGCCTCGCCATCGTGAAGAAGATTGTTGAGGAGCATGGAGGTGAGCTGGCCTTCGCGGCAGGAACCGAGGGTGAGGGGACGCGTGCCACGCTGCGTTTCGCCGTACATCCGGGGGATCACATGGACGAGGTGCATAGGGACCAGGGGGACGGCCCGAATGAGTAAAACAGGAGAATAATGAATGGCACTCGATATCCTCGTAGTCGATGACGAGAGGGATATTCGCGACCTCGTGGCCGGCGTCCTGAGCGACGAAGGCTATGAGTGTCGTACCGCCGGCGACAGCGAAACCGCGATCGCAATGGTCGATGAAAGGCGGCCGAGCCTCGTCCTGCTTGATGTCTGGTTGCACGGGTCGCCACGAGACGGGCTGGAAGTGCTCGATGCCATCAAGGCGCGCGAGCCGGGTTTGCCGGTGCTGATCTTCTCCGGTCATGGCAATATCGATACGGCGGTGTCAGCCGTCAGCCGCGGTGCGATGGACTTTATCGAGAAGCCATTCGAGGCCGAAAAGTTGCTCCATCTGGTCGAACGCGCGACCGAAACCGAGCGCCTGCGGCGGGAGAATGAGCGCTTGCGTGAAGGCATGACGTCGCCCGACGAGTTCACAGGCAATTCCTCTGCAATCAACAATGTCCGCGCCACGCTGAAGCGCGTTGCCAACACCGGCAGCCGGGTTCTGGTGAGTGGCCCGGCAGGGGCGGGAAAGGAGGTGGCGGCGCGATTGCTCCATGCATGGAGCCCACGAGCGGATAAAGCATTCGTGTCGGTCAATTCGGCGCGCATTACGCCGGATCGCTTCGAGCCCGAACTTTTTGGCGAGGAGGCCGATGGCAAGCTGGTTCGTCCTGGGCTGCTGGAACTGGCTGATGGAGGCACTCTTTACCTTGATGAGGTCGCCGACATGCCGGAAAGTACGCAGGCGCGGATCCTGCGCGTGCTGACCGATCAGAGCTTCGTGCGTGTAGGGGGCAATCGTCAGGTCGGCGTCGATGTCCGCGTGGTCTCCTCGACCGCAAAAAACTTGCTGGGAGAAATTGAGGAAAAGCGCTTTCGGGAAGACTTGTTCTACCGCCTCAATGTCGTTCCGATCGAAATCCCGCCATTGTCGGAACGCAGGGATGATATTCCCGCATTGGCCGAACATTTCTTTACCCGCTACGCGCGCGAGCAGGGACTGAATCCGCCCGAAGTTGCCCCCGAGGCCATGGCTTCCTTGCAGGCCTATGACTGGCCCGGAAACGTGCGGCAGTTCCGGAATGTGATCGAGCGGACCGTCATTCTTGCGCCCCGGGAAGAGTTCGAGACGATTACGCCCGAAATGCTGCCCGAAGAGATTACGGGGTCCTCCTCCGATAACGGAACCGGGATGACCAATCTCATGGGCGTTCCGCTGCGCGAGGCGCGCGAGAGCTTCGAGCGCGAATATCTTCGTATCCAGATCAGACGGTTTTCCGGCAATATCTCGAAGACTGCCGGTTTCATCGGGATGGAGCGTTCTGCCTTGCATCGGAAACTGAAACTGCTGGGCATGAATGATCGTAACAGCCATTCTGATCCGAGCGACTGACTCTTCGACTTGCGCATTCAAGATGTGACAACCAAATATCAGTCTCGAATTCTTCGAAATACTGTGTCATGCTGCAAATGCACTATTAATGCGGTGTTGCGCTTCGCGCTTGCACCAGAATGCAACCAGGCAATTGGTTGCCAAAAAAAATGGAGTCAGACTAGTGGCCAAAGGTACTCTTTCCGCGCGACCGCGCCCGGCCGTTGAAGAGGAAAGCTCGATCGGCAGTATTGCACCCAAAACCGGCAATCTGCAGGATCTGTTTCTCAACTATCTCCGCAAAGAGAAGATGCCCGTTACGATGTTCCTGGTGAAGGGCGTAAAGTTGCAGGGAATCGTCACCTGGTTCGATAATTTCTCGATCCTTTTGCGCCGCGATGGACAATCGCAGCTGGTCTACAAGCACGCGATCTCCACAATTATGCCGAGCAATCCGGTTGATGCCGACAGTTTCGACACCGGCTTTGAGGGCAACCGCAAACAGCGCCTTCTGCAGGACATTTTCCTTAGTCGGGTGCGCGACGCCGCTGTTCAAGTGACGATGTTCCTCGTCAATGGCGTGATGCTACAGGGGCGGATTGCAGCCTATGACCTGTTTTGTATGCTTCTCGAGCGCGAGGGCTATGTACAGCTCGCCTATAAGCATGCAGTTTCTACCATCCAGCCTGCTACCCATGTCGATTTGACCGATGACGGGTTCGGCGAGAGCGATGAAGACGAAGAATAAAGGCACAGCGGCCTGATCGTAGACGATGACATTGAAGGTGAAGTAACACGCGGGGCGCGTGCCCTTGTCGTATGCCCGAATATCCGTGACCAGCGCAGCGGGGAAGACCCGGAAGCTCGACTTGAAGAGGCCAAGGGATTGGCGCTGGCAATCGGCATAGTGGTTGCCCATGCGTATATCCAGAATGTGCGCGAAATCCGCCCAAACACGCTGTTCGGGGAAGGGCAGGTGCAGCGGATCAAAACGGACTGCGAACTGCACGAGGCTGAACTTGTCATCGTCGATGGTGCGCTGACGCCGATCCAGCAACGCAATCTCGAAGAAAAGATTGGCCGCAAGGTCATAGATCGCACCGGGTTGATTCTCGAGATTTTCGGCGAACGCGCGGCTACCGCGGAAGGCCGTTTGCAGGTCGAACTGGCGCATCTCGACTACCAGGCGAGCCGGCTTGTGCGCAGCTGGACGCATCTTGAACGGCAGCGTGGCGGGTTCGGCTTTCTTGGCGGCCCGGGTGAAACGCAGATCGAGGCAGACCGCCGGATGATCCGCGACAGGATGGCGAAATTGCGCCGCGAGCTGGAACAGGTGCGCAAGACACGGGAATTGCATCGGAAACGGCGGGGCAGGGCACCCTGGCCCGTCATTGCTCTGGTTGGTTATACGAACGCCGGAAAGTCCACACTCTTCAATCGCCTCACGGGCGCTGACGTCATGGCCGAGGATCTGCTGTTTGCTACTCTGGATCCGACGATGCGTGCCATTGGTCTGCCGGGTGTCGAAAAGGCGATCTTGTCCGATACCGTGGGCTTTATCTCCGATTTGCCAACCCAGCTCGTCGCGGCTTTCCGCGCGACGCTTGAGGAAGTGACTGCAGCCGACATTGTCCTGCACGTTCGTGACATAGCCAATTCGGATAGCGCCCAGCAAAAGCGGCAGGTTCTGGCCGTACTGCATGATCTTGGCGTGGTAGATGAAGCGGGGGAGGGCGTGGACGCGCCTGTGCTTGAAGTCTGGAACAAGTGGGACTTGCTCGATAGTGAGGCGCAGTCTGAACTTGGTGGTGTCGCCGCCTCGGATGATAGCGTGCTGGCGATCTCTGCTGTCACGGGTGAAGGGATCAAGGCGTTACAGCAACAGTTGGGAGCAGTGCTTACCCAAGGAGCGAAGACTTACGCGCTAGAAATCCCGGCAAGCGATGGTCAAAAGATCGCATGGCTCCACGCTAATGGTGAAGTCTTGAGTGAAGAAGCTGCAGACGAGGGTGAGGGGAAGCCTCTGCGACGTATCATGGTTCGTTTGACCGAAAAGGAATTCGGCCGTTTTGAGGCGTTGGGAGCTTAGCCGACCGAGTTTTTGGCTTGCTGCCAGTAGGCTTCCTGCTCTTCGAGCGACAACTGTGCGAATATCGTGCCATCTTCCCTGGATAGTCGCTCCATTTCCCGGAAACGTCGCTCGAATTTGGTGTTCGCCGCCTTGAGAGCTTGCTCAGCGTCAATACCGTAGCGGCGGATGATGTTCACCGCGACGAACAGAACATCGCCCGCCTCAACGAGGCGCTCCTGCTCCGAAGCGCGATCCAGTTCCTCTAGTTCTTCCAGCAACTTGTCACGTGGACCTGACAAGTCATCCCATTCAAATCCGACCCGCGCAGCGCGTTTCTGAAGTTTCTCGGACCGCAACAGGGCTGGCAGGGCGTTTGCGACCCCGTCCATGGCGCTCTCGGAACCTTCGGCGGCGCGTTCTGCTGCCTTTAGATCTTCCCAGCGCTTAGCGTCCATTACGCCGTCTTCGTTACCGAATATGTGCGGATGCCGCTTTTCCATCTTGTCGGAAATGGCCTCGGCAACGTTTTCGAAAGCGAAATGGCCAGCCTCTTCTGCCATGCGCGAGTGAAATACGACTTGGAGAAGCAGGTCGCCAAGCTCGCTGCGCAAATCGTCCATATCTCGGCGCTCAATCGCGTCCGCGACTTCATATGCTTCCTCAAGCGTATATGGCGCAATGGTATCGAATGTTTGTGCAACATCCCATTCGCAACCGCGTTCGGGATCTCGCAATCGCGCCATGATGGAAAGCAATCTTGTGAGCTGGTCTGACATGAGAGGGGTCGCGTTCGCTTTCGCTGGATGCCTATGTGTATTGCGGACTGATAATATATATTATGTTAAGTAAATATGATTGGGAAAGGAGCGGAGGTAGTGCTCACGTTGTTCTCGCGATCACTCATGTCATGTCTACCTTACGTTGCCAGAGTGAAGAAAATCGCGACGCCAGTGAAGATAGCTGCCCAAGTCAATGCCATGCGGAGTGTCTTGGCTGTGTTCACCCGGTAGGATCGGTATGCCCCCATTACGAGGATCAGCCAGCCGAGCATCGCGATAATGGATACCCATTGTACTTCGCCGCCGGCTCCCACGATAAAATCTCCCTCAGGCCGTCAATTGCATGCCGTCGTAACCAACAAGGACATTTGATGGTACCTCGGCGCTCAACGTCGCATAATCCATGCTCTTGTCGAGATGGGAAAGTACAGTTTTGCGCGCCTTGCTGCGCTTTGTGAGCCTGAGAGCCGTATCAAGATTGGCATGAGTAGGGTGCGGCTCCCGGCGGAGACAATCGGTTACCAGTATGTCCACATCCTCGAAAAAGCTGACCATAGTATCGGTCAATTCGCTAAAGTCTGTTGCATAACCTATTGATTTTCCGTCTACATCGAAACGATATGCCGTTGTTGTGATCGGCCCGTGCGGCATTTCCATATGCTCGATGCCGAACCCGGCGAACATACGCAAATTCTCGAGCGTACTCAGTTCGACAACATTGGGATAACCGTGCTCACCCGCGAAGACATAACTGAATCGTGGTTTGAGGCTTTTTGCAGTTGCTTCGGAGGCGAAGCCCGGAATGCCAGCCGATCGGCCAAAGCGCATCGGTCTTAAATCATCGATACCGTGTGAATGATCGGCGTGGTCATGGGTCCAGAACACGGCATCGATCCTGGATATGTCGTTCGATAAAAGCTGCTGCCGAAGATCGGGTGAGGTGTCGACGAGAAGGCGACTTCCGGCATTGCTCTCGACAATGATGGAAACGCGCGTCCGTCGGTTCTTTGGATTGGTGGGGTCACAATTGCCCCAGTCATTGCCAATCCTTGGGACACCGGTCGATGTCCCGCAGCCGAGTACTATCAGCTTCACGCTGGAGAAGCTTTCTCGAACAGTTTGAAGAAGTTGGCAGTAGTTGTTGCGCCGAGTGCTTCGACGCTTACGCCGCGGAGATCGGCGACGAATTCCGCTGTATTGCGGACAAAGGCCGGCTCACCTGTCTTTCCTCTGTGAGGCACTGGTGCAAGAAACGGACTGTCAGTCTCCACCAACAAGCGAGCTTCGGGAATTTCCTTTGCAAATTCCTGTAGTTCGGCAGCGTTCTTGAACGTTACGATGCCCGAAAGCGAGATAGTCAGCCCCATGTCGAGTACGCGGCGTCCAAATTCGGGCGAGGCGGTGAAACAGTGGATCAGGGCGGGGAAGGCCCCCTTCCCCATTTCGTCCTCCAGAATATCGCCGGTGTCTTGATCAGCATCTCTCGTGTGGATGACCAACGGCAGCCCGGTCTCGCGCGCCACGCCGATGTGCATACGGAACAGATCCTGCTGCACCTGCCGGTCGGATTTGTCGTAATAATAGTCGAGCCCGCTTTCGCCCAGGCCAATTACGCGCGGGTGCTGAGACGCTTCCAGAAGCACCTCACGGCCGAGATCGGCGTGCTGATCTGCTTCGTGCGGATGGATGCCGACGGTCGCCCAGACGTCGTTTTCGCGTTCCGCAACGGCGACAACATCATCCCATTCGCGCTCACGCGTCGAGATGTTGAGAAACCCCTTCACGCCTACAGCGCGGGCGGTGGCCAGTACCTCGCCCTGCCGCTCGGCAAGGCCTTCGTAGACGAGGTGACAGTGGCTATCGATCAGCATTGTGCCCCCTCCCCTTCTGTTTCCGGCAGTTCAAGACGGGGGAAGAGGCCTTCGGGTTTATCGAGGCGGAATTCGCTTTCAACAAGGCGAATATACCAATTTGAATCATCTAGATCCGCATAAGATCTTTCAGACTCTGGCACGCCAATTTGATCCAAAAGTTTATTCGATTTTGTTGGAATCACTGGCTGGATCGCGATTGCCAAATCACGAATTACAACAAATAGAGTCACAAGCACTGCCTTCATGCGCTCAGGATCGGATTTCTTGAGCGCCCAAGGTGCTTGTTCGTCAACGTATTGATTGCAGGCATATACGGCACGCATCCATGCCTCTATCCCTTCTGAAAATCTGAGAGCACTGAACGCGCGTGGCAGTTCCGTGCGGCAGGCGATGGATACGGTCGATTGCAGATCAGCGTCCGCCTCGTGGTCCTGAACAATTTCGAGGGTGCCATCCATGTTCTTATGGATCATCGAAAGCGTGCGCTGGGCTAGATTGCCGAAGCTATTTGCCAGTTCGGAATTTGACCGGTTTACAATTGCTTCTCGTGAATAGCTACCATCCTGTCCAAATGAAAACTCGCGTAAAAGGAAGTAGCGCAGCACATCGACTCCGTAAAGTTCGGCAAGCTCCGCCGGATCAGTCACATTCCCCAGCGATTTGCTTTCCTTCTGACCCTTGTTGAGCAGGAAACCGTGCGCAAAGACTTGCTTCGGCATTTCGATACCGGCGCTCATCAGGAAGGCGGGCCAGTACACCGTGTGGAACCGGGTGATGTCCTTGCCGATCAGGTGTAGGTCTGCCGGCCAAAACTTGCTCATATCTTCGGTATCATCCGGGAAGCCAAGGCCGGTGAGGTAGTTGGTAAGCGCATCGACCCACACATACATTACATGGTCTTCAGCCCCGGGCACCTTCACGCCCCAGTCGAAGCTGGTGCGGCTGACCGAGAGGTCGCGCAGCCCGCCTTCGACGAAGCGCATCACTTCGTTGCGACGGCTGTCCGGTTGGATGAAATTGGGCCTTTCGCTGTAGAGCGCGAGCAGCTTGTCCTGATAGTTCGACAGACGAAAGAACCAGCTTTCCTCCACGGTCCATTCAACCGGCGTGCCCTGTGGCGAAAGTTTCTCGCCCCCCTCGCCCTCGACGAGTTCGCTCTCATCGTAATAGGCTTCGTCGCGGATCGAGTACCAGCCTTCGTAGCGGTCGAGATAGAGGTCGCCATTGGCCTCCATACGTCGCCAGATTTCCTGGCTCGCAGCGTGATGGACATCTTCGCTCGTGCGGATGAAGCGGTCGTAGGAAATATCCAGTTTGTCAAAAAGGTCGCGAAAATGGCCGGACATTTCATCCGCCAGCTCGCTCGGCGTCATACCGAGATCGCGCGCTTTCTGGGCCATTTTCAGGCCGTGCTCGTCGGTTCCGGTCTGGAAGCGGACATCGCGGCCCATCTGGCGGTGGAAACGCGCGAGAACGTCGGCGGCGATCGTCTCATAGGCATGGCCGATGTGCGGCTTGCCATTAGGATAGTGAATCGCGGTCGTAATGTAGAAGGGATCAGCCATTTGCGCGCTTCCCTAGGCTGCGCTCCGCGGGGCTGCAAGCTTGCTGAGCAGCGTGCCGATTTCCATCACCAGCAGACCGGGATCGAAATTGGCGGTGGGAGCTTGCGCGGCGAGCCGCACGAGCTCGCCGTGCGTGTCCACCATCGCCGGGATATCAGTATGCGTTATGTCGTCCATCCGGTCGGCAACGACAGCCCGCGCAAGTTCTATGGCAGCGAGCTGTTTCTCGCGCTTTGGGCGGGTTCCCATCGCGCCTGCCAGCTGGCCGCGCAATGCAAAGTCGGGATCTCCGCCGTTTGCAATCTTTTGCATCAATGTGTGGATTCGGCCCAGATCCAGTTCGACAAAATCGATCGCTGCGCCGGGCGAACCGCTGGCGGCGGCAATGGCAGCGTCGCGCATTTCTGCGCTGGTCTGTGGGGCTTCGCGGGCAAGGATCGTTTGCATGTCGGTGTCCGATACGCGCGGGAAAGAAAGTACGCGACAGCGCGAACGAATTGTCGGCAGCAATCGCCCAATGCGATGCGCGATGAGGAGGAAAAATGTCCCAACGGGGGGTTCCTCCAGGCTCTTCAGCAGCGCATTTGCGGTTGGCGTTTCCATATCGTCCGACGGATCAATAATCACGGCCCTGCGTGAACCGAGGGTCGGCCGCGTCGTCAAGCGCTGTTGAAGCTGGCGGATCTGCTCGATCTTGATGTTGCGCGCGAGTTCGTATGGCTTGCCGTCGGCGCGCTTCTTGGCCTCGGCGTCGTTCTTGGGCGGGTGCGAGATGTAGAGGATGTCGGGGTGATCTCCCGCAGGTTGTGCAATGCCCACCTCAGCGACCAGTTCGCGCGCCGCCGCCAGAGCGAAGGCGGATTTTCCTACTCCCTTCCTTCCCGAGAGGATCCAGCCATGATGCATTCGGTCGCTGGAGAGCGCACGGCGCCAGTCGGCCCAAGCCTCGTCATGGCCGATATAGCTCAACCGCCCTCTCCGAGCATTGGAGCCATGGCCCGAAGGACGCGTTCATGTACTTCCTCCGGAGAACCTGTCGCGTCGATCAGCACGAAACGCTCGGGGTCGATAGCGGCAAGATCACGAAAGCGCTTGGCGACACGGTCGTGGTATTCGGCAGATTTGCCGCCAATACGATCGGAATTATCGCCATCTCGTGCCGCAAGCCGTTCAGCTACAGCTGCACTTTCGGCAACGAGAAGGAAGGTAACTTCCGGCATCAAGGCGTAGGAGCCAATGGTGTGGAGCGAGAGGATGGCATCGTCGGATAAATCGTCACCGCCCGCCTGATAAGCGCGCGAAGAATCGATAAACCGGTCACAAACCACCCATTTACCGGCGTCGAGCGCCGGGCGGATGGCATGTGCGACATGGTCCGATCGCGCAGCGGCAAACAGGAGGGCCTCGGCAGCCGCATCCCAGTCATATTGTTTGTCGAGCAGGAGTGCGCGGATAGCTTCCGCACCGGCTGTGCCACCAGGCTCGCGCGTCCGCAGGACAGACAGCCCGCGCGCCTCCAATACGCTGGCCAGCATGGCAGCTTGCGTCGATTTGCCAACGCCTTCCCCGCCTTCAAATGTGATAAAGCGACCGCGCATCATCCAATCCACGTGCTAAATGCATTGGTGATACGTTCCCAAGGATTGGCCCGGTCTACATCCACCACGGCTTCCAGGGGGGCTTCAAGTGCCGTTTCCCCGTCTATGGTGAGCCTGAGCCTCGCAACGACCTCACCTGCGGCTATTGGTGCCTCTATCGGCCCGCGATATACGATGGAAACTTCTGAGCGGCGTGGTGTGCGCCCGACAGGCAAGGCAACGGCGAAGTCTTTGACGATACGCAAATTGACGCGCCCGGCGTCACCTTCCTGCACCTCCGCCGATCCGACGATCGTCCCTGCTTCTATAAGCTTCGTACGTTCGAAGTTCGTGAAGCCCCATTCAAGCAGTGCGCGCGACGCGTCATCGCGCAGGCGTCCGTCTGGGGAGCCAGCCAGAACCATAACAAGTCGCCTGTCCCCGCGCTGCGCCGAGCCGAGAAAGGTGAAGCCTGCCTCGTTGGTATACCCGGTCTTTATGCCATCTGCACCTTCCACTCGACCTGTAACGGGATCGTGGTTCGATTGCGTGATGTCGCGCCAGCGAAGCGTCCGATGACCGAAAAAACGGCGATAAAGGCTCGGATAACGCTGGGCGATCGCTTCTCCAAGCAGGACAAGATCATTTGCGGTTGTGTAGGTCTGTCCGCCATCCGGAAAGCCATTCGCGGATCCGAAATGCGTGTTACGCATGCCGAGCTCTGCAGCGTTTGCATTCATCAGATCAATCCAGTTTTCCAGCGATCCGGTCGCAGCTAAAGCCAGGGCGACGCTTGCATCATTGCCCGATACGGTAGTGATACCGAGCAGAAGCTGTGCGATGGTTGGCTGCTCGCCTGCCCGCAGGAACATGTTCGAGCCTTCATTGTACCATTCGTCTTCCAACGTCGCGCTGTAGAGGAATGGCGTGTCCAGCCTGAGCGCGCCCTGCTCTACCAGTTGGAAGGCTGTGTAGGCTGTCATGACCTTGGTAACGGAGGCAGGGACAAAACGTCGATCCGCCTCGCGGCTGAAGAGCGTTTGACCGGTAGAAAGGTCAACGAGGAGGCCAACGGGAATTTCTGCCGGAACAGGAGCATCGGCCGAAACAACGGGACTGGCAGGCAAGATGCCCGCTGCTATCGTCAATACTGCCGCTGAAAGTCGATTCACGCCCATCTGCCACGCTACGCGGCAGACGATCATTCCTCCGTCCTAACCGCCAGTCTGGATTCGTGCATCGCTATAACCTGCGCGCCTGACATTGGCGAGGGACGCTTCGGCTTCTCCACGGGTTGCGAAAGGGCCCGTACGCACTCGCCAGTATTGGCCAGCTTGAATGACAAAGCCACCAAGCGCTTCGGCTGCGCGGTCTGCGCGGGCCTCGGTCGAGAAGGCAGCCGCCTGCACGACGAAACCGCGGGTCGCTGGCAGTGGGGCAGGCGTTGTATCCCGTTCCTCTGCCTCGGACGTTTCGAGCGGTGCTTCTCTACGCCATGTGTTCCCCAACTGTGCTTCCCGGGCCCCGTTGAATGCAGCTGCAAATGCGCCGGAAGCGCGGTTCGAGACCGTCGGACTGGATCCTGGATCGTCGAGCGGTGGTAGAGCGGGAGCTGCGCTTTCGGCGATGGCCGGCGCTGCCATTGCAGCGGCAGGCTCTTCGGTTCGAGAGGCCACCACAGTGGGCTGTTCTTCGACCTCGGATGGGGCCAGTGCTATGGTCTCCACAGTTTCCCCCTGTTGCCAGGAGGCGTTCGCGGCACGCAAGGATGCCGCGCCGTTTTCTGGCAGCCGTCGTTGCAGGACAGCAAGGAGAGAGCTTGGCGTATCCATGCGGAGAGGTGCAGCATTGCCGGCGCGGAGCAGGAATCGCTGATCCTCGGGCGGGTTGACCCTGCGGACCCGGATCGGCGTATGCACCGTGCCACCAAGCTGTGCCAATGCTGCAGGAGAAAGCGCAAGCAGATCGTTCGAATCCATGGGGCCGCGTCGTTCCAGTCGGATGAGTATCGTCCGGCCGCTCTCGAGCGACGTTACTTCGACATAGCTGGGCAGCGGTAAAGTGTGGTGAGAGCCGGAATAGCCCATGGCACCCGCGTCGAGCGCCGCATAACCGACATGGTCGTAGTTGAGCGTATCGGTGGGGGCATACTCGGTACCATCGACGAAATAGGGCTCGCCAATGGTTATCGGGTAGTCTGCACTCGGGCTGTTGGCGCGCTGTGCAGATACGGCCGAGATCAAAGGCGAATCATTCGTTCCGCCCAGAGGCATGCCGCATGAGGACGCCACTGCGGCAAAAGCTAATACCGCTAACCCCCTCAAAGGAAAGGCGCATTTCTCATTGCCGGGCAATCTCATCTGCAAGTAACCCCACGCTCATCGCGTAATAGTTCGAGCAGTTATATTCGAGGATAACCCTATAATTCTGGGTTAAGAGGTAACCGGGTTCTGCAGGACCATCGGGTTCAAAGAGAGATGCCATGACATCATCGGCGATAGGCGCGCGAGGTTCGACACCGCGCTCGCGCCATTCGCGAACCGTCATCCAACGACTGTGTCGCTCGTGCACGCGCGGGCATACCGGCGCTCTGGTATGGTTTTCGATATCGGCGCGATCAACGCTGTTGGGCACGTAAGCGCGAACAGCCCAAGGCTGTTCGGTGCGCCAACCGGCATCGCGAAAATAGTTCGCGATGGAGTGCACCGTATCGGCGTCCGAGTTCCACACATCGCGGTCTCCGTCCCTATCGCCATCTACAGCGAGACGCAGATAGACGCTGGGCAAGAATTGGCCATTGCCGAACGCGCCGGCCCAGCTCCCTTCCAGTTGCGAACGAGGTACACCCATATCGACCATTTTCAGAACATCGATCAGTTCACGCTCGAACAGGGTCCGGCGGCGACCGTCCCAAGCCAGTGTGGCGAGTGAGCGCGGCAGGTCAAAGCCGCCCATCACCGCGCCATAGGCGGTTTCGTGCCCCCAAATTGCGACCACAATTTCCGCAGGCACTCCATATTCACGCTCTACCTCCGCAGCGAGCGGACCGATCCGGGACAACGTCCGGTGGCCGCCATTGATACGTGACGATGTGTTGTGCCGGCGCAGATAGCTGCTCATCCAAGCGAAGCCCGTTGCGGGATTCACGTTCCCGCCCGATCCGGCTTGCTCACGATCGAGTTCAAGTACGCGAGGATGCGGTGTGAGACCGGCAAAGACCCGATCGATGGTAGTTTGGCTTACGCCCTCCCCCCTCGCCCGTTCGGCCACATCATCCAAATAATTGTCAAACGATTGGTTTTGGGCCTTGGCAGGAACGGACGCGAGCAAGCAGGCAGAGATGGCGATGCCGATATGGCGAAGGGTTTTGCTGATCATGCCATTACTTATGCCATCATTCGCGCACATGGGAATCCCCTGTATTGTCACTTGCGCCCAAGCGATTCGATTGTGCGGCAGAATGCACGGGTGACAACGCAGATCAAACGCGCTAGCTGGCCTTCGCTCGGTCGGATGGGTGGCAGAGCGGTTGAATGCACCGGTCTTGAAAACCGGCAAGGGTGCAAGCCCTTCGTGGGTTCGAATCCCACCCCATCCGCCAGCAATGCCCGCCGCAGGTGGGCCGCGATGTCGGATCGCGGTGAAGCCGAGAAGCCACGGTTCGGGCTCGGAGCGCGGAGAGGGCTAAAGCGACGCGGCAGCCAATCCCACCCCATCCGCGAGCCAGCTTCCCACCCGTTTCGGGCAGGAGGCCAGCGTGACCAAACCTAACTCGCTCAGCTTTCGAACGTGACGGTACCGCTTACAGTTGCACGGTACCCGCGCTCTGCCATTTCCTTGACGTAATCTTCGCGGTTGTCGCGCAGTTCGTGGGCATATTCTTCCCAGGCATCGCGACGGTCCTCAAGATCGCTTGCGCGACGCAGGTCGGAGTAAAGCTCCTCCTGTGTCTCGACGACATTGATGCGATAGTCGAACCACAGCGAATTATGGATGCCGGCGATTGGCTGCTGCAGGATGCGGGATTCTTCTTCCATCGCCAGTTCTTCTTCATAGAGCGGGCTGACATTGGCGTTGGCGGCGCTGCCAAGGGTGAGCGCAGCGATGGTGGCGGTAATTGCAAAAGTCTTCATCGGGTGTCTCCTGGACATTGGAATGCCGGCCCCAGTGGCCGTTTCATCAGGAGAACGAGCGCGGTTTCGTATTTAATCCATCTTGTAGGAAATTTTTGTCAGCCCGTGATTTTGTGGCGTGCGAGGGCTTCGTAGTCTGCTCGACATTCGGCTGCGACCTTGGCGTATTCGCCATCCAGATCAGGGATGCCGCCAGACGGATTACCAAAGCCGGTGGATGCATTGACTACATCGTACCAATGCGTCCCCCATATGCCGTCTTCCGGATGTGGCCCTATGTCCCATGAAAGCATGGCTTGATCCCAAGCTATCCCTAGAGCGGCACACAACTTCCCAAGCACGCCCGCCGGATCGGCCAAGATATCATCGCTATCGACCACCGGTGGCACTTGGCCACGGCGCTCTCGCTCCAGCTGAAAGAAGCGGTGCATCTGCGCGAAGCCGAGCATCTCCGCGCGGCGCAGCTCGTTCTTTTTGCGGTAGCTTGCAACCACGCGCTCGGGCGCACGGATCAGGAAGGCGTGATGGTGATCCGGCATGTCCGCGATGCTCACCGGCCCGACCATGTGGTGCGGCATATGCTTTTGGTACCATACAGGCGCGCCTCCCGGTGCCTCGTCAGACTGTGTCGCCAACACAGATCGCCAGTCACAATCCATATCGGCGATGGTTTCGGCGCCGAGCGGGTGCTCTTCGCCGCTCTCCTTCAGGAACGCACCGTAGAACGGTTCATCCGAAACGGCGCAATCGCTGCGCGCACCGAAGCTGCGCATCATCGCGGTCGAGATGTTGCGCGGCCCGGACCACATGGCGATGCGGATCGTCACGGCCTTGCTCTAGCCTCCACGTCTTTGGACAGCCGCGCGAGGTAGAGCTGCTGGAGCCGCTCGACCATCGGTCCGCGCGCGGTTCCGAGAACACGCCCGTCCACTGTTCCCACCGGGGCGACGCCGGCGAAGGTACCGGTGGTGAAGGCCTCGTCCGTGCCATAGACATGAGTGAGCGAAAAGTTGCGTTCGCGCACCGTAATGCCCGCCTCGCGCGCTACGCTGATCACGGTGCCGCGGGTAATGCCATCGAGGCAGTAGTCGCCGCTCGAGGTCCAGATCTCTCCATCTTTCACGATGAAGAAGTGGGTCGAGTTGCAGGTCGCCACGAAGCCGTGCGGGTCGAGCATCAGCGCCTCGTCGGCCCCTGCCTGTGCGGCCTGGATGCAGGCGGTGATGCAGTTCAGCTTGCTGTGCGAGTTCAGCATCGGATCCTGCACGTCAGGGTAACCGCGCCGGACATGCACCGTGAAGAGGTCGAGCATGCGCGTTGCGGTTTCGGGCGCAGGCTCCTTCCACTCGGGGATGATGACGATGGTCGCAGGGCTGATCACCACACGCGGGTCCTGATACGGCGTCGAGCGGACACCACGCGTGCACATCAGCCGGACGTGCACCCCGTCACCCGTCATCCCGTTGACATCGAGCACTGCGTAGAGACGCGCCTCCAGCTCCTCCTGCGTGACGCCAAGGTCCATGTGGATCGCCTTCGCACCGCGCCAAAGGCGGTCGAAGTGCTGGTCGAGGAAGGCGAGCCGCCCCTTGTGCAGCCGCAAGCCTTCCCACACGCCGTCACCCAGCATGAAGCCGGAGTCGAACACGCTGACCTTCGCCTCGTTCCGCGCGAAGTGCTCGCCGTTGACGCAGATCAGGATGTCCGCATTGCGCGGATCGGGGAGGTAGGAGTGGGTGCCCTTCCCCTCGACCATCAGATATGCAGCGCCCTGCCGTATGCGCCCAGCACCGCTTCGTGCATGGACTCGCTGATCGTCGGGTGCGGGAAGACGGTGTTCATCAGCTCGGCCTCGGTCGTCTCCAGCGTCATGCCGATGGT
>CAYRBB010000016.1:0-55561 GCA_964422435.1 uncultured Sphingomonadaceae bacterium
AGAGGATCACCTTAAGGATGCGTCCGGCCTTCTTCCACTCGTGCTTGGAAAGCGCAAAGGCGTCTTCGAACTCCTCAAAGATCAGCTGCACCACGCGTTCAATCTCGCGCTGCTTTTGCGGTGGCAGATGATCAAGGTCGGTCTTCATCAACTGACACCTAGCAAGGTGCTGGAATGGTTGCACCTGTCGATCAAATTTCGTCCGCAAACTCTTTTCATCGGGATCGTTGAGTCAGTGTGAGCTTCGTACGTCAATACCAAGAACTGGGGAGGGGGCTGAATTGAGTTCTCGGGCCGAACTTGCAGCCATATGCTCGACTGCTAGCAGCAGTGCCTGTAGGTGGAGTTCGGTAGGTCTCGACCGACCCTGAAATTCACATGCGAATGCGCTGCGAAAGCCCGATATATTCAGCTTAATTGCCGAAAAGCTGAATCGAACAAGGCTTATATGAACGAAAATGTGGGGGAGAGTGTGGGGGAGCGATTACGCTACCCCTAAGTACTAGATTGATTTCAAAACGTTATTTGTGAAGTTCGAATCAAGCCCTGCCACCACCGAGCCCTGTTTGCCGGGCCGTTTTCTAGAACCATAGTCCCGAAGATCGCGTCTCGATACGAAGGAGTGTGTCGTTGGCGGTTATGAAAAGGGTCGATCCATCTTCACCGAAGGCGCAATTTGCTGTCGCGTTGCCGGTGCGGATGCGACCGAGCAGCGTGCCATCGGGAGCAATCACAAACACACCGCCGGGTCCGGTAGCCCAGACATTACCTTGCTGGTCGACTGCCATGCCGTCGGGAAGGCCGGGATTTTCCTCGGCCAGCTGGTCGTTTAGATCGACCCATATTTCACCGTCCCTGACCGAGCCATCGGCGTTCAGCGCGAAGCGACGAATGATAGCGGATTCGGGGTCCGACTGTGTGACGTAAAGGGTGTTCTCGTCCGGAGACAGTGCAATACCGTTGGGCAAAGTCATATCGTCCACCAGCAGAGACAGTGAGCCGTCAGGCGCAAAGGAATACACTCCGCGATGGCCCAGCTCGATGCCTGCGGACTCACCACCATCGATCAGTCCGTAGATCGGATCGGTGAAGTAAGTTGTGCCATTGTTCGCGCGAACAATATCGTTGGGAGAGTTGAACTTGCGGCCTTTATACTTGTGGACGACCCGGGTGCGCTCGCCACTTTCGAGATTGAGGCGGTCGATTGATCGACCGTCCTGGTTGCAGATCAGCAGGCTGTCGGTCGCCTCTTCGTAATACAGTCCGTTGGTGCCGGGAGAGGCATGGGGATCGGGTTCGCCATGGCCTCTGCCGGCTGGTTCGAGGAAGGTCTCCAGGCCGGATATCGCATTCCAGCTCATCATCCGGTTATTGGGAATGTCGGAGAAGAGCAGGCGCCCGCGGCGCTTGTCCCACACCGGCCCCTCGCTCCATGCAAAGCCATCGCCGAGTTTGTAGAGAGTCGCGCCGGGATCAAGCAGCGTTTCCAGCTGACCGTCCCACAACTCTATCCGGCCGGCATCGTAAATTGATCCCGGCGCGGTATCACTGCTTGCCTGCCCCTTGCAGGCGACCAGGATCAGGCCCGTGCCAGCAGCCAGAATATTGCGCCTTGTGAGCTGCATTCGCGTGTCCCCCTCTGCTTCTGATAACGATGTCATAACGCTAAAGGGGCATTGGGGGAAGGGCTGGTGATAGTCGCCCCATTTAGCGGTTTTTCCGGCCTTCGATCAGCCGATCGACCAGCGAAGGGTCGGCCAAGGTCGAGGTATCGCCCAGCGAGCCGTACTCATTCTCGGCAATCTTGCGAAGAATGCGGCGCATGATCTTGCCTGAACGGGTCTTGGGCAGGCCGCTTGTGAAATGCAGCAGGTCGGGTGTCGCCACCGGACCGATTTCCTTGCGGACCCATTGGCGGAGTTCGGTTGCGAGCTCGTCCGAATCTTCGACGCCTTCCATCAATGTAACGTAGCAATAAATGCCCTGTCCCTTGATGTCGTGGGGGTATCCGACGACCGCTGCCTCTGCGACCTTCGGGTGCAGTACCAGCGTGCTTTCGACCTCGGCAGTGCCCATGCGGTGGCCGGACACGTTGATGACATCATCCACCCTGCCGGTGATCCAGTAGTAGCCATCTTCATCGCGGCGGCATCCGTCTCCGGTGAAGTAGCGGCCGGGGAAGGTGCTGAAATAGGCTTCGTTAAAGCGATCGTGATCAC
This sequence comes from uncultured Sphingomonadaceae bacterium, assembly GCA_964422435.1. Classification (GTDB taxonomy): domain Bacteria; phylum Pseudomonadota; class Alphaproteobacteria; order Sphingomonadales; family Sphingomonadaceae; genus Alteraurantiacibacter. The sequence continues at coordinate 2,220 of CAYRBB010000016.1, forward strand.
CATAAACCGTGCGTGCCTGCCCCGGCCAGCTGTGGCTGATGCATAGATTGCCCGACGTGGCCCCCTCAAGTGGTGCGCCTTCATTGTCGACCAGCAGTGGTTGCACGCCCCAGAACGGCTTGCCCGCACTGCCCGGCTTCATGTCGTGTGCATAGGGGAGGGTGGTGATCATGTGGCCGCCGGTCTCGGTTTGCCACCACGTGTCGACGATTGGACAGCGGCTTTCTCCCACGACCGTATAATACCAGCGCCATGCCTCGGGATTGATCGGCTCGCCCACAGTGCCGAGGATACGGAGTGAGGAGCGGTCGTGTTGTGTAACCCATTCATCGCCCTCGCGCATCAGCGCGCGAATGGCGGTGGGGGCGGTATAGAATTGGTTGACCTTGTGCTTGGCGATCACTTCCCAGAAGCGCCCGTGATTGGGATAATTGGGCACGCCCTCGAAGATGATGCTGGTCCCGCCATTTAGCAGCGGGCCGTAAGTCACATAGGTGTGACCCGTGACCCAGCCGATATCGGCGCTGCACCAGAAGATGTCGCCGTCCTGATAGTCGAACGTGTATTTGAAGGTGGTCGCCGCCCACACTGCGTATCCGCCGGTGGTATGCAGCACGCCCTTCGGTGTTCCCGTGGAGCCGGAGGTATAGAGGATGAAGAGCGGGTCTTCTGCCTTCATGTCCTCGCATGGGCAATCTTCATCGCTGGCAAGATCGGAAAACCAATGATCGCGACCTTTGGTCCATTCGATGTCGCTGCCCGTGTGCCTGAAAACCAGAACCCCATCGACCTCGACATCGGGCAGCGCAAGTGCCGCATCGACATTGCCCTTTAGCGGAATGTTCTTCGCACCGCGTTTTCCTCCGTCGGCAGTAACGATGAAACGGCTTTTGCAAGCTTTTACGCGGCCGGCGATGCTTTCGGGCGAGAAGCCGCCAAAAATCACCGAATGGATCGCTCCGATCCGGGCACAGGCGAGCATCGCCGCCGCACCCTCTACGATCATTGGCATATAGATCGTGACGCGATCGCCCTTTTTGACGCCCATCGCCTTGAGCGCATTGGCGATACGCACGACCTCTGCGTGAAGCTCGCCATAGGAGACGGCGCGGCTCGGTGAAGCGGGGTCGTCCGGCTCGAAAATGAAGGCGGTCTGGTCGGCGCGCTCCGACAAGTGCCGGTCGATTGCATTGTGGCAGATATTCAAAGAGCCGTCGGCGAACCACTTGATGTCGACCGGATCATATGACCACTCGCCGCCCTTGTTCGGAGCAGTCGACCAGTCGAGTTGGTTGGCCATCTCCAACCAGAATGCGTCCGGATCGCTGATCGAACGTTCGTACAGCTCGTCATACTGTTCTGGCGTGCAATGGGGAGTGTGGTCGGCTCGGGGGCGCGCAATACTGTCAGTCATGGGAGTGATCCTAGACCGATCCGCCCGGCGGACAAGGGGCGTCTTGCGCGTCCGGGCTTCAGTTTGTTTGCTTGGCCCTTGCTCGCGCCCGGTGCAACACTGGCTCGGTATAGCCTGATGGCTGGTCAGCCCCAGCGATGATCAGTTCGCGTGCTGCGGCCATTGCAATGCTGGTGCGCATATTGGGAACCATCGGGACATAGGACGGATCGTCTGCATTCTGGTCATCCACGACCGCTGCCATTTCGTGCAGCGCTTCATCGATCATAAGCCGGTCGACAATGCCGTGATGAAGCCAGTTGGCGATATGCTGGCTGGATATGCGCAGCGTTGCACGGTCTTCCATCAAGCCGACATTGTGAATGTCCGGCACCTTCGAACAGCCGACACCCTGATCAATCCAGCGGACCATGTAGCCCAAGATGCCCTGCACATTGTTGCGCAGCTCTTCGGCGATTTCCTCTCGCGTCCAATTGGTGCCTTCTGCCAGCGGCACGGCAAGAAGTTTGCCAAGCGGGACAATGGTTTCTTCTGCACGTTCGCGTTGACGCTCGGCGACATTACAGGAGTGGTAATGCGTTGCGTGCAGCACAGCCGCCGTGGGCGAGGGTACCCATGCCGTGTTGGCACCGCTTGCCGGATGTCCGGCCTTTTCCGCCAGCATCTGCTGCATGCGATCCGGCGCGGCCCACATACCCTTTCCGATCTGCGCCTTGCCGGAGAACCCGCATGCAAGACCAATCTGCACATTGCGATCTTCGTAGGCGGCGATCCATTCGGCCTGCTTGATATCCGCTTTTCGAGCCATTGGCCCGGCGAGCATCGATGTGTGAATCTCGTCACCGGTTCGATCGAGGAAGCCGGTGTTGATGAAGAAGATGCGGTCCTTCACTGCATGGATACACGCGGCAAGGTTCGCGCTTGTGCGCCGTTCCTCGTCCATCACGCCGATCTTGATCGTGTTGCGGGCAAGGCCAAGCATATCCTCGACGGCGTCGAACAGATCGTTCGCGAAAGCGCATTCTTCCGGCCCGTGCATCTTCGGCTTGACGATATAGATGCTGCCAGTCCGGCTGTTGCGGCCCTTATCATGCATGCCGATCAGAACGGTGATAGCGGCATCCAGCAGACCTTCAGGCATTTCTCCGCCATCGGGAAGATAAACGGCTGGCGTCGTCATCAAATGGCCGACATTGCGGACTAGCAGCAGGCTGCGTGTCCTAAGCGGCTGCTCGCCGCCCTCCATATCGGTGTAGGTGCGATCCGGATTCGCGGTGCGTATGAGCGTTTCTCCGCCCTTTCTAAAGGTTGCTTCCAGGTCGCCCCGCACTGCACCGAACCAGTTTCGATAGGCGGCGACCTTGTCCTCTGCATCCACTGCGGCGACCGAATCCTCCAGATCGACAATGGTGGAAAGCGCGGCTTCCAGACGGATATCGGCGATATTGGCCGGGTCGGCCGCACCAATGGGATGTTCCGCGTCAATCACGATTTCGATATGCAAACCATTGTTGCGCAGGATCAGGTTGTCTCCCGCCGTGCCGATGAGCTGTGCTGGATCGACAAGGGTAGGGACGCCGCCGGCCCAATCAGCCCACGAACCCGACGCAAGCGGCGATGCCTCATCGAGAAATGTTTTCGCTCGTGCGATAACTTGCGCGCCGCGTTCGATATCGTAGTCGCCCGGTGCCGGCGGGACTCCACCGAGCGCGTCCGTACCGTAAAACGCATCGTACAGGCTGCCCCAGCGCGCATTGATCGCATTGAGTAGGAAACGGGCATTGAGTACCGGAACAACCAGCTGGGGTCCGGCGATACGGGCAATCTCCTCGTCGACATGCCCCGTGCGGATAATGAAAGGCTCGGGCTCTGGCGTGATATAGCCAATTTCCCGGAGGAAGCTTTCCGGTGCGCCACAACCCGCTTCGGGATTACTTCGGTGCCAGTCATTAATGGCACTTTGCAATTGTGCGCGTTTCGCCAACAATTCGCGGTTTCGCGGCACAAACCCGGCTGCAAGATCAGCCAGGCCCTGCCAGAAACGATCGGCTTCCACACCGGTGCCGGGAAGCACATCTTGTTCGACAAAAGAGGCGAGTTCCCGGGCAACCCGCAGGTAAGAGCGAAGCACATAGGCTTCGCCCGAACCTGTGGTTTCTTCCGGCTGGTCGATCTCTGCCAGGGCCGCTTCATTCATCGTGCGAAGCGCCCCAGGCGATGATGCAGATTCACAAGCTTGCGCGTCTCTGCGTTGTCCTCACCGTTGCGGATGGCGACAGCGATTGCGTTACGGATCAGGCCGAAGTCCTCGGTGGAGAACACGGGGCGGGCCAATGTGGGTTGTGCCATGGTACTTACTCCTTCTTCGTGGTTCGGCAGCAATCAGGCTGCAAACTGGTTCATCGTGTTGTGCTTACCGCCTGCCTTAAGGGCAGCTTCACCGGCAAAGGCTTCCTTGTGGTCATCGCCGATATCGGATCCGGCCATGTTCTGGTGCTTTACGCAGGCGATACCCTGGCGGATTTCTTCGCGCTGTACCTGCTTGACGTAGCCGAGCATGCCTTCTTCGCCGAAGTACCGCTTGGCGAGATTGTCTGTGCTCAGCGCGGCCGTGTGGTAGGTGGGCAGCGTGATGAGGTGGTGGAAGATGCCCGCACGCTTGGCGGCATCGGCCTGGAAGGTGCGGATTTTCTCGTCCGCTTCCTTTGCCAGATCACTGTCATCATAGTGCTGGCTCATCAGCCTGTCGCGCTCGAAATCAGTCATGTCGCGGCCTTCTTCCGACCATTTATCATAGACTTGCTGGCGGAAGTTGAGCGTCCAGTTGAAGCTGGGCGAATTGTTGTACACCAGCTTGGCATGGGGCACGACTGCGCGAATGCGATCTACCATGCTGGCGATCTGCGCAACATGCGGCTTCTCGGTTTCGATCCATAGCAGGTCTGCACCGTTCTGCAGCGCAGTGATGCAGTCCAGAACGCAGCGGTCTTCACCGGTCCCGACGCGGAACTGGTAGAGGTTGGAGGGCAAGCGCTTCGGGCGAAGCAGCTTGCCCTCGCGGCTGATCAACACCTCTCCATTGCCGATCGCCGCTGTGTCGACCTCTTCACAATCGAGAAACGCGTTGTATTGGTCGCCCAGATCGCCGGGCTCCTTGGTAAAGGCGATCTGCTTGGTCAGGCCAGCGCCGAGCGAGTCGGTGCGGGCAACGATGATGCCGTCTTCGATGCCGAGTTCGAGGAAGGCGTGGCGGCATGCGCGGATCTTCTGCAGGAAGTCCTCGTGCGGAACGGTAACCTTGCCGTCCTGGTGGCCGCACTGCTTTTCGTCCGACACCTGGTTCTCGATCTGCAGCGCGCAGGCGCCGGCCTCGATCATTTTCTTGGCGAGCAGGTAGGTCGCCTCGGCATTGCCGAAGCCTGCGTCGATATCTGCGATGATCGGTACAATATGTGTTTCGTAATTGTCGATGGCCTGCTGTGCCGTGGCCGCAGCAGCTTCGTCGCCGTTTTCGCGCGCGGTGTCGAGTTCGCGGAACAGCCCCCCCAATTCGCGGGCGTCAGCTTGGCGCAAGAAGGTGTAAAGCTCACCGATCAGCGATGGAACGCTGGTCTTTTCGTGCATGGATTGGTCGGGCAGCGGCCCGAATTCGCTCCGCAGTGCAGCCACCATCCAGCCCGACAGATACAGGTACTTGCCCTTTGTCGTACCGAAATGCTTCTTGATGCTGATCAACTTCTGCTGACCAATGAACCCATGCCAGCAACCAAGCGACTGGGTGTAGGCAGCCGGATCCTTGTCATAAGCATCCATGTCTTCGCGCATGATCTTCGCGGTGTAGCGCGCGATATCTAGGCCCGTCTGGAAACGATTCTGCACGCGCAGGCGCGCCGCGAATTCCGGATCGATTGCCTGCCAGTTCTGGCCGTTGGTTTGCTTGATTCCGGTCTGGCGATGAATCTCGGCGAAATAAGTCATGTGTGCTCCATCCAAGCATGAAATTGCTGTTGGATGCTGTTTTGCAGGCAGATTATGTCGTGTCGCTCATTTCAGTGTAATGTTGTCAAACTTTACAAGAAATGCGTGTAATGCTGTAAAGGCGTTACGAACGGAGTCGAATAATGGCAGGCAAGGCGCTTTATCTGGGGCCGCGATTGAAGAAGCTGCGGCGTGACCTGGGTTTGACCCAGGCGATAATGGCCAACGATCTCGACATCTCGGCAAGCTATATTGCGCTTATGGAGCGCAACCAGCGCCCGGTGACGGCGGAAATGCTGCTTAAACTGGCTACGACATATCGAATCGATGTGGGGGAATTGGCTAATGAGGATGCAGATGAGACGTCCAAGCGATTGCAAGGCGTTCTAAAGGATCCGATCTTTGCCGATATTGCCATCGAACCTCTCGATGTAGAGGACATTGCGACAAGTTATCCCGGCATGGCGGAGGCGCTGTTGCGTCTGCACACGGCTTTTGGCGAGGAACAACTGGCGCTGGCCGAGCGGCGCGAATCATCTTCAGCCGGTCAGGCGGACGGAGTGGGGCCCAGCGACCCTGTTGGCGAAGCGCGCGCCTATCTGGCGGCGCGGCGCAATTGCTTCCCGGAGCTGGACGACAGTGCTGCGCTCGCAGCGCGCGAACTCAATTCTTACGAAGAAATGCGTGATCATCTGGGCAAGGCGCACGGCCTTGACTTGCGTTTGACCGATGACGGTTTGCTCCGCGGTGCTTTGCGTTGGCACGATTATCACCGCCGCCGCGTGTACATTGCCGAGCGGTTGGACCATGCAGGGCGCCGTTACCAGGCGGCCCTGCAGATCGCCATCCTCGAACAAGAAGCGCCGATAACCGACCTGCTCGCTGACAGTCGCATTGCGAGTGATGATGGCAAGCGTCTCGTGCGCCGTGCGCTGCAATCCTATTGGGCGGCGGCAGTGCTGATGCCTTATCGTGCCTTTGCCCGTGCGGCGGAGGATTTGGCCTATGATGTCGAGGCCTTGTGTTCCCGTTTTACGGTCAGTTTCGAACAGGTTGCCCACCGCCTTACTACGCTCCAGAAGCCGGGTGAGGAGGGTGTGCCGTTCTTTTTCCTACGGGTTGATCGGGCGGGCAATGTGTCAAAACGTCTCGACGGGGCGGGCTTTCCCTTCGCCAAGCATGGTGGGGGATGCCCACTATGGAACGTGCACCGGGTCTTTGACAGACCAGCTGAAGTGGACGCACAATTGATTGAACTACCCGATGGCGAGCGCTACGTTTCGATCGCGCGAATGGTACGCGACGGTGGGGGGAGTTTCGGCGCCGCGAGTGTCAACCGTTCGGTCGCAATCACCTGCGCGGCTGCCAATCTGGACAAGCTGGTTTATGCCGAGGCGCTGAAGGATGCCGAGCCGACACCCATCGGCGTGGCTTGTCGCTTGTGCCACAGACCGCGCTGCGTCGCGCGATCGGCGCCGCCCATGGGACGCGAAATCACGCCTTCGCGTTTCCGCGAAAGCGGTGTCCCTTTCGATTTCTCGGTCGACTAGGATTTGTAAAACTGTCCCCGACCCCCGTTGATATCGCCTTGTGACCCCCGCTGCTTGTCCTTAGATAGATAAGTATGGCTGGTGATCTGAGAGACAACCGCGGGCGCGGTGACGCTGAATGGGGTTTCCCCGCAATCCATCCTGAAGGACGCAAATACGGCGTGATCGCCGTCGGCATATCGCTGATATTCCTGATTTTACTCGATTGGGAAATCATTGGATGGCCATTACTCGCACTCTCTGCTGGTGTGTTCGCCTTTTTCCGCGATCCGGAGCGCGTCGTGCCGCAGAGCGATAAGGCTATCGTTTCGCCGGCTGATGGCCTGGTTTCTCTGATAACGCAGGTTGAGCCGCCCAAGGAGCTGCAGGGAGCCGATAGTGACGGTGGCGCAGGGCTGAGCGGAGAACCTGTGACGCGCGTCTCGATCTTCATGTCGGTTTTCGATGTCCACATTAATCGCTCGCCGATCGCGGGGACGGTGAAACGCATCGTCTACATTCCCGGCGCGTTCATGAATGCCGATCTCGATAAAGCGAGCGAGGAGAATGAACGGCAGCACATCCTGATTGAGCGCGCTGATGGGTCGCGCATTGGCTTTACGCAGATTGCCGGTCTTGTCGCGCGCCGAATAGTGCCGTTCATCAAACCCGGCGATATTGTTGCCTCTGGTCAGCGCATCGGTCTGATACGATTCGGCAGCCGCGTGGATGTTTATTTACCGGCGGGCACGGACCCGAAGGTTTTGCTCGGACAAACGGTCGTCGCGGGTGAGACGATTCTGGCGGAAATTGGCACTCGGGGATTGCTGGAAGGCGTTAGCCAATAATGGACACGCATGACGATGGCGATTTCGACGAAGACGCGACAGCGACACCCGGCCCGGCCTGGCTAGGGCCGAAAGCCAGCGAGGGTGAGCATGTAATCCGTTCGCGCGCCGGTAAAGGACTGTCGGTTCGCGCTGTCCTGCCCAACGCCATTACTGCGGCGGCACTGTGTTCGGGCCTCACCAGTGTACTGTTCGCTATCGGGGGGCAGTGGGACAAAGCGGTGTTCGCGATGATCGTCGCAGGTATTCTCGATATGATGGATGGACGCGTCGCGCGCCTGCTCAAGGCCCAATCGCGTTTCGGTGCCGAGTTGGATAGCCTGGCGGATTCGGCCAGTTTCGGCATCGCTCCGGCACTGGTCCTGTATCTCTGGTCACTCGTTGATATGCCGCGCTTCGGCTGGTTTGCTGCGCTTGCATACGCGATTTGCTGCGCCCTGCGCCTGGCGCGATTCAATGCCCAGATCGACATTGAGGACCAGCCACACAAATCTGCCGGTTTCCTCACAGGCGTTCCCGCCCCGATGGGCGCTGGTTTCGCATTCATGCCCGTGTACTTGTGGCTAGCTACGGAAGAGCCATTTTTCCGCGATCCGCTGCTTGTCGGGCCATGGCTCATTTTTGTCGCTCTTATGATGGTGTCGAATGTCGCGACACCGAGCTGGAAATCGCTAAGGCCCACTGGAGATTTGAAGCTCGCTGTAATCGCGGTTGCCGGATTGCTTGTCGGCGGTCTGCTGATCGAAACGTGGTGGACCCTGGTGCTGATCGGACTAGTCTATCTCGGCCTGATTGCCTGGACGATCCTGCGCTATCAGAAGGTCAAACGAGCCCGAAAGCCTAAATCTGCAGTGCCAGTGCCCGGGCGAGAGCCTCTCTCGGTCGACGAGGTTGAACGGTCACTGTCCGAGGAGCGAGATCCAGAGCAATAAGCTCTGCCTTCAAAACGCGATACTGACCGGCAGCCTTGCGCAGCGACGCGTGGCACACCGCAATCGCTGCCGCTGCGACGAGGCCGAAGAAGAGCGAGATGGCAATGGCTAGTGTCATAATCCGTGTTTCCTCGTGATACCCCTTGGCCCTCAACTGGAAGGCTGTTGTTCCGTATGTGATACAATGTTCCACTAATGTTCTTCATCGTCAAGCATTTTGTTCTTCTTGTGTTCCAGCCTGTCGAGTCGCACCAGATTTGGTAGTCTAGCGGCCGGGTGGTGGAGCAGATAATGCTGGATTTTGTGTCAGACCTTCGCTAATGGCGCGCCCGTCGAGAGAAGGCAGGGCGAATCATCGCCGCGTACGATCTCGGCAAATTCACATGGAAGGCATACATACCGGTGCCATTCGCGGCTGATTGAAGCCGAGGACGGTTCCCCGCTTTCCAGAGGCATAACCGGAAAGGAATTTACCTATGGCGGCACCTACCGTCACCATGCAGCAATTGATCGAGGCCGGAGCACACTTCGGCCACCAGACCCACCGCTGGAACCCGCGGATGAAGCCGTACATCTTCGGCGACCGCAACGGGGTTCACATTATCGACCTGTCGCAGACCGTGCCGCTGTTCGCGCGCGCGCTCGACTTCGTGCAGCAGACCGCCCGTGCAGGCGGCAAGGTGCTGTTCGTCGGCACCAAGCGGCAGGCGCAGGAGCCGATCGCGCAGGCTGCGCGTTCGTGCGGCCAGCACTTCGTCAACCACCGCTGGCTGGGCGGCATGCTCACCAACTGGAAGACAATCTCGGGCTCGATCCGCGAACTCAAGAGCCTTGAAGAAACGCTCGCTGGCGACACCAGCCTTCTCACCAAGAAGGAAGTGCTGCAGCTGACTCGCAAGAAGGACAAGCTGGAGCTCTCGCTCGGCGGCATCCGCGACATGGGCGGCGTTCCGGACGTGATGTTCGTGATCGACGCCAACAAGGAAGATCTCGCGATCAAGGAAGCCAACGTGCTTGGCATTCCCGTGATCGCCGTGCTCGACACCAACGTTGATCCCGAAGGCATCGCTTTCCCGATCCCCGGCAATGACGATGCGAGCCGCGCTGTGCGTCTGTATTGCGATGCCATCGCGCAGGCCGCGAGCAGCGGCAAGGGCGAAGGCGTTGTGGATTCGGGTGCAGACATCGGCGCGATGGATACTCCGCCGGTAGAAGCTGCTGCTGAAGAAGCAAAAGCCGACGCATAATCGGGTTTATCCCTGATTTTCCTGACGGGGAGGGCGGCCCAGTCGCCCTCCTGTCACAAATACGGATCACGGCGCCGGTCACATCCCCCCATTAGGCCGGTGGGCCGCTTCCGTTGAAGCATCATTTGAAAAGGATCACAGACAATGGCTGCATTTTCCGCATCCGACGTGAAAGCCCTGCGCGAGAAGACCGGCGCGGGCATGATGGACGCCAAAAAGGCGCTTGAAGAGGCCAATGGCGATATCGAAGCCGCAGTCGATGCACTGCGCGCCAAGGGCCTCGCCACCGCCGCCAAGAAGTCCAGCCGCACTGCAGCAGAAGGTCTCATCGGCGTAGCTGTCGAAGGCACCAAGGGCGTTGCCGTTGAGGTCAACTCGGAAACCGACTTTGTTGCCAAAAACGACAAGTTCCAGGACTTCGTGCGCAAGACGACCGACGTTGCCCTGACTCTGGGTAGCGACGATGTCGAAGCGCTGAAGGCTGCCGCTTACCCTGACGGCGGCACCGTTGCTGACAAGCTGACCGACAATGTCGCCACCATCGGTGAGAACCAGCAGGTTCGCCGCATGAAGACCGTTTCGGTCTCGCAGGGCGCCGTGGTGCCGTACATCCACAACGCCGCAGCCGATGGCCTCGGCAAGATCGGTGTGCTCGTCGCGCTTGAAGGCGATGCGAGCGATGATGTGCTGCAGGCACTGGGCAAGGATGTGGCACAGCACGCTGCTGCCATGTTCCCGCTCGCTCTGGACGCAGACGGCCTCGATCCGGACGTGATCGCACGCGAGCGTGCCATTGCGCAGGAAAAGGCTGCCGAAAGCGGCAAGCCTGCCGAGGTCCAGGAAAAGATCGTGGAAGGCAATGTGCGTAAGTACGCCAAGGAAAACGCGCTGCTGAGCCAGATCTTCGTGAAGGACGGCAAGGCTTCGGTCGAAGAGCACGTCGCCCGCACCGCCAAGGAAGCCGGCGCGACCATCAAGCTGGTCGACTATGTCCGCTTCCAGCTGGGTGAAGGCATCGAAAAGGAAGAAAGCGACTTCGCCGCAGAAGTCGCTGCTGCCGTCGGCGGCTGATCGTTTCCAGCGACACGCGAAAAGAAAAGGCCGCCGGAGTTCGCGCTCCGGCGGCCTTTTTCATTGGCTGCCTAGCTCCACCAGCCAGATCTCCGACCTCGTGCCAAAGCGCATCGGCAGCAGGCTGGTGCCAAGCCCCGCGCCAACAATTATCGTCTTTCCGCCTTCAACAATTTCGCCGCAGGCAAAGCGGTCGTCGTAGGCCGACATATAGGCGGGTGCACCGATGAAGGGCAGGCTGATCTGGCCGCAATGGGTGTGGCCGGCGAGGGTGAGTGAGATATCGGCGGGAACTTGCGGAGTGATATCCGGGCTGTGGGTCAGGATAAGGCGACCGCCTTGCAGGTCTTGCATCTGGTCGATGACAGCCGAAAGATCGTCCCGCCGTGTGTAGGCATCATCCACACCGCCGATGGCCAAAGGTCCGACCTGCACCGACTCGTTCTGAAGGGTGACGATGCCACGCGATCGCAGCTCGCTGCGCAAACCCTCCCAGTCGTACCAGTGATCGTGATTGCCGGGGACTACCACCACGCCGAGCGGGGCGGTGAGACCGGCGAGCGGGCCGATGATCTGCTCGGGCGTGTATATATGCGTTCCAGTGCGCTTCTCGCTTACCAAGTCGCCCGCGATCAGCACGATGTCGGGCTCCAGCGCGTTGATCTGTTCGACGATGCGATCGAGCCGTTCGGGCGGCATATCCGGCCCGGCAACATGGATGTCGGAAATTAACGCGGCGGTTACCGGCGCGGCGTTCTCCGGATAGCCATGCAATACCACTTGCGTGCGCAGAACGTCCGGCGCGCGCATTGTATCGTGCCAGGCCTTTCCGCCAAGCAACATGACGATGACGGCCAGTACCACGGCAATGCTTTTCCATCGACGTATGACGCTGGTGAGGATGGAGTTCAAGCTCCGGGCAAATTGCCGCTCATGTTCCGTATCCGGCAAAAGTTGCCGGATCGGCACCGCATCCCGTGATTTGTTCGACCGTATCTGCAGATTGCTCTGCGGCAATGAGGTTTTCCCATGCGACTGTGTCGACAAGACAGGAAGCTTGCTCTTCCGTCAGGCTGAACTGGGCACTCCACGTAGCGATCATGCTGTCACGGCGCGCAACGGCTTCGGCATCGGCCACCGCCGCGCTGGCACTCTCGGTAGCGCCGTCGACCATGGCGGTCTCATCGGCAGGTTCGGCATCACCGCCACAGGCAGCCAGCATCAGGACGGGGGCGATCAGGACTACAGGTTTCATGGGGCCTCCTTGGGTTGATTGCTCTGACGTTATCATACCGGGCTGCTGCGATGGAAGGATAAGGCGCGCCAAACCCTTGGCACCAGGCCTCTCTCACTCTAAAGCCGCGCAAAACGTTGATCGAGAGGACAATCCGGAACATGCTGCTACCCGACACCAAGCGTATCCTGCTGAAGCTTTCGGGCGAGGTGTTGATGGGGGAGCAGGAGTTCGGGATCGACCCGTCCTACGTTATGCGTCTTGCCGAAGAGGTGAAGGCGGCGAAGGAGACGGGCCTTGAGATATGTCTTGTCATTGGCGGTGGCAATATCTTTCGCGGCATGGCAGGCGCAGCGCAGGGCATGGACCGTGCGCAGGCCGATTACATGGGCATGCTCGCGACCGTGATGAACGCGCTGGCAATGCAGAGCGCGCTCGAGCAATTGGGCGTTGATACGCGGGTGCAAAGCGCCATCCAGATGGATCAGGTTTGCGAGCCCGTTATCCGTCGCCGGGCGGAGCGGCACCTCGAAAAAGGCCGTATTGTGATTTTCGCGGCCGGTGTCGGCGCGCCCTATTTCACCACCGATTCCGGCGCTGCCTTGCGCGCTGCCGAGATGCGCTGTGATGCGCTGTTGAAGGGCACCAGCGTGGACGGTGTGTATGACAGCGATCCCAAGCGTAATCCACAAGCCAAGCGCTTCGATACAGTCAGCTATGACAAGGTGCTGGCCGATAATCTTAAGGTGATGGACGCCTCTGCCGTGGCGCTATGCCGTGATAACGACATTCCGCTCGTGGTCTTTTCGATCCGAGAGAAGGGCAATGTCGCTCGCGTGCTGGCGGGCGAGGGCGTACAGACGATCGTGCAAAGGGATTAAGCGATGAAATACGATAAGAGCGACATCGAACGCCGCATGGACGGTGCAGTGGAGAGCCTGAAGGGCGATCTGGGTGGTCTGCGCACGGGCCGCGCTAACACGGCGTTGCTCGATCCGGTCGTTGTCGAAGTCTATGGTGCCATGATGCCGCTGAACCAGGTCGCTACCGTATCCGCGCCGGAGCCACGTATGCTCAGTGTGCAAGTGTGGGACAAGGCCAATGTCGCGGCCGTCGAGAAAGGCATTACCAAGGCCAATCTCGGCCTCAATCCCATGAGTGACGGACAGACCGTGCGCCTGCCCATGCCGGACCTGAACGAGGAACGCCGCAAGGAGCTGGCCAAGCTTGCCGGCGAATATGGCGAGAAGGCGAAGGTTGCCGTTCGCAATGTCCGCCGCGACGGGATGGAAGCGCTGAAGGAAGACGAGAAGAAGAAGGAAATCTCTGAAGACGAGCGCAAGCGTCTGGAGGATGAAGTCCAGAAAGCGACCGATGCCCATGTCGCCAGCGTGGATGAAGCGGTCGAGAAAAAGGTCCAGGAAATCCTGACGCAGTGAGGACACGAAAATCCTCTTTCCCCTCCTTACCAACGGAGGGGATCAAGGGGTGGTTTCGGCACGCCTGTGTAGCTCTGGCCAGGAACCACCCCCAACCCCCTCCTCTGCAGAGGAGGGGGCTTTGACATCTGCCGCCAACAATCCCCGCCATGTCGCTATCATCATGGACGGTAATGGCCGCTGGGCGAAGAAGCGCGGGTTGCCGCGGGCGATGGGACACAAGGCTGGCGGTGATGCGGTGAAGAAGGTGGTGCAAGCTGCCGAGACGTTGGGGCTCGAATGCCTGACACTCTATGCATTCAGCAGCGAGAACTGGAAGCGCGAGGAGGAGGAAATCTCCGACCTGATGAACCTGATGCGCAGGTTTATCGAAGCCAACCTCAATGACATGATCGATCGCCGGGTGCGACTTAAGATTATTGGTGATTACAGTGCGTTCGCACCGGATATTGTAGAACGACTCGAAGATGCGCTGGAGCGGACCAAGGGTGGCGAGCGCACGCTGGCCGTGGCACTGAATTACGGCGCACAGCAGGAAATTGCGCGTGCGGCGCAACTGGCAGCGAAAGAGGGCACAATTGATGCAGCCGCCATCGAAAAACACCTCTACACAGCTGACCTGCCGCCGCTCGACTTGCTGATCCGCACGAGTGGAGAAGTGCGCCTGTCCAACTTCCTGCTGTGGCAGGCTGCTTACGCCGAAATGCTGTTCCTCGATCTGCTCTGGCCAGATTTTGACGAACGGCATCTCCGTGATGCCTGCGAGAACTTCGCAACCCGGGAGCGACGCTATGGCGGGCGCTAATTCCGAAGACGAAGACTTCGATATGATGGAGCCCGAGCGTCGGCGTGACAAGATCAAAGCGCTGGCCAAGAAGGCGCTGCCTGTGCCGCTATGGGTGCGCACGAGTGATTTGCCGAAACGCCTCGCTAGTGCTGTCGTGATGATAGCAATCGCGGGCGCCGCGCTATGGCTGGGCGGCATTTTTTGGACGATCTTCGTCGGCCTGGTGGCCGTGGTCGGCGCATTCGAGTTGTGGCGCATCACCTTACGGTTGGGCGCCGGCACCATTGCACACGCAGCAATTATCCTTTTTGGATTTGCCTACATCGCCCTGGCCGCATACTCGTTAATCGTGCTCCCGCTGGCAGTTGTTATTGGTATCGTCGCAATTGTGATCGCGACAGATACGGGGGCCTATTTTGCGGGCCGGGCCATTGGCGGGCCGAAGATCGCCCCCAAGATCAGCCCTTCTAAGACTTGGGCGGGCCTGGCTGGGGGCGGAACAGCGGCGGCACTGGTTTCCCTCGGTTTCTTCTATTCGAATGTCGGTGACCGTGCTTTTTCGGCCATGGGGGTTGCCGCCATTGCGATCGGCGCTCTGCTCGCTATCGTGGCGCAAGCAGGCGACTTCCTCGAGAGCTATCTCAAGCGCCGGGCGGCGGTGAAGGACTCGGGCAATCTGATCCCGGGACACGGTGGTGTGCTTGACCGGGTTGACGGGCTGCTGCCTGTTGCCATTGTATCGGCTCAATTATGGTATCACGTACACCCATGACCCGCTCGATTTCCATTTTCGGCGCCACCGGCTCCATCGGCGACAGCACGCTCGATCTTATTCGTTCGCATCGGGAGGCTTGGGATGTGGTGGCGCTCAGTGCCAATTGCTCGGCGGAGAAGCTGGCCAAGCTGGCTATCGAGTTCGATGCGGAAATAGCGGTCGTCGGTGATGAGCGCTGCCTGGCAGAATTGCGCGAGTATTTGTCGGGCACTGCCATTGAGAGCGCGGGTGGCGCCGAGGCGCTGAAAGAGGCGGCGCGTCGCCCGGCGGACCTGACCGTTGCCGCTATCGTGGGCTGCGCGGGACTTGCACCGACAATGGCTGCGATAGAGCAGGGCAAAACCGTGGCGCTCGCCAACAAGGAAGCACTTGTTTCGGCGGGTGACGTCATGACGGCGAAAGTTGCCGAGCATGGCACAACGCTGTTACCGGTCGATTCCGAACACAATGCGATCTTCCAGTGTCTGCAGGGCAACGACATTGATGAAGTGCGCTGGATTACGCTCACCGGGAGCGGCGGCCCACTCCGCACCAAAACGCTGGCAGAACTGGACGCAGTCACTCCCGGGCAGGCCATAGCGCATCCGAACTGGAGCATGGGGGCGAAGATCAGCGTCGACAGCGCAACAATGTTCAACAAGGGCCTCGAATTTATCGAGGCGCATCACCTTTTTCCCGTCGGGCTGGATCGCTTACGCATCATCGTCCACCCGCAAAGCGTGATCCACTCGATGGTCGAATACCGCGACGGATCGACGCTCGCCCAGCTCGGGCCGAGCGATATGCGCGTGCCGATTGCCTCCACGCTCGCTTATCCCAAGCGGATGGACACGGCGTGCAAGCCGCTCGATCTCGCAACCATCGGGGAACTCACCTTTTTCGCGCCCGATGAAGAGCGCTTTCCTTCGACCAGGCTGGCGCGTGAAGCGGTCTATGCCGGGGGCGGGGCGCCTGCCGTACTCAACGCCGCAAACGAGGTTGCCGTGGCCGCATTCCTTGACGGTCAGATCAGGTTCACCCAAATTTCGGCAATTGTGGCGAGAACTCTCGAAACATACGCGCCCGCAGCGCCGCAGGATCTCGAGGCCGTGCTGGCCGTCGATGCCGAGGCGCGGGCGCGCGCGAACGAAGTGATGGAGCTTGCCTGACTTGGATATTACGTCGCTGCCCTGGTGGATGTACATTGCCGGCTTCCTGCTGATGCTTGGCCCGCTCGTGGTCTTGCACGAGCTGGGGCATTACCTTGTCGGTCGCTTTTTCGGCGTGGGCGCAGAAGCGTTCTCGGTCGGTTTCGGCAAGGAGCTGGCTGGGTTTACCGATAAGCGTGGTACGCGGTGGAAGCTCTCCGCGCTCCCCTTTGGCGGTTATGTCCAGTTCAAGGGGGACATGAACCCGGCGAGCGTGCCCGACCCCAACAATCCGGGCGAACCCGATCATTTCCAGACCAAACCGCTTTGGCAAAAATCGCTGATCGTCGCGGCGGGGCCGGTGACAAATATACTTGTCGCTATCGTTATTTTCGCGGCCTTTTTCATGATGATAGGAAAGCCAATTCCTGCTGATCCGAGTCAGGAAAATATCATTGGAGGATTCGGAGAAAATTCCGCTGTTGAGGATGCGGGGCTGCGAATTGGCGATCGAATTATCGCCCTTGATGGTGAAGAAATGCTGGATTTCTTCCAACTTCGCGAGACCGTGATGGTTCATCCCACGCGGACATTCGATGTTACAGTTGAGAGAGATGACACCACGTTCACAATTCCGGTCACATCGCGTCCTGAAGAACTGGCAGATGAGTTCGGAAACAAATCCATAGTCGGCTTGTTGGGTTTCAGCCCCGCCGAGGTCACCCGCACGTTCGAACCTGTCGGGCCAGTTCAAGCCGTGGGTGAAGCGATGACAGAGACCGGCCGGATGTTCGAAGTCATCATGCTTGGTATCAAGCAGATTGTCGTGGGAGAACGCTCTGTGGAAGAGCTTGGCGGCCCCATCACGATTGCCAAAGTTTCGGGTGAACGCCTCTCGCTAGGTTGGCTCGAATTCACGAGTTTCGCCGCGCTCATCTCAATTAACTTGGCATTCATTAACCTCCTGCCAATCCCCGCGCTCGACGGTGGGCACCTGGCTTTTTACGCGGTCGAGGCTATCCGCCGCAAACCAGCCAGTCCCCGCAGTCAGGAGCTTGCGTTCCGCGCCGGTGTCGCCGTTGTCTTGGCGTTGATGGTGTTCGTGACGTTTATTGACATTGCCAAACTACCGATATTCGGCAGCTAGGCGGGGAAAGGTGACGGTTTCAGCGTGAAATCCCGGATGGTCGCTTGATTGCCGTGCCGGCATCGGGCAAGGGCGCAGTTTGCGTCATAGGCCAGAAAAGACGACCGGGGTTGAGGCCCAAGGGGGTTGGGCTTTTCGGGCTGATCATCGGGGCGCTGTTGTCGACTAGAGTGGACGGATAATGGGTTCCAAAACACGGACAATCACTGCATCGCATTATGCCGCAGCCCTGATGGGTTGCACCATGCTGTCTGGACTGCCTATCGCAGTTGCAGCGCAGGATGGTGCGTCTCCGGTTCAGGACGGTACGGCGACGCCGCAAGACACGCAGCAGCGGGCTGAATCCGCCCCTGCACCCGTTGTCGAACAGAATATCATTCGTTCGATTGCCGTTTCGGGCGCTCAGCGTCTCGAGCCCGAAACCATCGTCAGCTACATCCAGCTGCGTCCGGGGATGGAATATTCCGCCGCCGCTGCCGACCAGGCGCTGATCGATCTGGCGACCACCGAGCTGTTCGCCGATTTTGGCATCGACTTCAACGAAGCCACCGGCGCGATGACGATCAGTGTGGTCGAAAACCCGATCATCAACCGCATCATTCTCGAAGGGAACCGGCGGGTCGATAACGAGGAGATCCTGCCGGAAATCAACCTTTCGCCGCGCCAGATCTTTACCCGCAGCCGTGTGCGCGCGGACGTGGCTCGCATTATCGAGCTCTACAAACGCCAGGGTCGTTTCGCCGCGACGGTCGAGCCGCAGATGGTGATGCTCGACCAGAACCGCGTGGATGTGATATTCGAGATTTCGGAAGGTCCGAAGTCCAAGGTCCGCCAGATCAACATTATCGGCAACGAAGTGTTCTCCGACGGGGAGCTGCGCGGCGCGATGATCACGCGCGAAGACAGCTTGTTCGCCTTCTTCAGCTCGAACACGAGCTATGACCCGGACCGCATGGCGTATGACCAGCAATTGCTGCGCGAATTCTACCTTAATGAAGGCTATTCCGATTTTCGCATCGTTTCGGCAGTCGCCGAACTGACGCCTGATCGCCGCGATTTCATCATCACCTATGTGGTGGAAGAGGGCGAACGTTATCGCTGGGGCGACGTCGAAGTCGTCAGCCAGCTGCGCGACTTTTCGAGCGAGGCGCTCACGGCACAGCTCACCATCGAAGAAGGTGACTGGTTCAATTCTTCCCAGATCGACGATGTCGAAGAGGGGCTGGCTGAAACTGCCGGTGCCTTTGGCTATGCCTTTGCCGACGTGCGCCCGCGTGTCACGCGGAATGCTGAAGAGCTGACGATGGACGTCACTTTCACGGTGGCAGACGCGCCGCGCGTCTACATCGAAGCGATCGAAGTCAATGGCAATACTCTGACGCAGGACAAGGTGATCCGCCGCGAATTCCGTATTGCAGAAGGTGATGCTTTCAGCAGCCTGCAGGTGCGCCGCTCGACCGCGCGAATCAATTCGCTGGGCTATTTCCAGGAGAACTTCGAGGTGGAGCAGGTCGAGGGATCTTCGCCCGACCGCATCATCCTGCAGGCCAATGTGCAAGAAGAGCCGACCGGTGAGCTATCGCTCTCAGCCGGTTTTTCCAGCCTCGAGAGCTTCATCTTCAGTGGTTCGGTCCGTCAGAACAACTTCCGCGGTCGCGGCCAGACGGTGGGCCTTTCGGTCAATTATTCGCGCTTCTCGCAATCGGCCAATATCAGCTTCACCGAACCCAAACTCTTTGATCGCGATATCGCGGTCGGCTTCGATATTTACCGCCGGGATTTCAACAATGGCTTTTTCGACCGCGATCAAGCCACCTATGAGCAAACGACCACTGGTTTGGGCCTGCGTGTCGGCGTACCGATCAGCGAATATATAAGCCTTCTGGGCCGTTACACGCTGAACTATCAGGAAATCACTGTCGACGAACAACAGTTTTTTGCCGATTTTGATGGCGACGGCGTTTCGCAGTGTGAACCTTTGCTTGCAGGCCGTTACTTGTGTGACGCGCTGGGCGATCGTTTGCAATCGATCCTCGGTGTATCGCTCAATTACAATTCGCTCGATAGCCGCCTGCGCCCCACACGCGGTACGGCTGCGACCTTCTCGCTCGATTTCGCAGGCGTTGGCGGTGACACCCAGTATGTCCGTGCTCGTGTCAACGCGGCGCGCTATTGGAACCTTGGCAGCGGCTTCATCGGGTCGCTCTCGGTCGAGGGTGGTTATATTTATGGCTATGGCGATGAAGGCGTACTGCTTACGGAACGCTTCTTTCTTGGTGAAGGGCAGATCCGCGGCTTTGATATCCGCGGAGTTGGACCACGCGTCGTGCGCCGTTTCTACGAACCCGGCGAAGATGGCGAGCAGGTTCTGATCCCGATTGATGACGATCGCACGCAGGATGATGCTCTTGGCGGCAACGCCTATTACCTCGCCCGTGCGGAAATCGAGATTCCACTTGGATCAGGCGCCCGCGAGTTGGGCCTGCGTCCTTCGGTCTTCCTGGATGTCGGCTCGGTTTTCAGTGTTGCGAACCCGCAGTTGACCCAGAGCCCACTGCCCGATGGCTTATTCATCCCGCAGCGTGATGGTGATGGCAACGAGCTGTTCCAGCAGTTCGTTCGCGATGCCAATGGCGACATTACTGGCAGCACACTTGTCACTGCCCCGATCGCGCCAGATGGCTCGTTCAACCAGCCGGTTGGCACACAGCTTCCGCCATTCACCGAAGAATTCCTCGGCGATACGCCCAGTCCGCGTGTGACAGTGGGCGTGGGTGTCAACTGGAATTCACCCTTCGGTCCGTTCCGGATCGACGTGGCCACCACTCTTCTGAAAGAGCGTGGCGACGAAACCAAACTCTTTACGTTCAATGTAGGAACACAATTCTAATGAAGACTTTCATCAAACCGGCTCTTGCAGCCGTTCTCGCTGCGACAGCAATTACCGTGCCCGCCGTTGCGACGCCCGCGATGGCGCAGAGCAATGAGCGTGTGGCAGTGGTGAACGTGCCCGCCATCATCGTGAATTCGAACGCTTACCAGACTGCGCAAACGCAGCGTCAGACTACCTATGCCGCGCAGCTGCAGCAGGCCGAAACCCGCCGTGCAGCCTTGCAGGCGCAGATCGACCCGTTGATCACCGCATTCAATACCGCGCGCGCGCAGCCGGACGCCGATCAGGCAGCGCTGCAACAGCAGGCCGCGCAGATCCAGCGGCTTCAGCAAACCGGTCAGGCCGAATTGCAGCAGATCCTCGCTCCGGTCGCGCTGAGCCAGGCCTATGTTGAAGAGCAAATCCAGGAACAGCTGGGCACAGCCATCGAAAACGCTGCTCGCGGACAGGGTATCACCATGGTGATCAGCCCGGACACCGTTCTTTTCGCTGAACCCAATCACAACCTCAACCAAGCTGTGCTCGATCAGCTGAACACGCTGATCCCCTCGGCACAGCTCGTCCCGCCGCAGGGATGGCTGCCGCGCGACTTGCGTGAACAGCAGGCTGCGTTGCAAGCCGAAAGCGGTCAGCAGCAGCCTGCCGCGCAGCCCGCTTCGACCGGCCGCTAAACCACGGTAGCCGGGGCAGGGCCATGAGCGAAACTTACGACATCACGCGCGTGCTCAAGGCTCTGCCGCACCGCTATCCCATGCTGCTCGTCGACCGGGTCGAAGAGATAGTGAAGGGGGAGCGGATTACGGCCATCAAGGCGGTAAGTTTCAACGAAAGCTTCTTCCAGGGCCACTTTCCGGGGCGCCCGATCATGCCCGGTGTGTTGCAGATCGAGGCACTGGCGCAGGCTGCAGGTATCCTCGGCATCGAGACGATGGACTTGGCCGAGAGCGGCAAGCTCGTCTATTTCATGGCGATCGAGAACGCGAAGTTCCGCGCTCCGGTTGAGCCGGGCTGCCTGCTCAAGCTCGACGTTGTCTTCACCCAGCAACGCAGCAAGATCTGCAAGTTCGAAGGCAAGGCGAGCGTTGACGGCAAGGTCACCTGTGAAGTGAACTTCACCGCGATGATCGCCGATCCGCCTTCTTGACTTTCGATCCGGCATCCGCCGGATCGTCCTCGCTAGATGCGCAGCAAGCTGCGCCCGCTGCGGGCGCGCGTTCGCGCTTGCCCTCGGCTAAGGTGCCGAGCGAGCTCCGCGGCATGGTGGCTATCGTGTGCTGGAATCGGGCGCGACTAGCGCACGACCTAGGGCGACCGCCCGCCCGCAGCGAAGCGGAGCGCGTCTAGCGAGGACGAAGCTGCGGAGGCGGCTTCGCAAAGCAAACAATCTTGGGTTGCATTCGAGCGCGATTCCAACTATCCGCGCGGCTTCCCCGACAACAGCACGTCCGGTCGGAACCGGGCAATTGCTCAAAAGGACATACGCCATGAAGGCTGATACGCATCCCGATTACCACATGATCACGGTCAAGATGACCGATGGCACCGAATTCCAGACCCGCAGCACGTGGGGCAAGGAAGGCGACACCATGAACCTCGAAATCGATCCGACCAGCCACCCGGCATGGACGGGCGGTCC
Organism: uncultured Sphingomonadaceae bacterium; assembly: GCA_964422435.1. GTDB lineage: Bacteria > Pseudomonadota > Alphaproteobacteria > Sphingomonadales > Sphingomonadaceae > Alteraurantiacibacter. The sequence continues at coordinate 24,277 of CAYRBB010000016.1, forward strand.
GCAGCGCATTCAGGATGGTGGCCGTGTTGCCAAGTTCAACCAGCGTTTCGGCGGCATCAAGCTGGGCGGCAAGAAGGCCGACTAAGCGCGCCAATAGCCACTTTCAAAAGGGCGGTCCTGCGGGGCCGCCCTTTTTGATTCTGCCAATCAGTCGTCCGGCGTGTGGTAGACGAACAGCATCGTCACGGCGGAAGCCATGGCGAACATGAAAGCGCCTTTGAGCGATCCGTCACCCACAGCGTTCTGCCACATCTGGAAAAAGGCAGAGCCAATCGTCATGAACAGGCCGAACCAAGTCAGAAGCGCGAATCCGGCGGCAAGCGCACCACTGCGTTTGGCGGCATGAAACGCTTCTGCACTCTCCTTGCGCGCGGCAAACAGGTCCCAACCGCCTTTCAAGCCGAATGCAGCGACGGTGAATTCGCCCAGCAGCACGATGGCAAGAGCGAGCCATGCCAGAGCCGGATTGGCGCTCTTGAAAAACAGGGTCGCCGGGTAGACTTCCTGGTCTGCGCCGGAAATCACGTAGAGCAGCGATCCATGCGCCGCTTCGATATTCGCCACATTTTGTAGCGCGTAAATGAGTGCGTGAAAGCCGATAACGGCCACAAGTGCGGCCTTGATAAGTCGAAGCATTGTCCCCTCCTGCTAATGCGACCAAGCAAGGTCATATTATGTGCGGGGCTCTGGCGCAAATGGCACGCTGCGAAACGTGGGCACGGACGCCGTTAGTCGACCAGCTTTTTGTACTTCAGAACGCCGATATATTGGTACTGGCCGGTATCCTCCGGATGGTTCTGTCCGTCGAAGACGAGGCATTCGTCCAGATCATAGATCGAGCGCCCGTCAATACAGGCATAGCTGACCGCGACATTATCCGGCTCAGAGCGTAATTCCTGCAGCACATGGATGCCGCATTTCGAGCAGAAGTGGTGCTTCGCCACGCCCGATCCGAACATGTAGGTGGAGAGCATATCCTGCCCCTGCGTCACTTCGACATCGGACTTCGGAATATCGAGCATCACGATGCCCTTCATCGCGCAGATCGAGCAATTGCATCGCCGGATCAGCGGTTCTTCGGGCATCGCAAACGAAAACCGCACTGCGCCGCAATGGCATCCGCCTGTTTCTTGTGTGCTCATCGCCTCACCCCCACGGCCTTTCGCGATACCACTTCGTAATCACGTACTTCGTCCCTTTGCGCACCTTCATCCCGTGATGAAGCGTTGCGGGATTGAGTGAACCGTCTTCACGGTGGTTGTCCCAGCACACCAGTTTGCCGACCTCGGGCTGGAATATCTTCTTAAGCACCTTGAACCGGGTCGCGCCGCCGGCTTCGACATGGTTGAGATAGATCATAAAGGTCCACGTCCGGTTGCCCGAAACCGCGCAGAATTTCCGGAAGTCAGCGCCGTTAGGCTCGAAATAGTCGGTGTGTGCCTTGAACTCCTGCCCTACGGCGTAGCGCTGCCCCTGCACGGGCTCACCATGCGCGGGGTCGATTCCGTTCAAGGCGAAGAGCCGCTGCTCCAGGTCCAGCACCGCGGGTTCATCGGCCTCCAGATCGCAGGTCTCGCTGGTGCGGAAGTAGTTGTCGTCGTTCGCGTCGGCGATGGTCGATGGGCGGCGGTCCTTGTCGATCAGGCGCACAAGCTCGGTGCACAGGTCAGGCGGCAGGAAATGCGGGCAATCGAGCAGGATCGCCCGGGTCGAGGGGACGCGGCGCACACCCTGGTGACGCAGCAAGAGCTCTGCGCTGGTCTCGCCGGGGCCCAGATCGGGATTCGCGCTCGGATTCGCCATGCCTTGGCATAGAGCGGCGAGCGCGACGCGAAAAGGGCGCGTAATAATCTTTCGTAATCGGGCTGCTGACGCACTTTTTGCTTTGCTTGAAAAGCGACTTGTGCAACAGGCTCCCGCCCGCGCCCAAAGCCGCTTGACCGGCGGGCGCAGGACCGTAAAGCCGCGTGTCTTGGCATGCGCTTGCGTATGATGTGGCGATCGTAGCTCAGATGGTTAGAGCGCCGGTTTGTGGTACCGGAGGTCGGGGGTTCGAGACCCCTCGATCGCCCCATTTCCCTCTCGCAACTGCCGAAAACCGAAGGTGATGAGGGGCGATTATGCCAGCTTTGTGGAATGAAGCCGATTGGGACGAGCATGAGCGCGTCGAAGTGGTTCACGATCGCCAGAGCGGGCTCACAGCGATTATCGCCCTTCATTCCACCCATCTGGGGCCTGGCGCCGGTGGTACCCGTTTCTGGCATTATGAAGACCCCGAAGGCGCTATGCGCGATGCGCTCCGCCTGTCTCGCGGGATGAGCTACAAGAATGCCATGGCAGGCTTGCCGATTGGTGGAGGCAAGGCTGTTGTGGTGCTCGACAAGCACGGCACCAAGACACAGGAAATGCTCCACGCCTTTGGCGATGCTGTCGAAGCGATGGGCGGCCAGTACGTGACTGCTGAAGATGTCGGCGCCAGCGTTGCGGACATGGTCGCTGTGGCCGAACGCACAAGCCACGTGTGTGGCCTTCCGGCAGAAGAAGGCGATGCCGGTGGCGATCCTGGGCCTTATACGGCATATGGCATCTATCTCGGCATCAAGGCTGCCATTGCTTACAAGTTGGGAAAAGGCAGCGTCGAAGGCGTTCGCGTAGCCGTGCAAGGCTGTGGCTCTGTCGGAGGTGGCGTCGCGCGCTTGCTGGCCAAGGACGGCGCGAAGCTGATCCTTGCCGATATCGATTCCGCTCGCGCTCAAGCCCTGGCGGACGAAACCGGGGGCGAAGCGATTGCGGTCGAAGACATCATGTCGATCGAGTGTGATGTGCTCAGCCCCAATGCGCTCGGTGCTGTATTGAATGACGAGAGCATCGCTGCATTGCGTTGCGCTATCGTCGCAGGCGGTGCGAACAACCAGCTCGCCCGCCCGCATCACGGCCAGCAGCTACATGATCGCGGGATCCTTTATGCACCCGATTACGTCATCAATGCCGGTGGCATCATCAATGTCAGTTGGGAATATATCTGCCGCCAGAAAGGCGAGGATTGCGACGTCGCCGCAGTCAACGATCGCATAGAGCAGATTCCCGGTCGGCTGCAATCGATCTGGGACAAGAGCGAGGCCGAAGGCCGTCCGTCTAACGAAGTTGCAGATGCCATGGCGCGCGAGTTGATCGGGCGAGGATAAGTCGATGTTTGTACGGGTAATAGACGGACTTCGGTTTGTCTTGCCGCCGCGCGTTGCAACTGCCATTGATGTAGCCGACGGATCGTAAACGACACACATGCATCTCTACGCCAATCCTACCCGCTTCCTGAGGATCGCCAAGTGGCTGACGCCACTGCTCCTTGTTTCCGGTCTTTTACTGTCCGGCGGTGCAATGCTGTGGGGCTTCTACAACGTGCCGCCTGATCGCCTGATGGGTGAAACGGTGCGCATCCTTTTCGTCCACGTGCCTGCGGCTTGGCTGGGCATGGGCGGTTGGACGGCGATTGCAATTGCCAGCCTTGTGGAGCTTGTCTGGAGGCATCCGCTTGCCGCTATCGCGGCGCGTGCAGCAGCGGTGCCGGGGGCGGTTTTTACTTTCATCTGCCTTGCCACCGGATCGATCTGGGGGCGCCCGACCTGGGGTACCTGGTGGGTATGGGACGGCCGATTGACCTCCATGCTCGTGCTGTTGTTCCTTTATCTTGGTTATATCGCGTTGTCCGGTTCGCTGGCGCGGGAGGGGCAGAGTTCCCGCATCGCCGCGATCTTTGGCCTTGTGGGCGCGATCAACGTGCCGATTATCAACCGTTCTGTCGTGTGGTGGAACTCATTGCATCAGCCTCCCAGCATTACCACGGGCGGTAGCGCTATCGATGGCGTGTTCCTTGTACCGCTTCTTGCTGCTGTGGTTGGCTTTTCCCTGCTGTTTGGCGGCGTCGTCCTGGCGCGGATGCGGACTATCCTGGCTGACATTCAGGCCGAAGCGCGATTGCGGCGCATGGCGCAGAAAGCCGAATTGAAGACGGCGGAGGCTACGTTTTGAGAGAAGCGCTCGACCAGATGATTTTCGTCTACGCCGCCTTCGTCGTGACGATTGTTTCGACTCTGCTTCTGGTCGGCCAAAGCTGGTTCGCCATGCGCAAGGCAGAGGCGCGGCGGGACAAGGTGAAAGGCAAATGAGCAGCGGGCTGAAACCCAAGCACCAGCGGCTCGTGCTGATCGTCCTCGCGGTCGCCGCACTGATCGGTGCGACACTGTTGGCAATGGTGGCGTTGCGTGGGCAGGCGAATTATTTCTACATGCCGGCAGATATCGCTGCCGATCCTCCGGCTGCCGGGCAGGCTATTCGCCTTGGCGGCATGGTCGAAATGGGCTCGATGCAGATGCAGGATGACGGGGTGACTGTCGAATTTGTCGTGACTGGCGATGGAGAGCGCGTACAGGCGGTTTATACCGGGATCAAACCCGATCTATTCGTCGAAGGGTCGGGCGTAGTCGCCGATGGCAGGCTGAACGCGCAAGGCGTGTTTGTTGCCGATACACTGCTTGCAAAGCATGATGAGAATTATATGCCTCGCGAGCTTGAAGGCATGAGCACCGAGGAAATTCGCGCCGAATTGCAGGACACGGTCGAGTGATCCCGGAGATCGGCCTTGCGGCCCTGTGGCTCGCGGCGGCGCTGGCTGCGTTGCAGTTGATTGCGGGATTTGTTGGCGTAAGAAACGAAGGTGCGGAAATCGCGCTTCTGGCACGCCCCGCAGCGGCCTTGCAGGCCGTTCTTTGCGCCATCGCCTTTCTTTGTCTGCTCTATGTATTCGTCATCACCGATCTGTCGGTGAAACTGGTCGCCACCAATTCGCATTCGATGAAGCCCCTTATCTTCAAGCTCTCCGGGGCATGGGGCAATCACGAAGGATCGATGCTGCTGTGGATCACGGTGATGGCGCTTGCCGGGGGCGCGATTGCCTTTATCGAACGCCGCTTGCCGGAAAAGACGATGATGGCGACGCTCGCTGCGCAAAGCTTCGTCGGTCTTGGCTTCTATGCTTTCTTGCTACTCAGCTCAAACCCGTTCGAGCGGCTCACCGAAATTCCGCCTGAAGGCAATGGCCTTAACCCGCTCTTGCAGGATGTCGGCCTCGCCTTCCATCCACCCACGCTTTACATTGGATATGTCGGTCTTTCGATAGCCTTTAGCTTTGCTCTGGGCGCGCTGCTTACCCGCAATGTGACCCCCGATTTTGCGCGAGTGATGCGTCCCTGGGTACTGGCAGCGTGGATTTTCCTCACTATCGGCATCACGGCAGGTTCCTATTGGGCCTATTATGAGCTCGGCTGGGGCGGATGGTGGTTTTGGGATCCGGTGGAGAATGCCTCGCTGATGCCGTGGTTGGCCGCGACTGCTTTGCTACATTCGGCCAGTGTCCTGGCCGCTCGCGACGCGCTCAGAACGTGGACTATCATGCTCGGCGTAGTTGCTTTCTCGATGAGCATGGTTGGCACGTTTCTCGTTCGCTCGGGTATCCTCACTTCCGTCCATGCTTTTGCGGTTGATCCTGAACGCGGGAGCTTCATCCTCGCGCTGCTCGTGCTCTATATCGGCGGTGCGCTGGTCCTGTTCGCCTTGCGCGCCAGCACGATTGCCGAAGGCGAGCGCTTCAGCGTGATGAGCCGCGAAGGCGCGTTGGTGGTGAACAATGTCGGTCTTACCGCCATCCTCGGCGTGGTGCTGATCGGCACGCTCTATCCGCTCTTGACCGAAGCATTTGATGTGCGAGTGTCAGTCGGCCCGCCATACTTCAATCCGGTGAGCGCGATTTTTTTCCTGCCCATGATGTTGGTTCTTATGGTTGGCCCGTTGCTACGATGGAAAAGCGACAAAGCCGGGCGTATCAAAGAGCCACTGGCGCTGGTTGGGGCCGTCATGGTTACGGTGCTTATCCGCTCGATCTTCTACGAGGATATCGACTTGCTCCCCTTCCTCGGCCTTGCGCTGGCAGCTGGTGTAGCTGTGGCCAGCTTTGCACCACTCTTCGGCCGTTCGCTGCGTCGCACGCCGCTTGCCATTTGGGGCATGTGCATCGCGCATTTCGGGATCGCGGTCGCCATGTTCGGTATGGCAGCGGATACTGCATTCCAGGAAGAGCGGCTGGTAGCAGCAAATGTCGGCGATGTCGTTGAAGTCGGTCCATGGACCGGACAGCTGGAGACCGTAAACGCTGTTGCAGGCCCAAACTGGACGGCGATGCAGGCTAATCTCACCATGTTTTATGAAGGCGGTCCGGGGCAGGAAGCACATCCGCAATCGCGCAACTTCTGGACCCCTGTAATGGAGACGAGCGAGGTTGCACTGCTTACCCGCTGGAACGGCCAGCTTTACCTTGCAGTTGGAAACCAGGGTGAGGATGGCCGCTGGCAACTGCGGTTGTGGTGGAAGCCGTTTGTGACCTTTATCTGGTTCGGAGGATTGCTGATTGCGCTTGGAGGTGGCCTTGCATTGATCGGCCGCGTGGCAAGCGATCTGCGACGACGTCGTCAGGGCAGTGATGCCGAGGAAGAGTATGCCGAGGTGACAGTATGAAGCAGCTGCGCATCACGCTCTGGATCATCGTCGCGGTTGCCGGATCGCTTTTTGCCTTGTTCGCCTACCAGCTTTCGCAGCCCAAAGACGATTTCGTTCGGAGCGCAATGGTGGGACAACAATTGCCGGAATTCGACCTGGAGCCGGCATTCGCTGACCGTCCGGGCCTTTCTTCTGCGGATTTCGCCAATGGAAAGCCTGCACTGCTCAACCTGTTCGGCAGTTGGTGCATTCCGTGCCGTGTCGAAGCGCCGCAACTCGATGCCCTTGAGCGGAACGGAGCGACAATTCACGCAGTTGCGTTGCGAGACCGCGAGGAAGACGTTGCCCAGTTTCTCGCGATTTACGGCAACCCGTTTACCCGCATCGGGCGTGACGACATTTCTGAAACGCAGTTCGCACTCGGTGCATCGGGCGTGCCGGAGACATTCGTAATCGATGGCAATGGCCGCATCACTTACCAGCATATCGGCATAGTTGCGGAGGGTGATGTGCCGATGCTGCTTGAAGAATTGCGCAAGGCGGGGAGCGGGTTTTGATTCGCAATATTTTCCGTCATTCCAGCGAACGCTGGAATTTCCCTCGGCTTTACGCATCGCTGCACGCCATTCCGGCATTCGTTTGCGTGTTGATGGTGGTCTTGGCGTTGATCGCTACCCCCCTTAACGCGCAGTCCAACATGCCTCCCGCACCCTATGCCTACACCCAGCTGGAAGACCCGGCGCAGGAAGAAATCGCGCGTGAACTGATGCACACTTTGCGCTGCCTGCAGTGCCAGAGCCAGTCCATCGCCGACAGTGATGCGCCGGTGGCAGGGGACATGCGGCATCAGGTGCGCAGCCGCATTGCGGCGGGCGAAAGTCCGGAAGAAGTCCGCGCCTACCTGATTTCGCGCTATGGCGATTATATCAGCTACGAGCCGGAGATGAGTGCAACGACCTGGCCGTTATTCGTGTTGCCGGGCATTCTCGTGCTGATCGCTTTAATCGTCTTGCTGCGCCGGGTTGGGAGGGCACGCGAGTGATTTGGGTCATGGCCATCCTGCTCGCGGCGATCTGTTTCGGCTTTGCTGTCTTGCTTTTCCGCATCGGGAAACCACTTTGGACGAGTTTGGCCGCTGCCCTTGCTTTCGGCCTTGTCGGTTACGCCGTTCAGGCGAGTCCCGGTCTCGAATCCGTGCCCAAATCCAGCGGGGCGGAGAATGTCGCAAACGAATTCGATATCGTCGCAGCACGGCGGGAGTTTATCGGCGATAGCGAGCGTAGTCGTGCAGACGCACTGTTTACAGCAGATGCTTACGCCCAGCGCGGTCGGTACGTTGACGCCGCGACGATCCTGGCCGGTATCACCAGCGCCAATTCACAGGACTTCGAGGCGTGGATTGCGCAAGGCAATGCGCTGGCCGAACACGCTGATGGCACGCTGACTTCACCCGCGCTTTATGCCTACCGGAACGCCGCGATGTTGCGTCCTGATCACATCGCGCCCAGCTATTTTCTTGGCGTCTCCCTGGTGCGGCAAGGGCGCCTGATGGAAGCGCGGCAGATCTGGCGCGAAGCTTTGAATGCCGCGCCGGAAGATGCGGTCGGCCGAGCCGGGCTGGAAGAACGTTTGGCGCGGCTCGACAATATGCTCGGCGCGATGGGCGCATTGGATGCAAACCCACAGCAAGACGGTGTTGAATAGCACCGCTTGTGCGGTGCAGCATTGCGGCGACTCGCCCGCACTGCTAGGGCGCGCGCTTCGCCAAAGCAGCGATTAAGCGAATTGGGCCACAAATCCATATGAGCGCAGCCACACAAGACCGTGACTCTGCCAAGCTAAAGTTGGCGGCCGGTGCTATCGGTATCGTCTTTGGCGATATCGGTACGAGCCCGCTTTATGCTTTCCGTGAGACTTTCCGCGGGGCGCACGAGATGCCGATCGACCAGCTGCACGTTCTTGGCGTGGTCAGCCTGATTTTCTGGTCGATGACACTGATTGTGGCCATTCAGTATGTGACGATCCTGATGCGCGCCGACAATAACGGGCAGGGCGGCAGCCTCGCGCTTGTAGCGCTGTTGTCGCGCAGTATCGGCAAGAGCAATTATGGCTGGCTGATCGTGCTGTTGGGCGTGGCGGCAACTGCGCTATTCTATGGCGACAGCATGATCACGCCCGCGATTTCGGTGCTTTCCGCCGTGGAGGGCTTGACTGTCGTCGACAGGGGATTGCAGCCCTACGTGATCCCGATTGCGCTTGTTTTGCTGGTGGGTCTGTTCGTGCTGCAACAGCGCGGCACGGCAAAGGTGGGCGCCATGTTTGCCCCTGTCATGATCATCTATTTTTCGGTGATTGCTGTTCTCGGCATTGGGCAGATATTCAATACTCCGGAAATTCTGTGGGCGCTCAACCCGTGGTATGCGGTGCAGTTCTTCCTGGAGGAAAAGGTGTTTGCCTTCCTTGCCCTTGGCTCGGTCGTGTTGGCCGTGACGGGTGCGGAAGCGCTCTATTCAGATATGGGCCATTTCGGTCGCGGTCCGATGAAGCTTAGCTGGTTCGGCTTTGTAATGCCGTGCCTACTGCTCAACTATTTCGGGCAGGGCGCCATGATCCTCGGCCTGCCGCCTGCGGCTGCCGAAGAGGCGATCATGAGCCCGTTCTTCTTCCTTGCCGACGAGGCATACCGCTTGCCGTTGGTGATCCTTGCCACCTGCGCGACTTTTATCGCCAGCCAGGCGGTGATCAGCGGCGCGTTCAGCATCACCCATCAAGCGATCCAGCTTGGTTTCGTGCCGCGCCTTTCAATCCGCCACACATCGGATGAGCATTCGGGCCAGATCTACATTCCGGTGATCAACTGGGCGTTGATGTGCGCGGTGATCATTCTGGTCCTGACATTCCAGAACTCGTCCAACCTTGCCAGCGCCTATGGCATTGCGGTGACGGGGGCGGTGACTATCGATACGTTACTGATGGCGGTGCTGTTTATCGGAGTATGGAAATGGCCCAAATGGGTTGCGATTCCGGTGGTGCTGTTCTTCCTGATAATCGACGGGGCCTATTTCGCTGCAAACCTGACCAAGTTCGAGGATGGCGGCTGGTTCCCGCTGATGATCGGGGCGATTGCCTTCACCATCCTCACAACTTGGGCGAAGGGACGAAAGCTCATGCGGTCGCGCATGACGGAGATGAGCCTTCCGCTCGATATCTTCGCGAAGTCAGCGAGATCCAGCAGCGCCCGGGTCCCCGGGACAGCAATATTCATGAATTCGGGAAGCAGTGGCACGCCCTCCGCGCTGCTCCATAACATTAAGCACAACAAGGTTCTGCATGAGCGCATTGTGGTGCTGACCGTGCAGATCAGCGACGTTCCCTATATCGATCCATCCGAACGGTGCGAGATCATGGAGCTGGGCGACGGGTTCTTCCGCGTGATTCTGCATTACGGGTTTATGGAAGAGACTGACGTGCCCAAGGCACTTGCCAGCCGTGAGATGTGCGGCGGCCCGTTCGACATGATGCAAACGAGCTTCTTCCTGAGCCGCCAGACACTGCTGACTGCAGACAATCCCGGAATGATGATCTGGCGCGAAAAGCTGTTCGCGTGGATGATGCGCAACGCCGCGACGCCGATGGAATTCTTCCGGCTCCCCACCAACCGCGTGGTTGAACTGGGGAGCCAGGTCGAGATTTGACCGTTCTGTTGCACTGACATAGTCTCTCCCCACGCACGCATCATTCGCGGGCATTGGGGGGACAGCATGAATTCACCGAAGCAGGATGCGGGCATGGGCCCGCTGATGAGCATCGCGCTCGTCATCGGCACGATGGTCGGGGCAGGGATATTCTTCCTTCCATCTTCGCTGGCGCCACTGGGCTGGAACAGCACGCTCGGCTGGCTGATCAGCGGGGCAGGGGCCCTGTGCCTCGCCATGACCTTTCGTTACCTGATGGACGGGACGGGCGAAGGTGTGCAACACAATGTCGAACGGGTGATCGGTGAGCTGCCCGCTTTTGTCGGGATATTCGCCTATTGGATCATCGGATTCACCTCGATCTCAGCCCTGTCGTTGATGGGCGGATCGATCCTTGCCGACCTCTTGTTCGACACCCAAAGCCAGCAGGTCAGCGTCACCTTTGCCCTGATACTCTTATGGACGCTGGTAGGCGTGAACCTTCGCGGTGTCCGGTCGGTGGGAAGCGTTCAGGTGATCACGGTGTTGATCAAGCTGATTCCGTTGGTCCTCGTTGCATGCGTATTCGTGGGCGCATGGGCGGGCGGCGCCGAAATTCAGCAAATGGCTCCGGCCGAGGTCAGTCTGAACAATATCTCGGTTGCGGTTGCGTTGACGCTGTTCCCGTTGCTCGGATTTGAAGCCGCCAGCATTCCCGTCGCGAAAATCCGCAATCCCAAGCGAAACATTCCTCTGGCGATGATCGGTGGGCCCGGGCTGGTTCTCACGCTGTATATTCTCGCGACCACAGCCATGGTGCTGCTCGTGCCTTGGCAGGACACTGCTGGCTCGACGTCTCCATTCTCGGACTTTCTCGGCGGCTATTTCGGTTCGGTAACCGGCACGCTTATGGCGGTGTGTATCTTTATCAGCGTGACAGGCTGCAACAACGGCCTGATCCTGCTCGGCACCGAATGCAGTTATGGTATGGCTCTGCGCAGGGAAATGCCACAAGTGTTTGCTCGCACGAATACGCACGGCATTTCGCATTGGGGGGTAGTCGCGATCGGAGTGGGATGTACGCTGCTGATTCTCGCCAATCTTTCGCGTGGCCTTGCAGGCATGTTCCAGTTCCTGGTGCTTATGACGAGCGGCGGGGCTCTCATCTTCTATCTAACCGGGGCAATCGCAGCAGTGAAGGAGAACCGCGTAATCGCGCGATTGCCTGTGCTGGCGATCGGCATCCTCTTCATCGGCTACGCGACCTATGGCACCGGTCTGGAGACAAGCGCGTGGATCTTGGTCTTGCTAGCGATCGGGCTTGCCATCCGTTGGTTCTGTCGCGGGAACACGTCGCCCGAGGCAGCGGTCGGGGCGTGATCACCCCGGCGGCGGGGTGTCGTCGGCTTCGCTATTCTCGCCGACATCTAGCCCGTGCCGCATAAGCATTGGCACCTGCGTGAAGGTGAAGACGAAAGTCAGCGGTAGGAACAGCCACAGCTTCATGCCGAGCCAGGTTTCGAAGCTGACCGTGAAGATCAGCAGAGTGTTGAGCGCGCCAAGGACAATGAAGAACAGCCCCCAATTGCGTGAGAGCTTGAGCCAGCCTTTATCGCTCAGGCCTTCGAATGCTGCTTCCAAAAGCACCTTGAGGAGCGATTTGCCGCGCGAATATCCCACCAGCAGAACCACTGCGAAGATCGCGTAGACGATGGTCGGCTTCCACTGGATGAAGCGTTCGTCCTGGAAGTAGATCGTGAGCGCGCCGAAACCGACGATAAGCGCGGTCGAGAGCCATAGCATCGGGCTGACTTTGCCAAGCCGCCACTTGCTGATGATGAGCGCGGCGATAGCGGCCACGATAAAGGCGCCGGTGCCGCGAATAACCGCGAAAATCTCGCCCGCCATGTCGCTGCCGTCTTCGGGCGAGAAATGCTTGTAGGTCAGGAAAAAGACGAGCAGCGGCCCGTAATCGACCGCGACATTGAGCCAGCCGGACTTGGGTTTGTTTGTCGCCGCTGCCTGTTTGGGTGCTTCGGTCGTCATCAGGCCACTCCTGCAATCACACGCGCGACGAGATCCGGATCGAAAGGACGCAAATCGTCGAGCGTTTCGCCAACGCCAATCGCGTGAATCGGCAGGCCATATTGTTCTGCAGCCGCAACCAGTACGCCGCCGCGCGCAGTTCCGTCCAGCTTCGTCATAATGAGGCCGGTGACGCCCGCGACTTCCTTGAAAATCTCGATCTGGCCGAGCGCATTCTGGCCATTGGTCGCATCCAGCACGAGCAGCACGTCATGCGGCGCCTCGGGGTTCAGGCGGCCGAGGACTTTGCGGATCTTGGCCAGCTCGTCCATCAGCTCGCGCTTGTTCTGCAATCGGCCTGCCGTGTCGACGATAAGCGCGTCCGTGCCGATCTCGGTCGCCTTCTTGACCCCGTCAAACACGATGGCCGAGGGGTCGCCGCCTTCGGGTCCGGTGATGATCGGCGCGCCGATGCGTTCTGCCCAGATCTTGAGCTGACCGATGGCGGCGGCGCGGAAGGTGTCACCTGCCGCGAGCATCACTTCATAATCATCTTCCATCAGCCAGTGGCCGAGCTTGGCAATGGTGGTCGTCTTGCCGCTGCCGTTCACACCGATAACAAGGATGACTTGCGGGCGGGGGAAGGCGGTAATGTCGAGCGGCTTGGCGACTGGCCGCAAGATCGCGGCGATTTCTTCCGCCACGGCCTCCTTCAGCTCACGCTCGGTAATTGTCAGGCCAAAACGCTTTTCAGCCAGCTTGTCACGGATACGCGCAGCGGCGCTCGGGCCGAGATCGGAGACAATCAGCGCATCTTCCACCTCATCAAGCGTCGCGTCGTCGAGCTTTGCAGTGCCGACAACGCCGGTGAGGTTGTCAGACAGACGGTCGGTTGTCTTTCGAAAGCCACCGAAGAGTTTGTCAGACCAGCTTTGTTCGTTCACGTAAGAAGCCCTTCGGAAGTCGCGGTCGGAGTGACGGTAAGAATCGTGCCGGCAGGCGTTCCCCCCGGCACAGCGACACGCGCGAAGTTCTCCGCATAGCCGGTGCCGTCCTTTTCTGCGAGGACACGCTGTGGGGTTCCCACAAGGCTGTTGAGCCAGGCCGCACGCACGTTTTCAACGGCTCCACGCAATTCCGCTGCGCGAGCCTTGATTACTGACTTGTCGTTCTGCGGCATGCGTGCGGCAGGCGTGTTCGGACGAGGCGAATAGGGAAAAATATGGCCGTGAACGACTGGCAATTCCGCGATGATCGAGAGATTGTCAGCGTGATGTTCGTCTCTCTCCGTTGGGAAGCCGGCGATGACATCTGCGCCCACGGCCAGATCAGGCCGGCGTGCATGCAGTGAATGGACAAGCTTCACTGCATCGGAGCGGCTATGACGGCGTTTCATACGCTTCAGGATCAGGTCCGCCCCATGCTGGAGCGAGAGATGCAGGTGCGGCATTACGCGCGGTTCGTTTGCGATGAGCTCGAACAGCACCGGGTCGACTTCGGCCCCGTCGATCGAGGACATGCGCAGCCGTGCAAGCTCGGGGAAGGCATCAAGAATGGCAGCCACAAGCTTTCCCAGTGGCGGTTCGTGCGGAAGATCATGGCCCCACGATGTCACGTCTACACCAGTCAGAACGACTTCAGGTGCGCCTTGCTCCATGTGCCTTTCGACCTCGCGCAGTACTCCGGGGATGGTCATGGAACGGCTTTCACCACGACCCTGCGGGATCACGCAAAAGGTGCATGCATGGTCGCAACCGTTTTGCACCGCGATAAAGGCGCGGGTACGTTGCTTGGGAGCAGGTTCGGCGCGTTCCGGGACATTCCAGGCACGTGCATCGAGCTTGTGCATATTGGGCACCAGCCCATCGACTTCCGGCATAGCAGCGAGTTGTTCTCGCTCGATATCGGCGGCGCATCCCGTCACAAGCAGTCGCGCGTCGGGACGGGCCTTGCGAGCCTTGCGGATGGCCTGGCGGGTCTGGCGCACTGCCTCCATCGTCACCGCACAGGAATTCACAACAACAACATCGTCATCGTCTCCGACTAGTGTGCGAATGCGTTCGCTTTCCGCAATGTTGAGGCGGCAACCGAGTGAAATGACTTCTGCGCCGCTCACGCGTAATCGCCCCAGTCAAATTCTCCGCGAAAGGCTTCGGTCGCGGGGCCGGTCATGGTTATGCGATTGTCCTCGCCCCAGCCGACCAGCAACGGGCCGCCGGGCAGGTGCACGGTGACTTCGCGCTCGACCAGTCCGCGGCGCATGGCGGCAACGGCAGTTGCGCAGGCTCCTGTGCCGCAAGCACGGGTAAGGCCGACCCCGCGTTCCCATACGCGTAGGCGGATCGTCCTGGGATCCTCCACGCTGGCGATATTCACATTGATCCGCTCGGGGAAAACTTCGTCATTCTCGATCTCCGGGCCGAGCACTTCGAGCGCCACGGTGTCGGGATTGTCGACAAAGAAAACAGCATGCGGGTTGCCCACGTTTACCGCAACGGGCTGTTCCAGTGATGCCCAGCCAAGCGGAAGGCTCATCGTATCCATGGCGTAGGCGAGTGGTATCGTGTCCCAATCGAAGCGCGGTTTGCCCATATCGACGGTAACGCCGCTTTCTGACGGATGCGTCTCGATGACGCCGCCCGCCGTATTGATGGTGGCCGGTTCGCGCAGCAATAGCCCAACCGCTCTGGAGGCATTCCCGCAGGCCTCCACCTCTCCGCCATCCTGATTATAGATCCGCATGCGGCACGTCGCGCTGTCATCGGACTCCAGTATGATCAGTTGGTCGCAGCCAATCCCTTCGCGCCGGTCAGCCAGAGCGCGCACCGTCGCAGTCGAAAGTGCAGGCAGCGATGTCTCTCGCGCATCAAGCACGATGAAATCGTTGCCCAGACCATGCATCTTGATGAAGGGAATGCGCATCACCGCCACCTAGGGGGCGAGAGGGCGAACTGCAATGGCTTGGAAGGAGTGGCGCCGATCAGCTGGCGAGGCGTTCATCGTCTACCGCTTCGAGCTCGGCTTCGCTCGCCACCTTGCTCGCGGTGAGGAGGCCCAGCTTGGCGAGCCGGTCGCGTGTCTTGTGGGCATCCTCCGGACGACCGTATAGGTAGCCTTGGCCCTTGATTTCACCCAGCCCTTCGAATGCACGCAACACTTTCGGGTTTTCGATACCTTCGGCAGTGACGGGAAGGGACAGGCCTTTGCCGAGCGAGACGATCGCGCGCACCAATTCGCTGTTGGTATCCTCTGCGCCTATCTCCGTCACAAAACTCCGGTCAATCTTCAAGCGATCGAAGGGAAGGGAACGGAGCTGCGAAAGACTGGAATAACCAGTGCCGAAATCATCGAGGCTTATGCGGATGCCCTGGTTCTTCAGGCTGGTCACGATAGACCGGACCGCTCCGATATTTTCGTGCAGGCAGCTTTCAGTGATCTCGATTTCAAGTCGCTTCGGCGGAAAGCCTTTTTCCAGCAGGAGTTGCAACAGCTTCTGGGCAAACCAGGGATCGCGCAGCTGGATTGGCGAGATATTTACGGACAGCGTCAGGCTGGGGTCCCATTCCTTTGCGTCCTCGAGAGCCTGCCGGATCAGACTTTCTGATAATGGCCCGATCACATCAATATCTTCAGCAATGGAGATAAAGATATCGGGGCCGACGAGGCCGAATTTGGATGAATGCCAACGCGCCAGCATTTCAAAGCCGACAAGCTCGCCTGTCTCCAGATCAATCTGCTGTTCGTAATATGGCACGAACTCACCCGCCTCAAGCCCCTCGCGAATGCCGGTTTCCAGTTCATGGCGGAAGCGAAGCTCGTCTTCCATCTGCCGCTCGAACCAGAAATAGCGGTTCCGGCCTCGCTTCTTGGCGTGATACATGGCGATATCCGCCCGGTGTATCAGCTTTTCTGCTGAAAGGGCTCCCTCGGCGTCGGTCGCAGTGTGAGCGATGCCGAGCGAAATAGTTACTTCCAATTGGATGCCATTATGGTCAACCGGTGCCGAAGCAGTGCGGACAAGCTTATCTGCCAGGGCTTCCATCCGGTCTTTGAGCTGGTAATCAAAAGGCACTGCACATGCGAATTCATCACCGCCAATGCGAATCCGCAGGCTTCCCTGAGGAAGCTCTGCTGCGATGCGTTCTGCGATGGTCACCAGAACATTGTCGCCGGCCCCGTGGCCGTTGAGGTCGTTGATCTGCTTAAAGTTATCCAGATCGATCAGGAATACGGCAATCTCTTGTCCGCGCTCCCTGGTTTCGTCGCGCAAGACCTCTATCGCCAATGGGCCGCTGCGTCGGTTGAGAAAACCGGTCATCGGATCGCGTTCGGCCAATTCGCGCGCCTGCGCCTCAGCACGACGACGCACATTTACTTCGCGATTTAGATCCTTGTAGCGTCGCCAACCGAAGATCAGCAGGGCGATGTTGAGCAGCAGGGCATTGGTTAGCAGTATGTCGGGCGGGTTGCCCACACCCATCCAGGATCGCACGATTTGTGGCATCACCGTGCCGCCAGTACCGATGAACAGGATGATAGCCGCAATGGCGATGCCCAACGTGATCACGTCACGTTGCACCGGCGCCATTGGCTTGTCATCAGCCATTGTCTTGACGGATTCTTTCCTCAAAACCAGCACTGCCCCCAAATTTCGATGCCCTTCTATGAAGCAACATATTCAACAGACCGTTAATTGCGGGACAGTGCGGGAATCGCTACGCAAACATCGTTCAACAAGGAGGATGCATTGCCCAATTACTGGCTGATCAAATCGGAACCTTTCAAATATTCATGGGATGACCTGAACCGTGACGGAGAAACGGTTTGGGATGGCGTGCGCAATCACCGTGCGGCGAATAATCTGAAAGCCATGAAGGAAGGCGATCAATGCTTTTTCTATCACTCGAACAAGGGCCTGGAGATCGTTGGTATTGCTGAAGTCAGCAAGGCGGGCCTGATCGACCCGACCGATGAAGAGGGCAAATGGCCAACCGTGAACGTGAAACCCGTGCGTGCGATCGAGAAACCGGTGACGCTAAAGGCTATCAAGGCCAATCCGGAGCTGGAAGGCATTGAACTAGTACGCCTATCGCGCTTGTCCGTGGCGGAAATACGGTCGGAAGAGTGGAGGAAAATCCTCAAGATGTCAGAAGGTTAAATCGGAACTTCTTACTCACTCATCCATTGTTTTGGTAACAGGCTCGCACGCTGCGAGGCCACACAAACCAAGGAGCATCACAATGGGTGAACTCAAGGAAAAGATCAAAGGAAACACCAACGAAGCAATTGGCGAATTGAAGCAGAGATCGGGCGATCCCGAAACGCGCGCCGAAGGCAAGAAGCAAGAAGTCAGGGGCAAGGCCCAGCAATTGAAGGGCGAAGTCGAAGGCAAGTTGGGTGACGACATCTAGCGATTGCCGACCAATACAACGAAGCGGGGCCGCCGGCGTGCGGTCCCGTTTCGTTTAGCCTGGCGAAAATGATCGTCGAGAGGGCAGCAATGTTGGGTTGAACAGCGCCCACCAAAACCTTTTTATGAAATGGAAGGGCTCGGCGAAGCGGAAGGTGCGGCTGAGTTGGCGCTTATCGTGCTCAGTGACCAGTCGAACAATGTGGCCGGTTCGCAATGTATGTTCAATGACGGGATGAGATGCCCCAAAATCTAGCGATTGCGTAATCCGCTGACCGTCGCCCCCCCGGCGGAGAGCTGTTCAATATCGGTGATGCAGTGGATGAGGCGGATGCCCTTGCGGCTCATCGCCTCTTCCATTGCAGCATCGAACTGTGGGTTATTCTCGGCTCGCTCGCCCCATCCACCATAGCTCTGCGCCATCATTGAAAAGTCAGGGTTGGCGAGATGCGTTGACGCTTCGCGGCCTGGGTAGTCCCGTTCCTGATGCATGCGGATCGTGCCGTAGGTGGAATTGTCAAAGACGATCACCAATAGGTCGAGCCCGTATTGCGCGGCAGTGGCAAGCTCCTGTGCATTCATCAGGAAATCGCCATCACCCGCGGCAGCAACCACCGTGCGATCGGGAAAGCGCAGTGCGGCAGCAACTGCGGCGGGCACACCATATCCCATCGCTCCTGCGGTTGGAGCGAGTTGCGATGGATATCCGGCATAGGGCCAATACCGGTGCCACCAGCCTGAAAAATTTCCCGCGCCGTTGCAGATGATCGCATCTGCCGGCAGCAGCTCGCGCGCCTTGCGCATGACAAGCGCCAAGTCGAGATCGAACTGCGCGTCGGTGCGCGGGGTATTCCATTCCAGCCATTCGGCATGGGCAGCAGGGCCTGCATCGAAGGCGATGATTTCCTCGTCTTCCCACAGCGAGGCGCATTCGGCGAATTCGGCCATATCGGCGCACATCCCCAGATCGGTGCGGTAAACGCTTCCGAGCTCGTTCGGGTCGGGGTGGACGTGGATTAGCGTCTGATTCGGATGATCGGGCGTCACCAGCTCGTAGCCGTCCGTTGTCGCTTCACCCATCCGCGCCCCGACAACAAGGATCAGGTCAGCTTCCTTCACCCGCTTGGTCAGTTTGGGATTGGGTCCATAGCCAAGATTGCCGGCATACACGGTGGATGAAGGTGGCATCGCATCCTGACGGCGAAAGGCCGTAGCGGTGGGAATGCCGATCCGCTCTGCGAACTCGGTGAAGTAATGGCGTGCGCGCTCATTCCATCCGGCTCCGCCAATGATCGCGACGGGCGCAGCGGCATCGCCGATCATGCGCATCATCGTAGCCATGGCATCGGGACACGGGGCTTGCGCGGGCTTGGTGACCGCAGGACGGACCGGCGTGGTGACGCCGTCTTCGTGCAGCATGTCCTCAGGCAGGGCGAGCACGACCGGTCCGGGCCGTCCGGAGATCGCGGTCGACCATGCGCGCGCGACATATTCGGGGATACGATCCGCACGATCGATCTTCGCGGCCCACTTGGCGATGGGGCCGAAGAAGGCGGAGAAGTCGACTTCCTGGAAGCCCTCACGGTCAACCATACCGCGACCGACATCTCCCACGAACAGGATCATCGGCTGCGAATCCTGCCTGGCGACGTGAACGCCGATGCTGGCGTTGGTTGCTCCCGGGCCTCGCGTGACGAAAGCTACGCCCGGTCGGCCCGTCATCGCCCCGTCGGCACAAGCCATGAAGGCAACACCGCCTTCCTGCCGACATGTTATCGTGTCGATAGCCTCGCAATCAGCAAGCGCATCGAGCGCGGGAAGGAAGCTCTCGCCCGGAACGGTGAAGACGCGGTCACAGCCCTGTGCGACAAGGCAATCGATCAGCAGGCGGGAGGCGCTGCGGGCGGATTGGATGCTCATGACCCGGCACTAGCTCTGACTGGTTGCAGCTGCAACCAAGTTTGCCGGGGAAATTAACTGCGTTTCGGGCTATCCGTCCCGTCTTTGGACAGCGCCGCTATTGCGATACCCATTATGGTTAGCAAATAGTTAAAGCCACATCATGAGACGTTCACTTGTTCTTACCGATGAGTCGGCCCGCCACCCGTTCCGCGCTTCGCTGCCACCGCATGTGCTGCATCGTGCAAACGAGATTGAGCGCATGGTGCCCTGGCGCTTGAAACTGAACCTGACCCGTAAGGATATGGAAACGGTTGCAGCGACTTACACGGCTGGTTTTGTCGCAACGCTCACCTTTTTTGGCTGACCTCGAAGGTTTGCGTTGCCATCAAGGCGGCCTCGCGTTCCGCTTTCAGCAGCATCGACCCCAGCCAAGCTGAAACGAGGCACATGGCCGCGCTGAGCAGTAATTGCTCCGCCAGCGGAACGCCGATAGCGCTAAGCCCCATTGCAAAAAGCGCGCCTACAACCATAGCTCCTGAATTGACGATATTGTTCGCAGCCACCGCACGGCTGGCCTTGTTGGTCGCCACCTTCGTCGTGAGAAATGCGTAAAGCGGCACCACGAACATCCCACCGAAGATTGCGATCGATAGCAGGCTGGCGAGTACAGCCCAAGCTAGCGGATAAGAGAGGAAGGTCGTGATATCCATCAGCGCTGTGTCGACCACCATTGCGTTCCATGCGCGGCACACAAAATAGAAAACCAGCACCATTGCGCCCATGATGATCACCGACACTGGAGAATAGCGGGAGGATACCGTGCCTTTCAACAGAAGGTTGACCGCCACCGACCCGATAGCGACGCCAATGGAGAAGAATACGAGGAACAGGCTTGCCACCGCGGGATCGGCATAAAGCACGTTCTTGGCGAGTGGAGGGAACTGGATAAACAGCACGCTGCCGATGGTCCAAAAGAAACTGATCGCTAGGATGGCGTAGAACACTTCACGATTGTGCGAGACATCGCGGACCAGCTTCCACGATGAGGTGAACGGATTGAAGTCCACTTTTTCGGGCTCTCCCATCGCCGGGGCGGGCGGTACCTGCCGACTTGTAACGTAGCCTATGATCGCCGTGAGGATGATGCCGATGGCCGCTACTTCGATCATCTCGGCCAGGAAACCGGCGAGAATCGTACCGGCCATGATCGCAAGATACGTCCCTGCCTCCACCAGGCCGGTTCCTGCCAGCACCTCTTCCTTCCTCAGATGTTGCGGCAGGATCGCATATTTGATTGGGCCGAAGAATGTAGAATGCACGCCCATGGCGAAGAGCGCAAGCATTAGCAGTGGAATGGCAATCGCATCCACCGCAATCCCCTCCCAGGCGAGGAACAATCCAAAAGCGCCCACGCCCATAATTGCGATCTCGGCAGCCTTCACCGTGCGGATGATCTTCGCCTTGTCGGTCAGATCTGCCAATTGCCCCGCGATCGCGGAAAACAGGAAAAAGGGAAGTATGAAAACGAATGAGGCAACACCGGAAAAGATCGTTTCAGTGTCAGGCGAATTGTAAACGAGGTAGATGACGAACAGCACCATCGTCGTCTTGTAGAGATTGTCATTGAACGCATTCAGCAATTGCGTGACGAAGAGCGGCAAGAAGCGCCGCTGCTTCAGCAGGTCGACAGAGGTAAACATGGGAGAGTTCGCGTGGCCTTCCTGTTGCCTTCGGTCACAGACTTAACAGGGCATAGATGCAATCAAACCGCGTGGCCATGCTTTTTCCCGCGCGATTAACGCGCTAGGGCAGAGGGCATGTGGACCTTGCCGAATATCCTGACGATGTCGCGCATTCTGGCGCTGCCGCTGCTAGGCTACCTGATGTGGTGGCCGGGATGGGAGCTGGGCTACCTGCTTGCTTTCGCGCTCTATTGCGCCATGGGCATCACCGATTATTTCGACGGTATGCTGGCGCGCGCAAGTGGCGCGGTGAGCAAGCTCGGCATCTTCCTCGATCCGATTGCAGACAAGATCATGGTGGCGACCGTCATCCTCGTGCTGGCGGCCATGGAGGTGCTGCGTGGCCCCTATGTAGGCGATGCACACGTTCTTGCAGGCCTGATCATCCTCCTGCGCGAGATTGCCGTATCGGGCCTTCGAGAGTTCCTCGGCGGACTGCAAGTGAGTGTGCCGGTGAGCAAACTGGCCAAGTGGAAGACGACCTTCCAACTGATTGCGCTCGGTGCGCTGATCCTGGGGCAGGGGCTGCCGGATTGGAATGTGATGGCCGACGGCATCGCACATAACGTGCCGCATACAGTCGGCCTGGTTACGCTATGGGGAGCTGCAATCCTGACGGTGATAACCGGCTGGGATTACCTGCGCGTCGGCCTCAAACATATGGATTGAGCAGCCTCGGTCAGGCCTCTTCAAGTGCCAGCGACCCCATATCGATTACGAAGCGATAGCGGACGTCTGCTTTCTCCAACCGTTCCATCGCTTCGTTGATATCCTGAATATTGATCATCTCGATTTCGGGGGCAACGTCATGCGCGGCACAGAAATCCAACATGTCCTGCGTTTCTGCAATCCCGCCGATCAACGAGCCGGAAATACTCTTGCCGCCGAAAAGCAGTGGGCCGGTATTGGGTTGGTCGAGCAAGCCGATCTGTCCGACGATCGAGAGTTCGCCGCCGACATCGAGTAACGGAAGGTAGGGATTGATGTCGTGCTGGACGGGTACGGTGTCGACGATGATGTCAAAACTGGCAGTTGCCGCTTCCATCGCGGTTTCGTCATTCGACAGTAGGAATTTGTGGGCACCCAGCGATGATGCGTCCTTTTCCTTTTCAGGAGAGCGGGAAATGACCGTCACTTCGGCGCCCATTGCCGCGGCGATCTTTACCGCCATATGCCCCAATCCGCCAAGGCCAACCACGCCGACCCGGCTGCCACTGGAAACACCAGCTTTGCTGAGGGGCGAATAGGTCGTGATGCCTGCGCACAACAGTGGCGCTGCCTCTGCCGGGTCCAGCGATCCGGGCACAGTCAGCACAAACTTCTGTGATACGACGATATGCTTCGAGAAGCCGCCATGTGTCATGCCGCCCGAAATCTTGTCTTCCGAGCCATAGGTCATGGTCATGCCTTCGCGGCAGAACTGCTCGTGATCGGCCTCGCACTGGTCGCATTTCTGGCAGCTGTCGACCATGCAGCCCACTGCAACGATATCCCCGACCTTGTGCGAGCTGACATCGCTGCCGACAGCGGTGACGCGGCCGACGATCTCGTGCCCGGGCACCACCGGATAGGTCGTCATACCCCAGTCATCGCGCGCGAAGTGCAGGTCTGAATGGCAGATGCCGCAGAAGATAATTTCCATAGCCACGTCGCCAGGCTGCAGATTGCCGCGCCGTTCGAAATTCCAGGGTGAAAGCGTGCCGCTGGTGTCGCGCGCTGCATAACCTATCGTTTTCATGAAATTCTCCCAGTTTACTGTTCAATGCTGGATTACGATACGCACGATTCCAAAATGTGAGCCAATCAGGCCAGGAGGATGAAGCCTTTCAACCGGCCCTCAACTCCTCTGCGAGCAGTTTGAATTCCTCCGAGCGCGGAGAGTTCGGGCGCCATACGAGGGCAATCTGGCGGCTCGTCTTGGCGCCCTTGAGTGGTCGCGCCACTACGTCTGTCTCATGCAGGATACCCGCATCGATCGCCATTTGTGGCAGCATAGTGAGTCCAAGACCATTGTCGACCATTTGTACCAGCGTGTGCAGGCTGGTGCCGATCATCGTGGCGCTCGCGCGCATTTCGGGGCGGTTGCAAGCAGCAAGCGCGTGTTCCTTCAGACAGTGGCCGTCTTCCAACAGCAATAGGCGGCCTTCATCGATCATGCTTGGCGGGATTTCCGCAGGCGGATCGCGCGGGTCATCCTTGGGGAAGGCGACGAAGAGGTCATCTTCGGAAATGATCTCGCTTTCCACCTCGCCGGTTGCAAAGGGCAGTGCCAGCAGGACGCAATCGGCGCGGCCGTGATGGAGCGACTCGATGGCATGATCTGATGTCTCTTCGCGCAAGAAGAGTTTCAGCTGCGGGCGCTCTTTGCGGAGGCGCGGCAGAATTCGCGGGAGGAGGAACGGCGCGATCGTCGGGATCACGCTGAGGCGGACTTCGCCGGATAGCGGCTTGCCCGCAGCCTGGACCAGCTCGGCCAGTTCTTCGGTTTCGCGCAATACGCGGTGTGCCTTCTCGACGACATTTTTGCCGAGCGGCGTGAACCGCACCACGCGGCGGCTCCGTTCGACCAGCGTGACACCAAGGAGCGATTCCAGCTCGCGAATTCCAGCGGACAGGGTTGATTGCGAAACGAACGAAGCCTCCGCCGCGCGACCAAAGTGCCCGTGCTCGTGCAATGCAACGAGATACTGCAGCTGCTTGATCGTGGGGAGGTATGTGCTCATCTAATCCGCGTCCGCAGCCTCCGCCATTTCGGCCTTCACGTCATCGATATGGGTCATCTTGAGGCGACCTTTCTCGACCGCGAATGCGAGCTTCCCTTCGACCAGCTCCAGTGCATCCTTCCCGAACACTTCGAAACGCCAGCCTTCAAGAATCGGTAGCTTGCGGACACCGGCGGCAAGCGCTTCCAGTTCGTCCGACTTGGTGAGCAGCCGCGAGGCAACTTCGATTTCGCGTGCGCGGATTTTGAGGAGCAGTTTGAGCAGGTCCGCGACCAGCGCGCCTTCCTTGCCCAGCGGGGCGCCGCGCTTCGGTTTCGTCGGCATTTCTTCCTGCGGAAGCGACTCGGCATTCTTGAGCACCTTCATCAGGCGCTTGCCGATGTCGTTTTCCTTCCATGCCTGCGAAAGGCCGCGTACCTTGGAAAGGTCTGCCTGCGTCTTCGGAGGGTGGCTGGCGAGATCGGCCAGCGTTTCGTCCCGGATAATGCGACCGCGGGGGATGTTTTTGTCCTGCGCCTCGGTCTCACGCCATGCGGCAAGGTCCTTGAGTCGACCCAGCACCTGCGGATTTCGGCCTGGCGCACGGATACGGCGCCACGCTTCGTCGAGATTGTTGGCGTAGTTTGAGGTATCGGCGAGCTTGTCCATCTCAGCATTGAGCCAGTGGCCACGATCGGTCTTGATCAGCTTCTGCAGGATCCTCGGAAAAATTGCCGCAAGATAGGTCACGTCACCGATAGCATATTCGATCTGGCGATCAGTTAGCGGACGGCGGCTCCAATCGGTAAAGCGTGCGCCTTTGTCGATCGTTTTGCCCAGCCAGCTTTCGACAAGATTGGCATAGCCGATCTGCTCGCTCTGGCTGATCGCCATCATCGCGATTTGCGTGTCGAAAATGGGGTAGGGCGTCTTACCGGTGAAATTATAGACGATTTCCACATCCTGCCCGCCAGCATGGAAGACTTTCAGGATTTCGTCATTCCCGGTCAGCAAGTCCCACAGCGGGTCGAGATCGAGACCTTCCGCCAGCGGATCGATCGCAGCAGCCTCTTTCTCGTTGCCGATCTGCACCAGGCACAGCAGCGGATAATAGGTATTCTCGCGCATGAACTCTGTGTCCACGCAAACGAAATCGCTTTTCGCCAGCCGTTTGCACAGTTTTGCGAGTTCTTTGGATTCGGTAATGAGAGGATGTATTTTCATCAATTTTCGTTTCTTTTTGGCCGGTTCACCGTGCCCACCGCACCCTGCTTGTCCAGACGCGAATCTTGACAAAGCGTCGTGCATACCCTGTTAGCGCGCGCGTACAGCTCAATGCCAAGGCGCTGCGCCGAAGCGCGCCCTTAGGTTATAGCCCCCGAAATGGAAAGAGTCCCGATGCACGCCTACCGTACCCACAATTGCGCACAGCTCGAAAAGACGAATGTTGGCGACACCGTTCGCCTGTCGGGCTGGATTCACCGTAAGCGCGACCATGGCGGCGTGCTGTTTGTCGATTTGCGCGATCATTACGGTATCACCCAGATCGTGGCAGACGAGGATTCGCCTGCGCTCGAACTGCTGGACTCGCTGCGGCTGGAAAGCGTCATCACAATCGATGGCGATGTGAAGGCGCGCGATGCCGAGGCGGTGAACGCCAATCTTCCGACCGGCGAGATCGAAGTCTTCGCCCGTGAAGTGACCGTGCAGAGCAAGGCGGACGAGCTGCCGCTGATCGTAAACTCGGCAGAAGACTATCCCGAGGAAACGCGTCTCAAATACCGCTTCGTCGATCTTCGTCGCGAACGCGTCCACAACAACATCATGCTGCGCAACCAGGTTATTACCAGCCTGCGCCGCCGGATGACCGATCAGGGTTTCAGTGAATTCCAGACTCCCATCCTCGGTGCCTCCAGCCCCGAGGGCGCGCGCGATTACCTCGTGCCGAGCCGTCTGCACCCTGGCCGCTTCTACGCGCTGCCGCAGGCTCCGCAGATGTTCAAACAGCTGTTGATGGTGGCTGGTTTCGACCGCTATTTCCAGATCGCCCCGTGTTTCCGCGACGAAGACTTGCGTGCCGATCGTTCGCCCGAATTCTACCAGCTCGACTTCGAGATGAGCTTTGTCACGCAGGAAGATGTTTTCAATGCCATCGAGCCTGTGCTGGCAGGCGTGTTCGAGGAATTTGCGAAAGGGAAGGCAGTAACGCCTGCCGGTCAGTTCCCGCGCATCCCCTACGCTGAAACGATGCTGAAATACGGCACCGACAAGCCCGACCTGCGCAACCCGCTTGTGATCAGCGATGTGACGCATCAATTTTCCAGTTCGGGCTTTGGTATCTTCGAGAAAATAGTGAGCGGCGGCGGCGTCATCCGTGTGATCCCCGCGCCAAACACCAACGAAAAGAGCCGCAAGTTCTTCGATGAAATGAACGACTGGGCCAAGCGCGAAGGTTTTGCCGGCTTGGGCTATGTCACCCGCAAGGGTGGCGAATTCGGCGGTCCAATCGCCAAGAATCACGGCGCTGAGGAAATGGCCAAGCTCTATGAAGAAATCGGTCTTGGCGAAAATGATGGCCTGTTCTTTGCCGCTGGCAAGGAAAAGGAGGCTGCTCGCCTCGCCGGCGCTGCGCGCACCCGCGTTGGAGAAACGCTTGAGCTGATCGAGCAGGATTGTTTCAAGTTCTGCTGGATTGTCGACTTCCCGATGTTCGAATATGACGACGAACTCAAGAAGGTCGATTTCAGCCACAATCCTTTCTCAATGCCGCAGGGCGAGATGGAAGCGTTGGAAAATACCGATCCGCTCGAAATTCTCGCGTGGCAGTATGATATCGTCTGCAACGGTTACGAGTTGTCCTCCGGCGCCATTCGTAACCACCGGCCGGACATCATGTACAAGGCGTTCGAAATCGCCGGCTATTCGAAAGACGATGTCGACGCGAATTTCTCCGGCATGATCGAGGCGTTCAAGCTCGGCGCACCACCGCACGGTGGCTCGGCTCCGGGCATCGACCGCATCGTAATGTTGCTCGCGGACGAGCCCAATATCCGCGAAGTCATCGCTTTCCCTTTGAACCAGCGCGCGCAGGATCTGATGATGGGTGCGCCGAGCGAAGTCGGTCCGCGTGCGCTTCGCGATGTGCACATTCGCACCGTCGAACCGCCCAAGCAGCAGGGCTGAGGTGAAATAGACAAAATATTCGCACCCGCATGATTGTCGCAGACACTTGCGCTTGCCGAGCCCGTTCATTAGGGCGAAAGGGATATTTCAAAACCCCAATCTTGAGAGGGAATACATGAGCGATACCGCTGACCGCGTGAAGAAGATCGTTGTCGAACATCTCGGCGTGGAAGAAGACAAGGTGACTCCGGAAGCCAGCTTCATCGACGACCTGGGTGCAGACAGCCTCGACATAGTCGAACTGGTGATGGCTTTCGAAGAAGAGTTCGGTGTTGAAATCCCGGATGATGCTGCCGAAAAGATCAATACGGTTGGTGACGCCAACAAGTATATTGAAGAGAACGCCGGCTAATCGCTGGCTGACGCTTTGAATTCACCCTGCACCGCGAAGGTGCCTTTTGGGGCAGCTTTGACGCGGAAGAGGGTATGGAAGGCTCAGCCATCGTGGCTGGGCCTTTCTTGATTGCGGAGAGAGAATATGCGGCGCGTTGTCGTAACCGGACTAGGCCTTGTCACCCCGTTGGGCGGGGATGTCGAAACCAGTTGGAAGAACCTGATCGCGGGTGAAAGCGGAATCGGCCCGATCACCAAGTTCGACGCTTCGGACCAGAAATGCACGATTGCAGGCGAGGTCAAGCCCGCCGATCATGAATGGGGTTTCGATCCTGATAAGCGTGTGGATGGCAAAATCCAGCGCCAGGTTGATCCGTTTATCGTTTACGGCATCGATGCCGCGGGTCAGGCCCTGGAAGATGCCGGTCTCATCGAAATGACTGACGAACAAAAACTGCGTGCGGGTTGTTCTATCGGTTCGGGCATCGGCGGCCTGCCGGGTATCGAGCTGGAATCGCGCAACCTCTATGAACGTGGTCCGGGACGTGTTTCACCGCACTTCGTCCACGGTCGCCTGATCAACCTGATATCCGGCCAGGTGAGCATTAAATACGGCCTGATGGGTCCGAACCACGCGGTTGTAACCGCTTGTTCTACCGGTGCGCATTCGATTGGCGATGCCGCGCGCATGATCCGCGATGATGACGCTGACATCATGCTTGCGGGCGGCGCGGAAGCGACCGTGTGCCCGATCGGTATTGCCGGCTTCGCCCAGGCCCGTGCACTCAACACCAGTTTCAACGATCGCCCGACCGAGGCGAGCCGACCCTATGACAAGGACCGCGAGGGCTTCGTGATGGGCGAGGGTGCAGGCGTCATCGTATTGGAAGAGTATGAACACGCAAGGGCGCGCGGTGCGACGATCTATGCCGAAGTGGTCGGTTATGGTCTCTCTGGCGATGCTTATCACGTCACAGCACCGCATCCGGATGGTGCGGGTGCTGAAAGCGCGATGCGTATGGCGCTCAAGAAAGCCGGGCTGGAGCCGTCGGACATCGATTACGTTAACGCCCATGGCACCAGCACGATGGCGGACACCATCGAACTGGCTGCGGTAAAGCGCGTGCTGGGTGACGATCTCGGCGGGGCCAGCATGAGCTCGACCAAATCTGCCATTGGCCACCTGCTCGGCGGCGCCGGTGCGGTCGAAAGCATCTTCTGCATCCTCGCCATGCGCGACCAGGTGGTGCCGCCAACGCTCAACCTGCAAAATCCGGACGAGGGAACTGATGGCGTCGATCTCGTTCCGCTCACCGCGAAAAAGCGCGAAGTCCACGCAGTGCTCAATAACAGCTTCGGCTTTGGTGGCACCAATGCCTCGCTGGTGATGAAGCGTTTCGAGGCATAGTATGAAAAAGTTGGGCTGCCTTGTTCTGGCGGCAATTCTGGCGGGCGTCGCCGTCCTCGGCTGGTTCGGCTGGGGCTGGTGGGGTTCGTCCGAGGTCGAGGAAGAAGTCGCGTTCATCGTTCCCTCCGGCGCTTCGTTGACGTCTGTCGCGAACAAGCTGGAAGAGGAAGGGCATATCGCCTCAGCGGATGCCTTCCTTCTGCGTGCCAAGATCCTTGGCAGTTCAGATCCGATCAAAGCCGGCGAGTTTGCGCTGGTCGCGGGGGCCAGTCCGGCCACAATTCTCGACACCTTCCAGAATGGTGAGGCAATCCGCCGTTTCATTACGATCCCAGAAGGTACGCCCTCTGTGATCGTGCATGAATTGCTGATGGCAGAAGAGCTGCTCATCGGCGAAATCCCCGTTCCTGAGGAGGGTTCAGTCCTCCCGCAAACATATGACTATGAACGTGGTGAAGAGCGGATCGCCGTGTTGGCCCGGATGCAGCGCGCAATGGACGATGCACTTGCCGAGCTATGGCCGCAGCGTGGGCCGAATACGGTAGTGAGCAGCCCGGAAGAGGCCGTCATCCTCGCCAGCATCGTGGAGAAGGAAACCGGCGTCCCGCAAGAACGAGGCTTGGTTGCAGGGCTTTATTCCAACCGTCTTCGGCAAGGCATCTGGCTGCAGGCTGACCCGACGATCATCTACCCGATCACTCGTGGCCGCCCGCTCGGGAGGCAAATACGCCAGTCGGAAATCGAGTCGATCAACGATTACAATACCTATTCCATGCCCGGCCTGCCACGTGGCCCGATTACCAATCCGGGCCGCGAGAGCATCGCTGCGGTTCTCAATCCCGATAAAACCAATGCGGTGTACATGGTCGCTGACGGGACGGGTGGCCACGAGTTCAATGAGACATACGAGGCCCATCAGGAGGCCGTGGCGCGCTGGCGTGCCTTCCGCAGGGAGCGTGGTATTTGACGGGCGATATGGAAAACGCCCCGCTGATCGTCACCGCGAAATTGCCGCCGGATCTGCAAGGTTGGGCAAATGGCCTGCGGAAGGCGCATTTCCCGCCCGAGCGCAATTATCTCGACGCGCATGTGACGCTCTTCCACGCCCTTCCGCCGAGCAGTGAGGTCGAGGTGCGCGAAACATTGGCCACTATGGCGCGCGAGTTCGCGCCCGTTTCGGCTCAGCTTGTAGGTGTTATGAGCCTCGGCAAGGGCACCGCGCTCAAGCTGGAAAGCGACGCAATGCTGCGGCTCCGCACGGAGATCGCCGATCGCTTCCATGGCCTGCTGACAAGCCAAGACCAGCATAAGCCACGCCTTCATGTGACCATTCAGAACAAGGTCACAAGCAAGGAAGCCAAGGCTTTGCAAGCTGAGTTGGAACCACAGGTCCACCCTCGCACATTTGCATTTACCGGTCTGAACCTGTTCGCCTATCTTGGCGGCCCTTGGGGGCCAATGGGCAGCTTCAGTTTTCGCGGCAAGGCGGCTCCATGATATAGGCTGCATTGCAGGGGGGTAGGCCATGGGTGCATTCATCGATTACATCAGTGACGGGGAGAATATCTTCCTCACCATGGCTGCTTTGAGCCTGGCGCTCGCTTTCCTGATGGTGGCAATGCGCGATATGCGTATTCTGCTCCTGATCGCGGGGCTTTTTGCCATCGTGCACTACACGCTTCAACAATCAGACAGCGTTGCGCTGATCTGGGTGATTTTCCTCACGCTTGCAAATGCCATCCCGCTTGCTCTGCTGCTGGCTCGTTCTCGCCGTGGCCTCATACGGCCGGAGGAGCGCGAGTTGCTCGAAGAGGTTCTTGAAGTCGAGGATCCCGCGCATCAGCGCCGCCTGCTCGATCTGGTCGAATGGCGCGATATCGGAGCGGGCGAAACGCTCGTTCGACAAGGCCAGCCGCGCCCGCCCTTGATCTACATAGCCACCGGGGAAGCCAGCGTGGAATTCGACGGTGCTGAAGTTGGCGTTGCCGGGCCTGGCGATTTCCTTGGCGAGATGAGCCTTGTATCCGGCGCAACAGCTTCTGCCAGCGTCATCACGAGGACGGTCATGCGCGTGGCACGGATAGAACGCGATGGCATCATCCGGCTCTCCGGGGCGATTCCTGAACTTGGCAGCGCATTCGACCGCGCGTTGAATCTCGGCATGGCAGCCAAAATCGCGCGGATGAACGAGGCTGCTGCGAAGGACCGCGAATAAGCCGCATGGCGTGCATTTCCACGGTTGACCGGGCGCGCAACCGGACCTAAATGCGCGCCTCGCCTTGCACAGACAGGGCAGCCTTTCGGGGCGGAGTAGCTCAGGTGGTTAGAGCAGTGGAATCATAATCCATGTGTCGGGG
>CAYRBB010000017.1:0-54011 GCA_964422435.1 uncultured Sphingomonadaceae bacterium
CGGCATCGGTCACCACTGCGTAGGAATAGATCGGCAGGAAGGCCTGCTCCTGGTTCATCGTGCGCATTTCGGCAGTGTTGCGATGCGGAGCGATGGGCTGGTTGGTGGCGAGCGCCATGCAGGTCGCATTCTGGGTGCCCACATGCGTGTCATGCCCGAGCGGGGAGAAAGGCGCGGTAATGATGCGTTCGGAGAATCCTTTATTGGCCACGCTAGCAATATCGTAGACACGGAACCCGCCAGCCCCCTCCGCCACGAACATGTACTCGCCGCGCATCTGCAAACAGCCGACGCGGTCACTGGTGCCTTCGTGCACGTTGGCGAATTCTTCCAGCGCGCGGGTTTCGCCCGAAAGATCTTCGTCAAACACGTCCCCACGCGCCCAGTTGATCAGCTCGCGGCCGTTGTCTTCCACATGCATGCGGTAATAGTCGGGGTAGGCGTAGCGATGGAGGTAGGAGCCGAGCACTGCCTGCGGTTCTTCCCATTCGGTCACGCGCACCGCCTCGAACCCGCCTTCCAGACCTGTCCACGCATGCAGGCCGACGAAGTTCACGAAATTGGTGCCGAGCAACAAGAGCTGGCTCATGATGGCATTGTTGTCTTCGGCTTCGGACAGGTGGCAATCAGAGCACTGCTTGGTTTCGGTCAGCCGGACGGTGTGCGGGAAATGCGGCGCGAAGGCCTGGCTTGAGAAGCCCGCCGCACTGACCGGCGGCTGCTGCACGTAGATCCGCTCGCGGTTGATATTGGTTGAGCTCAGCACCAGCGCGCTTGTCGAGCGAACGGGTGCAACCTGATTGCCCTTTGTCGTCTGGTGGATGCCCAGCTGGAACATCTGGTCGCGCGCCACCTGCGGGTTGTAGGTGGCGAAGTTGCGCGTCGTTTCGCCGTCATAGCGGTGGACTTCGCTTTGCCAGTTCGCCTCGATGGGAAGGTGGCACCCGCCGCAGCTCGTGGTCCATGAAAGGTGGCAGGTGAAGCACGCCATCTCCTGCTCGCCATGCGCGCGGTCTCCCACCGCTATACCGGGGCCGAATGCGAATTCACCCGTTTCCGCGCCATCGGCGCTCGTTAGTTTCGAGCGCGCCGAAAGAGGGTTGAACGCTGGCGAAGCGGGGTCGACACTGTCGCGCACCAGGCTCACTTCCCATTCGAGTGACGGGTCGACGATCGAACGCTGGATCAGCGAGCGGCTGCCGTTGTCGCTCTCAATCCATTCGAACCGGCGGCGACCATCAGGATTGCGCAGGAGCGTGAGGTCATGGCCCTCGGGCGGGGCGGCCGGGCCGCTGGTGCGCAGTGTCGGGTATTCGTCTGCCGTGCCGTGGCAATCCTTGCAGCCGATCTCGATAGCATTGGCGACTTCGCCGTAGATGAGGCCATTGCCGTGGCTGTCCTGCGCATAGTGGCAATCGGCGCACTGCATGCCGTTTTCGGCATGGATGCTCATCATGTGCACCGCTTCGCCCGGGTTGGTGCCGGGCTGCACGAATTGCCCTTCGCCATCGCGGCGGAAACGCTGGCGCCAGCGGTCATCGTGCCGCGCAGCCTCTTCGGGCGTGTCGCTTTCGTTCGAGGGGCGGATGATCTCGCCATCTGCGTCGACCAGGTTGCCTTCGCGGTCACGGCGGAAGATGCCGCGGAAGTTCCAACCGTGGCCGTGATAATCGGCCATCTGCGTATCTTCGAGAACCGAGTTCAAATCATAGACATTGCGCAGGAAATCGAGGTCCGCCCATAGCCCGCGCGGAGCTGCACCTTCGGGGTTGCGATCGAGCACGGCGCGCACTTCTTCGGCGGTCGGATAGCGCTGGCGGAGGAACATTTCCTCGTACTCCGCATCGCTCATCCCCGGCGGGCGCGGCGCGGTGTTTTCCGGGCCCGGCCACATCACCGGCGCATCGCTTTCGTAATCCCACATGGTGTAGCCGAGGTACGAATTGAGGAAGATGTTCGGCTGGTGCATGTGGCAGTTCATGCACTGCGCGGTGGGAATGGCGCGGGTGAAGACATGGCGCAGCGGGTGTCCGCGCTCGCGCTCATCGGGGCCCCAGTCGCCGCCTTCATCGTGGTGATCCTCACCCAGAGCAGCGTCGTGCGGCTGGATCAGGTCGCCGTGGCCGCCGTCGCCACCTGAGGCGTGCTGTTCATCCGCATAATCGCTGCCGTGGTCGGCATAGTCATCGTGCAGGCGCTGGATCTGGCTGGCAATGGTGGGGTCGGACGTGATCGTTTGCCCGTCCCGCCCATACTGCGCATAGACCAGCGAGTGGCGCGGCTCGCGATCATTGGCGTAGATCACGTGGCAACTCGCGCAGCCCGAGTGGCGGTAATCGCCCGGCTGGTCGTTTGTGCCCATGAACCAGGTGAAGGGATCGTTGAGCCGGGTCTTGTGGATGTTGAGCACCGGAATCGCCGCGCGCAGGCCAGTGCCGGGGCCACGGTTGGACTGGCGCAGATCGGGCCGCCCCGGCTCCTCCAGCCGCTGGATCTGGCCGGTCGGGTTGGGAATGCCGATTTCGGGGAACTGCGTGTTGATCGTGCGGCCTCCGCGCTCGAACACACGGAACACGTCGGCTGGCGGCGTCACCTGCCAGGTCGGCAGCGGATACATCGTCCCGATTGCGCCCCGCGCAGCCTGTTCCTCGGTCACCGTGCCCGGCTCGGTATCGCTCGGGCTTTGCAACAGTGCAGGCTCCCCATCGCGAGTGTAAGCCTCACCCAAGATATAGTTTTTGTTAGGTAGGATGCCGTTATTATACGCTGCGCCACCCCATAGCATTGCGCCGGTTGCCATGAGCGATCGTTCGGCGGCCTCGATCACCGGCATATGGCACGCCCCGCAGGCCTCTCGCGCAACGCGGTAGTCCGACGGGTTGATAAAGCGGACGAAGATCGGGTCTTCGCGGTTGAGCAGGGCATAGCTGCGTTCGGGATTGGCGCTGCTCGGGTAATGCCAGCTGTCAGGATAGGTCGGCAGTACGTGCGCCGCCTCGCGCGCCAGAATGTAATCCTCATGCTCGAAGCCCAATGTCGGATCGCCGTAAACCTCCGCATTGCCGCCGTGGCAGTCGATGCAGCCGAGCACCACCGCGTCGCTCATATGCATGGTGGGCGCATCGGTTTGAACGTGGCAGCTATTGCACCCGGCGGATTTGGCGTCAGCCTCTGCCTGTGCCTGGTTCTGCGGCGCGGGCGGGGCGATCACGCCTGCGGCCTCGTAATCGCGCGGGACCTTGGTCTCGTACCCCTCTGCTGCGAGCAGCGAGCCGGTGCCCAGCAGCGCAGCTCCGGCGATGAAGGCGGCCGGGACAAGATGGCGGGAGGCGAAGCGCTTCAGCATCAGTAGGTCAGCACCGCATTGGCGAGGACGGAGTAGTAGACATTGTCGCCCCCGCGATTATCAAACAGATCCTGGAACCCGTCACCCGCGATTAGCGCTGCGCCCGAAAGGCGGAAGACGAGGTTCTGGTTGGCATTGGGTCGCCAGATGGCGGCAAGCGAGACGTCGTAGCCGATCTCCTCGGGGATCGAGCCTTCGACTCGCAGTGTCTCCAGCACGGCGGTATCCTCGAACCGCAGGTAATTGGCATTGCCCGTCAGGCGGAATTCGGGCGTCAGGTCAAAGTCCGCGCCAACGCCGCCAAGGATCAGGCCGGGATTGTTGAAATTGCTTTGCCCCTGCTCCTTCGAGCTGCGCAGCGAGTTGAGCAGACCGTTGCGCCCGTTGAGGCTCACCGCGCGTCCGCCGCCGGCAAAGGGAATCGTCTGACGCATCCAGTATGATGTGTCGGCCCCTGCAAAAACGGGGTTTTCGAAGATCGCATCGAACCCTGCCTCGACATTGTCGAACGGATCGGAATCGCCGCTGGCGTAAAGGCCGGAGAGGCGGAAGCGCATCCAATCGCGATCGTAACTGAGCTCTGCTGCACCGAAGAAAGCACGAATCTCGGCAGGCTCGCTGGTGAACACCGAATTGCGGTCCTCGCCGAATGCGCCATAGAGGCTGGCGGTCACATTGATCCGCCCGATGCGGCCATCGGCATTGTAGCCCACATACAGCACATCATAATCGCGCCCGCGCAGGTCGCCCAGCAGGGCGGGGCGCACGGGAAAGCCGTTGTCGTCAATCTCCACATCGCCGCCTTCGCGGTTCATGTTGTAGACGAGTGTGAACTGGCTGGTGAGCGCGGGGATCAGGAAGTCCTGACGATAGGCATTGGCGACGAAGACGAAATCGCTGCGCGGCGTCTGCGTGACATCGTTGAGGCCCGAATTGGTATCCTTCTCCAGCCGCCAGAACGCACCAAGATTGTACTGGAAGCGGTTGTTGTCGCGCGTGCCGAAAAAGCGCAGACCCAGCTGGCTGTCGTTGAACAGGAAGCCGCGGAAATCGGCCTGGAACGGCTGGATTCCGATGCGGAAGCTGTCGAAGTCATACCGTTCGCTGGTGTTGCGGATGTGATAATCGAAAAAGGCTTCCTGCACGCCAAGGAAATCGTCGGTGCGGTTGCTCGCGCGGCTCGGCTCGACCAGCAGCACGCGCCGCTCGGGTACGTCGACATGGTTGATGTTGTAGGCAAGCGTTACGCGGTATTCGACATCGGGCGGCTTGTAAGCGGTCGAGCCCTTGATCAGCGCCGCGCCGAAAATGAACGTCTGCGAAAAGACCGGCGAGAAATCATTGCCGAACACGTCGATCCGGTCAGGGTCCTCGGTCGTCTGCACGCCGACGGGGATGGGGAAGGTCCGCGGTTCGAACACCGTGTCCGAAATCGCGTTAATAACGAAGAACCAGTCATTTCCCTCCAGGCCAAGGAAGCGCGGGGTCCAGCATTCGTCCGAGCCATAGGGGTAAGCGACCCGATCGGGATCGTAAGTGCGGTTCTCTATCCGGGCGAGGTCACGTTCCTCCTGCTCCGCCTGCGCGCGCAGGCCGGCGCGATACTCGCGTTCCTCATCCGAATTGATGCAAATCGGGCGGTCACCCTTATAGGTGTTCTGGTTGTAGGGATCGAAGGGATCCTCCTCCACGATGCCCAAGGTCTGGATCAGCCGCCAGCGATCTGGGATCGGAATTTCGCGCACAGGAAAGGCTTGTGGCGGCGGCGCGCGGACGGCACCGGGGTTTTCCTGCGTCACCGGGTCGGGCAACTCGCCGACAAAGCCGGGGCGGCGGCGACCTTCGATGATCTCTGGATCGACAGGCTCGGCTGGATCGACTTGCGTGCCCAAACCGCCATCGGGGCGTTCCGGTTCTTCGGCCTGCTCCTGCTCCTCTTGGAGCGGCGGCGGCGCGTCCTGCGGTGGCGCATCCTGTGCCTGAAGGGCGAGGATCAAGGCGAGCGCGGTCTCCATCACAGACCCTGGCACACATTCTGTTCGGACGTGTCGAGGAAAGGAGCGAAGGGACAATTGACGTAGCGCAACCGCACATTGCGCCCGTTGACGTTCACGACAATGCGGTCTGCGCGGATTGCCGGGTCGGCATTGCCGATGCCGCCCACGCGAAGTCCGGCGTTATGCAGGCCAAGGAAGCTGACCATGTCATCCTGATCGATACCGTCACCCGATACGCCGATGCCGCCGACAAGCTGGTTGCCGCGATAGATAGGGACCGAACCCGGGAAAATCTGGATGCCATTGGCAATCCGCGGTGCACCTGAAGGCGATGGCGGAGCGAGTGTGCAGCCGCGCGGCGTATCGGTGGGCGAAGCTCCGCCGACAAATGCGAGATGTCCGCCGATATTGGGCACGATGAGATCGGATTGCAGGCCGACGGCAAAGGGACTGAATGTGCCCGGAAGTTCGACCGATAGCGGTCCGGCCACTGGGCTGACTTCGCCATCGGGGAAATAGGGGCGCGAGAGGTTTCCACCCGACCGGTCGGCGAAGGCGAAATTGCCCGTAAGCGCACCGGGATCGCCGAGGAAATTGCGCACACGGCTGACATAGTCGGCGCCCGATAGACCGTTGAAGCCTGCGGGCAGGTCAGGGACAAGCGAGAGTTCTTCCGCCGCCACGGGATTGGAGAAGAAGGCTGCCGTGCGCGCCTTTTGCAAGCTTACATCGACGCCGAAAATCGGCCCGTCGGGGGAACGGACAAGGCCAAGCACTTCGCCATGCGTATCGACGAGGCTGATGCTCGCCTGCATTCGGCTGTCGAGCGGACGGCGGATCTGCGCGCGGGCGCGGCTGAGGACGGTGAAGGCCTCCTCCAGTATCGCGCGCACTTCGGCCGCGGTCAGCGGCTGGGCTACGCTTCCGGCATCGGTTCCGGCGCGAATGGGGTAACGCGGCGCGCCAGCGCCATCGGTCAGCACCCAGGCATCCCGATTGGCAAATTCGGCTGGTGTGGAGGCGCGGATACCCGAAGCTTCGGTACCGTAAGCGGTGCCCGCCCGCAGCGTGCCGTCGGTATAGCCGGTGACCGGCACGAGGTTCCCTGCTGTGCCATTAATCGCGCCGAAATTCGCGCTGCCACCTGCGATCTGTGCCTCTGTCACATCGGTGAAGCGCAGCGCGGTTCCATCAACGAAGATGCGATTGGCACGGATGTCGGTCGGGGCCATAAAGCCCTGCGCTGCGGCAAGTGCAATCGCCTCCTCGGCATCGCTTTCGACATCGAGAATGTTGGGATCGAAGCCGTAATCGCCATCCCCCATGATCCCGATCCCGCCGACGACCACGCCGTTCTTGTAGAGCGGCAGACCGCCCGGATCGGCCGCGAGTCCCAGCGGGGATCGCTTGGGCCCGATCATTCCGTCGCTCGCACGCGCGGAAAGGTCAGAGCACGGCAGCTGGCTGAACTGCACCCCGAACAGCGGCCCGCTTTCCAGACCCACGGTGGTGGGCGCAGGCGGAAAGTGTTCCTGCACGATCTGGCTTGCGGTGCGGCTGGTGAAGGCGTTCCCGCTGCTCGAAAGGTATGCACCTGTCAGCGCTTTGGCGATGGCTGCCGTGGTGCTCGGCACCATCGCGCCCTGGAGGCCGATCTCGTCCCCCATAGCGGCCATGCCGCCGATCTGGCGGCGGCTGAGCGCGGTCATCGCGGGGGCGCCGTTCATTGCGAAGACTGCCAGCACGTTGCCCACACGGTCAGTCACCGCGATCACTGATGGCAGGTTGCGGCTCTGCGCTTCTGTCACGGCCTGCGCGATAACGGTTTGCACTTCGGCACTGGTCAGCGATTCCTGTGCGGGCGGAGCGAACAGCTGGCCTGACGGTGGAGGCGTGGGGCTTGGCGTGGGTACGACAATGTTGCCGCTGCCGTTCTGGCCGCCATTGCCTCCGCCCCCGCAACCCGAAAGCACCAGCACGCTGGCGGAAAGGAGAGCAGTGGCCTTCCTCCAGCGCATTACCGCAAGCGTCCTATTGCGCCGACTGCATCGCCCAGCGCGGAACGGAATTCTGCGGGGCGATAGGCTTCGGGGCTGCGCACCGCGGCATAGGCGCGGTTGATGTTGGCGCGAATGCCCGCCGCTGCGCCGGTGGTCACCCGGCCATCGGTGACCAGCGCGTTGAGCAGGGTGTCGATCGCCATCACCGCCTGCACGCTTCCGGCATAGTCGGTAAAGCGCGGCGAGGTCGCATTGCTGCCGATCCGTGCCACGATAGTGAAGGCGTCATTCGATCCGAAATTGCGGCCTGCCAGTGCTCCCGAAAGCGCCTGTGCTTCGCTGCGCAGGGCAACGGCGGCTTGCTGTGCCTCGGCACGGCCATCGTCCATCGCCTGGTGGAAATTGCGGCTGGCAGAGCGGAAGGCATCGGCGCGGGCGGGGGCAAGCACGTCCGCCACGGCAGACAGCATGATGATGTTTTCATCGTTGAACGGGGGCTGCCCGAAGGTGATCGGGCGGCCCGGATTGGTTTCGAACGTCAGACGGCGCTGCTCGCCATCGGTGATCGGGCGGTGGCACGAATGGCAATCGTAGAAATAGAGCTGCGGAAACACGCCGTGCTGCCCGTATTCGGGCCGGGCAAACAGGTCGGTCGCGCGCGCCACCGCCTCTGCCTGACCCACCGCCCAGAGCTGCACGCTATCGGGGCGGCCCTTGCGCTGGACATAGTCGTCATCGACATCGTGATGCTGCTGGAAAGAGCTGAACAGGTCGAGCTCGAAAGTGATGCGCGGGTGGCCGGCTGCCATCATCGCATGGGTCACGAACTGGCCGCGATCCGTGCTGCCGTAATGGCAATCGAGACACACGCGGGCGCGCGCCTGCGGGTCTTCCAGCGGAGTGAGGCCATTGCGGACATTGGCAGGATGGGTGCCGCGCACTTCATAATGGCTCGAAAGCCAGCCGATGGCGGCACCGTGGCAGCTTTCGCAGCCCACGCCATCGTCAAGCTGGAAGCGCGGCCCGCGTTCGCTGGCGGGAGCATATGTCGCGTGGCAACCAAGGCAGGATGATGCCTCGCGCGCGTCACCCAGACCGAGGGATGCTGCAATTTGCTGACCGCGGCGACTGGCCAGTACGCTGTAAGCCCGGCTGTGCGCGCCACTCACCGCGCTGGGCGATTGCCAGGTAGCGATTTCATCCTGACGCACGATGGCGCCATTGCCCTCGCTGCGGCCATGGCACGTCGATCCCGCGCAGGAAGCGACACCAGTGTAGGAGTATCCACTTTGCGCGTTGAGCGGTTCGCCTGCGGACAAGGCGAAGAATAGCGAGACGGCGAAAATCAGAGCAGCGGCTGGCAGGGCGGCGATGCCACCAAAGCGTAACCTCGCAAATCTGGCGATAAGTCGGCGGATTTCGGCCGCGCGGTACGCCATTGCAATTTCCCCCTTCATGCCCTCACCCGATCAAGTCAAGTGAGGCGACAGCTCCCCAGCTGCCATTCGCTCCAGGCTTTCGACGCTAGCGCATCATGCCGCGCTTGGCGAGAACCCTATTCGGCAAGCGCGCGGCTCATCTGCTCGAGCTGCACATTACAGCCGTGTTCGATGAGAGTGAGCGCCAGCTCTTCGCCATCGGTTGGAATGTCCTGCAGAAAGACGAAGTTTAGCTCGGCCTCCGTGCCGCTGCCCGAAACGGTGTAAGTCACGCCTTCGCGTAACTGCACCGCGCCATCC
This sequence comes from uncultured Sphingomonadaceae bacterium, assembly GCA_964422435.1. Taxonomy (GTDB): domain Bacteria; phylum Pseudomonadota; class Alphaproteobacteria; order Sphingomonadales; family Sphingomonadaceae; genus Alteraurantiacibacter. The sequence goes on from CAYRBB010000017.1 coordinate 9,083, forward strand.
CAGATGCCGAGCATCTCGCGCTGGGGGAACGAAACTTCCACAGCCTCTTCAGGAGTGCCGCTGCGGCTGAACGAATATCGGGCGGGTTCGTCCGTATTGGCGCGCCAGAGCTGGATGGGGTCAGGATTAGCAAGGCAGATTGTGCCACTCTGGCTGACATCGACATACCAGAGGTTGGGGTTGCTGATCACGGCATCGGGGTCCCGGACGGCCCCCGTACGCGCACGAGATGACGAGCGGCGCGAAGTGAGCGCGGACAGCGCACGGTTGTCCGAGCTTCCTCCGCGCTGGGCCAGGATGAATGTGCCGGGTCCTCGCAGGGTGCGCGTACGGCCACCCGAAAGGACGGTCAATGTATCGCCTTCACGCAGAGTGACGCGCTGCGTATCGTCGATTTGCGCACCAACGGGATATTGCTCCGCAGAAGGTCCGCTCGAGGCGACCACCGTTCCCGCTTCTGCTGCTTCCGGCGCCAGCGCCAGCACGGCAAATGCGCCGACGACCCCCAGCATTGCCTGTTTTGCCAAACCCATCGGTTCCCTCCTCACACCTGCGGTTCTTAAATCATTACCAGATTTGCCACGCTTTGTGCGGCTAAGATTGGAAATTTGCGAAAAACTGTTCGCGCGATGTTTAACCTGCCCTGATTGGACATGCTCGCCAAGCCATCACTTGCCGCGCATGACATAGGTGCCCTCTGCATCGCAATCGCGGCTCCGTTCGGCGAGGGCTGCCAATGCCGTATCGCCTGCATATTTTGCAGCGAGCGACTCGATCGTGCGGATTGCCCCCGCGCGCGATGTGGCGAGCGCTTCCACTGCGCTTTTCAGTATGGCTCTGTCCTCGTCCGGAAAATCGGGCGCGGGTTCGTAGAGTTCCACGGGCTGCGACCTGCCCGAAAGTTCGACACGGCCCATCCGCCGCCACCATGCGAGACCGGAACGCTGCGCGAATTCTTCGCTAGCGATGACCGATGTCTTGAATGTCTTGTTGCCCGATTCCAGCCGAGCGGCCGTATTCATGCTGTCTCCCAGCGCCGTGTACTGGATCCGGTTTTCCCCGCCGAAATTGCCGACGACCGCTTCCCCGAAATGCAGGCCCACGCGGGTCTTGCCGATAGGCGGCAGGCTGGGGTCCATAGCCGCGACTTCGGCCCGGAATTTCTCGCCCGCCTGCCAGATCGCATAGCCGCACTGCGCCGCGCGGGTTGCATCGTCGGGCCGGCTGATTGGCGCGCCCCAGAAGGCGACGACCGCGTCACCAATGAACTTGTCGAGAATGCCGCCATGCTGGAGCACCACATCGGACAGCATTTCGAGGTAGCGGTTGAGCAGCTTCGCGACCATTTCCGGCGCAATCGCGTGGCTCATCTTGGTGAAGCCCTCGAGGTCTGAAAAGAGCACATAGATTTCGCGCTTCTCCCCGCCGAGGCTGAGGAGTTCGGGCTTCTCGATGATTTCTGCGGCAATGCTTTGTGGCAGGTATTTGCCGAGCGCACCCTGCGCAAACTTGCGCTGCACTGCGCCCGATGCCCGCGCGGCGCTTGTGACCGCGGTAAATGCCACGACCCAACCCAGTGCCGGGCCGATAGCGGGAAATCCATGTGTGTCCACTCCGCGATCATGCAGGAAGAAAGGCAGTCCGATGAACAGGAAGACCTGCACCACCAGCAGCGGGATGAACTTCCAGTTGCGCAATTCCAGCAGCGCGGTGAGCGTTGCAGCGATCACCGTCAAAATGGCGAGTGCCCACAAATAGAACTGTGATGGTTGCTGCAGCCGTTCGCCATCGAGCATTTGCGCGATCATTGCTGCGTGGATGGTGATTCCCGCCGGACGTTCGCTCCGCGCTCCCGCTTCCGTCGCCTCGTCCACATATCCGGAAAGCGGAGTGAGGGCACGGTCGTAATCGATAATATCGCCGCCGATCAGGACATAGGAATTGCGAACGGCTTCTTCGAATTCGGCGCGTGCCTCTGGGATTGCAAAAATCTCGTCCACGCTGAAGGCCGTGATGGAAAGCGTCGGGAAGACCGGCTCCTCGAAATATTGCGGACGGCGGAAATTGATCGCGCCTTCATATCCGGCAAACCGCTCAACCGCGGGATCGCCGGCCATTTCCAGCATGACGCGGCCGAGCAGCGGCGGGGTGTCTTCGATGATTGCGGGCCATACCCGCGTGACACCTTCGGTTTCTGCCAGCCTGATACTCGCAGGACGAGTACCGGGCGCCTCCACAGCCAGCATGAATTCGTCGAGATAGGCCTGCTGCTCAAACTCGATGTCGAGCTCGTTGGTGACCACATCGGCATATCCTATGGCGACGGGCGTCTGCATATTGGCGAGCGTTTCAACGAGTTCGAGGTCTTCATCCTGCGGCTGATCGAACAGGATATCGATGCCGATTGCCTTGGCTCCCAGTGTATCGATATTGCGCAGCGCCGCGGCGATGGTATCGCGCGGAAGGGGTGACCGCTTCTGCATCCTTTGCAAGGCGACATCGTCAAACACGATCAGCACGATGCGTTGGTCCGGCTCGACCAACTCGGACAGATAATATTCGCGCGCGTCGTAAAGCGCCCGCTCCGCTTCATCGGTGAACCAGATTAACCAGCTGAACCGCGCCAGCAGCAGCGCTGCGAGCAGCAACACGCCGGTAAACAGCAGCCGTTTCGCCCCGGCCTCGCGTACGCTGCGCCAGCCGGCGGCGAAGATGCCTGATGGTATGCGTGCTGCCACAATTCCCCCTCGCGCTGAACCATGCCAGACCAGCAAGATTCGTCAATTGGTACCAAACGCGGCATAAGCGGCGAAGGGACTCGGGGCTTACCCGCGACCGCAACAGGGGGGAGGAAAATTTATGGCATCTGTCTATGATGATCACGTCGATTTCGAACGCTTCATGGAAGGCGTGAAAAAGCGCAATCCGGGGCAGGATGAATTCGTCCAGGCGGTGAGCGAAGTCGCGCACGACATCTTCCCTTTCATCGAAGACAAGCCCGAGTATCACGAGGCGCAGATCCTGCGCCGGATCGCCGAGCCGGACCGGGTGGTGTCCTTCCGCGTGTGCTGGGAAGACGACAATCACAATATCCGTGTGCAGCGCGGCTGGCGGGTGCAGAACAACAATGCCATCGGCCCATACAAGGGCGGCATCCGCTTCCATTCCAGCGTGAATGAAAGCGTGCTCAAATTCCTCGCCTTCGAACAGACCTTCAAGAACTCGCTCACCGGCCTGCCGATGGGCGGCGGCAAGGGCGGTGCGAATTTCAATCCCAAGGGCAAGAGCGATTCCGAAGTGATGCGCTTTTGCCAGAGCTTCATGACCGAGCTGTATCGCCATATCGGCCCCGATACCGATGTGCCCGCAGGCGATATCGGCGTTGGCGCGCGCGAGATCGGCTACATGTTCGGCCAGTACAAGCGCATTACCAATCGCTGGGAAGGCGTGCTGACGGGCAAGGCCACCGAATATGGCGGATCGAAAATGCGGCCCGAGGCGACCGGTTATGGCGCGGTCTATTTCCTGCGCAACATGCTGAAGCACCAGGGACAGGATGTCGAAGGGAAGACCGCGGTCATTTCCGGATCGGGCAATGTCGCAACGCATGCGGCGGAGAAGATCTGCCAGCTTGGCGGCAAGGTCCTCACCCTGTCGGATAGCGGCGGTTTCATCCACGATCCCGACGGCATCGACCAGGACAAGATCGATTGGGTGAAGCATCTCAAGAACGAAAGGCGCGGGCGCATTTCGGAATATGCCGACCATTTCACCAATGCGACTTTCCACGAAGGCAAGCGCCCGTGGGATGTCGCCTGCGATCTTGCGTTGCCCTGCGCGACGCAGAACGAGCTCAACGAAGATGAGGCCAAGTCGCTGGTCGACAATGGCTGCATCGCGGTTTCCGAAGGCGCCAACATGCCAACCACGCTGGACGGGGTGAAGGTCTTCCACGATGCCAAGATCATGTATGCTCCTGGCAAGGCGGCGAATGCCGGCGGCGTTGCGGTGTCAGGCCTCGAAATGAGCCAGAATTCCGAACGCATCAGCTGGAACCAGGAACGCCTCGGCGACATGCTGACCGAGCTGATGGAAGGCATCCACGACAAGTGCACCGAATATGGCGAAACGGGCGATGGCTATGTCGACTATGTGAAGGGCGCGAACATCGCAGGCTTCAAGAAGGTCGCCGACGCGATGCTGGCGTTTGGGGTGGTTTAGGCGGCAGTATGGAGCCGAAGGCACTGGCCATCATTGCGATGGGCGTATTGTTGAGCTGGGTCGGCTGGCGACACTGGGTGCACCGCGATGATGATGAAAGTGTCTCGCTGATCGAGGCGGCGATCCTACAAGGCGAGGAGCCAATGCCGCGCAGCGGGGTTGACCGTTTTCTGAGCCGGTTGCAGGCATTGGCCGGAATGACGATCGGCCCGCTGCTTGTGCTTGGTGGTCTCGCGGCGCTGTTCGCCTAGCTGATAGGCGCCGTCACCAGCGCCTTGCCGTGCGGATCGAAGGTGACGCTGGCGAGGCTGGGCGCATAGGCGCACTGGCCGGGTGAGACGACTTCGCCTTCGACCAGTACATCGCCTGACATGGGCAGCACCAACAGCTTGCCGGTGTAGCTGTAGAGCAGGCCGTCATCCGCGACGCCATCGACCAGGTCGAGCCGGAAATGCGGCCCGTCGACAAGGCTGGCATGGCCGCTGGCGGGCAAGCGCTGGTGCAGCTCTGCCGGGTAGGGCGAGCCGTCTGCCACCGCCATGCCTTCCTCCAGATGCAGCTCGCGCGGGCGGCCGTAGTCATAAAGGCGGTAGGTGATGTCCGAATTCTGCTGGATCTCTATGATCGAGCAGCCTGCGCCGATGGCATGCACCGTGTTCGCCGGGATGTAAAAGAAGTCGCCCGCCTGCACTTCGTGCCACACGAGCTTGTCCTCGATCGAGCCATCCACCGCGGAGGCGCGCATTTCGTCGGCGGTCAGGTCTTCGTGAAAGCCGATGCCGAGCGTCGCTCCCGGTTCGGCAGCGACTACCAGCCAGCATTCTTCCTTGCCGTTGCGGCCCAGCCCGGCGGCCTCTGCCTGGGCATCGTCAGGGTGGCACTGGACCGAAAGCTTCTCGCTGGTGAAGAGGTATTTGACGAGCAGCTCGGGCAATTCCTCCGGAGGCTCGAACCAGATTTCGCCGATGCGCTTCCCTTCCGGCGCCGCAAAGGGCGCAGGCAGCACATCCATGCCCCAGACTTTCTCAACGGTACGGGTGGGAAGGATCATTCGGGTCTTTCAGGTTTGTCTCTGGCGTTCCGGTCGATGGCGCGATATCGCACAGATATTGCAATTTGCCCAAAGGCTGGGCGATAGCCGCTTCCGATGACCGATGCCGCCCATATCGCCGCCGATCCCGCATGGCTACCGCATTCGCTCGACATGGCGGCGCGGAAAATGCTGTTCGTGAAGATTGCGCGCGATGTCTTCACCCAGAGCGGCTTCCTGGCCGATGTGAAACCGGATGCGGCGGACGGAGCCGTGTGGCTGCCATTCGATGAGGTCCGCGCAATGAAGCCGGAAACGGGCTCGATCCACTTCATCTTCCACACTGCGTTCTGCCGCTCGACCCTTTTGGCGCGGGCGCTGAATATTGAAGGCGTGAGCGCGGGTATGGCGGAGCCGGGCATACTCGCGCAGATCGCCGGTGCCGGGGATGTGGCAAAGGATTTGGTGAAGCCCGTCTGCGACCTGCTCTCGCGCCGACGTGGGGAAGGCGAGGCGGTATTCGTCAAACCCACCAATCACGCGAATATGCTGATCCCCGCGCTGCTCACCGCAAGACCCGATGCGAAGGCGGTGCTGATGACAAACCAGCTTCCGTCTTTCCTGCGATCGGTCGACAAGCGCGCGCTGATCGGGCGGCGCTGGGGGCGGCAACTCTATCTCGAAGTGATGGGCTACGCGGCGATGGACCTCGGCATGGATGCGCGCGAGCAATTCAGTATGACCGACCTGCAGGCCGCAGGGCTGGCCTGGTTCCTGTCGCAGCGTTTCTACGCGATGCTTTTGGCGAGTTCGCATGGCGACCGGCTGCGGGTGCTTGACGGCGACAGATTCTTGGAAGATCGCGCGAATACGCTTGGGGGCGTGCTCGATCTGGCAGAGCTGGGATATTCACCTGAAGCCATCGACGATGTCCTTGAAGGCCCGATTTTCCGCAAACATGCCAAACTGGGCGGAGACTATGAAGAGAAGGCGCCGGCTGTCGCGCCAGCGCTCGAACAGGAAATCGGGCAAGTCCAGCAATGGCTTGGCATGATCGCCGAGCAGGCCGGCGTGCCGATCCCGGCCAAACACAATTTGTTCTGACACCCGTTCGCCCTTCGGCTGGCTCAGCACAAATGGAGATTGGACTACTCTGCCGCCGCCTTCTTGCCTTCCTCGCGCAGGAAAATCTCTTCGATCGTCAGGCCGAAAATATCGGCGATCTTGAATGCCAGCGGCAGCGAGGGATCGTATTTCCCGGTCTCGATTGCATTCACGCTCTGGCGACTGACTTCGAGCCGGTCGGCCAGATCCTGCTGGCTCCACTGCCGTTCCGCGCGCAGGACGCGCAGCCGGTTGTTCATGAGACCTCTCCGCCGCCTTCAGGCAGAATCATGCCGAGTGCGAGGCCCATCGCCCATCCGGGGAAGACCCACCATGCCCACACATGAGGGACGAGACCGAACGTTTCCAGAAAGCCCCAGCCCGTGCCGAGTACCAGCACCAAACCGAGTCCGACCATCGATGCGCGGACCGCCTTGTAACGTTGGTACTCATCGGTCTCCTCGCGGAGATAGCGGGTCATTGCCCAGATCATGCCGAATGCAGGCAGCATCGGCGTAATGGCGAGCAGCCACATGGCAGGGGAATCCACCGCGATGACATTGGTCAGTCCGCCAGCCCCCAGCATCATTAAGGCGTAAAGTGCGCTGGCGATCAGGAAGCGGCGATTATAGTCGCGCATCGCGCGAGTCATCGCACCCTTTTCTTCCTGCGCCTGCTTGCCCGCCTTGATCATCGGGATCAGCAGCACGAAATTGAGCGCGAAGAGGATGTATGGCGTCGGCGCCTCCAGCGCGCCGGTAGCGAACAGCGCGGCGATGATACCCATATTGGCTGCGACCAATCCGGCCCACAGGCCAGGCTTGGCTTTGGTCTGCACGGCATCGGCCATCATGCGCACTCCCCATAGGTGCCCATCGTCACCTTGTTGTAGACGGCACCGATACCGGTTCCGAAAGCCCATATCGTGGGCCACCAGAATGCTTCGACATGCGGCACGGGCAAATAGGTTTCGAGAAAACCCCAGACTGCCGCCGCGGTCAGCGCCAGTCCGGTTGCGATCAGCATCTGACGCACGTAGAGCATGCGGAAGAACTCGTCGCGCTCCTCGACAATCAGCCGCACGAAAATCCAGAACACCGCGGCAAAGGACAAGCCGGGAAGAGCGGCCAGCATATAGGCTGGCCACCCCGACAGGCCGCGATCCTCGATCAGAATTTCAGCAGCAAACAGCGATGCCAGATATATCACCATCGCGATGGCGATGCGGATCAGGTAGCGCATCTTCTCCGGCTTGGCGCGTTTCGCAAAGCTCATGATTTCCCTCCCGTACGGGCCAGCGGGCAGGGCAGGCAGGCTTTTTTCGCGCCCAGCGTGCTCCACGCAAGGACAGGCAGGATGATCAGCATCGTCTGGGCAGTGTCGCTTTCGATGGCGCCAGACACGGCGATCAATGCAAAAACGACGATGGCAGCACTCCAGACAAGCGCGGCATGGATCGTATTCATGTCAGGCTCCCTTGAATTGATGTAAAGGAACCTAGACATCGATTCGCGCAATGTCAAGTGACCTTGTCAAAAGGATTGGGGTGCTTGACGCTTGGAGCTGGATTTGTGCGAAAGGCTTTTCCTGCAGGTGCAAGCGGATGAAAGCGGTCTGCCCCTGACCTTCACGATGCAAAATACCTTTTACACTACTGGAATCATGGTGAAATCTGCGAATGTGCTTTTTCCTTCAGGACACCGTCATACCCGCCACACCCTGTTGTATCGCGGGTCCGTTCACAGTGATCGGAAAACACCGCGCCAAGGCACTCGCGACGTTATCTTGTCATTCACACGGGCAAGCCTACATTGAGATCATGAAAGGATGCCCCGAGCATGGATGATAATCGCGAGCCCGAAAACCAGCCGAACCCGTGGATGAAGAGCCTCTTCGTATGGGGAGGCGTTTTCCTCGCCCTGTTGCTGGCCGTTTCAATGTTTAGCGGGGAGCGCGAAGCGCCCGGCACGACAATTCCCTATTCGGACTTCAAGGACCGGGTGGCGCAGGGCACGGTTGAAGAGGTTCAGATTGCGCCTGATCGCATCACTGGTACGCTCGGCAATGATGAGACGTTCACGACCGTCCCGGTCGCAAACGATCCGCAGCTGATCTCCGAACTGGAAGCGGCCGATGTGCAGATCACCGCTGCGCCCGCAGAGCAGATGAGCCTGTTCTGGGTTGTCCTGATCAACTCGCTGCCGTTCATCCTCATCCTTGGTATCGCCTTCTTCGCGCTGCGCCAGGTGCAGAAAGGTGGTGGCTCCGGCGCGATGGGTTTCGGCAAATCGAAGGCGAAGATGCTGACCGAGAAGCAGGGTCGCGTGACCTTTGAAGACGTGGCCGGCATCGATGAAGCGCGCGAAGAGCTGCAGGAAATCGTCGAATTCCTGAAGGACCCGCAGCGCTTCTCAAAGCTCGGCGGCCAGATCCCCAAGGGCGCGCTGCTGGTCGGCTCGCCCGGTACGGGCAAGACGCTGTTAGCCCGCGCAATTGCGGGTGAAGCGCGCGTACCGTTCTTCACCATTTCGGGTTCAGACTTCGTCGAGATGTTTGTTGGTGTCGGTGCAAGCCGCGTGCGCGACATGTTCGAACAGGCCAAAAAGAACGCGCCGTGCATCGTCTTCATCGACGAGATCGACGCCGTGGGCCGTCATCGCGGCAACGGCATTGGCAACTCGAACGACGAGCGCGAGCAGACGCTGAACCAGCTGCTCGTCGAGATGGACGGCTTCGAGGCGAATGAAGGCATCATCATCATCGCTGCCACGAACCGGCCTGACGTGCTCGATCCCGCGCTGTTGCGCCCGGGCCGTTTCGACCGCCAGGTTGTGGTGCCGGTTCCCGACATCGATGGGCGCGAGAAGATCCTTGCAGTCCACATGAAAAAGGTGCCGCTGGCGCCCGATGTGAACCCGCGCACCATCGCCCGCGGCACCCCCGGCTTCTCCGGAGCGGACCTTGCCAACCTCGTCAACGAAGCGGCGCTGCTGGCCGCGCGGCGCAACAAGCGCCTTGTTGCCATGCAGGAGTTCGAGGACGCCAAGGACAAGGTGATGATGGGCACCGAGCGCAAGTCGATGGTGATGACCGATGACGAGAAGAAGATGACCGCCTATCACGAGGCGGGCCACGCGCTTGTCTCGCTGAACGAGCCGGCATCGGACCCGATCCACAAGGCCACCATCATCCCGCGCGGCCGCGCGCTGGGCATGGTGATGCGCCTGCCCGAACGCGACAACTATTCCTATCACCGTGACAAGATGCATGCGAACCTCGCTGTCGCCATGGGTGGCCGCGTGGCGGAAGAGATCATCTTCGGGCACGACAAGGTTTCGAGCGGCGCGAGCGGCGACATCCAGTATGCCACCGATCTTGCCAAAAACATGGTTACCAAGTGGGGCATGTCCGACAAGCTCGGCCCGCTGATGTACGAGCAGAGCCAGGAAGGCTATCTCGGCATGGGCCAGACGATGCGCACCATGGCAGGTGAAGATACCAACAAGCTGATCGATGCCGAAATCAAGGAATTGGTCGAGAGCGGCCTGAAGCGTGCCAAGGATGTGCTGACTGAGCAGGAGGACAAGCTCCATTTGCTCGCGCAGGCGTTGCTGGAATACGAGACGTTGACGGGCGAGGAGATCAATCAGCTGATGGAAAATGGCAAGATCGACCGGCCCGACGCGCCGAGCGGGCCTGCCATACAGCAGCCGACACATGGTTCCGCCATTCCCAAGGCTGGCAAGCGTTTCGGCGGCGGTGCGGCACCGGAAGGCGCCTGAGGAAACGCCTGCCTACAGTTTTGGCAATGGCTTTGAAGGGGCGGTGCAGCGATGTACCGCCCCTTTCCTTTGCTTCTTCCCGCCTCGGCTCGATTCAGTATGCCCCCAGCATCAGCAGCAATTGTACGAACAGTATAATGACAAGCCAGATGAACATGCTCAGCACCATCAGTCGCCAGAAGGCTCCCCAGCGGCCTAGCGCATAGGCGTAGCGCAACTGTTTGTAGAGATGGATGGGGGGAATGAAGACGAGGGGCAGTATGATCAGTGCAGCATGCACGCCGACGATTCCCATAAGGGAAGCTGTAATGAAGAGCAGCGTTACGAAACTGAGCGAATAGGTGATGAAAATGGCGTGGTCATAAGCCTTGAAGCGGCGCTTCCAGAAAAACAGGAGCCACACAAAAGGGATCGAAATCGGAATTAGCAGCCAGCTGAATTTATAGGCATTGGCTTGCAACTTGTAGAGCATCAGACCGGGGTTTTCGTTCCACTTGCCGATCAGCCCGTCGTCAAGCGCCTCAATTCCGGTGAGCGCAGTATTGTCCGCGTTCAACATCGGGGCGACAGCGGAGCTTTCTGCCGTGGCTTCGCCACTTTGCCCGGCCTCGCCTAGCGTTGCTGTGAGATTGGCAAGCTGATCACGACCGGCTTGCAGATTGGCGATGTTGCTTTCGGCCTCCGCCAAACCTTCCTCGAGTTGCTGCGTGAGCGCACTCTCACTGTCATCAGCGCGCGCTTGCGCCAGGTCTGCGGCGATACCGTCCCGCTCCTGCTCTGCCCGGGCGAGATCGTCTTCGACGTCTTGAAGCGCAACCTCGGCATCCCAGACCCTGCGCGGATCATCGAGGTCGAGCGAAGTGGTCGAAAGCCCCGCTACCTGGAAGACCGCGAACATCAAGAAGACGCCGAACAGGAACATCGCCATCGGGGAAACAAAGCGGGCGCGCTGGCCGTCGATATATCGCCGCGTCAGATGCCCGGGCTTGAATACCAGCATGGGCAAAGTACGCCAGAACTTGCCTTCGAAGTGCAGCGCGCCGTGCACGAGTTCGTGCATAAAAGCACCGATTGTGCGGTGTATATGCCCGCTTTGCCCGCATGCGTGGCAATAGGCTCCGGTAAGCCCCGTCCCGCAATTGCGGCAAGTATCGGGCTGGTCCCCATGTGGCTTTTTCGCGCCTGAATCGGGCTCGAGCACGCGGGAAAAGAGGCCGCCCTCGGTCGCCGTACCGAATCCGTCGATAATATCGCTCATGCCTGATCCCCTGCTGGCGCGAGATTGCACTATAGGCGGGCGAGTCGCAGAGGCAATCGCTTCCCTTGTGGAGTGCCCTTCGCAGCTCCAGATAGGGGTAATGGAGGTTGCGCTGCCCGCTTACCCGCTTCTCGGACTGCTGATCATCGGCGCCTTCTTCATGCTTCTCGCAGTTGCGGAGACGGTTTTGCCATTCCGCGATGCCAGCCAGAGCAAGGGTGCACGATGGTTCACCAATATCGGGCTTTATGTGATCGACACGGCGGCGCTGTGGTTTCTCTTGCCGGCCGCGATGGTCTTCGGTGCGCTAGTGGCGCAGGGGCGCGGATGGGGGCTGTTGAATGTTGTTGATATGTCGGCCTGGATCGCTTGTGCAATCGCGCTTGTCGTCCTTGATCTGGCACTCTGGCTACAGCATCTCGCCACCCATCGGGTTCCATTCCTGTGGCGGATGCACCGCGTCCATCACAGCGATGTCGATTTCGACGTGAGCACTGCTGCTCGTTTCCATCCGTTCGAGATCGTGCTCTCAATGGTATGGAAAGTGGCCGTGGTAATCGTGCTCGGCGCACCGGTGCTGGCGGTCATCGTATTCGAGCTAGGCTTTGCCCTCGCGACGCTCTTCACGCATACCAATCTGGCTTTACCGGACCCAATCGACCGTGCGGTGCGAACACTGTTGGTTACCCCAAACATGCACCGGATCCACCATTCGGCCCGCGAAGTGGAAACGAACAGCAATTACGGCACCGTGCTTTCGTTATGGGATCGCCTGTTCGGCACTTACACGCCAGATGCCGACATGCCGCAAAAGGATATGTGCATCGGCCAGAACGAATGGCGGGATGAACGGACTGCGCGTCTCGGCTTCAGCCTCTTGCTTCCTTTTCACAAGCGTTGAACGAAAAAGGGCCGCGACCCGAAGGCGCGGCCCCATTTTGCATGCCCTGCAATCGCTTAGCCGTCGTAATCGGCACCGATTGACGTCGAACGGGTCGGCGCGGCGGCGGAAAGGCGCATGGCCTCTGCCGACTGGCTCAGCGAACCGACATCGTCGGCTTCGTCTTCATCATCGGGCAGGATCTGCTGCAGCGACTGGACGAGCGATTCGTTCAGGTGCTTCGGCTTCACAGTCTGTTCTGCGATTTCGCGCAGGGCGACGACGGGGTTCTTGTCCCGGTCACGATCCAGCGTGATTTCGGCACCGCCTGAAATCTCGCGCGCCCGCTGTGCGCCCAGCAGGACGAGATCGAAACGATTGGGAACTTTGTCGACACAGTCTTCGACGGTAACGCGCGCCATGGGCACTCCGATATTCTGGTGTTTCCGGAAAGAAGCTCAGATAGGGCTACCGGCCGCTCCGGTCAAGGAAATTGCTGAACGTGCAAGCTTGCTTGCCCTTACCGGCGAAGGTCGCCAAAGACTGCGCCGATGTATGCCGAGCCCGAACCTTGCGCCCATGATTTTCCGGCGGTCTTCACCCATGAGGGGCAAGGCCACGTGTTCACCTTCATGCCCGATGGCGGACAAAGGTACCTGGCTCTCCTGGCTTCTATCGACGATGCCCGGCACCGGCTCGAACTGTTCTACTACATGTTCCAAGACGACGACGCCGGCCGCCCGGTTCGCGATGCGCTCGTCCGCGCGGCAGAACGCGGCGTTGAGGTCGATCTGGTGGTCGATCGTTTTGGCACCGACGCTGATGACGCATTCTTCGCACCCATCGTAGAGGCTGGAGGCCGCTTCGCCTTCTTCAACCCGCGCTGGAACGTACGCTACCTGATCCGCAATCACCAGAAGATGTGCATCGTCGATGGAGAAACCGCGATTGTCGGCGGGTTCAACGTGTCCGACCACTATTTCAAGCCGCCGGAAGAGAACGGCTGGGCCGATCTCGGCGTGATTGTGCAGGGACCCGTGGTCGAACGATTGCGGGAGTGGTTCGCGCAGATCTCGGGCTGGGCACACGATCCAGGCGCGCAATACCGCGCGGTGCGCAGCATGGTGCGCGAATGGGATCCGGGCGATGGACCGGTGCGGCTGCTGGTTGGCGGCCCCACGCGCATTCCCAGCGGGTGGGAGCAGTATATCAAGCGCGATTTCAACCGCGCGAGCAGGCTCGACATGGTGATGGCCTATTTCTCGCCGCCGCTCAGCTACCGGCGCCTGATCCGCAAGGTGGCAAGGCAAGGCAAGGTCAACCTGGTCATGGCTGCCAAGTCGGATAATGGCGCAACCATCGGCGCTTCGCGCGCGCTGTACCGCAAGCTGCTGAGGGCCGGAGCACGAATATTCGAATTCCAGCCGTGCAAGCTGCACATGAAGCTGCTGGTGGTGGATGATTGCACCTATTTCGGCAGTGCCAATTTCGATCACCGCTCGATCCGCATCAATCTGGAAATGATGATCCGGGTGGAGGACGAAGAGCTGGCCGATCGCATGCGTTGCTACATCGCGGAACTGCGCGAAGCATCGGAAGAGATCACACCGCAGCTGCACCACAAACGCTCGAACCCGTGGGCCTTGTTCAAGTGGTGGCTCAGCTGGAGCCTCGTCTACCTGCTCGATTACACGGTAACGCGGCGGCTCAATCCGTAGGTCGGATCACTCGAAACCATAGTCCGAATAGTCCTTCAAATTGGGCGAGGTGAACTTGGTGAACTCGCTCTGGAAGTGCAGCGGGACATTGCCGGTCGAGCCGTGACGCTGCTTGGCAACGATCAGCGTTGCCCGGTTGGCCAGTTCTTCCATGCGTGTTGCCCAGACAGAATACTTTTCCTTGTCCGCATCCGAGCTGGTTTCGGTCGGCACATCGGGGCGCAGCGCTTCGTGGTAATATTCGGCGCGGAAGATGAACCACACCATATCGGCGTCTTGCTCGATCGAGCCGGATTCGCGCAGGTCGGACAGCATCGGCCGCTTGTCCTCGCGTTGCTCCACCGCACGGCTAAGTTGCGAGAGCGCGATCACCGGCACTTGCAGTTCCTTGGCGAGCGTTTTCAGGCCGCGGCTGATCTCGGAAATCTCGTTCACGCGATTGTCGTTCGCGCGTCCCGATCCCTGCAACAGTTGGAGATAGTCGATGACAATCAGGCCAATATCGTGACGGCGCTTGAGCCGCCTGGCGCGGGCGCGGAGACCGGCAATGGTGAGCGCAGGAGTGTCGTCGATATAGAGCGGCAGTTCGGCAAGGCGCTGCGCGGCATAGGAAAGCTTCTGGAACTCGTCACGTGTAAGCTTCCCCATGCGCAGCGCTTCGGATGATATCTCCGCTTGCTCGGCGAGGATACGCGTGGCGAGCTGGTCGGCACTCATTTCGAGGCTGAAAAAAGCCGTCGGCGCACCATAATTGTGCGGGCCACCATCGCGCTCCCAATTCAAATGCTCCTCCGCACAGTTGAAGGCGATATTGGTCGCGAGCGAGGTCTTGCCCATGCCCGGGCGCCCGGCAAGGATGACAAGGTCGGAATTGTGCAGGCCGGCCGTCTTGCTGTCCAGCGAGGCAAGGCCGCTCGTCTTTCCCGACAGGCCGCCGCCGGAATTCATCGCCGCCTCGACCATGCGGATCGCTTCCATCGAAGCGGAGCGGAAACTGGTCTCTGCCTTGTCGCTTGTCGCGCCCTCGGCCACCTGGAACAGGCGCGATTCGGCATTCTCGACCTGCTTCAGTGGTTCAACCTCTTCGGAGGTGTCGAGCGCGCCTTCGACCAATTCGCGCCCCACGCTGACCAATTCGCGGAGAAGAGCCAGATCGTAGATTTGCTGCGCCAGCTCGCGCGGCGCGAGCAGGCCCTGCCCGTCCGCCGTCAGCTGGGCGAGATAGGCGGTACCGCCCAGTTCGGTGAGGCTTTCATCCTTCTCGAAATAGGGCTTCAGCGTAACCGGAGTGACGACCATCTGCTTTTCGACGCCGATCTGGATGCGGTCGAAAATGCGTTGGTGTACCGGCGCGTAGAAATGCTTCGGCTGCAGTTCGACGGGCAACTCTTCCAGCACGCGATTGTCGATCAGGACCGCGCCGATAAAGGCGGCCTCGGCCTCCAGATTGGCGGGCAGGCTCTGGCCCTTGGGCGCATTATCGCCCTGCTTGCCATTATCACGGATCAGGAGGTCTTCGTCGGACATAGTCGTCCTTCATGCGACCGCGCGCGCATGCTGGCAAGCGGTGAAGCGCGACATTTTCATCGCACTGCCTGTGGAAAGCGGGGACGATTTTGCAACCCCCTCGTTTCGCAATTGCAATATGGTGTAGGGCTGGGCCAAGAGAGCCACGCAATGTCCTACAGCGAAGATGACCGGATCGAACGCATTACGCTTGATGAAGCGACCGTCATCGCGCGCAATGAGGATATCGAGAAAGAGCGCGAAGTGGCATTGCGCGATTTGGTCGAGGATAATTTGTTCCGGCCCCTGCGGGCTATCGAACAGGGGCATGAAGGCCCATGGCTTGTCCATCTCGCGATTATCGACGGGATGCTTGCACTGCATTTGACGGATCGTGCGGGCAAAGGGGCGGGCACGATAGGCCTTGGGCTGGCGCGCATGCGCCGTGTGGTGCGCGATTACTTCGCTATTTGTGACAGCTATTACAGGGCACTGCGCCGGGCTTCTGCGCAGGAAATCGAGACGATCGATATGGCGCGACGTGCCATTCATGATCGTGGTACGCGACAATTGCAGGAATCGCTTGAAACCAAGGTGGAAACCGATTTCGAAACCGCGCGGCGGCTGTTTACACTAATTTGCGTGCTGCATATCCGCGCCTGATGGGTAGGAAGAAGAAAAGTGTCCTGCGCGTCTGGATCGAAGCGCTGTTAATCCTTGCCTTGGTTGGCTTTGGCGTCGTGATCTGGTGGCAGACGAAGAACTGGACCCCGGCCCGTGCGGATTATCCGGTGCAGGGCGTTGTGATGGGCGAAGGCGAAGGTCCGGTAGATATCTCGGCCCTGCGCACAGCGCGTGCCGATTTTGTCTATCTTGAAGCGAGCAGTGGCGCCGATGGCCGGGATGCGATCTTCGGTCGCAACCTGGCAGCGCTGGGTGAGACGGGCATCCCGCATGGCGCGGTGCATGCCTATGATCCGTGTATCGCTGCGGAAGAGCAGGCCGCCAATTTCGTCACCATCGTACCGCGCGATCCAGAACTTATGCCGCCGGTAATCAGCCTGGACAAACCCGCCAGCGCATGTGGCGATCCGGTGCTCGAGGCTGCGCTCGAAAGTGAGCTGACTACCTTCATCAATCAGGTAGAGGGCCATGCCGGCCAGCCTGTTGTGCTCAGGATCACCGAAGCGTTCGAGCAGCAATATGGGATCGCCACGCGGATCGAGCGCAATCTGTGGCTGGAGAAAGACTGGCTGGAACCGGACTACGCCGGGCGACCGTGGACCTTGTGGACTGCGAACACCACGCTCACCAATCCCGCCAATGGCGAGCCGATGCGCTGGGTAGTCGTGCAGAACTGAACGGCGGTGCTTAGCCGTCCTTGCCGTCGAGGAATTCGACAAGCGCACCCAGACATTCGCGCGCGAGTAGCTTGCAGCGATCGGTGCTCCAGCCCTGTTCCTCGTCTGGCCACTCGGCATTGTCCTTGTAAGGCATTTCCAGTGTCATTGCAGTCGCGCTGAAACGCGCTGCAACCTGATTGGTGCTGAGCGACATATTGGCCGAGCCGGGAGCGGATTTGGGGTATCCCTTCTCCGTCTGGAAATCGGCACAGCGTCGGTCGAGAATACGCTCGAAGCGATAAAAACGCTCGCCATGCTCTTCGGTCAGGTCGGGAATGCCTTCATATCCGGCAAGGAAAACGCCGGGAATGGCTTCATCACCGTGCACGTCCATCGCGAAGTCAACGCCGCTTTCATCCATCGCCTTCAGCAGGGCGATCACTTCGGGCGAGCGTTCAGGCGTTGGATTGTTCCATTCGCGGTTCAGGTTCACGCCTTCCGCATTGGTGCGCAGATGCCCACGGGCGCTGCCATCTGGATTGCAATTGGGCACAACGTGGATGCGGCACTTGTTGCGCAGCACCCGGCCGATCACATCGCCGGGATCGGTCAGCACTTCCAGTGCGCCTTCCATCCACCATTCGGCCTGTGTTTCACCCGGATGCTGGCGGCCGTAAATCCAGACCTGCGTCTCGCCTTCCCCCATTTCCAGACAATCGATCGAGCGGCCATCAAAAGTTTCGCCTAGACGGCGATAGGACACCCCTTCTGCCGCGGCAGCCTCTGCCACGAGGTCATGATGACGCTCCATCGAATAGGGTGGGAAATAGGCGAAGTAGGCGAGGTCCGATGCCGGGGTGTAGCGCACCGTCATCACGCCTTTATCGGCATCATAATCGGTATCTGCGCGCCCCCAGTAATCGCGATCTTCCGAAACGCAGGCGCGATAGCCAGGCCAGCCTGCGGGATAGGCGCTGTCCTTCAGCCCTTCAAAAACCAACGTAAGTTCGCGTCCCATCCCACCCGAGACGCGAAAGTGGAACCACTGGGCAAATTCGCTCTTGCGATCTTTCTTGATCCGAAGATGCGCCGTCGCACCATCAATGGAAACGACTTCGATGGCACCGCTGTCGAAAGCGGCATCGATTACTATGTTTGGCTGGCTCATGAAGTCCCGTTTGTTTTATTCTATCTCTATCGTTTCGCCGGAATGACCCGGGAAGTCCGCAAACAGCGCATCCGCCATGCGAGCAGCGGCGGCAGCGTCGGCTGCATAGTCGCTATTTGTGGTTGCGACCATAGTGGCCCGACCTTCCCACAGATTGGTGGTCATTTCGTTACTTTTTAGCGCAACAAAAATCTCGCGCTCGATCCGTTCTGGCGGCGGGCCGGATAGGCTGCCGAGATTGATACCCACGCCAAGCCCCACGCCGGAACCATAAGTTCCGGTCGATCCTCCCGCACCCACGCTCACCGGACTGCGGCGGCCCCCAGCATCTGCGATGCTGCTGCCGATCGCGATCATGGCTGTCTGTTGGCCGCCCTGCTCGACCACACGGTAGCCGAGCTCGGTCAATTCCTGCTCTACGGCATCGGCATAGACTGCGAATTCCAGAGAGGTTGCGTCCAGTCCGGGGGCAGCGGCGATCTGCACCGTTCCCTGACCAAGCGAGGCAGGTGTTTCGCTGACAAAGCGCGTGACTTGCACGGGGGAAACATAGGCAGGTGTGGCGCAACCAGCAGCCAGCGCGCATGCCGCGAGGAGGGGGAGGGCAAGCTTTCTCATACTCCTATAATGCACCAAGCTGCCCGAAGAGCCCAGCCTTTGCCAAATGTAGCATTGTCCATAAACACATTCATGCTAGGCGCCCGGCGCATGAGTAGTGAAAAACTCCCCGTTCTCGTCACTGGCGGTGCCGGATATATTGGCAGCCACGCCGTCCTTGCATTGCTGGACGGTGGCTGGCCTGTTGCAGTGATCGACAATTTTTCGACCGGCTTCAAATTCGCGATCCCCGATAGCGTGACGCTGTATGAAGGCGACATTGAAGATGCCGACCTGCTGGCGCACATTTTTGCCGAGCAGGGTACACGGGCGATCATGCATTTTGCAGGGTCTATCATCGTGCCTGAAAGCGTCGAGAACCCGCTCAAATATTACCATAACAACACGGCGAAAAGTCGCGCGCTGGTGGAAGCGGCGGTGAAGGCAGGCGTGCCGCATTTCATATTCTCCAGCACTGCGGCGACTTACGGCATTCCCGAGGAATCGCCGGTGCGCGAGGATATGCCCAAGGCACCGATCAATCCCTATGGCTGGTCGAAGTTGATGACGGAGCAGATGCTGTCGGACGTTTCGGCAGCGCATGACATGAATTATTGCGCTCTACGCTACTTCAATGTCGCCGGGGCGGATCCGCAAGCGCGCTCTGGACAATCGACGGCAGGTGCGACGCATCTGGTCAAGGTCGCGGTCGAAGCCGCGCTCGGCCGGCGGGACAGCGTCTCTGTTTTCGGAACGGATTACGATACTGCCGATGGCACGGGCGTGCGCGACTATATCCATGTCAGTGATCTGGCGGCAGCGCATGTGCTGGCGCTCGAAGAGCTGATCGCCAATCCAGGCAGCTCGATGACGTTGAATTGCGGTTATGGGCGCGGTTTCTCCGTGCTGGAAGTGCTCGATGCGGTGGACCGCGTCACCAATATGCAGATTAACCGTGTGTTGGCGCCACGCCGCGCGGGCGATCCCGATTCGTTGATTTCCGACCCGAGCCGGATCAAAGCGACATTACCATGGGAGCCGCAAAACGACGATCTGGAGCGCATCGTAACCCATGCTCTCGCCTGGGAGCGAAAACTGGCTGCAATTCGGGGAATCAGTTGACTTGTAAGCCCGACCCGCTTATCCGCGCGCCTTGAATTTCCGGCATCGGGGGCTATCTCCGGTGCCGTAATATTTTCGGGAAAAGACCATGAAGATTCGCAACAGCCTCAAGTCGCTGAAGAACCGTCACCGTGACTGCCGCGTGATTCGTCGCCGCGGCCGCACTTATGTGATCAACAAGACCAACCGTCGCTTCAAGGCCCGCCAGGGCTGACCGGCGCCGTGCCGCTGCATTCGCGCGGCAACGGTTTTTTGCGAAGCCTCCGCCAGTGCGGGGGCTTTTTGCATGTCTGACGTCCCGAAAATCTCTGCCGTTGTTTTCGACGTTGGCCGGGTTCTGATCCAGTGGGATCTGCGTACGCTGTTCGCCAAGCTGATCGACGACGCTGAAGAGCTGGAATGGTTTGTCACCCATGTCGTGACCGAACAATGGCACCACCAGCATGACGAAGGCCGTCCGCTGGCCGAGATGGTGCCCGAGCGGATCGCCGAATTTCCCGACTATGCAGACCATATCCGCGCCTATGCAACGCGGTTCAACGAAACCGTGCCCGGTCCGGTCGATGGGACGCATGATATCGTGCACCGTTTGCACGCTGTTGGCCTGCCGATCTTCGGCCTCACCAATTTCGGGCATGAATTCTGGGGCATGTTCCGGCCGACGGAACCGATTTTCGATGTGTTCGAGGACATAGTCGTTTCGGGCACCGAGCGGGTCGCCAAGCCCGAAACGGGCATCTATGCCGTTGCAGAGAAGCGGTTCGGCTTCCCGCCAGAACAGCTGATCTTCATAGACGACAAGGCAGAAAATGTTGCCGCCGCTATTGCGCGTGGCTGGTACGGCCATGTCTTCACCGATGCTGAAGCCCTGCAAGCCGATCTCATCGCGCACGGCATGTTGCGCTGATCCCGACAAAAAAGCCCCGGCGCCGTTGCGGCACCGGGGCAATGGAGTGCCACCCAAGATGGAGAGGGGGTGGCAGGGTCGAGACGGTTTCAGCCGTTGCAGCGCTCGAGCAACGATGCCGCGACCGGCTCACCGCGCACTTCGAAACTGGCAATCTGACCGACTTCGCGGCGGAGCTCGGTGCACACGCGCAAGGGGCGGTCGCCACTGCGCGGACCGGTGCAGCTTCCGCCATCGCAGCGGAACACGACACCGCCGGCAATGGCCGTGGTCTCATCGGTCGGTTCGACAAGCCGGGCGTTGAAATAGTGGCCGTTATTGCTCGATGCCAGCAGCGTGGTGGGGGCTGCCATTGCGGCAAGCGGAAGAAGGGCGGCGAGTGTAATCGAAGCAAAACGGGACATCGGAGGCTCCTTGCCTTTTATTTGCATTGCTTTTTGCAATTAGTTGCGAATCGCTACCTATAAATATAAGTTGCGATTCGCAACCATTATTCACGAATTTTTTTGGCAATCCCGTAAATCCCTGTAGGAGAGGCGCGGGACAGAGATGATTGCATGGGCATAAGAGAACCACTTGGCGAACTGAGTTGCGGTCTGACGCATGCGTTGGAAGTGATGGGAGAGCGCTGGTCGTTCCTCATCCTGCGGGCTGCGTTCAACGGCCTCTTCCATTTCGAGGAATTTTCGGATGAGCTGGGCATCGCCCGGAACATTCTCTCCAACCGTCTCGGCAAGCTGGTGGAACATGGTGTGCTTGAACGGACACCGTGCGAAACGGATCGGCGGAAAGTCGAGTATCGCTTGACGGAAAAAGGGTTAGGCCTGCTTCCCGCCATGCTGGCGCTGCGCCAATGGGGCGAGACCTATGCCGATATCTGCAACCCTAACCTGGTGCTGGTCGATCGCCAGGATGGGCAGCCTGTCAAACCCATCGGCATCCGCGCGCATGATGACCGCGAACTTGGCTGGCATGAGCTCGGCTGGCAGACGCCCGACAAGGTCGGCACGCCCGTGGAGCGCCATGAAGGATACTACACCAGGGAAGAGGCCTGAGGGCCTGCACCGTGGCTCAAGGCGCAGGTTGCGCCGCGTTTGGTATGGCATTGCCTGATGCGGTCTTCCCCTTTTGCCAGCCCAGATAGCTCGCGGCCGCACCTAACGCGAAGCCAAGCACCGCCCAGATCAGAGGGGGTGTCCCGCCGATTGCCATGAAGATTTCCCTCCACGCATCCGACAAGCGCCCAAGGACAAAGCCGATTGTCAGCATGACTGTAATGACGGCGATGGCTGCGCAAGGGCGTTTGCCCTTGGCAGGGGCGACGAAATACAAACTGAGGGCAATCGCGATAATGAGCGCTTGCGTAATCATCAATGCTGCGAAGAAAAGGTCAGACGGAGCCTGGGTGTCTCGCATGCTGATAAACAGGGGGATCGCGACCAGCCGCGCGACGATGGGCCCGAACAACACGAACAGTGTGCCCAGCATGAAGCGAGCATGCACATGCACATCCCTTCTTGCCTTTAGGGCCTCGTAATAGAACCAGCAAATCGCCAAGGTTCCGATGATATCGAAAGCGCCCAAGCCTTCACCATGCGCTTCGTAAATGATCGAGTCCCCGAACGCTGTGTTGTAGGCCATCGACCAGATAATGAGCATCGATCCGGCCGTAAAAATCGGAAAATAATAGAGGCTCAATCGTCCGAATTGGCGATGCAGGTCGATTCGACCTTTGCGGTGCGCAGACCAGGCTTGCCCTGCCAACAACACCATCCAGAGTGTCGCGGTGGCCGCATGGAAGTGCATGGCAAAAGGCGAGTCCGCCAATCGGGAAAAATATCCGCGCCAGAAGGCCGGAATTGTCAGCAGGCCAAGCAGAATGGTCCAGAGATAGGCTGAGCGATATGGCATGGAACGTCCCCCCTTTTCCGATGCACGACATGCATTATCGTAACGTGTGTTATCTCGCAAATTCCGGCTCGATGAAGAAACGCGCTGCAAATAATCCGACAAGGAAGCCGCCGAGATGCGCCTCCCATGCAATTCCACCTTCTCCGCCCAGCAGGAATATCGGCACGGTAATGATCAGGATCAGCACCAGGTTGGCCTTGACAAAATCCCAGATGCGCTTGCGCAATTCGCCGGAGGTAAGCGACATCAGTCCGCTCCCGTCGCGGTGGAGGCGGGCGGCCATGCCGATCAATCCCGATATCGCGCCTGAAGCGCCGACCATCGGTACGCTGCCATCGGGGTTGATCGCCAGATAGACCGCCGCGCCCGCCAAGCCTGAAAGCAGATAGAAGGCCAAGAAACGCAGCCAGCTTCGCGACGGGTTACCCATATAGCTCTGCACAATCCCGCCAAGAGCGAACAGCACTGCACTGTTCATGCCTATGTGCAGCAGGCCGGCATGCGCGAACATGTGTAGCAGCGTGTTCTCGTAGTGCCCGTCGCTCAGTGCCGAGCCGGAAAGGCCCCAGTCGCTCATCCCTCCGGGGAAATGCCAGAGCCATGCCGCCCAGATGACTGCGAGCAGGACAACGGTTGGAATTTGCAGCGCGCGTGGAAGCGGATCTTCTTCTCCGTGGTCGACAAGATCCGCCGGATCATCGCCATATTGCGGCTCACGCACGAGGTGGCTGCCTGCGATAACTGAGTGCCTCGGCGATATGGACCCGGCGTACGCCTTCGCTGCCTGCCAAATCGGCGATTGTGCGCGCGACGCGGAGCATGCGGGTATAGCCCCTTGCGGAAAGGCGCATCGCTTCTGCCGCTTGCATCAGCAGCGTCCGCCCGGCGTCGTCCGGGCCGGCATATTCCTCCAAGGCCTCTCCCTCCAGCTCCGCATTCGAGCGAACCCCACGTGCATTCTGCAGCTTGCGAGCCGCAGCCACGCGTGCGGCGACCTCGGCGCTTCCCTCCGCAGGCGGAGGTAAAGCGAGATCAGCGGCAGAGACCGGGTCTACCTCGACATGCATATCGATCCGGTCGAGCATCGGGCCGCTCACCTTGCTCTGGTAATCGGCGGCGCAACGCGGTGCGCGGCTGCAAGCGAGCGCGGGGTCGCCCAGATGCCCGCAACGGCAGGGGTTCATTGCCGCGATCAGCTGCACGCGTGCCGGATAACTGACGTGTGCGTTGGCGCGTGCGACATCGACTTTGCCCGTTTCGAGCGGCTGGCGTAGCGAATCGAGAACGGCGCGCTGGAATTCCGGCAACTCGTCGAGGAATAGCACGCCCAGATGCGCAAGGCTGACCTCACCAGGCTTCACACGCAGTCCACCGCCTGTCAGTGCGGCCATGCTTGCTGAGTGATGCGGCGCGCGGAAGGGGCGGGTGCGGCTGAGGCG
This sequence comes from uncultured Sphingomonadaceae bacterium, assembly GCA_964422435.1. Classification (GTDB taxonomy): domain Bacteria; phylum Pseudomonadota; class Alphaproteobacteria; order Sphingomonadales; family Sphingomonadaceae; genus Alteraurantiacibacter. The sequence continues at coordinate 33,069 of CAYRBB010000017.1, forward strand.
GCCTCCCTCCAGGGTCCCTGCCACCGACGCGACCATGCTTGCTTCCAAGGCCTCGGAAGGCGTGAGCGGCGGGAGGATACCAGGCAGGCAAGAGGCCAGCAGCGATTTTCCCGCACCCGGCGGCCCGTTCATCAGGAGATTGTGCCCACCGGCCGCTGCAATCTCGAGCGCTCGCTTGGCGCTCTCCTGCCCCTTCACCTGTTTGAGGTCCGGGCCTGGTGCGACCTCCTCGACATCGCCCGGTGCGGGCTCTGGCAATCGCGAATTACCGCGCAAGTGATTGAGCAGGCTCGTCAGGTCGGGTGCGGCGCATATGCTTATGTCGCTTGCCCAGCGCGCTTCCGACCCTTGATCCTTTGGACAGATCAGGCCCATTTCCTGCTCGCTCGCATGCAGCGCGGCCAGCAACACGCCGGGCGAAGCAGCTATGCGGCCATCAAGAGCCAGTTCTCCAACAGCGACCCATTCGCTGATCGCCTCGGCATCGAGCACACCCATGGCCGCGAGCAGCGCCAGTGCAATTGGCAGGTCGTAATGCGAGCCCTCTTTGGGCAAATCTGCCGGAGACAGGTTGACCGTGATGCGTTTGGGCGGAAGGGAAAGACCCATCGCGGCCAATGCCGCGCGCACCCGTTCCTTGCTTTCGCCCACGGCCTTGTCAGCCAGCCCGACGATATTGAACTTTGGCATGCCCGGCGCGAGCGAGCATTGCACTTCCACGCTGCGCGCCTCCAGCCCCAGATAGGCGACCGTGCTGACCATCGAAACCAAGTCGGAAATCCCCCTTCTTTGAGCGTGATAGCGCAACCGCGCGCGCTGTCGAGGGCAGGTGGCGTTAATTTATTGGCAACCCCGAATATTCGGAATTGGTCAGCTTCGGCCTGCCACATTAATGCGCATGAAGCTCCGCATGCAGTTCCTTGCCGCGCTTGTCGCACCGCTCGTTGTGCTCGGCGCTGCCCCTGTTGCCGCGCAGCACTATGTGGTGGTGGAAGAATGGGTCGAGCAGGTTCCGGCTTCCCGCTACGTTTCGCCAGAGCACGAAGCGGCCGAAACCCAAGCTATCGCCGCATACGGACCATTCCGTGTGCTTGATGAAACAACCGTGGCGCTGGTGGACATTACCGACGGACGTGCTCCTGCGCAGTTCCTGGAATTGCTTGCCGCCCATCCGGAGGTGGAGGTGCTCGAATTCATCGAGGCGCCCGGCACGCATGATGACCTCGCCAATTTCCGTCTCGCCCGCCTGGTCCGTAATTACGGAATGGCGACTCGCGTATCTGAAGGCGGCTCTGTCCGTTCGGGCGCGGTCGAGCTGTTCCTTGCCGGGGTAACGCGGGAGATTGACCCCGATTCGACTTTCGCCGTGCATGGCTGGCTGGACGATTATGGACATGGCGCTGAAGACTATCCGGCTAGTTCACCAGAACATCGCCGTTACCTCGATTACTATATCGAGATGGGCATGACCGAGGGCGAGGCCGAAGCGTTTTACGCGATGACCAATTCGGTCCCGTTTGAAGATGCGCTTTGGCTGACGGGCGCAGAAATGCAGAGCTGGGTGAGCGAATCGGGCGAACCGGATACGCCGGTTGAGATCGCAACTGAAATCACCAAGTCACCCGCGCCGCTAATCGAGGCGGATGAGGTATTCCCTCGCCTTGTCTATCTTGACTTGGACCCCGTCCTTCAGTAAGCGCGCCACCATTGATTGCGGCCGCCCCCGTTTGGCGGCCCTTTTTGTTCAGATTTGAAGGTATTTGCCATGAAGCGCACTTTCCAGCCGAGCAACCTTGTGCGCGCTCGTCGCCACGGTTTCTTCGCCCGCAAGGCTACTCCGGGTGGCCGCAAGGTCCTGCGCAACCGTCGTCGTCGCGGTCGCAAGAAGTTGAGCGCCTGATTTGTTTTGCGATCACGCCTCCGCGTGATCGTCCTCGCTAGACGCGCAACGACGCTGCGCACGCTGTGGGCGGGCAGTCGCCCTTGCGGGCCCCGATTGGGGCCCGTTTCTATTGCGACCTTTGCGCTTGGGCGTATTACACCTACATAACACCAAATGGCCCCCAAGGTCCTCACCAAGCGCGCCGATTTCCTGGCGGCGAATCGCGGATTGCGCGTGGCGCGATCGGGATTCGTTTTGTTGGTGCGGCCCAACGGTGGCGAAGGCGTGCGCTACGGCATCACTGTCACCAAGAAGATCGGCAACGCCGTGGTGCGTAACCGGATGAAGCGGCGGTTTCGCGAACTGCTGCGTGAAGCGTTGCCCGAGACCGGCCTGGCCGATCACGACCACGTTCTCATCGGACGCGAAGGCGGGATCGAGCGCGACTTTGCCCGGCTACGCGACGAACTGGGCATCGCTCTCCAGCGCGCCCGCGAAGGCAAGGGTGACAAGCCCCGCCGTCCGCGCCGTGGCAATCGGAGCGAGCGCAAATGAAGCGTTTCCTCATCCTCATCGCCCGCTTTTGGCAGGTCGGCCCAAGCCGCGTCCTGCCGCCTACGTGCCGCTACCAGCCATCCTGCAGCGCCTACGCCATCGAGGCACTCGACAGACATGGCGCAATCAGGGGTGGATGGATGGCGTTGAAGCGGTTATTGCGCTGCAACCCTTGGGGGGGACATGGCCATGATCCGGTGCCGCCGGCGCGCCATGTCTTGCAGACTCCCGAAACTGATACTCGCGACGGATAATTCATCTTGGACAACCAGCGTAATCTCATTCTCGCCGTAGTGCTGAGCGCGGTCCTGCTTTTCGGCTGGGACTTTGCCATGCGCACTTTCTATCCGGAAACGGACGCGCCGAGCGAAGTTGCCAGTAGCGAAGATACCCCGGGCGGGAATGTCGCTGCGCCGGGACAGGAAGGCACTGTGAGCGCAGAACCGGTCGATATCGCTACAGCGCTGGCAAGCACGGACCGCATCACGATCGATGCGCCGGAGGTCCATGGCTCGATCAACCCGGTCGGCGCGCGCGTAGACGACATCGATCTGAAGACGCACCGCCAGACCGTCGAGGAAGACAGCGACAATGTGCGCATGCTCTCTCCCGCTGGTACCGATGCACAGCATTTCGCCCAGTTCGGCTGGGTAGGCGAGGGCGTATCGCTACCCGGTGCAAACACAGTTTGGTCGGTTACCGACGGCGACCAGCTGACGCAGCAGACGCCGGTCACGCTTGGCTGGGACAATGGCGAGGGTCTGCAATTCAGCCTGCGCTACGAGATCGACGAGCACTACATGCTCACCGTCACGCAATCGGTGGCGAATACGGGCGAAGGTTCGGTCGCGCTGCGCCCGTACGCCTTTGTCAGCCGCAACAGCGCAAATGCAGATGCAAGCACTTTCACCGTCCATTCCGGCCCGATTGCGGCCAACGCCGAAGGCGTGAATTTTGACTGGGATTATGAGGACGTAGCCGAGGCAGGATCGGTCGATATGGAAGGTGCGACCGACTGGATCGGCTTTACCGATATCTACTGGATGTCTGCGTTGATCGCCGATGAAGAACAAGCCTCTGCAGGCACCTTCCGCTCTTCGGGCGGCGGCATCTACCGTGCGGACCTGATTTATGAGCCCGTCAATGTCGGTGCTGGCCAGAGTGTGACACGCACAACGCGCCTCTTTGCAGGTGCGAAGGAAAGCGCGGTGCTTTCCCAGTACGAGGACCAGGGCGTCGATCGTTTCAATCTGGCCATCGACTGGGGCTGGTTCCGCTGGATTGCTTGGCCCATGTGGCAGGTGTTGATCTTCCTGTTCGATATTGTCGGCAATTTCGGTCTGGCGATCATCTGCCTGACGTTGGCCATCCGCCTGATCCTGTTCCCGGTGGCGCAGAAGCAGTTCATCAGCATGGCGCAGATGCGCGCGGTGCAGCCGAAGATGAAGGCGCTGCAGGAACGCTACAAGGACGATAAACAGGAACTGCAGCAGCAGATGGCCAAGCTCTACAAGGAAGAGAAGGTCAATCCGCTGGCGGGCTGCCTGCCGATCTTCATCCAGATCCCGATCTTCTTCGCATTGTACAAGGTTCTGATGCTGGCCATCGAGATGCGGCACGAGCCGTTCTATGGCTGGATCAGAGATCTTTCCGCGCCCGATACGGCAACCATTCTCAACCTGTTCGGTCTGCTCGATTTCACGCCGCCCGGCTTCCTTGCCATCGGCGTACTGGCAGTAACGCTTGGCGTTACAATGTGGTTGCAGTTCAAGCTGAACCCTGCCGCGATGGATCCGATGCAGCAGCAGATCTTCATGATCATGCCGTGGGTGCTCATGTTCGTCATGGCACCGTTTGCGGCCGGCCTGCTGATTTACTGGATCGCCAATAACGTACTCACGCTCGCGCAGCAGAAATATCTCTATTCAACCAATCCGCAGCTCAAGGCGGCGATGCTGAAAGACAAGGAAGAGAAGGCCCGCGCGGCAGAACGGGAAAAGGCCGAAAAGGCCTAGGTCCTGTGGCCCGCGCCTTAGGAATAGTCCGATGACGGAAGACGACGAGCAGTTGGCCGCAGAAGCGCGGCGCCTGTTTTCAGGCCGCGTGGAATTCCTGCTGTCCGCTCCGCAGCTCAAATTCATTCCCGATCCGGACTTTCCCGAAATCGCCTTTTGCGGCCGGTCCAATGTCGGCAAGAGCTCGCTGATCAATGCGCTGACCGGGCGCAAGGCGATCGCGCGAACCTCCGTGACGCCTGGGCGCACCCAGGAGTTGAATTTCTTCGATGTAGGTGACCCGACGCAGTTCCGCCTGGTCGATATGCCCGGCTATGGCTTTGCCAAGGCGCCGGTGAAGGTCGTCGAGAAATGGCGCAAGCTGGTAAAGACTTTTCTGCGCGGCCGCGTTCCTTTGAAACGCACAATGGTTCTGGTCGACAGCCGCCACGGCCTGAAAGATTCAGACCGGGACATGATGACGATGCTAGACGAGGCGGCAGTCGGCTACCGCCTTGTCCTGACCAAGGCAGACAAGATCAAGGCCAGCGCGCTGGAAAAGGTCACTGCTGCAGTGGCCGAGGAGGCGCGCAAGCATCCGGCGGCCTTTCCACATATCCACGTGACGAGCTCTGAAAAGGGCATGGGCCTGGATGAGTTGCGCGCGGCTTTGTTGCGCGATGTGCGCACATGATAGGGTGCGAACTCACATTGGCATCAGGCAACAAAAAAGGGCGCTTTTAAGCGCCCTTTTCCGTTAAATAGACTAATAATTTCGGCTTAACGGCTGCCTTTGCCAAAAAGCCAATCCCAAATGCTGAACATCGCGACTCTCCTGTTACAACAGGGTCACGATGCGTTAACCAAGGTCATTTGTAAAGTTTAAACCATGTTTTTTAGAACCTCGCCTGCACCATCCTGTTGAAATTGTGCCATTCTTTCGAAATCGACGGGGCGCGAAATACCAAATCCCTGGGCAACCAGGCACCCCGCATCGCGCAGTTTCGTTAATGTTGCCGCATCCTCAACCCCTTCAGCAACAACGATGATTCGCAAATCCTTGCCCATCTTCAGGATGGAGCGGACGATGCCCGCAGCCTTGGGATTGCTGGTCATTTGCGACACAAAGGTGCGATCGATCTTGAGCTCGGAAAACGGCAGGCGGAGCAGGGCTTCGAGGCTGGCTGCGCCGACGCCAAAATCATCCATCGATAGCTTGGGGCCAAGGGCATGGAGCTCGGCAAGGATATCTGCTGCACTCTCGATATTGGAGATGCGATAGGTCTCGGTAATCTCCAGCGTCAGGCGGCGTGGGTCAAATCCGGTCTTGTCGAGCACATCGGACACCATCTGTACGATGCCACGCTCGTGCACCAGCGTGGCAGAAATGTTGACGGCGATGGGCAGGCTCAATCCGCGATCTTCAAACGCATTGCCAGCCTTGCAGGCCTCCTCAAGCACAAAGCGGGTCAAATGGGTCATCCGGCCAGCTGTCTCGCACTGGCGGATAAAGTTGTCGGGCGGGATATGTCCCTTGACCGGGTCCTTCCAGCGTACCAGTGCTTCAACACCGATGATTTCACCGGTCTGCACCATGATCTTGGGCTGGTAGGCTAGATAGATCTCGCCGTTTTCCAGTGCCGTATCGATGCGTGCCTGTAGCGATATGTTCCAGATCAGATCCTCATCAGATGCTGTGTCTGCTATCGTTATCGGGTCGTATGTCTCATTGGTCTTCTCTGCCACTTCAAGCGCAGAGGCAAGACGGCGGGACACGTTGGGGCTGGGGGTAATGTCGACGCCGAACGAGATGCCCACGTCGACCTGTTGATCGGCGACCAAAAGTGGAGCCGAGAAAAGTGCGCGAAGGCCCTCAAGGTGTTCCTTGAGAAGCGCCGGGTCCTTTTCTTGCATCGTCCAGGCGATCATGTGGCCCTGGCCTAGATAAATCGTGGCGTCCTGCGTGGCCGCTTTCAGGCGACTGGTAATGCGCAGCATGTACTCGGCATGCAGATCCTTGGGTAGCGAACGGCGAACCTGCTCGAAACGGTGTATCTTCGCAACGATGATCGCGGGTACGCTTTCGGCCACATCCTTGTCCGCTTCCAGCGCCGCCAAACTGGGAAGATTGGTCTCCATATCGACCAAAGTGAAAGATTCTTTCCAGACGGAACGGAGCCTAAAGATTGCGAATATGACACAGAAGGCAACGGCATCGGAAATACCCACACGCCATCCGAAGACCCCAGCCAAAACGCCAAAGCCAATAAGAGCGGCTACAGCCAGCGTATACGCTATCCTGCGGATGGACTTCCGCTGCAATTGTGCGGCGAGGATCACGAGCAGTGCAAGGACAAGCGCGGTCAATTCGCCAGGCACCAACTGTGTATGTCCAGCCTTGAGAGACTCCGCAGCGAAGACTGGCGCAAAGACACCCGGTACATTGCGCGCACCAGGAATATGGTAACCTTCCTGATGAGAGAGCCCGATGACTACGGAGGTTCCGTTGAAGATTGCCAAGTCCGCATCTTGCCTGCTGGCCTGTGAGAATTCCATCGAAGGGATAGTGCCAAGATCGAAGGAATAATTGATCGGAAATGTTTCGCCAGCGAAGGGTTCGCTCCGGGCAATGCTGGCCGCGATTGATGGGAAGGCACCATCAGGCGTGTCGACTTCGTAATCGTCTTCCCAGATATAGCCGAGGAAATTGGCAGTCTGGTTCACGCCGACCTCAGGAACATCTTCGCGAATTACTGCGTTAGTTCGTGTGGTAGCGATCGTACCTGTATGTGTCGGGGAGAGCCGATATGTGAGGTAGGCTTCTCCACTAAAGCCAGTGAGTGAAGCGTTAAGAGCCCGATCGGCAGTTTCGGTTGATCGCTCGACAAAGGCTCCGTCGATATAGATTGCACTGGCGCCAGCTGCATCAAGCCGGCCTATGAGCGTCGCTAGCTCTTCGCGGCGTTCGGGGAAATTTGGATCAGTCAAATCGCGTTCGGAAGCGATGTAGGAAACTTCACCTGACGCATCTTTTTGGAAAGTCAGCTGTTGCGCTACCCAGATCATCTGATCGACGGGCTGGAAAAACAACATGATTGCGAAAACGAATGTGATAAACCCTGCCCAAAGAGCATGTTTAAAGCGTTCAAAACGCCGGGCTTTCGCCTTTTCTGTCGGTTTGCTGCCGACCACTTGTCACCTTCATCAGTGCCTTTGCCGCGTAATGCGACCTCTGGCTCTTCGCACATGATGGTTAATAAAGCGGGAAGGCATTTTACGTTTTTCAAAAGTAACCAAGGCGGGTGAGCCTGGAGAAACTGTGATTTATCCATCCCACCGTTCAGGATAGACAGCTGCAAGCTTAACCGTTACGCCTCGCGACAAGTATGTAAAGGCAGGCAATGAAGCTCATCATCGGCAATAAGAACTATTCTAGCTGGTCACTTCGCGGCTGGCTCGCGGCGAAGCAAAGCGGCCTGCATTTCGAAGAGCTGACCGTTCCGCTCTACGGCGAAGACTGGGATGCGATGAAGGCGGCGCAAGGCGAATTCCAGCCTTCCGCGGGTAAAGTCCCGGTGCTGTGGGATGGTGAGGTGGTTGTGTGGGACAGCCTTGCTATCCTCGAATATCTGGGTGACAAGGTTGGCCGCGACCGTTTCTGGCCCAAGTCGGACGAAGCGCGCGGCATGGCGCGCGCGATGGTTGCCGAAATGCACTCTTCCTACATGGCGCTACGCCGCAATTGCCCGATGAATATCCGCGCGCGTGCCGCGGTTGAGCTGAGCGGGGACACCAAGGCCGATATCGTGCGTATCCTTGGCCTGTGGGCAGAGGCGCGGGCACGCTTCGGGCAGGGCGGGCCATTCCTTTTCGGCACATTCAGCGCGGCCGATATCTTTTACGCTCCCATCGTCAGCCGCTTCCTCACTTATGGGATCGGCGTTCCGGGCTTTGCGCAGACCTACATGCAAGCCGTGTGGGAACACGATTGGATGCAGCAATGGATCGAGGCTGCGCAGAACGAGGAATGGACCATTTCGCAGTTCGAAGTGGGTGACCAGAATTGAGCGCGGATCCTCTCGCCAATGCGCAGCACCTCATGGCGTGCGAAAGCGTGACGCCTGCGCGCGGACCGGTTTTCGCGATGCTGGAAGAGATGCTGACCCCTCTCGGCTTCGATGTACATCGCTTCACACGCGGTGACGGTCTGGAAGGCTCGGACGAGGAAGCGGTCGAGAACCTCTTCGCAATCCGGCGCGGTCCGGATGGTTCCAAGCATTTCGCCTTTGCCGGCCACCTCGACGTTGTGCCTCCGGGCGAGGGCTGGTCGAGCGAAGCTTTTGCGCCGGAAATCCGCGGCGAGCTGCTCTACGGGCGCGGCGCTGTAGACATGAAGGGCGCGATTGCCTGCATGGTCTCTGCCGTCGCGGAAATTCCGCAAGAGGCGGGCACGCTCAGCTTCATCATAACCGGTGACGAGGAAGGTCCGGCATTGCATGGTACCCGCGCGCTGATCGACCACTTGCGCGATGCGGATGAGAAACCCGACCTGATCCTTGTGGGCGAGCCGACCAGCGTCAACCGGCTCGGTGATATGATGAAGATCGGCCGGCGCGGTTCGGTCAATATCTGGATCGAGGTTGACGGTACGCAGGGCCATGTCGCCTATCCGCACCTTGCCGACAATCCGCTGCCCAAACTGGTCGCGATCCTTGCCGAGCTGGACGCACTTGAGCTCGATGAAGGGACGGACTGGTTCCAGCCCAGCAATCTGGAAATCACCGAAATCAACGTGCCCAACAAGGCGCATAACGTGATCCCCGGCAAGGCGAGCGCGCGTATCTCGATCCGCTTCAACGACCGGCATTCGGGCGTGTCCTTGTCGGAGAAAGTCACGACGATTGTCGAGAAGCACGGCGGCACCGCCCGCCCGATCATTAGCGGCGAACCGTTCCTGACTCCGCCGGGTGAATTTTCCGATATGATTGCTGCTGCGGTGCAAGCCGAGACCGGCATCGATCCCGAACGCTCGACAACGGGTGGCACTTCCGATGCGCGGTTCCTCAAAAACATCGCGCCGGTGATCGAATTCGGCCTGGTCAATGCAACCATGCACAAGACGGATGAAGCGGTAGCCATCGCCGATCTCCATGCGCTAAGCCGCATCTATACAAGGATTGCCCGCGCCGCACTGGCGGCGGGATAAGGAAGGGACGCTCACACGATGAAGACCTGGTTCGCAATTCCGCTTTGGCAGCGGGTGATCGGAGCGCTCATCCTTGGCGTTGCGCTCGGCCTGTTCTGGGGACCGGAAGCGGAAAGCATCAAATGGATCGGCGATTTCTTCATCAAGGCGATCAAGATGCTGGTCGTCCCGCTTATTTTCTTCAGCCTTGTAGCCGGTGTTGCTGCCATCGGCGATTTGCGCAAGCTCGGCGCGGTGGGTGGCCGCGCGATCATCCTCTTCGTGGTGACGGGGCAGATTGCCGTCTGGCTCGGCCTGGCGCTCGGCACCGGTGCGGTTAATCTTGGCCTGTTCCCGAGCAGGGAACAACTCGGTACGCCTGAAGTCGATACACCCCAGCCCAACGAAACGACTGCTGTGGACATGATCCTGTCCATCGTGCCGGAAAGCCCGGTGCAGGTGATGGCCGACGTCGCCGTCCTGCCGCTGATCGTCTTCTCGCTCCTTCTCGGCATCGGTATCCTGATGGCAAAGGACGAAGGTGAGCCGGTCAAGAAGGTCTTCGATAGCGGTGCGATCATCATGCAGAAAGTGACCATGATCGTGATGGAACTCACTCCCTTTGGCGTATTCGCGCTGATGGCATGGGTTGCGGGCACGCTCGGCGTCGATGCATTGAAGGCGCTCAGCTGGCTCGTTGTGCTCAACTATACCGGCTGCCTGTTGATCATCCTCGTCATGTATTCGGCAATGATCAAGTTTCTCGCCAAGCTGCCGCCGGCTGATTATTTTCGCGGGATCGTGGATGCCATTGCAGTCAGCTATTCGACCGCCAGCTCCAATGCGACACTGCCGGTGACGCTGCGCTGTGCGGAGCGCAACCTCGGCATTCCCAATTCCATCGCCGCTTTCGTGATTTCGCTCGGTGCGACGATCAACATGAACGGCACGGCCATGTATCTCGGCCTTGCTACACTGTTCGGCGCGTCGATCTTTGGCGTGGACCTGAGCTGGGGTCAGTATTTTCTTATCTCGATCCTCGCGACGCTGGGCGCGATTGGCGCAGCAGGCATTCCCGGTGCGGGCCTGATCATGATGGCGCTGGTTTTCGGCGCGGTCGGCGTGCCGCTCGAAACCATCGCTTTCGTGGCCGGCGTTGACCGGATCATGGACATGATGCGCACGACAACAAATGTCAGTGGCGATGCTGCGGTGGCGACAACCGTGGCGAGCATGCTGGGTGAAATCGACCGTGAGGAAATGATCAGCGCGGACGATGTATAGGTGAAATCCAAAGGGGGGACCGAAATCGATGAGAAAGATGATAGTTGCGGCAGCAGCGCTGGCGATGGCCGCGTGCACGCCGACCACGGATAACGAAGGAGCCAGTGACGGCGACAAAAGCGATCCGCAAGCCGTTGTCACCAGTCTTTATGATGCCTTCGCGCAGGGAGACATGGATACAATCGGCGCATTGCTTGGCGACGACGTCAATTGGCGTGAAGCCGAGAGCGGACCCTATGAGGCAGGAAACCCCTATATCGGGGCAGAGGCCGTTGGAGCAGGTGTGTTCGGACCGATCGTGGGCGCCTATGCGGACTTCGCCGCGACACCGGAGCAATATACGGCTGAGGGCAACCGCGTTGTTGTGGAAGGTCGATATACCGGCACACACCGCGAAACCGCTGAAACACTGAACGCTCAATTCGTTCATGTTTATACGATCGATGGTGATATGATCGAATCGTTCCAGCAATACACCGATACGTTCCAGTGGCGCCGGGTAGAGGGTGCTCTTGGGGAATAGACCGGATTGAGCGTGGTGTCTTAGCGCCCCTTCGGCTTCTCCAGTATCTTCTTGCGGAAGCTGCACAGATCCGTGAGGTCGCAGCGCCAGCATTCTGGCGTACGCGCCTTGCAGGTGTAGCGGCCGTGCAGGATCAGCCAGTGGTGGGCGTGCAGGAGGAAGGGCTGGGGCACGCGCTTTTCCAGTTTCGCCTCGACCTGCTCGGGCGTCTTGCCCTTGGCGAGCCCGGTGCGGTTCCCCACGCGCAGGATATGCGTGTCGACCGCAAAGGTTTCCTGCCGGAACCAGCAATTGAGCACGACATTGGCTGTCTTGCGCCCGACGCCCGGAAGCCGGACAAGATCCTCGCGCGTGTCGGGCACTTCGCCGCCATATTCGTCCACCAGCAGCTGACTGAGCGCGATCACGTTCTTCGCCTTGGAATTGAACAGGCCGATCGTCTTGATGTGCTCGGTCAGTTCCTCAAGACCCATGTCGAGCATTTGCTGCGGTGTTTCGACCTTGGCGAATAGCGAGCGCGTCGCCTTGTTCACCCCGACATCGGTCGCCTGCGCAGACAGTGCGACGGCGACGACAAGCTGGTAGGCATTGCCATATTCGAGTTCCGTCTCGGGCTCGGGATTGCCCTCCGCCAGTCTGCGGAAGAATTCGAAGATCTGGTCCTTCGTCACTTAGCGTAAGCCTCGCCCCGATCACGGTCGGGATTGGCGCCTTTCCATTCCATTGCCATGCGCACGCGGTTCTCGACAGTAGGGTGGGTGTAGAAGATCGCTTGTTCAGCGGGGCCTGCCAGCGGGTAGCGGTACTCGGCGGTTTTGATCAGCGCGCGGGAAAGCGCATCGGGCAGGCCGACGTTCTCGAGCGAGTACTTGTCCGCTTCGATCTCGCCGGTTCGGATCAGCGTGTTGAACACAGGTTGGGCAAGCGTGAAGAACAACCCGAAGGCAAACAGGAAGACCGGGACTCCGCGTGGATCGGCAAGCTCCGCATCGCTGCCGAACGCCCTGGCGAACCAGCCATATGTCCGGTCCATCAGGAAGAATATCGCAGCGGCCGTCAAACTCAGAACGGCGAGCATCCGCCAGATATGGCCTGACGTGTAGTGTCCGATTTCGTGACCTGTCACCGCGAGCACTTCGTCAAGCGGGGCCTCGTCCAGCGCGACATCGGAAATGGCGATCCGCGCCGACGAGCCGACGCCCGAGACATTGGCCGTGAAATTGTTCGATTGGCGCGATCCGTCATACATGAATACGCGGTCTTCGGGCACGCCGGCATCGGCGGCGAGCGCCAGTACGCCGTCGCGCACTTCGCCTTCGGGGATAGGCTCGTAATCGTTGAAGATCGGCTCGATCAATACGGGTGAAAGCAACAGCATGAAGGCCGCGCCTCCGGCTACAAATGCTCCGCTCCAGACCCACCACAGCCTGCCGGTTCGCCGGATCAGCGCGTAGACGCCGAGCAGGAAGAGCCCGGCAACAATCATGTTGATCACGATGCCGATCACGCCCTGTACCAGGAAATCGCCAAGCGGCTGGCTGGAAAGCCGGTACTGGGTCTCCCGCCACCAATCCTCATATACGGCCATGGGCAGGCTGAGCATTGCGTTCACCAAAAGGTAGATGGCGGCGATACAGAACGTCCGTAGCGCGAAACCGCGTTGGGAAAGCCTGGCGGCCGCCTTGTCGAGCAGCCCGCTCTTCACGATCAGCCATGTTACCAGGGCAGAGACCACCAATCCTGCGAGGATCAGCCAGTGATTGCCTGTGGTGTAATCCCGCGCCAGCGCCAGTTCTTCGGAGCTCAGCGTGTCGATATAGGCCTGTGTCGCGGCAGCCGGATCAAATGCCATGGATGTGTCCTTCCCCGATGGCCTGGTCAATCCAGACCAAGCACGTCGTTCATGGTGTAGCGGCCCGGCTCGCGGCCAATCAGCCATGCCGCTGCTCGAATAGCACCGCGGGCAAAGATCATTCGGTTTTCCGCGCTGTGCGACAAAGTGATGCGTTCCTGTTCCCCGGCAAAAATCACCGAGTGTTCGCCGGCAACGGTTCCGCCTCTCAATGCGGCAAAACCGATTGCGCCTGTTTTGCGCGCGCCTGTCTGGCCATCGCGGCCGCTTTCGGTATTCGCGTTCAGCTCGATCCCGCGCGCGCCTGCCGCCGCTTCGCCCAGCAGCAGCGCCGTGCCCGATGGTGCATCGACTTTATGGCGATGGTGCATCTCGAGAACTTCGATGTCCCAATCCTCGCCCAGCCGCGCAGCTGCTTCGCCAACCAGATGCGCCAGAAGCGTGACGCCGAGCGAGGTGTTGCCCGTTTGCAGGACGGGGATTGCGCGCGACGCGTTGTCGATTGCTGTGTGGTGATCCTCTCCAAGACCGGTGGTTCCGATCAATAGGGGAATCCCCGCGCCGATAGCGGCGTGGAGGTTGTCAGCAAGCGCGCCGGGAGCGGAGAAATCGACCAGCGCGTCGCTTGAATCGGCGAGGCTTGCGACACCGCTGCCCTTGTCCACACCGCCTGCGCATTCGTGCTCGTTACTCTCGGACAGCACGTCGGCAATCGCCTGCCCCATGCGTCCTTCGCTGCCGATGATCCCGATGCTTGCCATTGCCAAAAATCCTTTTCGCATGCTTCATGCGGGGAATGAGCGAGCCGCGCAACATCGTGATCCTTACAGGAGCCGGGATATCCGCCGAAAGTGGCCTCCAGACCTTCCGAGCGGAAGACGGGCTGTGGGAGAACCACCCGGTGGAGAAAGTCGCCACTCCTGAAGGATTCGCACGGGATCCCGACCTTGTGCAGCGCTTTTATGATGAGCGACGGAAGAACATTCTCGCCGCGCAGCCGAACCCGGCGCATGAAGCGCTTGGTCGGCTGGATCGGGCATGGAGCGGCGAACTTTTGATCGTCACCCAGAACATCGATGACCTGCATGAACGCGGCGGCGCGGAGCGCGTACTGCATATGCATGGGGAAGGGCTGAGCGCTTGGTGCCAATCATGCGATACACGGCACCGCTGGAGCGGCACCTTGCGCGATGGCCCACCGTGCCCCGCATGCGGTGACATCGCCCTGCGGCCCGACATCGTGTGGTTCGGAGAGATGCCCTATGAAATGGACCGAATCTTCGCCGCAATTGCGCAAGCTGACCTTTTCGTTAGCATCGGCACGAGCGGCGCTGTCTATCCCGCCGCAGGTTTCGTACAGGAAGCGAACCGGGCAGGCGCGCGCACGCTCGAGCTGAACCTTGACCGCAGCGCAGGCTCGCACTTCTTCGATGGGACACGGCTCGGCTCCGCGAGCAGGCTCGTGCCGGAGTGGGTGACGGAAGTAATGGATTGACCGGCATGCATGATAAAGGCATGTGGAGCGACGGGACATTTGTGGACGACTGCGGCCATAACCGCAGGAAGAGAGGTATCTTGCGCCTTTTCCCGGTGCTAGCGGCGCTGTTGATTTCCCACACTGCTCAGGCAACAGAAGCTATCACGGCAGAAGATTTCGATCATTTCAGCGTGCGAGATCCCGCAATGGGAGTGGTGACCTGGCATCTGGACAATGCAAATGTTGAAACACGCGGAGATCTGATTGTCTGGCTGCCGGGCTCCGGCGCATTCCCGCATTTCCAGAGTTTTGATGATGGCAGTTTCGGATATTCGTTTCCACGGGAACTGTTCGCGTTTCGTGAAGATGCGCATTTCATGCTGATCGACAAACCGGGACTGCCATTTGCAGCCGAAATGATGTTCGATGAAGAGCGTGGGCGACCCTTGCAACTGGACTCGCCGGAGTATCGTGCGGGGATCGACCTCCAGCACTTGCTGGCGCGTAGCGCTCTGGCCATTGCCGAGGTGCAACGCGCCTATCCGGACCGGTTTCGCCGTTTGATTGTAATCGGCGGATCGGAGGGGGCGCAATATGTGTTCGCTTTGGCGCGTCTTGTCCAGGCGGACAAAGCCGTTGGATGGGGCGGGCTTGCCTTGCCGCAATATTTCGATTTTGTTCTCGAACAGAGGTTGATGGCGGAACGGCGTGAAATATCGCGTGAGGAAGCGCAATCCAACGTAAACGATATTCTGGCCGGGATTTCCGCGATCCATGCCGACCCAATGTCCGTCGAACCTGATTTCTACGGCGAAGCGAACCGGCGATGGCGGGGCTTCGGGCCGCATTCTGCGGTAGATGACATGCTTGCCCTCGATATCCCACTTCTGCTGGTACAGGGCGGGGCAGATAATGCTGCGCCGATCATCAATACGGATTTTGCAGCAGTGATGTTTGCAGCGCTGGGCCGCACCAATCTGGACTATTGGGTCTATCCACAGGCCAATCATTCCATGCGCGTACCTGACCCTGCAAATCCCGCCCGATCCGTTTCAATAGCGCCGGAAATATGGGAGCGAATCTGGAGCTGGGTGTCAGCGCCCTGAACATCCCCTGCACGCCGGATCCTTGGCAATCGTGATTGGTCGCATCCCCGGTTTCATGCCATCCATCAAATGCAGTTTACCCCAAGCGGGGTCACCCATGTTGCTGACTTCGCTCACCAGGATGCGCACCGCTTGCATGGCGGCAAACGTTCCTACCCAGCCGACCATGGCGCCAAGAATGCCGTCCTCCGCGCAGGTGTCGCAGTCCTCAGCGTCGAAAGCGTCACCGACGAAGCAACGATAGCAGGGTTCATTCTCGGCATGGCCCTGAAAGGCTGCGACCTGGCCTTGAAAGCGGCCGACAGCAGCAGACAGAAGCGACACTTGCGCTATCACGCAGGCATCCGAAACCGCCAGCCGGGTGGCGAAATTGTCGGTCCCGTCGATCACCAAGTCAGCGCCTGCAATGAGTCCTTGGGCGTTACAGGCACCGATCCGCTTGTCGTGAATTTCAACGGCAAGCTTGTCATCGAAATTGGCGAGCCAGCGCCGCGCAGACACAGCCTTGCCGTGGCCGATATCGCGGGTGGTGTAGATCGTCTGTCGTTGCAGGTTGCTCGCCTCGACATCGCCATCGTCGACCAGAGTGAATCGTCCGATGCCGGCTCCCGCGAGGTATTGCAGCACCGGCGCGCCGATTCCACCAAGCCCGATCACCGCGACATGGCTGCGCGCCAAAGCCATCTGCCCGGCACCGCCAAGTTCCGGCAGTACAATGTGCCGCGCAAAGCGGGCGAGCCGCTCTTCGGACAAGGGATGTGGGCGATCGCTCATTCGCCGTCTGTTGGCATCGCGGCCGCGTACTGTCGACAACTCTTTGAACGCGAGCGTGTGGGGCGCGCCGACAAAAGGCCGACGCGACGGCCGGCCTTCTTGGGTGACATTTGGATATGTGGCTTATGCGGTCGCTTCCTCGGCACGCTGTGTTTGCAACCGCTCGCTGGGGCGGATGTTCTCATCGTCTGGGATCTGCTTTTTCATCTTGCGACGTTGCTGGACGCCCACGGCGATGCCTGCACCAAGGGTCACAAGTGACAGGGCAATAATCGGACCGGGCATAATAATCTCCTTTTTCCAGTAACATATACGTATGGGAGATGGCCGAGGTTCCGGTTAACGCGAGCGCAGGCGATGGGATGGGCGGCAGCTGCGACAGGTCGCAAGGACGGCTTCACGTCATGCCGAGGCATTGTGGGCAAACTTCTGGATAAGCCACGGATGGCCTGTGCACCGTATGTGGATTGTCGGTCGAATGCCTTGTGCGTAAATTTGTGCGCAAGCCCTTGGATAAGGGGTGGATTGCCAGGTGAGAAAACAGGTCCGGCGATGCAGCAGGGCCGCACCGCCGGTAGCTTGTCCACTCAGCTTTCGAGCTGTCTCAACAGGCTGCGCACATCGCCGTCCATATCGGCATCGCGCTGGCGCAGGTCTTCGATCAGACGCACGGCGTGGATCACGGTAGAGTGATCGCGGCCGCCGAACTTGCGCCCGATTTCCGGATAGCTGCGCGGGGTGAGTACCTTGGCGAGATACATGGCCACCTGCCGTGGACGAACCACGGCGCGGGCGCGGCGCTTGCTGCTCATCTCGCTACGATCGATGCGATAGAACTGGCACACGGTGCGCTGGATCTCGTCGATCGTGATGCGGCGGCGATTGGCCGAGAGGATATCTGTCAGCTGCTCTTCGGCAAGCTGGAGCGAGACTTCCTGACCGGTTAGCTGGGCATAGGCGATCAGCTTGTTGAGGCCGCCCACCAGTTCGCGCACATTCCGGCTGACAGTCCGGGCCAGGAAGTCGATCACATCCTCCGGCACTTCGAGCGGGGCAAAGCGGGTCAGCTTGCTTTCCAGGATTGCACGGCGCAGCTCGATATCGGCAGGCTGGATGTCCGCCACCAGGCCCATGCTGAGGCGCGAAAGGAGGCGCGGTTCGACACCGTCCAGCGCCTGCGGCGCGCGGTCGGCGGCAAAGACCAGGCGCTTGCCCTCGGCGAGCAGGGCGTCGATTGTGTAGAGCAGCTCTTCCTGCGCGGCGGCCTTCCCGATGATGAACTGGATATCATCCACCAGCAACAGATCGAAAGCACGCAGCCGACCCTTGAACTCGATCATCTCGTTCGATTTCAGTGCCTGCACGAACTCCACCATGAAGCGCTCTGCACTGCAGTAGAAAATGCGCGCACGCGGGAAGGCCTGCAGGTAGGAATGGCCGATGGCGTGCAGCAGGTGCGTTTTGCCCTGGCCGGTCGCGGCCTTGAGGTAGAGCGGGCTGAATTGCGGCTTCTCTGCCTTGCTCATGCGCTCGGCGGCATTCTTGGCAAGCACGTTGGTGCTGCCGGTCACGAAGGCGGCGAAGGTCTGGCTCGGGTCGAGGCCGACGGAGCTGGTAAAGCCGTCATCACCAATCGATTCCATCGCCAGCGTCGCATCATTGGCGGCGCGGTGGCCGAAACCGTCATCGCCGCGCAGATTGAAGTCGGCGATCTTGCGGCGGCCTGGATGCACCTCAATCCGTACATGACGCACTTCGCCGCGGGCAATCTTCCACGCGAGCGAGAGGCGGTCATGATAGCGGTCACGTACCCAGTTGGCAGAAAATTCAGTCGGCAGGAAAAGCTGCAGTGTGCCCGTTTCCTTGTCGATCTTGCCGAGTTGGATCGGCTTGATCCATTGGGTGAAAAGCTGGTGGCCAAGATCCTTGCGCAGGCCCTGGCTGATGTCTGACCAATCGGCTGCCAGGTCTACTGCTTCTTGGTCTTCCATATCGCTTTCCGCTACCTTTTGTTTGGTCACCATTGACCGGCCGCTTTGCGGTCCCCTTACAATCATGGTTCGAACCCCATCCCTTACCTAATCGCCCTATCGGGTTACCCCGCCAGAATGATCTACTTGCTTGCCGGACGAGGGCACAACTTTCCCTCTCCGCGACCCAAGCATGGGCCACAGATTCCCCCCGATCGATAGATCAATGTTTCATGGCCGCTTCGAGATGAATCGCGTCCACCACCCTTTTATGAACGTCCTGCGCGCGGGGGCAAGTCCACGGTGACAAATTTATTAAAATTTTGGTTCTTGACTCACCGGTAACCCGCAGGTTTCCGTTCAAGTGCATGTTTTCAAGTGAAAACTATATGACAGTTCCGCGAATCGCAGGTTTTCTGCGATTCTTGTGGCGAGCCATAGCTGCAGTTCGCATTTGCACAAAAAAGAGGCCCGGGGATAAGCCGGGCCTCGTTCCAATTTCGTTCTACTTTGGCGGTTCAGGCACGCTCGGCTCGAGGCGCCGCTCCGCGAATCAGAGAGCAGCGACTCGCTTGCTCAGGCGGCTCATTTTGCGAGCAGCCGTATTCTTGTGCATCACACCGCGCGCAACGCCGCGAGCGATCTCTGGCTGCGCAGCCTTCAGAGCTTCTTCGGCGGCTTTCTTGTCGCCATCGGTGCAGGCGGTTTCGACCTTCTTCACAAAGCCACGAATGCGGCTCTTGCGGGCACCGTTGATCTCGGCGCGCTTGTTGTTGCGACGAATGCGCTTCTTGGCTTGCGGCGTATTGGCCATGTATCAGTCCTGTCTCTCGTACCGCCCGCGAACGGCCGGGAAATTGTCTCGTTAGAATCGGTAAAGGGAGCGCATAAGCGCTCGAACGCGCGCCAATTAGTGTGTGTGATCCGAAAAGGCAAGTGGAGATGGTTTGTTTTACGAGCCCCTCTCCGCCATTTCCTCCTTGTTGGGCGCGCAGTCTGGCGGACCAAACACCGTCGAGAATGCTCACGCGGAAGCGTAAGCGCAACCACTAAGACTGGCACACAGGGCAGAACCAGGTGCTGCGCCCTCCTTGCACCACCCGCCGGATGAACCCGCCATCGCCGCGCACACAAGCTTCGCCTTCGCGGCCATAGACCTGGAAGCGTGTGGCGAAGTAACCGAGTTCACCATCGGGGCGGGCATAGTCGCGCAGAGTCGATCCGCCATCGGTGATCGACTGGGTGAGCACGTCCCTGATCGCGGGAACGAGTCTTGTCAGCGCGGGCTTGTAGACGCGCCGTCCGGATTTACGCGGATGGATGCCCGCGCGAAAAAGCGCCTCGCATACATATATATTGCCAAGCCCGGCCACCACGTGCTGATCCAGCAGCAGCAGTTTGATAGCCTGCTTGCGCCCCCGGATGGCGCGGCGCAGGTGGTCCACCGTCAGCGCGTCGCCCAGCGGCTCCGGACCCATGGCTGCGAAGGCCGGCCACTGGTAGAGCGCGGGTGTATTGACCAGATCGACATAGCCGAAGCGGCGCGGGTCATTCAGCGCAAAGCGATTGTTTGCGGTCTCGATAACAAGGTGATCGTGCTTGTCGGCCACTTCAGGATCGATGCGCCAGCGTCCGCTCATTCCGAGATGGAAGATCAGTGTACTTTCGCGGTCGGTGTGAATCAGCCCGTATTTGGCGCGGCGGCCAAGGCTGCTTACCTTCGCGCCGGTAAGCGACTGCACCAGCCCCTGCGGGAAGGGAAAGCGCATGTCAGGGCGATTGAGCTGGACGCGGGTGATCCGTTCGCCATCCATGAAGCGCGCCAATCCGCGCACGGTAGTTTCGACTTCGGGTAATTCCGGCATGACACAGGCCTTTAACACCCTTTGCCTTGGGCACAATTCCCCCTAAGTGGACCGCCATGAGCGATCAGGTTTCTTTCGGCTACGAAGATGTGGCCCCGGAAGAGAAGACCGCCCGCGTTGGCGGTGTCTTCTCGAGCGTGGCGAGCAAGTATGACATCATGAACGATGCCATGTCGGGCGGCATGCACCGTTTGTGGAAGGATCAGTTCGTGCGCCGGGTGAAACCGCAACCGGGCGAGGCCATTCTCGACATGGCGGGCGGCACCGGAGACATCGCCTTCCGTATGGCCGCGCGCGGAGCGGAAATCGTTGTGGCCGACATCAACCAGGACATGCTCGATGTCGGCATCGAGCGCGCGATGGATCGCGGGATCGACGGGCTGGTGTGGTCGCGCCAGAACGCCGAGGAGCTCACTTTCTCCAGCCGCACCTTCGATGCCTACACCATCGTCTTCGGCATCCGGAACGTGACCTTC
>CAYRBB010000018.1:0-52310 GCA_964422435.1 uncultured Sphingomonadaceae bacterium
GGTACGCCGGGCAGGGACAGCTCCCTTGGATTGCTTATAGCCTCAGGGATATTCTACAACAGCTCGTGCCGGGCAGTCCCGCCGCACTCTATTTAGGATGCCAATGTCCCGGTCTCAAGCTGCATCGCAAGAGTTTCCAGCGTGTCGGCCATATCCTCCAGCTTGGCTGCGGCATTTTCGTCCATTGCCGATGGCGCTCGGGATGGTGTGCCGGTCTTTGCCTCGTGCAGTTCGTCAGCCAGCAGGAGCGACGCATATAGCAGCACCCGTTCTGGAGATTGGCCGTGCAGGTTTTCGAGTTCGGATAGCTTTTTGTCGATCGAAGCGCCGAGCATTTCGATATGCGGCTCTTCCCCTTCGGCACAGGCGATCGTGTATTTGCGACCGGCAATTTCGAGCGTAACGTTGCTCATTGTTCCAGCGCTCCGATAAGGCGGTCGATCTGTTGCAGGGCTTCCCCAGCTTCACGCTGCAATTCGGCATATCGCGCTTCCAGTTCAGGGTCCGAACCCGGTCCGCTGGATGGCGCTGGCGCCTGCGCAGCCACCTCGATACGAGCCGTTGCTGCCTCTATCCGGGCGAGCGCTGCAGTCACGCGGTCCGAGATCGCAATAGCCTCCATGAAAGCAAATTAACCAATCTTGCCGCCGCGGCAAAGATATGGACGCGAAAGCTGTGAATAATTCTCGTCAGGATTCACCCCGATTGCGGTCCTGAAAGGGTGTCTTGCTTGACCTTGGCAGCGCCCCCCACCACACAGCCCATAACCGAATCGCTGCCGTAAAGAGCTGCGAGCGTCAGGAGTAACGCATGAGCGACGAGCAGACCCGTTTCACCAACATGGCCAATGCCATCCGCGCCCTGTCGATGGACGCTGTACAGGCCGCCAATTCGGGGCATCCGGGAATGCCGATGGGAATGGCCGATGCGGCAACGGT
Organism: uncultured Sphingomonadaceae bacterium; assembly: GCA_964422435.1. Classification (GTDB taxonomy): domain Bacteria; phylum Pseudomonadota; class Alphaproteobacteria; order Sphingomonadales; family Sphingomonadaceae; genus Alteraurantiacibacter. The sequence goes on from CAYRBB010000018.1 coordinate 939, forward strand.
TCTGTGGTCTGAATATCTGAAGTTCGATCCTGCCGCACCCGACTGGGCTGACCGCGACCGCTTCGTTCTCAGCGCCGGCCATGGCTCAATGCTTATCTATTCGCTGCTTTATCTGTCCGGCTATGCCAGCCCCACGCTGGAGGATATCAAGAATTTCCGCCAGATCGGTAGCCCGTGTGCCGGGCACCCGGAGAACTTCCTCATCCCCGGTGTGGAAGCGACGACCGGTCCGCTCGGGCAAGGTCTCGCAATGTCGGTTGGCATGGCCATGGCGGAGCGTCACCTGAACGCTGTTTTCGGAGACGAACTGGTCGATCATCGCACCTGGGTAATCGCGGGCGATGGCTGTCTGATGGAAGGGATCAATCACGAAGCCATCGGGCTAGCCGGGCATATGGGTCTGGGTCGCCTGATCGTGCTCTGGGATGACAACAACATCACTATCGATGGTGCCGTCGGTTTGTCCTCTTCGGAAGACATACCTGCGCGTTACGAGGCGACTGGATGGCACGTCACCCACTGTGACGGGCACGATCCCGCCTCGATCCGCAAGGCTGTCGACGAGGCGTTGGCCGAAACCGGCAAACCTTCGCTCGTTCGGTGCACTACGGTGATCGGCAAGGGCGCGCCCAACAAAGGCGGGACGAGCGGCGTTCACGGATCTCCGCTCGGCGAGGATGAAGTGGCTGCAGCACGCAAAACGCTGGGTTGGAACCACGAACCCTTCGTCATTCCAGACGATGTGCTGAAAGACTGGCGCGCTACGGGCCAGCGGAACAAGTCAACGCATCGCGAATGGCAGGACCGCCTCGATGCCAGCGACCACAAGGCCGAATTCACCCGGCGCATGGCGGGCGAACTTCCGGCGAACTTCTCACTGGCAAACTACACCAAGCGCCTGATGAACGAGCCGCAGAAGGTTGCGACGCGTAAAGCAAGTGAAATGGCACTCGACCAGATCAACAACAAGCTGCCCGAAACCATTGGTGGTAGCGCCGACCTGACCGGCTCGAACAACACCAAGGCCGGGGGGATCATGCCGTTGACGCCGGACCATTACGCTGGTCGCTATGTCTATTACGGCATTCGTGAATTCGGCATGGCTGCAGCTATGAACGGTATGGCTCTGCATGGCGGTGTTACTGCCTATGGTGGCACGTTCCTGATCTTCACCGACTATGCGCGTGGGGCGATCCGGCTCTCAGCCTTGCAAGAGGTGCCGGTCGTATATGTCATGACGCATGACAGTATCGGTCTGGGAGAGGACGGGCCGACACACCAGCCGATCGAACATTTGCAGAGCCTTCGTGCGATGCCCAACATCCTCGTCATGCGTCCAGCCGACGCGGTCGAGACGGCGGAGTGCTGGGAAATTGCGCTCCGCCAGACCGATCGCCCCAGCGTGCTCGCGCTTAGTCGACAGGGCCTTCCACAGGTTCGCAATTCGCCCGACGAGACCGATCAGTGCCAACAGGGAGCCTATCGCCTCAAGCGCGCTGGCAACAAGCGCGGCGTGGTGCTGGTGGCGACGGGTTCGGAAGTCTCGCTCGCGCTGGAATGTGCCGAAAAGCTCGAAAAGGAAGGCATCGGCACGGATGTTGTGTCAATGGTTTGCGCCGAGCTGTTCGACGAACAGCGCGCCGAGTATAAAGCCGATATGCTCCCCGCAGACGTATGCAAGGTTTCGATTGAAGCCGGGACGACCTATGGATGGGAACGGTATACAGGGCTCGACGGCATGCAATTCGGGATAGACCGCTTCGGGGCTTCCGCGCCCGCAAGCGACCTGTTCGAGAAATTCGGCCTCACTGCGGACCAGATTGTTCCGCAGATTTTGAACAAGATCAACGGATAAGCAGGAGTTTTTAACATGGCGACTAAGGTTTCGATCAACGGTTTCGGACGTATCGGACGACTGGTTGCTCGCGCAATTCTGGAACGTGACGATCACGATCTGGAACTGGTGGCGATCAACGATCTGGCCGATACAAACGCCAACGCCCTGTTGTTCGGTTTCGATAGTACGCATGGCCGTTTCCCAGGCACGGTGGAAGTGGAGGGCAACAATCTCGTGGTGAATGGCAAGCGCATTGCTGTGACCAATGAGCGCAATCCGGGCGACCTGCCGCATGGCAAGATGGGCATCGATATCGTGCTCGAATGCACCGGCTTCTTCCAGAGCCATTCGGCTGCCAAGCCGCACCTCGATGCAGGTGCCAAGCGGGTGCTGATTTCGGCTCCGGCCAAGGAAGTGACTGCAACCATCGTTTACGGCGTGAACCACGATGTGCTGACCGCTGACGACGTGATTGTTTCCAACGCCAGCTGCACGACCAACTGCTTGTCGCCCGTTGCCAAGGTGCTCAACGAGCTGGTGGGTATCGAGCGTGGCTTCATGACCACGATCCATTCCTACACCAACGATCAGCGCATGCTGGACCAGATGCACAGCGACATGCGCCGCGCCCGCGGCGGTGCCCAGAACATGATCCCGACTACTACCGGCGCTGCCCGCGCAGTCGGCCTCGTGCTGCCCGAGCTTGCCGGCAAGCTGGACGGTTCTTCGGTCCGGGTGCCGACGCCAAACGTGTCGCTGATTGACCTCGTCTTCACGCCGTCGCGCGACACATCGGCAGAGGAAATGAACGCGGCACTGAAGGCTGCGGCGGAAGGCCCGATGAAGGGTGTCCTCGACTACACCGAAAAGCCGCTTGTCAGCAGCGACTTCAACCACCATCCGGCCAGCTCGACCGTGGACAGCCTGGAAACCGCAGTCCTTGAAGGCAAGCTCGCCCGGGTGGTGAGCTGGTACGACAATGAATGGGGCTTCTCCAACCGCATGATCGACACTGCGGGTGCGATGGCGAAGTTTCTCTAAGTACAGCACACATCAAAGGAAGCTTGCATGGCCGGTTTCAAGACCCTCGACGATCTGCCGCAGGATCTGACCGGCCAGCGCGCGCTGGTGCGGGTTGATCTCAACCTGCCGATGAAAGACGGACAAGCTACCGATCTTACGCGCGTCAATGCGGTCGCGCCGACGATCCTCGAACTTGCGGATCGCGGTGCGAAAGTCCTGCTGCTCGCGCATTTTGGGCGGCCCAAGGGCGAGCGCAATTCGACCATGAGTCTCAGTTACGTGCAAGGTGATGTCGAGCGCGTGATCGAGCGCGAAATCATGTTCATTCCCGAGGTCATGGGCCCCGTTGTGGAACAGGCTGTCGGCATCCTTGGCGACGGCGATATCGGCGTTCTGGAGAACACCCGGTTCTGGCCGGGTGAGGAAGCCAACGATGATGATTTCGCCAAGGCTATTGCCGAAAACGGCGATATTTACGTCAACGACGCTTTCTCTGCCGCCCACCGCGCGCATGCCAGTACCGAAGGGCTCGCAAAGCTACTGCCCGCCTATGCCGGGCGAGCCATGCAGAAAGAGCTGGAGGCGCTGGAGGCCGCGCTCGGCACGCCCAATCCGCCTGTTGCGGCCGTGGTCGGTGGGGCGAAGGTCAGCACGAAGCTTGCCGTTCTCGAAAATCTCAGCCGCAAGGTCCAGCACCTGATCATCGGCGGCGGCATGGCCAACACCTTTCTCGCTGCGAACGGGGTGAATGTCGGTAAGAGCCTGGCCGAGCATGACCTGACCGACACCGCGCGGGCGATAATGGATGCTGCCGACGAGGCGGGCTGCACCATCCACCTGCCCTACGACGTAGTTGTGGCAAAGGAATTCGCCGCCAACCCGCCATCTTTGCGGACCTGCAACGTCCACGAAGTTGCCGAGGAGGAGATGATCCTCGATGTCGGTCCGCAGGCGGTTGAGGCTTTGGGCGATGTTCTCAAGACATGCGCCACGCTTGTCTGGAATGGCCCGCTCGGTGCCTTCGAAACGCCGCCATTCGATGAGGCAACCGTGGCGCTGGCCAAGACCGCTGCCGCGCTGACCCAGGCAGGTGCACTCACTTCGGTCGCTGGCGGCGGCGACACTGTGGCGGCGCTCGCGCATGCAGGTGTTGCAAACGATGTGACCTACATCTCGACAGCCGGCGGCGCTTTCCTCGAATGGATGGAAGGCAAGGAACTCCCCGGGGTCGCAGCTCTCAGCGCCTGATCCGATGCCCGACACCCACCACTTCTTCACGACACCTTTCATCGTCGACCAGCTTAATAGCGAGCAGGGCCTGCAGATGTTGAGGGATGCCATCGTTGCAGAGATGGACCGCGACAAAAAGGGCATCACGATCAGCAATCTGGGTGGCTGGCATTCCAATACCGACATGCTGAGATGGGGTGGCGAGGCAGCGAAAGCGCTGGTTTTCAAAGCTATGGGCATGGCGGATGAGGCTTGCGTCGATATCAAGTCTCCCGAAAATGGCCGCTTTGGTTGGCACCCGGAGATGTGGGCCAATGTCAGCGACAAGGGCCACGCTAACCAGTATCATACCCATCCGGGCAGCTTCTGGTCTGTGGTTGCATATGTCGATGACGGGTATGAAGGCGATGACGATCCCACGCTCGGCGGTGAACTGCAATTGCTCGACCCGCGCAGCCCGATGGTCCAGATGGTTGTTCCCGACCTGCGCCTCAAAAATCCAGATGGTGGGGCACAATCCCACGAAATTACTATCCGTCCGAAAACCGGCATGATCGTGATGTTTCCCAGCTGGCTGCAACATGCTGTCCGTCCGTTTCGTGGAGAAGGGATGCGGATTTCGGTCGCCATCAACCTGAATGTCGGGATGAAAAAGCCGCATTGATCTGGCGTTGGTGGTGCGTTTCGGAATTGGCAGTCGAAGCTTGCGCCTGCCTTTCTCCTGCTAAAGTCGCTCGTTACCTGCACACGGCAGGTTGCACTGGCGAGACACGCGGCATAGGAGCCGAGCGCAAGCACCTGTTCGATTGGAGGAGCATCGAATGAACACTGCCGAAATGACCGACCGTATTGCCACTGGCGCGGGCTTTATTGCCGCGCTTGACCAATCGGGTGGTTCGACGCCCAAGGCCCTGCGTGGTTACGGCGTGGAAGACGATGCGTGGAATGGCGATGACGAGATGTTTGCCGAAATCCACAAGATGCGCAGTCGCGTGATCACCGCGCCCAGCTTTGCGAGTGGCAAGGTTATCGGCGCAATCCTGTTCGAAAAAACGATGGACGGCCAAGTCGATGGCAAGCCGACGCCAGATGCATTGAAAGAGCGCGGCGTTGTGCCCTTTATCAAGGTCGATCAGGGCCTGGCGGATGAAGAAAACGGCGTGCAGCTGATGAAGCCGCTCGACAAGCTTCCCGCGCTACTCGAAAAATCTGTCGCCAAGGGCATGTTTGGAACGAAGATGCGTTCGGTCATCAAGGCTGCCAATGCAAAAGGGATTGCTGCGAATGTCGCGCAGCAATTCGAAGTTGGACAGCAGATCATCGCTGCCGGCCTGATGCCGATGCTGGAGCCGGAATATGACATCACCGCTGCCGACCGCGCCGAGGGTGAGGAAATTCTCAAGACGGAGATCCTGAAAGGTCTCGACGCATTGCCCGATGGCCAGCAAGTGATGCTCAAGCTGTCGATCCCGGTGAAAGACAATCTTTATCGCGAACTGGTGGAACATCCCAAGGTACTGCGGGTCGTCGCCCTCTCGGGCGGCTATTCGACCCAAGAGGCGTGCCGCGAACTCGCCAAGAATAGCGGCATGATTGCCAGCTTCAGCCGTGGCTTGCTGCAGGACCTGCGCCATCAGCAGAGCGATGCGGAATTCGACAATGCCCTCGGGACCGCTATCGATTCGATCTGTCAGGCATCGGTCGCCTGATACCCGACATGAGTGATTGCCAGCTTTACCTGATCTCTCCGCTCGATGTGAGCGGTAACTTCGCCGAAAGGCTCGACCGCGCGCTGGCTGTGGGGGAAGGGCTGGCAACTGCCTTCCAATTCCGCGTGAAAGATGTGGACCAGCACGGGGCGGCGCGGCTGGCTGCTCCGCTGCAAGAGATTTGCGAAGCGCACGACGTGGCGTTCATCGTGAACGATGATGTGGCGCTGGCACGGCGGCTCAATGCCGATGGTGTGCATCTGGGGCAGGGCGATGGTGATGTGCGGGAGGCCCGCGAAGAACTGGGCCGAGACATGCAAATTGGCGTAACCTGTCATGCCAGCCGCCACCTAGCGATGGAGGCTGGCGAGGCGGGTGCGGACTATGTCGCCTTCGGTGCCTTCTTTCCCAGCGAGACCAAGGCAAGCGAACACCGCCCCGAGCTGGAACTGCTCGAATTTTGGAGCGAGCTGTTCGAAATCCCTTGCGTTGCCATTGGTGGTATCACGCCGGAAAATTGCCGGCCGCTGGTCGAAGCGGGCGCGGATTTCCTTGCCGTGTCCCATTCCGTCTGGGGAGGAGATGAGGTCGCTGCGATCGAAGCCTTCGGGAAGGTAATGGCAGGCTGATCAGTCTGTCGAGCGCACGCAGCGCAGGCGACCCGGCTCACCATTCTCAATTTTGCGGAGGAAGCCTGTCGACTGGATTCGGTAGCGATCACCATTGCGCGGGCCGCCGGTCATGGTCAGCGTATCGCCACGGCGCAGATAGGTGCCTCTCCCCTGTGGGGAAGTGTAGCGCGATGCGCTGAGGATCGTGAAGTTTTCTTCCGGCTGCGCAATACCCGCCGCGCCGCCGGCGCTGCCCGGCAATTCGCAAATATACCGACCACGTTCCACCGTGCCGATCTGACCCTGTGCATATGCCGCAGGACTGGCGGCAAACGCGCCGAGTGCTGACAGAGTGATCACAACCCGTTTCATGCTACCGCCCCTAGCATGCGTTGCTGACGCCGTCATGAACCAAGTGCATCGCTGCCAATTGCATCTCGCCTTGCCGTGGGCCGCACATGCAGCTACGGCGCGCGGCAATCTTTGACAATTTGAACAAACGAGCACTCCCATGAAAATCAGCGGTGTGGACATCCGTCCCGGCAATATCATCGAATATGAAGGTGGCATCTGGAAAGTCGCCAAGATCCAGCACACCCAGCCGGGCAAGGGCGGCGCCTACATGCAGGTCGAAATGAAGAACCTGCAGGATGGCCGTAAAACGAACGTACGCTTCCGCAGCGCCGACACGGTGGAGAAGGTTCGCCTCGACACGCAAGAATACCAGTTCCTGTACGAAGATGGCGAAATGCTCGTGTTCATGGACACCAACACCTACGAGCAAATCAACCTGCCGAGTGACCTGCTGGGCGATGCCCGCCCATTCCTGCAGGACGGCATGTCCGTGCAGCTCGAACTGTGGGAGGAAAAGCCCATCAGCGTGCAATTGCCCTCGCAGATTGAAGCCGAGATTGTCGAGGCCGATGCAGTGGTAAAAGGCCAGACGGCTTCTTCCAGCTACAAACCTGCCGTGCTCGACAATGGCGTGCGCATCATGGTGCCGCCCCACATCGAAAGCGGCACCCGTATCGTCGTGGATGTCTACGAACAGAGCTATGTCGGGAAGGCTGGCTAAACCGTCATGGCCGCAGCTCCAGCAATTGTCCGCGTGATGGAAAAGGCTGCCCGTAAGGCGGGTGGCCGTCTGCGTCGTGATTTCGGTGAAGTCGAACACCTTCAGGTGAGCCGAAAGGGTCCTGCGGATTTCGTTTCCAAGGCCGATCGCGCCGCCGAGCGTATCCTGTGGGACGAGCTCAAGGTCGCGCGCCCGGGTTGGGGTTTCCTGATGGAAGAAGCAGGAGAGCTTCCTGCCGATGATGGAATGCCTCGCTTCATCATCGATCCGCTCGATGGGACCAGCAATTTCCTCCATGGCATCCCGCATTTTGCGATTTCCATCGCCGTGCAGGAGCGCAAGCTGGGCAGCGACGATTGGGGCGATGTCACCTCCTGCGTCATCTACCAGCCGATCACGGACGAGACCTTCTGGGCCGAAAAAACACGCGGCGCATGGTTGCATGATGGTCGGCTGCGCGTATCGGGTCGCCGCCACCTTTCAGAAGCGCTGATTGCCACCGGCACGCCCTTCCAGGGGCATGGCGACTTCGCCGAGTGGGGCCGCATCTTTGGTGCGATTGGTCCGGAAGTTGCGGGAATCCGCCGTTTTGGTGCTGCTTCGCTCGATCTCGCATGGCTTGCCGCTGGTCGCTATGACGGCTTCTGGGAAAGCGGGCTCAGTCCGTGGGATACGGCCGCCGGATGCTTGTTGGTACGCGAAGCGGGTGGCTTCGTCACCGATTACCGTGGACGCTCGCAGCCGATCTGCGACACGCAGGTCATCGCCGCGAACGATCCATTGCACTCCCGCCTGCACAAGCTGGTTGCCAACGCCCTCAAGTAGCGGCTAGAGGCAGCGCTCGCTTCGGGCCTCTGTGGCGGAATTGGTAGACGCGCTCGACTCAAAATCGAGTTTCTAACGAAGTGCCGGTTCGAGTCCGGCCAGAGGTACCAGAAGCTTTCCTACAGCATTGCAGAATCGCTTGGGTCGTGTTCCTGACCTGCCCGAACCCAATTGTTTCTCGCCCGATCAGCCTCCACCCAAAGGTGACACCTGGCATGGCAGCAATGGCACGAAAGGGGCGGATTCCTGCGCTTCTTGCGGCATTCCCAATTTCCGCACCCCCCTTATTTCTGTCACTCTATGGCAGTTGTTGCGCAAAGACACTTGCAAAAGCCTGCCAGCTTTGGGAACGCCTTCTTGAATGATTGAAGCACCATCACCCCACGCCTTTGCAGCGATGGCGCTTACCGTCATCGTTTTCTACATGTTCGTGCGCAACCGCATCTCTATCGAGATCGTGTCGCTGCTCGCCATCGCGATCATCGCGGTGGGTCTGTACTTTTACCCCATGCCGCATACGCAACCGACCGACGGGCTGGCGCTCGCCTTCTCCGGCTTCGGGCATTACGCGCTGATCACGATCTGCGCGCTGATGGTGATGGGCAGGGGGCTGGTGGTTACCGGTGCGCTCGAGCCTGCGGCGCGGTTCCTTGGGCGGATATTCAAAATCAACCTGCAGATGGGGCTGCTGTTCTCGTTGCTGATCGCCTTTGCGCTGTCCATGGGTGTGAACAATACGCCGGTGCTGGTGCTGCTAATCCCCATCTTCGTGACACTGGCGGCAAAAGGCGCGATGCCCGCATCGAAAACATTGATGCCGCTCAATGCCTCGTCGCTGCTTGGCGGTCTGGCAACGACAATCGGCACCTCGACCAACATCCTCGTGGTGGCCATCGCCGTCGATCTCGGCATGCAACCCATGGGCGTGTTCCACTTCACGCCTATCGTGCTGCTCGCTTCGCTGGTCGCGCTGCCCTATATCTGGCTGGTCATGCCGCGCATGATGAAGGACAATACGCCAACCAAGGCAGAAGAAGAGCGCTGGTTCACCACCCGTTTGCGCGTGCCGCCGGGCAGCAACCTGATTGGCAAACACTTTGACGAAGTGATCGGCATGTTGCCCGAGGATTTTCGCTTCGAAGAGCGCCCAGGCGGCCCTTTCGCAGCAGGGCAGAAACTTAAGGTGGCCGGGACGCACGACGCGCTGGAAGACGCGGTGCGGGTGTTGCAGGGGCAGATTGCACCGGGCTGGGTGGTCGATAGCGTGCAACGGGAAGCGCTTGATCATGGCGCGGACATCAACGTGGTCGAGATGGTGGTGACGGCGGACTCGCGCCTGATCGGTCGCACGCTAGCTACCTCTGGTATTGCGGATCGCTATGGTGTGGCCGTTCTTGGTATCCACACACCGGACCGTCCGCTGAGGTACGATGATCCGCAATTGCTGCACGGTGAGAAGCGGCTCGCAGAAGGCGACGTGCTGCTGGTGATGGGGCTGGCCCATACGCTTAACGACTTCGCCCAGAGTGACAGCCTGTTGCAGCTTGAAGGTGCCCGCGAGGTGCCGCGCCGTTCCAAGGCTGTGCTAGCTGCAACGATCATGGGCGTATCGGTCGGGATGGCATCCGTCGGGCTGTTGCCGATCGCGATTGCCGCTCTAGGCGGTGCGATCCTGATGTTCCTCACCGGTTGCGTGAAGTTCGATCGCGTAGGGCGGGCGCTCTCCGCCCAGGTAATCGTGCTGGTCGCTGCCAGTATCGCGATCGGGCGCTTCGTGCTTGATAGTGGGGCAGCAGGCTGGTTGGGTGAATCGCTCGCACTCGGCTTGCAATACCTCCCGCCCGCCGGAGTTCTTGCGGCGATTATGATATTCGTTACCGTGCTCACAAACTTCGCCTCCAACGCAACCGCGGCCACGGTCGGGACACCGATCGCTTTCGCGATCGCGACCGAATTGGGCCTTCCGCAGGAGCCGCTGATCCTCGCCGTGCTGTTTGGTTGCAACCTGTGTTATGCGACGCCCATTGCTTACCAGACCAATATGCTGATCATGGCAGAAGGGAACTACCAGTTCGGCGACTATGTGAAGACGGGTGTGCCGCTGGTGCTGATCATGGTGGTGACGCTCAGCTTCCTGCTGGTGACCACCTATAACATGTGATCGATCAGGCGGGTTCGTCTCCGTTCGTCCCGCGATGGCCGCTGCGGCGCTCGGCAGCGCGCTGGAAGGACGCGCGGCGCTCAGCCTCGGTCTCTCCGTCACGCATCTCGGTCGGGATTGCTTCGAGGAAGGCTGCGTACTCCTCTTCGCTCATTGCGTCGATCCAAGCCTGGTCGTAACCCTTAACCGAGACACGACCGGCCGGTACCGCGGAGGCTGGTCGTGGGTAACTGCTGTTGCCTGCAGCGGAAACGGTAGGGGCACCGTAGCTGCCACCTTCGCTACCAAATGAGCCGAGAGTGCGGATTTCGTCGGCCCCGATGAGGCGGGGTAATTCGTTCTGCGCAACCTGCGCTGCTTCGCGAACAGTGAGAACCTCCGTCTGAGCTTGCACATGGCGGTGATCACTGTCGGCAAACATGGCAATTGCCGCCGTCATCACGAGCGTAACAACCGCAAAGTGCTTGTACAGCTTGAGCGGAATAGTCGGCTTGGACAGCTTCGCCATATGCGCTTCCGTAACAGTGAATGCGTTAATGCGCCGAGCCGGAAAGGGGTTAATTCATGCTTACTGGCGAATGGTTTCATGATTTGGGACGAGTTCGCACACCCGCAGAAATAAGCGGATTCTGCCATCCTGTGTAAAATTTACCGACATTTCACTTCTAGCGGTTAACGAAAGACCGTTCGGAACAGTCTCCGGACAGGTTTTCGGCTGGAGCGATGATTCGTCTCTTCAAACACTATATTCCGCACGCGGTTCTGCTGCTCGGTCTGCTTGACTTTATTCTGCTTCTGGTAGCGGGCGATCTCGCGTGGAAGCTGCGCGCACTGCAGATCCGGATCGACCCGGGAATGCTGATCGATCGTGCGCTGCCGTTGCTCGGCTTTGGAGTGATCACCCAGACAGCCATGATCGCCGTGGGCGTTTATGGCGCAGAAGCCTTGCGCTCGATGCGTTTTGCAGGTGCACGCCTGCTTGTTGCCGTCAGCCTTGCCATCATTGCTCTGGCGATGATCGACTTTGTGCTTCCCGGCCAGACCTATTGGCGATCCATCCTGCTTTTTGCGATGATTCTTGCGACTGTATTGCTGGTGTTAAACCGAGTGGTGGTTGGTGGAATACTGGGTACGTCCGCTTTTCGCCGCCGGTTGCTAGTACTTGGTGCAGGCCATCGTGCCGAACGGCTTCGCAAGCTGAGTGAGAAGCCGGAGAGCGGTTTCACGATCGTCGGCTATATCAACATGTCCGAAGCTCCACCCGTTGTGATGGAAGCGATCAATCGGTCTGCGATCGGGGATTTGTCCGCGCATGTCGCCAGGCTCGGTGCCAGTGAAGTTGTGCTCGCGCTCGAAGAACGCCGTAATTCCCTGCCCCTGAAAGACCTTGTCCGTGTCAAAACAGCAGGTGTGCATGTGAACGAGTTTTCCAGCTTCCTCGAACGCGAAACCGGGCGGGTCGATCTCGACACACTCAACCCCAGCTGGCTGATCTTTTCCGACGGATTCTCCTCAGGGCGCGCGATCTCGAGCGCAGCCAAGCGCATATTCGATATCCTTGCGAGCACCGTTCTCCTTCTGCTCACATTTCCGATCATCGTGATCTTCGCAGCCATCGTGAAACTTGACAGCAAGGGACCTGCGTTTTTTCGACAGAAGCGCGTCGGGCTATACGGACAGACGTTTGAGTTAGTGAAGCTTCGCTCCATGCGCACCGATGCCGAAAACGAAGGCTCTAAATGGGCGGAGAAGAATGATCCCCGTATCACCCGTGTTGGCGCATTTATTCGCAAGGTCCGCATTGACGAGTTGCCGCAGGTCTGGACCGTGTTATCCGGCCATATGAGCTTTGTCGGGCCGCGCCCCGAAGTTCCGACCTTTGTGGAGGATCTGGACGACAAGCTGCCCTATTATGCCGAACGCCACATGGTAAAGCCCGGCATCACCGGATGGGCGCAGATCAACTATCCCTATGGTGCAAGCATCGAGGATGCACGGCACAAGCTCGAATATGATCTCTATTATGCCAAGAATTATACTCCCTTTCTCGATTTGCTGATTATGCTGCAGACACTGCGCGTTGTCTTATGGCCGGAGGGGGCTCGATGATGGGTGTCGCATGGGATCTTGCGGTCTACCTGGCCTATCTAACAGCGGCCGTAGCGGCGGTGGGGCTGGCGCTTTGGCTCGCCACAAATGAGCGCGCGCAGGGACCGGCTATCACCGCTACGGCAGCCGCGTTGGGCTTCAATGCCGCCTGGGCCTTTGCAGTTGCAGGTTTTGGAAGCGGGAGATTGGTGACCGATCTGCTGCTGGCTTCAAGCTATCTGGCTCTGCTTTGGATGCTCTACCGGCTCTTCAGCCATGATGATCGCGACAAGAGCCTGGGGCCAATCCGGCCGGTGGTGGCGGCACTAGGTTTCGTAGAGATGATGCAATTCGCCCTCATTGGCGCGAGCTTGCAATATGAAACACAGCCCGATGCGCGGCTGCTGATCATGCAGTTTGGCATCACCTTCCGCTTGCTGCTGTGTATTGGTACGCTGGTGTTGCTGCATAATTTGTATGCCGGAGCTTCCCAGCAGGCACGCCTCGCCTTGCGCTGGCCGGCTGCCGCTCTTGGCGTGCTCTTCCTGTTCGATCTGAACTACTACACCATTGCATATCTCGGCAGTGGTACGCCCGATCTGCTGAGCGATTTGCGTTCGGTTGTTCTGTTTGTGACCGTGACCCTGCTGGCAATGGGTCTGGTGCGGAACGAGAACGAACTTCGCTTCCGGCCCTCGCGCAGCTTTGCCTTCCAATCCTTTTCGCTGCTGCTGATCGGTGCCTATCTGGTTGTGATGGTCGTGGTTGCGCAGGGCCTTTCCTATGTGGGGACCGACTATGGCCGAATGCTACAAACAGGGTTTGTTCTGCTCGCTAGCGCCATTGCGCTCACCATCCTGCCGTCGAAGCGGCTTCGTGGCTGGCTGCGGGTCACCATGTCGAAGAACCTGTTCCAGCATCGCTATGATTATCGCTCCGAATGGTTGCGTTTCACCGAAACTATCGGTCGCGCCGGCCCTCAGGCGGCACCGCTTCTGGAGCGTGCTGTGCAGGCGGTTGCGGATATTACGGACAGCCCATCGGGCCTGTTGCTGACGCCGCGCGAAGAAGGCGGCATGGCGCTTGCGGCCCGCTGGCAGTGGCCGCGAATGGAAGTGCCGGGCGATGCGCTGGACGTGGATGGAGCGCGCTTTTTCGAACAGAGCCAGTTCATACTCGATCTCGACGATTTGCGGCGCGGGAGGCAAGACGGCATTCCGGCTTCGGCATGTCCGCCTTGGCTATTTGCCAATGCGGAAAGCTGGGCAATGGTGCCGCTACTGCATTATGAGCGGCTCGTGGGGATTGTGGTTCTTGCGCGCCCCGCAATTGCCCGGCAACTGGACTGGGAAGACTTCGATCTTCTGCGCATCGTCGGTCGGCAGCTGGCAAGCTATCTCGCGGAACAAACCAGCCAGGATGCATTGGGAGAAGCGCAGCGGTTTGACGAGTTCAACCGCCGCATCGCCTTTGTCATGCATGATATCAAGAACCTCGCCAGTCAGCTGTCGCTGCTCGCCAAGAATGCGGAAAAGCACGCCGACAAGCCGGAGTTTCGGGCCGATATGATCCTGACTTTGCGCAATTCCACCGACAAGTTGCAGGCACTGCTTGCGCGCCTCGGCCGATACGGGAGCCTGGGTGGAAAGGACCATGGCGAATTTGCGCTTGATGCGATGCTGCAGCGTATCTGTAAGCAATATAAGCGCCAGCATGAGGTGACTCTGATCGACCATGAGCAATGCATGGTCCGGGGCGATGAAGAGGCCTTGGAGCAGGCGCTGGTGCACATCGTCCAGAACGCGGTGGAAGCGAGTTCCGAGGGCACGCCGGTGTTCCTCCATTTGCGAACCGAGCCGAGCAGCGCGGTTGTTGAGATTGTGGATAGCGGCAGCGGGATGTCGCCCGAATTCATCCGTACGCGGCTGTTCAAGCCATTCCAATCTTCCAAGCCCGGAGGTTTTGGCATCGGCGCATTCGAAGCGCGCGAGCTGGTGCGGGCGATGGGCGGAAGGCTCGACGTGGAATCTCGGGAAGGCCTCGGCACACGCTTCGTGCTGCGCCTCCCGCTCAGCGGAACGGCAGAGCTGATCCGCAATATGCAGCATAACTCTAAAGAGGTGGCATGATGGCCGAAAACAGACCCAAGTTGCTGATTGTCGAGGACGATGAAGGCCTGCAGGCGCAGCTCAAATGGGCATATGAAGACTTCGACGTGGTGATCGTCGGAGACCGAGAGAGCGCCATTGCCGCGTTACGCGCGGAAGAGCCGCCTGTTGTAACGCTTGACCTCGGCCTTCCGCCAGATCCGGACGGCACAACCGAAGGGTTCCGGGTGCTGGACGAGATTATGGCACTCAAGCCCGACACCAAGGTAATCGTTGCTTCAGGTCATGGCGCCCGCGAGAGCGCGCTGAATGCTATTGAGCACGGTGCTTATGACTTTTGCCAGAAGCCGGTCGATATCGAGCAGCTTGGCTTGATCGTGCGCCGCGCGCTTAAGCTCCACGCGATCGAGCAGGAGAACCGCGCCCTCGCTGCTAAGGCGGGCGAGGGCAATACGGTGCTCGGCGGCATGATCACTTCGGCGCCGGAAATGGTGAAGGTTGCCCGCACGATTGAGCGTGTGGCGAATACCAATGTCTCGGTCATGCTCCTCGGCGCGAGTGGTACCGGCAAGGAGCTGCTTGCCAAGGGGTTGCACGATGCGAGCGACCGCAAGAACGGCAATTTCGTCGCCATCAATTGTGCCGCGATCCCTGAAAGCCTGCTCGAAAGCGAACTTTTCGGGCACGAAAAGGGTGCTTTCACCGGCGCAGTCAAAACCACCGAGGGCAAGATCGAAATGGCCAATGGCGGCACGCTATTCCTTGATGAGGTCGGCGATATTCCGTTGCCACTACAGGTGAAGCTCCTCCGCTTCCTGCAGGAACGCACTATCGAGCGCATTGGTGGCCGAAATTCCATCGCCGTCGATACGCGCATCGTATGCGCGACGCATCAGGATCTGGAAGCGATGGTGGCCGATGGAAGGTTCCGCGAAGACCTGTTCTATCGTCTCGCAGAGATCGTCGTAAAGATCCCCGCGCTCTCAGAGCGGCCTGGTGACGCCACATTGCTTGCCAAGGCGTTCCTCAAGCGCTTTGCCCATGAGATGAACCCGAGCGTGACTGGCTTTGCGCCCGACGCACTGGCCGCCATTGACGCATGGAGTTGGCCCGGCAATGTCCGTGAGCTGGAAAACCGCGTTAAACGCGCGGTCATCATGGCAGACGGCAAGCTGGTGGCAGCAGACGATCTCGACCTGACCGATGCAGAAGACGAATCCGCAGACGTTCTCAACCTGAAGAGCGCGCGCGAGCAATCCGATCGCAAGGTCATTCGCCATGCGCTGGCGCGCAGTGAAGGCAACATTTCGAACACCGCCAAGATGCTCGGGATAAGCCGCCCCACACTCTACGACCTGCTCAAGCAATACGACTTGCACGCCTGATCGCCGCACGGCACACCGCGCAACTATGATGGGGCGCATTGGAAAGCTGTTCGATCCGCTGGTGCGGCTGTTGTTGGTTGCCATCCTGCTCGCCAGCGTGCTGCCGGTAACGGGCGAGGGCAGGGCGATTGCACGCGGCGTTTCCGATGTAGCGATTTTTCTGCTGTTCCTGCTTAACGGACTGCGGTTGCCGCACCAGCAGGTATTTGCTGGGTTGAAGAACCTGCGCTTCCTGCTGCCGCTGATGCTCTTCGTGTTCGCCGTGATGGGATGTGCCGGATGGGGCCTTTCCGGTGTTGCAGACGACCGACTGCCCGCCAGCGTTGCGCTGGGATTTATCTTTCTTGGCATCCTGCCATCGACAGTGCAATCAGCGACGGCTTACGCATCTTTAGCAGGCGGCAATGTGGCCAATTCAGTGGTTGCAGCCGCGGTTTTGAACATCCTCGGGGTGTTCATCACCGCACCAATTGTGGCGGTGGTTTCGAGCGGTGGTGTTCCCGGGTTCGACTTTGGCGCGTTGGAGAGGATCGGCTTGATCTTGCTTCTGCCGTTCGTGATTGGTCAAGCCCTGCAGGGCCGATTGGGACCGGTAATCGCGGATCGGAAGCGACTTTTCAGCTGGATGGATCGCATTGCCATTGCAATTGCCGTCTACGTCGCGTTTTCGGGCGCGGTCGAGCAAGGACTGTGGGTGCGCATTTCGCATGCAGAGTGGGGTATTCTGCTCGGCCTGGTGGGTCTCATGCTCATCATCGGATTCTATGGTGCTTGGTGGCTCAGCGGCTTGCTGCGGCTACACAAGCCGGACCGCATATCTTTCCTATTTGCCGGTGCGCAAAAGAGCATCGCTATGGGCGCACCGCTTGCTGCCGTGCTTTTTCCGCCAGAGGTGGCGGGGCTCATTCTGCTGCCGGTGCTGATCTACCATCTGATCCAGCTGGTCATATCGGCTCCGCTGGCGACGCGGTTCAGTCAGTCGGTATAGCTTCCGCCGCTTTCTCCGCCCGGTTGTGACGCACTGACCACCAAAGGCTCAGGCCGATTAGTACCACGCCGATCAGCCCGGTTATGGCCTCTGGAATGTGGAACACGGCTGATGTCAGCATGATTGCACCCAGCACGATGATTGCCCAGAAAGCGCCATGTTCGAGATAGCGATACTCCGCCAGTGTGCCCTTGCGCACCAGGTGGATTGTCATCGAACGCACGAACATCGCGCCGATGGAGAGACCCAACGCGATGACGATCATGTTGTTGGACAGCGCGAACGCGCCGATCACTCCGTCGAAGCTGAAGCTTGCATCGAGTACTTCGAGATAGAGAAATCCACCAAGGCCCGACCGCACGACCGCGCCGCTTGCCTTCTTCGCTTGCTCCCGCATATTGAGCCACTCGCCTAGGGCATCCACTGCTATAAAGGTCACCAGGCCGAGAAGTCCGGCGGTGATGAAGGTCAGCGCATCGGCGTTCGACAGTTGCAGCGATATGACCCAGATCACGATTAGCAACAGCCCGATCTCGATAGCTGGCAGCGCGGCCACCTTGGTCAGCCGATGCTCCAAGGCGCGGATCCAGTGCACATCCTTATCGGAATCGAAGAAGAACTTCAGACCCACCATTGCCAGGAATGCTCCGCCGAAACCGGCAATCCCGATATGCGCGCCGGACACGATTGCCTCGTATCGCTCGGGATCATTGAGCGAGAGGGTCACCGCCTCTATCGGCCCGATGCTGGCAGCGATCGCTACGATGGCCAGGGGGAAGATGATACGCGTCCCGAACACCGCAATGGCGATGCCCCAGACCAGGAAGCGCTGCTGCCATACCGGATCCATCTCTCGCAGCACGGTCGCATTAACAACAGCATTGTCGAAGCTGAGTGACACTTCGAGGATAGACAGGATCACGATGATCCACATGATCTGGAGCACGGCGCCCCAAGTGTCAGTGCTGGCAATCGCATACCAAAGGCCGAGACCAAGGCAGGCCGCAGTGAAGATCAGCGAGAATGTGTAATAGCGCAGCAGCGTTGCCATGCAGGTGTCCTGGGAGTGGGAGTGGGAGGGAAAGCGAGCTTTGCTTTATTTTTTTGGTTGGTAGAGCTGATCGGGACCGGGGAAGCTGCGATCACGGACTTCGGCAGCATATTGGGCCGCCGTGTCAGCGATGGTTGAGGCGATATCGCCATATTTCTTCACAAAGCGTGGCACACGCTCGAACATGCCAAGCATGTCCTCGGTAACGAGCACCTGACCATCGCATTTGGCCGAGGCACCAATGCCGATGGTCGGGCAGGTCGCCGCGTCGGTTGCGGCGATAGCGATGGGCTCGACAACACCCTCGATCACGATTGCAAATGCGCCCGCTTTGTCCAGCGCTCTGGCATCGCTTACGATTTTCTCCGCTTCGGCATCGCTGCGTCCGCGCGCCATATAGCCGCCAAGGACGTTCACCGCCTGTGGAGTAAGGCCAACGTGTCCCATCACCGGAATGCCACGGTGTGTCAGGAAAGCTACCGTTTCGGCCATCGCTTCACCGCCCTCCAGCTTCACAGCCGCCGCGCCACTCTCCTTCAGCAGTCGAGCGGCGTTATCGAAGGCGATTTGCGGCGATGCCTCATAAGAGCCAAACGGCATGTCGACGACCACGACCGAGTGATAGCTTCCACGAACAACGGCCGCCGCGTGGTTCGCCATCATTTCCATAGTCACAGGGATGGTAGAAGGTAATCCATAGATAACTTGCCCCAGCGAATCCCCCACCAATAACATGTCACAATGTGGATCGAGCAGCTGTGCCTGTCTTGCGGTGTAGGCCGTCAGCATTACAATCGGCTCTTGGGTAATGCCATCCACCTTTCGTGCGCGGATCCTCGGCACGGTGAGCCGTTTCATCGGCGCGGGGGTGGGATTGGCGCGGCTCGTGGACGTATCGAGTGTAAAGGTCGTGGACATGCGGCTCCTTTAGCAGAATGCCCTCTCGACGCGAGACCTGTTTCCATGCAAAAGAGCGCAAACCTTCGGGTCGAGAGGATACGAACATATGGCACTTACCCAATCGGGGACTACCTCGGGGGACGGCTGGTCTTCAAGGACCGCCTTCATTCTGGCAGCTGTTGGCGCGGCTGTCGGTCTCGGCAATATTTGGCGTTTTCCAACACTTGCGGGGGAAAATGGCGGTGGTGCCTTCATCCTCGTCTATATCGGATTTGTGCTGTTGCTGGGACTTCCTCTCGTCCTTTCCGAGGTCCTTTTGGGCCGCGCGGGAGGCGAGGACGCCATCGGCTCTGTCCGCAATGTGGCGAGGCATTCCGGCCGATCCGAGGCGTGGAAGGGTATCGGCGCGCTACAGATCACTGCAGGTTTCCTCATCCTTTCCTTCTATTCGGTCGTCGCCGGATGGGTGATCAACTACGTATTTGTATCCGGAGCAGACTTCTTTGGGGCCCTGTTCGGCGGCGATCCGTTCGCCAGTGCCTTTGCGGGTGAGCAGCAGGATGCGATCACCGGGCGCATGGGCGATCTCTTCGCCAATCCCTCTTTGCTAATCGGCCTGCATGCCATTTTTATGGCAGCGACAATCTGGATTGTCGCGAGCGGCGTGGGTGACGGTATCGAGAAGGCTGCCAAATGGCTGATGCCGGCCTTCTTCGTACTGCTTGTTATAGTGACGCTTTACGGTGCCGTCGTGACCGACGAGTTTGGCGATGCCGTCGCCTTCATGTTCACTCCGGATTTCAGCGCACTGACGCCGACCGCTCTTAACGAGGCGCTCGGACAGGCGCTGTTCTCGCTCAGTCTCGCAGCAGGCGGTTTGCTCACCTACGGGGCTTATGTATCGCGCGATGTAAACCTCGCGCCGACCGCAACCTTGATCGCATTTGCCGATACGGCTGTGGCGATCCTGGCCGGTCTCATGATCTTCCCGATCGTGTTCTCGGTCGGACTCGACCCGGCTGCGGGCCCGGCGCTGATCTTCCAATCGCTGCCGGTGGCTTTCAACCAGATGCCGGCAGGGTCCTTGATCGGTTTCGTGTTCTTTACACTGATCTTCTTCGCCGCGCTGACGAGCTCGATCTCGCTTCTCGAAGGGCCGACAGCGTGGGTGATTGATCGCTTTCGCTTCCGTCGCCCCGTTGCGGCGATACTGGTGGGCGGCGTTGCTTTCGGGATCGGTGTAGTGTGCGCGTTGGGATACAATGTGTGGTCGGATGTACGTCCGCTCGCTTTCTGGAACATCTTCGCCGAGAACGACATCCTTGATGCGCTGGACGGCTTTACGGGCAAGATCATGCTGCCGCTGGGTGCTTTCCTTGTCTCGATCTTTGTCGGTTGGTTTGCAGACCGCCGCCTTGTGCAGCAGCAGACCGGACTTTCCGGCGGCATATTTGCGCTATGGCGCTTCCTCGTGGCATTTGTTTGCCCGATTGCTGTGGGCCTCGTGCTGCTGTTCGGTCTTTTTCCTGAATTGATTACTCCGGCTGCTGCTGGGTAAGCACCGCCAGGTCCTGCAGGAACGCAAAAAAAGAGCCACCGTTTATCTGGAACGGTGGCTCTTTCTTGTTGCGGATTTGCAGTGGTGTCAGAGCACGGTTTCTGCGTGTTCTTCCCTCGCTTCCTCGCGAACGTCAAAGCCCAGCAGCATCTTGGCGTTGTCGATGAAGCCCAGATCGCTGTTCCAGATCTCCGCTTCGCCGAGATCCATCCGTAGCATCAACAGGTCGGGGTCATCCTTGCCACCGGGGAACCAAGCCTCGACGATGGAGCTCCACTGTTTGTCGAGCCGCTCGCGGCTAGTTTCCTGACTAAGTATGCCAGAGAAGCGGCTGAACATTTCGTGCCCCTTTCCGGTGAAGGTCGCGGTCGCCGCGCCAGCCTTGGCCAGCGTATGATCCTTGCGCGTGAAGAACCAAATTGTGCTGTTGGCATCGGGATCCAGCTGCGCGGTCATAGGCACCGCGTTGTGTGGCTCATCGTCGAGATGGAGAAACAGGAAGGGGCTGTTCGAGAGCGACTTCCAGAACTCTGTTTTCAGTTGTTTGGTATCGGTCATCGGTATCTCCTTTAATGTTCTCAACGATTTGAAGACCCGATCTATCCGATATCCCCGCCGAGGTGACCGTGTCTTGCGGCGAGCAGTTTCCGCATGACGTCCGCGCTCGCCCTCGCCAAGACAAGTACTCGCCCGGCAATGCTTATACGCAACGTGGCAGACTGTGTCTGAAGGGGGGTATCGGACCTATCATGCAGCAAAGCATTTCCTCGTAATTGACCACTTATTTCGAGGAGGGGTAAACAGTCTTTGCGGTTTGCTGCCTTATTCGCAGGAGCATGGCGTCTAGTTCAGCTGCGCTTTACAGGCGCAGAAGCAAACCCCAGCCCCTGTTTCCGTGGACCGAGAGAAGGGGTTGTCTCAACAAAACAGCTGCGGTCGGCCGGAAGTGCCCGTAGCTGGTGTCGCGCCTTCTGCATCCTCATGGTGTGCCGAATGCACCAGCTTTGGCCCGCCGGGCGCATTTTTTATCGTGTCTTCGAGCATCTTGGCAGGAATTGCGCGTTCGAATTGTAGGCCGCACATTCCGGGTTTGGACCAGGTGATGAAACCGTAGGCTTCGCCATAGGCCCACTCGAGGATCACCGCGCAGCCTTTGCCCGGAGGGCTCTCTGCAGTGATCCGTGCGCCGCTTTCGGAAATGTCGAACAGGCGACCTGGCACATTTCCGGCGGGCAGGTTGAGCGTGACCATGCAGTCAACGCGGGTTCGGGGGCTGGATCGGCGCTCTGGTACAGGCGTTGGATTGTCGCGCGCGAACAGTTTCATTTTTTGCAATCCCGATATCATGTTTGCGTGAGCGTTGCGTTCGAATGGCTAATCCAGCGCTAACAATCGCGGTTTCGATGGCGTTAAGCACGATCGTGTGTGATGCGTTTGCACCGCATCCGCCAAAGCAAAAAAGGCGCGCCCGGCAGGACGCGCCTTTTCCTGCCTGCGTCCGAAAAGCTTACTCTCCCGGAGCAACCACAAGACGGTTGCCTTGCGGCTGAAGCGAGCGTGCGCTGGGGCCAAGCGAGTCATACATGGCGGAAATTTGCTCTGCGCTGGCGGTCATGACTTCATCGGCCACGTGCCAGTTAACGCCTTCACTACATGGCGGAGTAGTGAGCGAACCCATGTAACGGAACACATTCAGATCATCGGGCACCATATCGTTCACATCGAATCTGACATCCATACCATTGTGCAGATCGTTATCGCCCAGATGCGGAACAATCGCGGCGAGGGCGGGGTTGGCTTTGCCTTCTTCGAACATCACGCCCAGCACGCCCAGGCGACCGTCTTGCGTGGCATGTACAAAGTGGGCGACGAGCGGCTGGCGCTGACCGTTCACAGCATGCTCTGACGGGGTATGAAAATGGACCTGGATCAGGTTGAATTCGGTACCTCCCGAATTCATGCCCATGCCCATCGGGAAATCGACCTGCACCTTCTCTTCGCCCAGCGCCATCGTGCCGGTCACCGCGCCGAAATTGGTGGTAAGGAGCATGTCTCCGCGCGCATTGGGCGTGCCGAGATCAATCGGCGACTGGTTGAGGCCGGCATCGCAGAGTGCATAATCGGTGTTCAAAAGCGACCAGCGTTCATCGTCGACACCATCGCCAAAGTTCCAGTCCTTGTCCTGCGCCAGTGCAGGGGAAGACATCATGGCCGCGGCCAGCGTCATTGCGAGATATTTCATTGTGTACTCCACTCCTGAGGGCGGAATTTCCGCCGCTGTCTTCGTGGGGCTGGGAAATCGGTCCGGCCCCTGTTTGATACGTCCGACATCACGAGCAAGCGCTCGCCAGAGGGGCCCGGTACGCCCCCCAACGGGTATGCAAGCGGTTCGCAATAAGGAACATAGACTTTGGTCTGCGATCACCGGATCGGATTGTTCTTGGCGAATTGCGAAATAGAACATATAAAGAACAAATGTCCACGCTAGATACGATCCAGAAGCTCGAAATCCTGGCCGATGCGGCGAAATACGATGCTTCCTGTGCGTCTTCGGGCACAGCCAAGCGCAATAGCAAGGCCGGAAAGGGCGTTGGCTCGACCGAGGGAATGGGCATTTGCCACGCCTACGCGCCCGATGGCCGGTGTATCTCGCTGCTGAAGATATTGCTGACCAATCACTGCATCTTCGATTGCCATTATTGCGTGAACCGCAAGAGCTCGAACGTCCGCCGGGCGCGCTTCACTCCACGCGAAGTCGCGGACCTGACGCTGACTTTCTATAAACGCAATTATATAGAGGGGCTGTTCCTGTCCTCCGGCATCATCAAGAGCGGCAACCACACGATGGAGCAGTTGGTGGAGACCGCGCGCATATTGCGCGAGGAGCATGACTTTCGGGGCTATATCCACTTGAAGACGATCCCGGAGGCTGACCCGGAACTGGTGCGGCAGGCTGGGGTCCATGCTGATCGGGTTTCGATCAATGTCGAATTGCCAACCGATGCGGGGCTGACCCGCCTCGCGCCCGACAAGAACAGCCGCCAGATCGAAGGTGCAATGGGCGGAGTGAAGTCGGCGATTCGGCAGGCTCGGGATGAGAGAAGGCGCTTCAGGCATGCGCCACGTTTTGCGCCAGGCGGTCAATCGACGCAGATGATTGTGGGCGCGGATGCTGCAACGGATAGCGATATCGTGGGCAAGGCGAGCAGGCTCTACAGCAGTTTCCGGCTGCGCCGCGTCTATTACAGTGCCTTTTCGCCGATTCCCGATGCAAGCGCCGTACTGCCGCTGCAACGCCCGCCACTGATGCGCGAGCACCGGCTCTACCAGTCGGACTGGCTGATGCGCTTTTACGGGTTCGCTCCGCAGGAAGTGATGCAGGCGACAGAAGCGGACGGGAATCTGCCGCTCGATATCGATCCAAAACTCGCCTGGGCTCTGAAATTTCGCGAGCGCTTTCCGGTGGACGTCAACCGCGCCTCAAAAGAGCAATTGCTGCGGGTCCCGGGGTTGGGCACGCGGTCTGTCGGGCAGATATTGGCGAGCCGTCGACACCGGACCTTACGGCTCGACGATGTGGCCAAGCTTACCGTTTCCATCGCTAAAGTGCGACCTTTCATTTGCACGGTAGACTGGCGTCCGCTGACGCTGACGGACCGCGCAGACCTGCGCAGCCTTCTTGCCCCCAAGCAGGAGCAGCTGGAGTTGTTCGGATGACTGCACTGCAGCATGTCGACTGCGGTTCGCATTATGCCGTGCATTTGACCGAGCCCGACGATTTTTTCTTCTGGCGGGACAGCGCGCGGGTGCTGGTGCAGAGCGGTATTCCGCCTGATCGGGTGAGTTGGATCGAAACCGGTGGGACGGGTGATCTTTTCGCGCATGAAGGCCTGGCCAATGGGCTGACAGGTCTGCCCATGGTGCGCGAAGGCACGCGGCCCGTGCGCGCGAGTAAACGCTTCCTCTCACTAGCCAGAACTGCCTTACATCACAGTGATCCGGCGCGCTTCGCGCTGCTTTACCGTCTGTTGTGGCGGCTCCAGTCCAAACCGCGGGTGACGGAGGACAAGGCTGACCCTGATATTCGCCGGCTGGAGGAACTGGACAAGGCCGTACGCCGCGACGCGCACAAGATGCACGCCTTCCTCCGCTTCCGCTTGGTAAAGCAGGGCGGGGGCGCTGAGCATTACGTCGCCTGGTTCGAGCCCGAACATCATATCCTCAGGCGGGAAGCGGGGTTTTTCGTCCGGCGCTTCGCCAATATGCAGTGGTCGATTCTTACGCCAAGCGGCTCACTTCATTGGGATACCAAGACTTTGCGGGAAGGTCCGCCCGCGCAAAAATCGGACTCTCCCAGTGGTGATCCGGCGGAGGATCTGTGGCGCAAATATTATGCTTCTATCTTCAATCCTGCGCGGCTGAAAGTGGGCGCGATGCTGAAGGAAATGCCAAAGAAATATTGGAAGAACATGCCCGAAGCTGCGCTGATCCCCGAACTGATCGCTGGGGCTCAGGAGCGCGAGGCGAATATGGTGGCGAAGGGCAAGGCGGACTTCGCCGAACGCCCCGATTCACTGGATGCTATCGCCAAGGCTATTTCCGGATGCCGCAATTGCCCGATTGGCGCGCTCGAAAACCACGCGGTGAAGGGGGAGGGTCCACAGGATGCCGCCCTGATGATCGTCGGCGAACAGCCGGGAGATAGCGAGGATCTGGCAGGCCGCCCGTTTATCGGTCCTGCCGGGGAGGTGCTCGATATCCATCTACAGTCCGCCGGGATCACGCGCGACAAAACCTATATCACCAATGCAGTGAAGCACTTTAAATATCAGATGCGAGGCAAGCGCCGCATCCACCAATCGCCGACCGCCAAGGAAATCGACACGTGTCGCTGGTGGCAGGAAGCCGAGCGCGCAATCGTGCAGCCCAAGTTGGTGCTCGCACTGGGCGCCTCTGCCGCTCGCAGCCTGCTCGGCAAGACAGTAAGTATGAGCAAGGTGCGCGGCAGGCCGATCCTGCTGGACGACGGGAGCGAGCTGTGGGTTACAGCGCATCCTTCCTATTTGCTGCGCCTTGATGGCGATGCACGGCAGAAACAGGAAGAGCTTTTTGCAGCCGACCTGGCGGGGGTGAAGGCGCGTCTGGATGAATTCGTGACATAAGATACAAGGCTCGGCATTGAGGCACTTACAGAGAAAAGTGGAATCTTTGGACAGGGCTATCCATGTCCTTGCTAGCTACATGATCGAACCTTTCCGCAAATCGCGGCGCCTTGCCTGCGTCATACAGGCCGTGCCCATACTGCAGGATCACCTCTGATGGCGCGCAAGAAGCCCCAAGAAAGATACTGGGCCAGACGATTAAAGTTTTGGCCGCTCTTCACGCTGCTTGCAGTGGCTGCTTTCATGGCTGGGCGTATCTGGTTGTCCGAAAATCCGCAGCATGATCCGTGGGCTCCGCTCGATCTCGATCATCCCCGTGGCTGGGCCACAAGCATGAAGCTTGGTGCCCTGCGTACCGATGTTCCGGCCTGTCGGGCAGTATTAGATCGCAGCGGTGTCGCCTTCACCGCACTGGAACCAACCGGTGAAGGGGCATGCCGCCGTGAGGATCGCCTCTTGCTGGATGATGCCTCTCTGGTGCCCATTGGTGCGCAGATGACCTGCACTGTCGGAGTGGGATTGGAAATGTGGATCGAAAAAGACCTGCGTTTTCTTGCCCGCGAGATTCTCGATGGCGAACTTGCGCGGCTCGAACAGCTTGGCACTTATAGTTGCAGACGCATTGGCGGCGGCGAAACCGGTCGATGGAGCCAGCACGCCAAAGGGAATGCGATCGACATATCAGCCTTTGTGATGGAGGATGGTCGCCGGATCAGTTTGCTGCAGGATTGGGAAGGCAAGGGTACCCAGGCGCGCTTCTTGCGCGCCGCACGAGATGCTGCATGCCGGAATTTCGGAACGGTGCTGTCGCCTGAATACAATGCAGCACATGCAGACCATTTCCATCTCGATATGGGGTGGGCGCCCGGTCGCGGGCTGTGCCGCTGATGTAGACCGGGCAAAGAAAAACCCCCGCCGAAGCGGGGGCTAATCTTATCAATGCCACCAGATCAAATTACGGGCTGGTTGGCAGATCGTCCTCGTCTTCGCTTTCCTCGATGAGGATGATACCGGCAATGACAGCAGCGGCGGCGAGCACGGCGATGAGGATACCGTTTTCACCGTCAAGGCTTTCCGCCATAACAGCCGGAGCAGCTTCACGCTCGATGGCGGGAGCAGCTGCGGTTGCAGTCGAACCGAGCAGGAAGCTTGCGGCAACTGCACTCGTAAAAATCTTTTTCATAAAAACCTCTTTGTTTTGAGGGATGCCCTCTCTGATTAAGGCGCGTAACGCACGTGCGGCATAAAGTGAAGGCAAAACTCCCAAAATCGGCCCAAAGTGAGCCGTAAAACCGATAAGCCGTTGTCGAGTGCAACAAAAATTCTATTGCAAAACCGAATATTATCTTCGGTAAAACCACAATGCTGCAACTGCGATAAGGTTCCGGAGAATTTACACCGGCTCCAGCGCGTAACCTGCTGATCGGACAGTGCGGATGGGGTCGGGCTGGTTTTCAAGCGCGATTGCCTTCCGCAAACGGCGAATATGCACGTCCACCGTGCGCTCCTCGATTTCGCTGCCAGTCCCCCAAACCGCATCGAGCAATTGCCCACGGGAGAAGACCCTGCGGGGATGTTCCATGAAGAATTTGATCAGGCGATATTCTGTCGGGCCGACCTGCATCTCCTTGCCTCGGCGCTCCAAGCGATGGGCCACCGGATCGAGCCGCATATCGCCGACTTCGATGCTTTCGCCGGCAAGGGCCGGGCGCACGCGGCGCAGTACGGCCGAGACACGGGCGAGGAGCTCTCGCGGAGAGAACGGCTTGGTCACGTAGTCGTCCGCACCTGTTTCCAGGCCGCGCACCCGGTCGTCTTCTGCTTCGCGCGCGGTCAACATGATGATCGGGACATGCGCGGTCGATTTTTCACGACGCAGACGTCGGCAGACCTCGATGCCGCTGACGCCTTCGATCATCCAGTCGAGGATAACGAGGTCGGGCGCGTCTTCTGCTGCCATGACCATCGCTTCTTCGCCATCGGAGGTGACACGAACCGAATAGCCTTCGCTTTCGAATCGGTATTCAAGCAGCTCCGCAAGCGCGGAATCGTCTTCAACCAGAAGGAGCTTTGGCGCAGGCATGGTCTTCTCCGTTCGGCCCTGAATATCAGGAGCCTTCAAAGAAGCTGTATGACACTTTCATGGCAGTTTTGTTGCAATCGCCATGGTTCGGTCCTGCCTGCTCATCGGTATCGGCTCAGCGGTCGATATCGCTTGGGTAGGTTCCGGTCGCCGAATAATGGACCATTTCGGCGACATTGGTCGCATGGTCGCCAATTCGCTCAATATTGCGCGCTACGAACAGGAGTTGTGCAGCGCTGCTGATGGTCTTCGGGTTTTCTACCATGTGGCTCACCACGTTGCGGAAAATGCTGTCGTAGAATGCGTCGACCTTCTCATCCCGCTCGATAACCTCGCGAGCCATTATCGGATCGCGCGCGGCGAAGGCGGTCAGCACATCGTGGACCATTTCCGCTGCTAGCTCGCCCATCGCGGGAAGCAGCGTGAGCGGTTCAAAAGTGCTGCGGCCTTCGATGCGGTTTATGCGTTTCGCGATATTCTTTGAGTAATCGCCAATGCGCTCGACAACGCCGCTGATTTTCAGGGCTGCAACAATTTCACGTAAATCGTCTGCCATCGGCGCGCGCAACGCGAGCACGCGCACCGCCATAGCGTCAACCTCGGCCTCGAGCGCATCGAGCTTCTTGTCGCGCTCGATAACCGCTTTCGCCAATTCTTCGTCGCCAGTCACCAGCGCATTAAGCGCTTCGCTGATGGCAAGTTCGGCAAGACCGCCCATTTCCGCGATCAGACCGCGGATCTGGGTGATGTCTTCATCGAACGCCTTAACGGTATGGTCCATTTTATCCATATCTGCCCGTAATGTAATCCTGGGTGCGTTGCTGCGTAGGATTAGTGAATATGTCCGAAGTATGTCCATACTCGACCAAGTTGCCGAGGTGGAAAAACGCAGTGCGCTGGGACACACGCGCTGCCTGCTGCATGGAGTGGGTGACGATCACGATCGCGTAGTTACCGCGTAAATCGTCGATCAGTTCTTCGATCTTTGCTGTGGCAATCGGATCAAGCGCCGAACACGGCTCATCCATCAGGATAACTTCCGGATCGACCGCGATAGCGCGCGCGATACACAAGCGCTGTTGCTGGCCGCCCGAAAGCGCGGTGCCCGAATCTTGCAGGCGATCTTTTACCTCTTCCCACAAACCTGCACGGCGCAGGCTTCTCTCAACGATGGCATCCAGTTCGTTCTTTCCTTCGGCGAGGCCATGAATGCGCGGGCCGTACGCAATGTTTTCGTAGATCGACTTCGGGAACGGGTTGGGCTTCTGGAACACCATGCCAACACGGGCGCGCAACTGGACCACATCCATTCCGCTGGCATAAATGTCCTCTCCATCCAGCTCGATCGTGCCAGTCACTTTGGCCGAGGGGATTGTATCGTTCATGCGGTTGAGCGCGCGCAGGAAAGTCGACTTGCCGCAGCCCGAAGGGCCAATGAAGGCGGTTACGAATTCCTGGTAGACGTCGATATCGACGCCATTGATGGCCTGCTTCTCGCCATAGAAGACGGATACGTCGCGCGCACGCATCTTCACTTGGGTGGGGCCGTCCACGGTTTCTGCCGCGCCATTGGCCTGGGCCTGTTCGGCAAGCGGGTTATCGGCTGTGTCGTGCATTACCATTTCTTCTCGAAGCGGTTGCGCAGATAAATGGCGAGGCCATTCATCAGCAGGAGGAATATCAATAGCACAATAATCGCCGCACTGGTGCGTTCGACGAATCCGCGGTCGATTTCGTCGGACCACAGGAATATCTGCATTGGCAGCACAGTCGCGTTATCGGTAAAACTGGAGGGTGGCGTGGCGACAAAGGCGCGCATGCCGATCAGCAACAATGGAGCTGTCTCACCCAGCGCGCGCGCCATGCCGATAATCGTGCCCGTCAGGATGCCCGGCAAGGCAAGCGGCAACACATGATGAAAAACGACCTGTACAGGCGAAGCCCCGACGGCAAGGGCACCGTCCCGGATCGAGGGCGGCACGGCCTTGATGGCATTGCGGCCGGAGATGACGATTACCGGCATAGTCATCAAAGCCAGCGTCATGCCGCCGATCAGCGGGGCAGAGCGATAGCTCGGGAAAATGGCAAGGAAAACTGCCATGCCAAGGAGGCCGAATATGATCGAAGGGACGGCAGCAAGGTTGTTGATCGAAACTTCGATAAAGTCTGTCCAGCGGTTCTTGGGCGCATATTCCTCAAGGTACAGCGCTGCCAGCACACCAATCGGGAAAGCAAGAAGCAGTGTGACGATCATCGTCAGCATCGAACCCTTAAGCGCGCCCCATATGCCGACCAGCTGCGGGTCGGTGGCATCGGCGCGCGTCAGGAAGCCGAAATCGAAATTGTCTTCCAGCACGCCGCGTTCGGCAAGGTCTTGCGCCAGCGGTTGCAAGTCCAGCTGACCATCTCCGGCATGAGCGCTGGCAAGGTCTTCGCTCGTCGGCAGCCAGAAGCTTTCTTGGCGAGACAGGATACCCGGATCAGCGTGGATTTGTTCGGCAACAAGGCGCCATGCTTCACCATTGAGTTGCGCCGCGCCCTCTTCACCCATTGTCTGTTCGGCACTGAACTGCACCACATCGCGCAATCCCTGGCCGGACAGGCGCTGGGTCGCCTCGATCACTGTCAATTCCTGCGGCGGGAGCGACAGGCCCATATCTGGGAAATCGATATCGACGCGCAGCTCTGCGCGCTGGAAACCTCCGATGCCGTTGATCGTCATCGTCACCAGGAGGAACAGCAGCACCGCCACGGAAAAGATGATTGCCGACAGGCCAATAGCCTTGAATCTTCGCTCTGCCGCGTAACGCTTCTTCAGCCGCGCTTCGAAGGCAGCGGTCCGGGTGGGGGCTTGGGCGTTACTCATAGGCTTCACGGAACCTCTTCACGACGCGCAAGGCGATAAAGTTGAGCATTAGCGTCACCATGAACAGCACGAAGCCGAGCGCAAAGGCTGCCAGCGTTGCTGGATGGTCGAAACTGCCTTCGCCGGTTAGCAGGGCGACGATCTGCACGGTAACAGTAGTCATGGATTCGAGCGGGTTGGCGCTAAGATTGGCTGCGGTAGAAGCGGCCATTACCACGATCATGGTTTCGCCAATCGCACGACTGATCGCCAGCATCACACCGCCGACGATGCCAGGAAGGGCCGCGGGCACGAGGACGCGCTTTATTGTTTCGTTCGTGGTTGCCCCCATCGCGAGCGAACCATCGCGCATCGCCTGAGGGACGGCGGCGATACTGTCATCCGCCATCGAAGAAACGAACGGAATGATCATCACGCCCATTACCAAGCCGGCAGCCAGCGCGCTTTCGCTGGAAGGATTGCTAGCGCCCAGCGATACCGCGATGTCCCGGATAAAGGGCGCAATGGTAAGCGCGGCGAAATAGCCATACACCACCGTTGGTACGCCGGCAAGGATCTCGAGCGCAGGCTTCACCCACGAGCGCAGCTTCGGGTGCGCATATTGCGTCAGGTAGATCGCGCTCATCATGCCGAGCGGAATGGCCACGATCATAGCAATAATCGCACCAATAAAAAGCGTACCCCAGAATAGCGGGATGGCCCCGTAGCGGTCGCCCTCGACCGCGCCAGTACTCATCGGGTCAGGGTTCCATTGCAAACCGAAAAGGAAGTCGATGGGCGAGACTTTGCCAAAGAACAGGATGGTCTCGTAAACCAGCGTAA
Source organism: uncultured Sphingomonadaceae bacterium (assembly GCA_964422435.1). Classification (GTDB taxonomy): domain Bacteria; phylum Pseudomonadota; class Alphaproteobacteria; order Sphingomonadales; family Sphingomonadaceae; genus Alteraurantiacibacter. The sequence goes on from CAYRBB010000018.1 coordinate 32,421, forward strand.
TCAGAATTCCGAAGGTGGTGAGGATTGCAACAAGCGATGCGATTAGCAACCCGCCAAGGACAAGGCGTTCCACCCTGGTGCGAGCGGCGAAATCTGGCTTCAGGCGCAAGAACGCCCAAGCGGCCCCGGCTCCGCCGACAATCAAACCGACCGCAATACCAATCATGCCGTAGCGCGTTTGCGCCTGCCGAAATGGCTCGGCGAGCGCATAGGCCTGATCATTCATCACCTGGTTGTCCAGCCCATTGGCAATGTTGCGTGCCTCGATCAGCATCGCATCACGGCGGAGGCCGAATTCGGGCAGCGCTTGAGCCTCCGGACTGGCCAGCACGTAATTCAGGACAAGTTGCCCCTGGATCCCGTTCCATACCAGAAACCAGATGATCAGCGGAACAACGATCCACAGTGCTGCATACCACGCGTGATAACTAGGCAGGGCAGCTATCCGCCCGTCAGGCGCAGCCCGCTTGAAGGTCCACGCCCGCGCCCGTGCCACCAGCCAACCGGCAAGCCCGAGCCCGATGGCAAGGAGAAGCGGTAAGACTGGTGACATGGTGCGGTTTCAGGTCCCTACTGCAGGTCTTCAGCCGTCAGAGTCGGAAACTCAGTCGTGGCTGCGGTCATGGTTTCCATTACCTCACCACGATTCGTGACGAGGCCAATTTCCGCCAGTGGACCGCCTTCACCCCAGTTTGCAACCCAGGTTTCGAGGAATTCCTCAAGGCCGGGGATAACGCCAACGTGGTCCGCCTTCAGGTAGATGTAGAGCGGGCGTGCGCCGGGATATTCGAAGCTGGAGATGTTGTCGTAAGTCGGGGCAACGCCGTTCATGGAGAGACCCTGCACACGGTCCGAGTTGGCTTCGAGATAGGAATAGCCAAACACACCGACGGCATTCGGGTTGGTTTCGATCTTCTGGACGATCAGATTGTCCTGTTCGCCTTGGTCGACATATTTGCCGTCCGAGCGGACTTCGGTGCAGATGCGATCCTGCTCGTCTTCTTCCAGGCCTTCAGGCAGCGGGCCGGCTTCGCAGCCTACTTCGAGGACGAGTTCGGCCAGCGCATCGCGCGTACCGGAGGTGGAGGGGGGACCGTAAACGAGGATTGGCAGGTCCGGCAGCGACGGATCGACATCCGACCAATTCTCTGCCGTCTGCTCTTCGCCATAGGGGTTGGCGGCCAGCGCGCGGTAAACAATCTCCGGCGTGAGATCCATGGTGATGCCGTCTTGCGCCGATGCAAAGGCAATTCCATCCATGCCAACCTGGATTTCCACGATGCGCTCGACACCGTTTTCCTGACAGGTTTCAAATTCACCCGGCTTCATGCGACGTGATGCGTTCGCGAAGTCAGGAGTGTCATACCCGACGCCGCGGCAGAATTCCGCAATGCCGCCGCCAGTGCCGATCGATTCGATGTTGGCCGCGCTGAAATCGGGGTGCTCGCGGCTGAATATCTCCGAAATGCGCGTGGCAAACGGATAGACGGTGGAAGAGCCAACGGCGTGGATTGCGCTGCGGCTGTCACCACTCGCACCGTCGCCTGAGCCGCACGCGGTCAGGCCGGTTGCCGCGAGGGCTACAATGGCAATGGAAAGCTTTTTCATGGTCTGTGACCTCACTCCTGGTGTTGAATTAGGGGGCCCATATTTCGGTCATGCGACAGATTTGCGTCACAAGCCGGACTTATTTTTCAACAGGACCCGATGGCCTTGGTTCTATTAGAAATCGAATTCGGCGCGGAGTCCGATGATATCGGCGCCGTAATCCTGATCGCCCGAAGGCAATGCAACCGGTGCATCGTCATATTCGAGACGACCGTAATTGATCTGGAAGCGGGTGTAATCGGTCGTAGTCCAGATCAGCGAGCCATAAATGCCGTTCTGCGTGCCACCAATGATTCCGGTATCACTGTCGTTGAGCTCAAGAAAGTCATAGCGCAAATTGAGCTGGATCGCACCGATACCACCTTCATCCACCGTGCGAGCGGGACGGGTGCGGTTGAAACGGCCGCCCTTGTAGCCACGGCTGTCGCCGGGAGTAAGGAACAAGCCCAGCTCGGCAAAGCCACCATGGAACACGGCATCCTGCATCACCGGTAGTCCGCCGACTTCCTGCCGATAGCCTTCGGCATGGAAGTGAAAAGGGCCGTTGATGGCGGCAAGTTCAAGGCCCAAACCGAATTCACTCTCTGCATCGAAGCTACCGGTGTTGACCAGTCGCTCCGACGTGAAGTGGACGAGCGGGCGCTGGCGATAACGGACGGTCTCGTTTTCGCCGATTTCGGCATAGTGGATCGAGCTGCCGAAATGCAGCTGCGTGTTACCTATTTTAGGAAAGACAGCCGCACGGCCATCAACACTCCAGCGATTGCTTCCGGGCATGTCTTGAAGATTGTCAGTGAACACCCCGCCCTGAAGCAACATTGGGCCGGATCCATATTCCACCGCGACACCAACGCGTCGACTAAAGCCGAATGCGTCAGTGAATGCTGCACGCTCGATAAAGGAAGTGAAACGGCTGCTCGTCAGTTCTTCCATGCTCTGGAAGTTGTTGAACTGGCCAATCATGATGTCGACATCGCCAGCGCCATATTCCAGCAATGCGTCAGTTATCTCGACATCGCCGCCCGCGAATTCCAGCTCCATCTTGTAAGCGAAGCCGCCGGGAATATCGCCCTGGACACCAAGTCGCGCGCGACGGGCCTCGGCGTCGAACCCGTCGGGGAGGCCCAGACCAATGGGCAAGGCCGTCCAACCCGCATCGAGCATTAGACGGCCGAAGGGCTTGAAGGAGAAACCATCCTCGCGCTCAACCTCGGGAGCAGCATCCATGCTGATTTCGGTCGCATTGCCGGTGGTGAGGGTGGGCACCGAAGATTCGAGCAGGGCAATCTCAACATCCGTTGCGTGTTGCTCCGTTTCCAGTTCGTCGAGTCGCTCGGTAAGGGCTGCTAGTTGGGCAGAGAGTGTCGCGACTTGTGCACGAAGTTCTGCCACTTCGGCATCGTCTGCATCCTGTGCCTGCACAGGGGTGGAAACGATTGCCAACGCGACAAGGGGAAGGGCGGCAAATGCGCGCATATTCATGTGTCTCACAACTGTCATATGACCGAGTTGTGACCGCCCCTAGGCGTGGTTCATGACAGGTTTGTGACAGTCAAAAACGGTCTGTGGATAGTGATAGAAATGCTGGGCAGCGCCCTGCCTCTAATCGCCTGAAACCACCGGGATTCTTACGGTCACTGTAGTTCCCTTGCCGCGCTCGCTTTCTATATCGAGCCTCCCTCTATGCCGTTCAACGATATGCTTCACGATGGCAAGGCCGAGCCCCGTTCCGCCGGCGGCACGGCTCCTGCCCGGGTCTGTGCGGTAGAAACGGCGTGTCAGATGCGGCAGATGTTCCGAGTCGATGCCTTCACCGCGGTCGCTAATGCGCAGTACGGCCATATCCCGCGGACCCTTCATCGCCTCTACCGTAACAGGCTTGTCTTCATCGCCGTATTTCATTGCGTTATCGACGAGATTACGCACGAGCTGTTCTAGCTGGTTCGAGTCCCCGCGTACTTCCAGAGCGTTGCCTGGAACCTGCAGATCCAGTCGATCCGATCGATCCGGTCCGGCACCATCGCGTGCGGCCTGCTGCACCAGTTTGCAAAGATCAAGCACGGTGCGCGGTTGATCGTGCTTTTCGGCCTCGACGCGGCTCAGGCTCATCAGGTCATTGATCAGGCTTTGCAGGCGGCGAGCTTCTCGCAATACGGTTCCATAGAACTTCTGTGCTTGAGCCGTGGGAATATCTTCACCACCATCTTCCAGCGTTTCCATATAACCGATGATCGATGCCAGCGGAGTGCGAAGCTCATGGCTGGCATTCGCGACGAAATCGGTGTGCGCGCGGCTGACATCGGCTTCGGACGTACGGTTGATCAATTCGACCAGACTATATCGCGCGTCGATGCGCTGCATCGTCATTTGCCAATTGCTTTTCGGGCCCGTGAGCCCTTGCACTGTGACACTGCCACCTTCGGCGCGGGAGAGCAGATCAATCGCCGCCGGATGGCGCAATGCAACGCGAGCGTCTTGCCCGATAATATGCCGACCGATTTCCTCGCGTGCCTGCGCGTTGGCGATGATGATGCGGTTTGCGTCGAGGAGTAATACGGGAAGGCCTGAATGCTCGATCAGATCGCGCATCCCCGAGCGGGAGAGAGTGAGCCCGTCCGTTTCGACCGTGACCGGTTTCGGTGGGGGTGGAGCCGACAGATAGAACGAGCCGATCCACACGATGATCGTTCCCAGCACAATCCAGGAGTCGATGCCCGCGATGATCAGCACCAGTCCGCACGTTATGGCGAGCACGATTCCAGCGACCGGAGTGTAGGGCGCATTCATGGCCGAGTGCTTAGCCACATATTTGTGACATTTTCCAGAAGCGGTACAAAAAATGTCGTCGGCGGCGAAGGCTGACGCGGGGCTGCGCTACGATGTCTGCAGAACAAGGGGCTGGTGTGCGAGACTGATCGCGCCGTCGCTGGTGACCCCTACGGGAATCGAACCCGTGTTTCAGCCGTGAAAGGGCCGCGTCCTAACCGCTAGACGAAGGGGCCACGTGCGATGGAGCGGCGCAATTAGGTGGGTCCGCTTCGCTCGTCAAGCCTTGTTCTGCACCAACCGACAAAGAAAGTGACTAATCCGCCCACGCCGCATCTTCGAGATGCAATTCTGCGGCTGGTACGCTGCCCCAGTCATCGATCTTGGCCCGGCCGGCAAGCCACAGACGCCGTCCCTTCGAACCATGGAGTATGGCCTGTCCCATCTCTGTTTCGGCAGCGCGAAAGGCGATGGCCTTGAACCGGCCACCATCTTGCCCGGCAGCGATAACACGCACATGATCGGTGCCGACAATATCGGCCTTGACCAATTGCACCGGACCTACCGCGATGCGCGGGCCTGGCCAACCAACACCATATGGTCCGGCGCTATCAAGCGTCTCAATCAGCTCTGGTGTCAGGCCGCGCGGGGCAAGGGCGAGGTCCAGTGTCATATGCTGGTCCGCCGATGCGGAAGCAACCGGTCCTGCAAGCCGTTGGTCCATCCATTCCGTGAATGCATCCAGCTTGCCCGCTGCAATAGTCAGGCCGGCCGCCATCGCGTGGCCGCCACCTTTCACGAGTAATCCCGAATCGGTTGCTTCGATAATCGCCGCACCGAGATCGACCCCGGGGATAGAGCGGCCGGAGCCTTTGCCTTCGCGCGTTTCGCCTTCGAGCGCGATGACGATAGCCGGCCTGCCGGCTTTCTCCTTGATCCGCCCGGCGACTATACCAATCACACCGGGATGCCAGCCTTCGCCGGCACAAACCACAACCGCTCGATTGTGCTGCGCGGCGAGCTGTTCTTCTGCGGCCTCCTGCACCGCGGCTTCGATAGCGCGGCGCTCTTCATTGAGACGCGAGAGCTGCTCCGCGATGGCGCGTGCTTCGTCCATATCTTCAGTCGTGAGTAGCCGAACACCAAGCGTCGCCTCGCCCACGCGGCCACCCGCATTGATGCGCGGCCCCAGCGCGAATCCGCAATCGCTTGCGGCAGGTGCAGCTTTGAGCCGGCTCGCATCGATTAGCGCAGCCATGCCCGTATTGTCGCGTCTGGCCATCACTTTCAGCCCTTGCGCCACAAATGCGCGATTCAATCCGCGAATGGCCGCAACGTCCGCGACTGTGCCAAGCGCAACAAGGTCGAGAAGAGACAGGAGGTCGGGCTCCTTGCGCTCTTTAAAATAGGCTCGCTGCCGCAGTGTCCGGACGACTGCAACTGCCAGCAGGAAAGCGACGCCGACTGCCGCAAGGTGCCCGTGAGACGCGGCGAGATCATTCTCGTCCAGCCGGTTCGGATTGACGAGTGCATAGGTACGCGGAAGCTCGGGAGAGCACTTGTGATGGTCAACCACGATGACGTCGATTCCGGCATCATGCGCCATTCCCAGCGCCTCATGCGCCATCGCTCCACAATCGACCGTGACAATAAGGCTGGAGCCAGACTTGCCGATCTTGAGCAAGGCTTCGCCGCTCGGCCCGTAACCTTCCAGCAGCCTATCCGGAATATAGTGCTGGGCGTCATGCCCCAGCATCCGGATCAGGCGGATGAGCAGCGCAGAGCTCGTTGCTCCATCCACGTCATAATCTCCGTAAACCGTCACGGTCTCCCGTGCTATAACAGCTTCGGCGATGCGTTCTGCCGCGCGATCCATATCGGCGAATTCTGAAGGGTCGGGGAGGAAGGACCGCAGGTTGGGTTGACGATGTTTCTCGAGCTCATCACGCGTCACGCCTCGCGACAGCAAAAGCTGGGTCGCAATATCCTGCTCAAGCCCATGAATACCGGAAGAAATTTCCATATTCCCGCCGCGCCAGCGCCAGCTTTTGCCGGAAAGCGACTTTTCGATGCCAAGAACATTGACGGATGTGTTCATCCAGTCAGCAATACGTCTACCAGAACCATTGTGAAAGATGTCATCGGAAGATCTCTACACCCGTAACTTTGCGGAATTTGACAACCGCTTCATCTGCATTCGCAACACATGACGCTTGTTGGTACTAGACGTGACTTAGCTGTTAGGACAATAAACCGGGAACAGGATGAGGGGGAATTTCAATCGCCAACGCGCAATGCCTTGATAGCGACAGGCAGGTTGCCACCGCTACCCTGCTGTTTGCTGCGGGTGATCGCCCCGGTGCTGAGGACATTCGGCGCCTGGCGCAACGTGATGGAAATTTCACGGTCAGTGCCGAACCTTCGCGGGATGGCGGCGTGGATGAAGGCAAGGTGGAGTTGCTCGCCAATGGCCTGACCTTCGATCTTGCCGGACTTGGTCCGTCCGGCTCTGCCGAGACGCCCTTGATGCGTCATTTCTTTGGTTTTGCAGCAGCGCTTGCGGAAAACGATCTCGAAGCAGTTACTCTGGTGCCCGGGCCGCATTTGTTGGCGGGAGCCACGATGTTTCCGGTAGTACGTAGCCTCGCTGTCTTGGCTGCGGAGCTCTCGACCTTGGACAACGTCAAGGGCATTGTTTGGCATACCGCAAACGCAGCAAGTGAGCCTGAATATTTTCGTCGCGGTGTGATGGGCTGGATTGAGGGAGGGGTATTCCCCGGTCTTGGCCTCACAGCGCTTGCCGACAAACCCGATGGCGCCATGCAAAGTGAAGGTTTGTCGTTGTTTACCGGCCAGGAATTGCTGTTTCCACCTGATCTTGCTGCCAGCGAAACGGAGAATGCAAGAGTGGCAATGCGGCTGATCAACTGGGTGGTTGAACACGGACGAATTGAGCAAGCGGTTACGTTTACCGGCCCCTCCGGCGAGGCAATTCACCTTGAACCAGTGGAAAACTCGGAGCTTCTGCGGGCGTGGAGGAGAACACACTAGCACACTGCGGCACTTTGCCGAAGCGTGAGCTACCTTGAACTCTCCGATGCCGCATTGGCAGCGCTTAGAAGTGCGCGGACACTTGCGGTCGCTACGTCCTCGTCCACGCCCACACCCCAGCCGGTTCGGCCATCGGGCGTGGACCATTCGATATAGGCCGCCGCATTGGCATCAACGCCAGAGCCGAGTGCATGTTCGGAATAGTCGGTGACCTCCAGATCGACCCCAAAGCCGTCCCGCAGCGTTGCCAGTACGGAGGAAATGAGCCCTTTGCCACGACCAGAGACTCGCTGTGCCTCGCCATTCACTTCGACCTCACCAGTGAAGATACGCGTACCATCGGAGGCGCGGCTTTCCTCGTAATCGAGCAGAGCAAAACGGCGCTCGTCGACTTGCAGGTAATATGTCTGGCGGAAGCATTCCCAGATATCGGTGGCGGTCAATTCGCGGCTTTGATCGTCCGCCATGGCCTGGACGTAACGGCTGAAATGCACCTGCAGGCGCTTGGGCAGCTTCAAACCTTGATCCTGCTGCAATACCCAGGCGAAGCCGCCCTTGCCGCTTTGCGAGTTGACGCGGATCACCGCTTCATAATCGCGGCCCAGATCGGCGGGATCAATGGGCAGATAGGGCACGCGCCATTGCGTGTCGTTCTGTGTGTCTTGCGCTTCGAAGCCTTTCTTGATCGCATCCTGGTGGCTGCCGGAAAAGGCTGTGTAGACCAACTCCCCGCCATAGGGGTGGCGCTGGTGCACCGGCAGCTGGTTGCAGTATTCGACCGTCTCGATGACGCTGTCGATATCAGAGAAGTCCAGCCCCGGATCTATCCCTTGCGTGTACATGTTGAGCGCAACGGTCACCAGACAGCAATTGCCCGTCCGTTCGCCATTGCCGAACAGGCAACCCTCAACACGGTCTGCACCGGCCATCATGCCGAGCTCCGCCGCAGCAACCCCCGTACCCCGGTCATTGTGCGTGTGAAGCGAGATCACTGCCGCATCGCGGTTCGGCAGATTTCGGCAGAAGTACTCGATTTGGTCGGCGTAGATATTGGGCGTCGCCGCCTCGACAGTTGCCGGCAGGTTCAGGATGATCGGGCGATCCGGTGTCGCGTCGATGACCTGCATCACCGCCTCGCAAACCTCCAGGCTAAAGTCGAGCTCGGCGGTCGAGAACGTCTCTGGCGAATATTGGAAGTGCCAGTCGACGTTGGGTCGTTTCGCTGCTTCTTCGACCAGTTGCTGCGCACCACGGACGGCGATGCCTTTCACATCGTCGCGGCTCATGCGGAAGACGATATCGCGCCATGCCGGGCTGACGGCGTTGTAGAGGTGCACAATGGCCGAATGTGCACCTTCAAGGCTTTCGAAGCTGCGTCTGATGAGGTCTTCGCGCGATTGGGTCAGCACCTGCACTGTCACGTCTTCCGGTACCTTCTCCGACCGGACAAGCCAGCTGATGAAGTCGAATTCTGTCTCACCCGCCGCAGGGAAACCGATCTCGATTTCCTTGAGCCCGCATTTCACAAGCAGGTCGAAAAAGCGTGTCTTCTTGGCCCGATCCATCGGGTCGATTATCGACTGGTTGCCGTCTCGCAGGTCGGTGGAGAGCCAGCGCGGCGGGTTAGTGATAGTGCGCGTCGGCCACTTGCGGTCGGGCAGATCGACCTGTGGAAACGGACGGTACTTCGCGCCGGGATCACTCAGCATGGGCATGGGTTATCGCTTTCTTCGACTTGCCTTGGCTTTTTGGCCAGTGATTTGGTTTGTAAAGACCCTTAGGCGGGTTGCCTGCGCAAGGCAGGACAATGGGCGCGCCTAAGGGCGCGTAAGTCGAAGCAGAATGAGGCGGGGAGCCTGTTCCATAGCCAGCATTGCTATCGCCAAAGCGAAACCCCGTCCACTGCGAATGTGGTTTCATTTGGAACAAGCAACGTGACAGCACTGCGAGGTTTTGCAAAACTAGAACCGCCCGTTTCTGGCAGTTTCCTGCGGCTTTGCCGTGTTGGATGTGTCACTTTCCAAAAATGCGGGGTTCTTGCTGATCATCACCTCGCCTACCCGGATCGCTTCACTATAGAAAAGCACCCCGGTGCGCAGGCGGCGTCAGTCTTTCTCGAACGCGACCGTTATATCGAGCGTAACCTCGTCACCCAGTCCGATGGGCACGCCGTAATCGATGCCCCATCCGGAGCGCATGATGGTCGTCGTACCGTGGAAGCCGACGGTCGCCTTCTCGTTCATCGGGTTGTTTCCGCTGCCTGAAAACTCCGCTGCGATTATCACCGGGCTGGTCTGACCATTCAGCGTCAAATCGCCGGTGATCTCTGCGGTAGTCTCACCGGTCTGGACGATCGATGTCGAGACAAAGCGCGCTTCATCGGCATCCGGGCCGAAGAAATCTGGCGCCGCGCCATCCGCGCCGGGGCGCAACATATGTTCGCGCAATTCTTCACTCACGACAGCGAGTGAATTGATCGGGATACGCACGTCGACTGAAGAATTGGCGAGATTTTCGGTGTCGAGTTCGAGAGTGCCCTCGGCATCACCGAACAACCCGAAGTAATCGTTGAATCCGAAATGGCTGAGCCGCCATTCAACCAGCGTATGGGCGGGATCGGTAGAATAGGTGCCGGAAGCGATGCTGCTTGTATCGGGCGTTTGATGATTGTGGGCGGGGGCATCGGCAAGCGCGTTCGAAGCGGAGAATGCGGCGACAGCACCAGCGGCGGTCAGGGCAACGAGGGATTTGCGCATTGGGTTTACTCCTAGTCAGTATGCCATACCGAAGTGGTCATATTGTCGGGAATTTCCAAGCAGCAAAACTTGTTCCGTCCAAGCCGTGGCTTTTGCGCAATTTAGCGGGCGGGCAGCGGGCGGCTGAACCGTTGGCGCAACGTTGCAAGGCTATAGTTTTCTTCCGGCACGGCAGCATTGCAAGTCCGGTATCGCGGGTCGACGGGCAAGCAATTTTCCCCGCAGACTTGCGCTGCACTGCCCGATTGCGCGTCAATATGCCAAAAGCGACCGCCAGATGTGGAGAGGAAGCCGTCCATCCCGCTCGCCATGTCGCTCTCGATATCGAGGGTGGAAGGCACTTCGCTGTCATAATCGGCATTGAAACCGGCATGGGTGTGGTAGGTCGCCAGGGGATAAAGCGTGCGCACATCGCAATAGGTAATGTCGCAGCTTTCGTGGTCGCCCACGATCACGGTGCGGCTGACGATCTCGCCATCGGCATTTTCTGCCAGCAAGCCGCAATATTCTGTATCTTCGGCAAAGCTTTGTTCCTGAAGCCCCGCCAACTGCTCGCGCGCGGCCTGTTGCACTTGGGTATCCGAGACTGTGCGTACGTGAATCTCATTGCCGAGGTTTTCGGACGAATTGCGCAGCACGATACCCGCCCACAATGCCGCGCTCTTGCGGTTCAGTTCTTTTCCTTGTCCACCAGCTTGTTTGCGGTGATCCACGGCATCATGGCGCGGAGCTGAGCGCCTGTTTTCTCGATCGGATGCTCTTCCTGCCGCTTGCGCGCGGCCTTCATCTCCGGATTGCCGATGGCGTTATCCAGCATGAAGCGCTGGACGAACTTGCCGCGCTGGATATCGTCGAGCACACGCTTCATCTCTGCCTTCGTCTCATCGGTGATTACCCGAGGGCCGGTGTGATAATCTCCATATTCGGCGGTGTTGCTGATCGAATAGCGCATATTGGCGATGCCGCCTTCATAGAGCAGGTCGACGATCAACTTTGTTTCGTGCAGGCATTCGAAATAGGCCATTTCGGGAGCGTAGCCCGCTTCTACGAGTGTTTCGAACCCGGCCATGATGAGGTGGCTAATGCCGCCGCACAGCACGGCCTGCTCGCCGAACAGGTCGGTTTCGCATTCTTCCTTGAAGTTGGTCTCGATAATGCCGGAGCGGCCGCCGCCTACTCCTGATGCATAGGCGAGAGCGATGTCGTGGGCATTGCCGCTCTTGTCCTGGTGGATGGCGATCAAGCAGGGTACGCCGCCGCCACGCTGGTATTCAGCGCGTACCGTATGGCCGGGGCCCTTCGGCGCGACCATGATGACGTCGATATCGTCGCTCGGCTCGATCAGGCCGAAATGGACATTGAGGCCATGAGCGAAGGCAAGCGCCGCGCCGGGCTTCATATTGCCCTTGAGGTCTCCCGCCCAGATCTTCGCCTGCGTTTCGTCGGGCGCAAGGATCATAAGGATATCGGCCACCTTGGCCGCTTCCTTGTTGGACAGCACTTCAAAGCCTGCAGCTTCTGCCTTCTTCGCGGTGGCAGAGCCTTCACGAAGGGCAATGCGCACGTCTTTCACCCCACTGTCGCGCAGGTTCTGCGCATGGGCATGGCCCTGGCTGCCGTAGCCGAGCACGACAATCGTCTTGTCGGTGATGAGGTTGAGATCGCAATCGGCGTCGTAATAGGCTTTCATGGAATTCCCTGTGTTGGTTGATGTCAGGTCGCCGCTGTCGTCGACGTGATATAGTAGGCAAGGAGCGTCAGTGCTCCGATGAGTGTGATGAGTGGCCAGCCAATGTGTTGGCCCTTGGTCATGATAGCATCGGCCACCCCGGCGACGAGGTGGATCGCGCCTATGCCGAGGATCAGCCACGGCGCGTCCACGTCGCCATAGGCGGATAGTACCAGGACCGCAGCAACGCTGAACCACAGCAGTGTGGTCCAGTGCCAGGCAAAGCGGGTGAGGTTGCGCGCGTGCGGGCTTTGCATGATCGGTGCGTCACTGGCGAAGAGCGGCGCGAGCAATTTTTGCTCGCCCAGCACCGAGTGGATGAGCGCGGTTATCGCGCACAAGGCAGCTGCCATCAGCAACATGAAAGTCGGGTTGAGATAATCCATTGTAAGCTCAGGCTCCTTCGGCTCCGCGCATCATCCCGACGATGCCGGACCGGCCCACTTCGACAAGGCCCAGCCCGCGCATCAGCGCGATGAAGCTATCGACCTTGTCCTTGGCACCTGTCAGCTCGAACACAAAGCTTTCCGTTGTGGTATCGACCACATTCGCGCGGAAAACTTCGGCTATGCGTAGCGCCTCCACACGGTGATCGCCGGTGCCCTTCACCTTGACCAGCGCCAGTTCACGCTCGACATGCGGACCTTCTTCGGTGAGGTCGGTCACGCGATGGACGGGCACAAGCCGCTCCAGCTGCGCGTGGATCTGGTCGATCACGTGCGGCGGGCCGCCGGTGACAATGGTGATGCGGCTAATCGCGTGGTCCTCGCTGATATCGGCAACGGTCAGGCTGTCGATATTGTATCCGCGCGCGGTGAACAGACCGGTGATCTTGGCGAGAATACCCGGCTCGTTATCCACGGTGACGGTGAGCACGTGGCGCTCTGCTTCGCGATGTTCGATTTTCATCCGATCCGTGTCCTTAAACGAGCGCCTTCGCTTCGTCTTCCATCGTGCCTTGGACCATGTCGCCATAGAGCAGCATTTCGGTATGTGCCGCGCCACTGGGGATCATCGGGAAGCAATTGGCTTCTTTTGCCACCATGCAATCTACGAACACGGGCCCATCATGGTCGAGCATTGCCTTGATGCCCGCATCGAGCTGGCTCTCATCTTCGATCCGTATGCCCTTCCAGCCATACGCTTCGGCAAGACGCACGAAATCAGGCAGGCTGTCGCTGTATGAATTCGAATAGCGGCTCTCATAGGTCAGTTCCTGCCACTGGCGGACCATGCCCATATACTCGTTGTTGAGCACGAAGACCTTCACCGGCAGGCGGAATTGCGCCGCAGTGCCAAGCTCCTGAATATTCATCTGGATGCTTGCCTCGCCCGCGATATCGATGACGAGGCTATCCGGATTGCCGATCTGTGCACCGATGGCTGCGGGCAGGCCGTATCCCATCGTTCCGAGGCCGCCGCTAGTCAGCCATTTGTTGGGTGCGTTGAACCCGAAATATTGCGCCGCCCACATCTGGTGCTGGCCGACTTCGGTGGTGATGATCGGATCGCGATCCTTCGTCAGCGCGAAGAGACGTTCGACCGCGAGTTGCGGCATGATCGTATCGCTGCCATTCGAAGGCCGGGGCGGGTAGGCGAGGCTGTCCCGCGCGCGCCAGCCAGTGATGCGCGCCTTCCATTCGCCGAGGTCGCGCGCGCGTCGATCACCCCAGCATTCCACCATCTGTTCGAGCACCGCAGCGCAATCGCCGACGATGCCCAGATCGACGGGCACGATCTTGTTGATGCTGGAGCGGTCGATATCGATATGGATCTTCTTGCTGTGTGGCGCGAAAGCATCGAGCCGGCCGGTCACCCGGTCGTCGAAACGCGCGCCCACGCACACCATCACGTCGCATTGGTTCATCGCCATATTGGCCTCAAACGTGCCATGCATGCCAAGCATGCCCAACCAGTCGGGGTGATCGGCAGGAAAGGCGCCAAGACCCATCAGTGTGGAGGTGAGGGGGGCGCCGCAAAGCTTTTGCAGCTCGCGAAGCAATTCGCTCGCGCGGGGCCCGGCATTGATCACACCACCGCCCGTGTAGAAGACGGGGCGCTCAGCGGAAGCGATCATCTCGATAGCCTCGGCAATTTCATCCGCTGCGCCGACAATGCGCGGGTGGTAGCGTTTCTTGCGTTTGATCGGTCCATCCAGCGCCTTGGCTGTCGCGATCTGTACGTTCTTGGGCACGTCCACCACCACTGGCCCGGGACGGCCCGTTGTCGCAATTTCGAATGCTTCCTCGATAGTTGCTGCCAGCTCCTCAGGATCTTTCACAAGATAATTGTGCTTTGAGCAATGGCGCGTCAGGCCTACGGTATCGGCTTCCTGGAAAGCATCGGTGCCGATCAGGTTGGTCGGCACCTGTCCGGTGATCACGACCATCGGAATGGAGTCGAGAAACGCATCGGCAATGCCCGTGATCGCATTGGTTGCACCGGGGCCGGAAGTGACCAACACCACGCCGGGCTTGCCCGTTGAGCGGGCATATCCCTCTGCTGCATGCGCCGCACCCGCCTCGTGCCGCACGAGAATGTGGCGGATACGGTCATCGCCGAAGAGTTCGTCGTAAATCGGCAGGACTGCGCCGCCGGGATAGCCAAACACATGTTCGACACCCTGCCGCACAAGACATTCCACCAAAAGAGCTGCTCCTGAGCGCTGCTCCACCTTCACTCTCCTCAGATACAAAAAAGGCCCAATGCGTTCTGCATCAGGCCGATTGGTTGTGGTCTATACGACTACCCTATCAGCCTGCGCCCTCCGCAAGAATGACGACAAGAAGGGCAACCATGCTGTTCGATCCTTTTTTGATGCTGCGTTGCAGCGCGTAGGGTCCGTCTATGGACATGAATTACTGCTGTCAACAGCCTCTAGCGGAATAAAGTTTCAAAAATGTCATCGATGGTGATATTTTCGGGTTTCTCGCGCAACCACTCCGCAGGAGGCTGATTGCGGAACCATGTATATTGCCGCTTCGCGTAATTGCGGGTCGATTGTGCACCCATGGCTTCGGTCTCTTCGCGCGACCACTCGCCACGCAGCCATCCGGCAATTTCGGGAACGCCGATTGCACGCATCACCGGCAGTTCGGGCGGCAGGTTGCGTTCCAGCAGGGCTTCGACTTCTGCCACGGCCCCTTGATTGAGCATTTGCGCAAACCGCCTGTCGCAGCGTTCGTAAAGTATCTCCCGCTCGGGGAGCAGGATAAGCGGGGCAAGGGCAACATCGTCCGCTATCCCGCCAGCCTTGTGTTCCTGCCATTCGCCCAACGTGCGACCTGTAGAATGTACCACTTCCAGCGCGCGCGCGATGCGCTGGCTGTCGCTCGGGTGGAGCATGTCGGCACGTTCGGGATCGGCATCCTGCAATGCTGCGTAAGCATCCTTGGTCGAGAGAGCGCGTACCTCCATACGTATGGCGGGATCGATTGGCGGGATGGGGGCGATACCATTGAGCAGGGTCGACATGTACATGCCTGTGCCGCCGACCAGGATCGGGATGGCATACGCGTCATGCGCCGCCGCAATCTCTACCTTGGTCGCCGCTGCCCAATCGGCTGCCGAGCACGGCTCTGCGCCGTCCCACGTGCCGAACAGGCGGTGCGGAATGCCCTGCATCTCGTCTTCTGTCGGGCGCGCCGACAAGACTTGCAAATCGGCATATACCTGCGCGCTGTCCGCGTTGATCACTACGGCGCTCTGTCCGCGCGATTCCAGCGCCTTTGCGAGCCGCACGGCCAGATCGCTCTTGCCGCTGGCGGTCGGCCCTGCAATGAGCGCGAGCTTACCGCGCATCAGGAGTTTCCATCATTCTCATCACCCGGCTGATAGCAGACCCCGCCACGCTGGAAAGCGCGCTTGACGCGATGACCGCTACGCTTGCCGATACCGGCGTGCCCGTGGCGCATGCGGCGATGCTCGATTTCTGCGGTGATGTGCTACAGATCGAATCCCCGGGGAGCGATTTGGCGGTCCTGCGCACAGCAATCGATGCGCATTTCCCTGATTGCGATGCGATCATTTCGCGCGCGCCATTCGTCATTCCGCGGCTGTTTGTCTCCGACATGGATTCGACCATGATCGGGCAGGAATGCATTGACGAATTGGCGGACTTCGCCGGACTCAAGGACAAGGTCGCGGAGATTACCGAACGCGCCATGCAGGGTGAACTCGATTTCGAAAGTGCGCTGCGCGAACGGGTTGGACTGCTGACCGGTCTGGACGAGAGCGCGATAACGCGGTGCCTCGAAGAGCGGATAGAGCCGACGCCGGGTGCACGCACGCTGGTCAAGACGCTGAAGTCACGCGGCTGCAAGACGGTGCTGGTGACCGGCGGCTTCCATCATTTCGCCGATGTTGTTGCTGCAAAGCTCGGTTTCGAGCGGGTCGTGGGCAACAGGCTGAAAGTCGCGGACGGCAAACTCTCGGGCCGTCTCGATGGAGCCATTGTTGACAGCTCGACCAAGAAGGCGGTGCTTCTCGAAGAACTGGCAACGCTGGGCGAAAGCGCCGTAAGCATGGCTGCCGGAGACGGGGCGAACGATATTCCCATGCTGGAGGCGGCGACATTCGGCATTGCCTACCGCGCCAAGCCAAAGGCACGCGAGGCGAGCAACGGCTGGATCGATCGCGGTGATCTGACCAGCCTGCTCAAGCTGCTGGAAATTCCCGAGAAGGATTGGGTGGCCTAGAGCCAGCTCGCAATCTGGCTGAGCGGTTTCTTGCGGATCGCGTGCTCCGGCACGGTCGCATTCTCGCCCGGCAAGCCAGCCACAACGATCATCAGCGGCTTTTCATTCTTCGGGCGGCCGCACAGGTCGCGCAGGAAGCCCATCGGGGATGGCGTGTGAGTGAGGGTCGCTAGGCCCGCCGAATGCAATGCCGAAATCAGCATGCCACAAGCGATGCCAACGCTCTCGTTGACGTAGTAGTTCTGCGTCTTCCCGTCTTCCTCGATCCCGCCGGTGCGCTGGGCAAAACAGACGATCAACCAGGGTGCGGTTTCAAGATAGGGCTTGTGCGCATCGGTGCCGATGGGGGCGAGGGCATTTAGCCATTCGTCCGAAGCCTTGGGCTTTTCGCCATCTTCGCCGTAGAACCGTCGCTCCTCATCCTCCGCTGCCTCGCGGATTGCTTTCTTCTTCTCCGAAGAGGAAATGGCGGCGAAGTGCCACGGCTGGTGATTGGCGCCATTGGGAGCGGTACCAGCTGCAAGGATCGCGTTTTCGATCACCTCGCGCGGTACCGTGGCTTTGCTGAAATTGCGGCAGGAATGGCGGGTTCTGAGGTGTTCGTAAGCCGCTTTGGCGCGCGCGACCCGCTCTTCGTCCTTCAGCTCCGGCAATGGCGGGAAGGGATGATGTTTCTCGGTCATTCGATGGCCCTATATTCTGATCTCATGGAAAGCTAGGCATCGAGAATGGCGCGCGTGGTGAGTGCGAGCCGTGCCCCCAGATCCTCTGGGGAAGAGGAAAGCTTGCCCGAAACCCACGCTCCGAGCGCTGCAATCACCGTTCCCGCTATCAGAATGGAATGCAGCCGGGCGTTATCACGGCCTTCCAGCCGCTCTCCGATCAGCCTGGCGAACAACGCTTCGGTGCGTTCGGTCTTCGGCCCAGTCAGCAGCGGGCGCCCGAGTTCGCGATTTTCGTAGATATGCGCCATCAGCCAGTCGCGTTCGTCAACCAGGGCGCCGGTTATCAGGCAAGTGGCCAACTGACCGAACAGTGAAGCCAGGCTCTCATCGAACAGCGCTTCCACACCGGCGAAGTGATCATAAAAGGTCGATCGTGCCACGCCGGCCTCGGCCACGATCTGCGCGACCTTGGGCCGTCCGCTGCTACTCTCAAGCACGAGGCGATTGAACGTCGTGAGAATCAGAGCGCGCGTGTCTTCGCGGCCGCCGGACTTTTGGCTGCAATCGTCCATTGTCTTCCATCTTCTCCAGCATGACATTGCGCAGCGGCAAACAGGAGGAATGACGTGGATCAGGAAAATGTGCAATCGCTTCGATGGGCAGGGGCGTTGCTGGCGGGATCGGCTGCGCTGGCGGCAGGGCTGATGCATTATCATCCGCACGGGGATGATGCAGCGGATATGATACGCGGCGTACATGGCGGATTGTTGGCGCTGATTGTGGTGCAACCGGTGGTGATGGGGCTGTTTGTGCGGGCGCTTGGCTGGCGACTGCTGACCGCGCTCGCCATTGGCTTCTTTGTGGTTGGAACGCTGGGCGCGATCCTTGCCGGGACGATCAACGGCTTCGTGGTGCCAGCCATCTGGGAATATCCTGAAGGCGAGATCGCGGCAGGTGTGATCCAACTGGCGTGGGAGATGAATCAGGCTCTCGCCACGCTGGGGGCGATCGCGGCTGGCACAGGGATAGCGCTGTTTGGCCTTGCCCTGTGGCAGGCTGACTGGCGCATTACCGGGGCGCTGGGCGTTCTGGCAGGCTCCATACCGGCGCTGCTGCTTCTGACAGGCCAAATAGACATGCGCTTCTACGGCGCGATGTGGACCTACATCACGCAGCTAGGCTGGCTTGTATGGCTGGGCCTGGCGCTGGTGCGCGCCGCTTCGCCTAGCTCTCCATCCAATCCTTGAAGAAGCTGCGATGGGCGGTGCGCATCTCTTCGACTGACTTGCCGAAGAGTGTGCCGCCGCCAGTCGTACCGATGCGGGTGAAGCCCACGGCCGCAGTCTCGTCATTCTCGGTGCCCTTTGCGAGCGCCTCATTGAGAGCATGCGTATCGGGAACCGTGATGACATAACGGCCCTGATCTTCGCCGAACCACCATTGCGCGTCGGTGTAGTCGGAATGGCCAGAATGCATTTCGGCACCGATGCCGCCTGCCATTGCCATCTCCGCGAGTGCTACAGCGAGGCCGCCATCGGACACGTCGTGCACCGCACTGACGAGGCCGTCGGAAATCAGTTCCAGCACAATCCGGCCGGCAGCCTTTTCCAGCGTCAGGTCAACCGGTGGAGCGCGCCCTTCATCACGGCCATGGATCACATCCAGCCACAGCGACTTGCCTAGGTGCGAGCGTTCGGGATCGGCGGTTGCCCACGCCTCGGGATGGATCAGGTAGATCGCCTCGCCTGCCGCTTTGAACGGCATTGTCATCATCGTGTCATAGTCATCGATGATCCCGACCCCACCGATGGCGGGGGTAGGTAGGATCGCACTCCCGCCGCCGGTAGCCTTGCTTTCATTGTAAAGCGAGACGTTGCCCGACACGATCGGGAAGTCGAGATACTTGCAGGCCTTGCCCATGCCATCGAGCGCGTGGACGAACTGAGCCATGATTTCAGGCCGTTGCGGGTTCGCGAAGTTGAGGCAGTTGGTCACCGCCAACGGGCGCGCGCCCACGGCGCAAAGGTTGCGATAGGCCTCTGCAATCGCCTGCTTGCCACCTTCATAGGGGTTGGCATGGACATAGCGCGGGGTGCAATCCGTGCTGATCGCAAGCGCCTTTTTAGTGCCGTGCACACGGACTACGCCCGCATCACCGCCGGTCTGCAGTGTATCTGCGCCAACCTGGCTGTCATATTGCTCGCTGATCCACGACCGCGAGGCGAGGTTGGGGCTGGCGAGCAGCTTGAGCAAATCGCTGCCGATATCGGAGGTATCGGGTCGGTCTGTCATCGCGGTGATTCCGGCCCATTCCAGATAGTCGTCCATCGAAAGGTAGGGGCGATCATACTCGGGTGCATCAGCCGCAAGCGGACCGAGCGGGATGTCGCACACGACCTCTCCCCCGAATTCGAGCACCATGTGCCGCGTATCGGTGACTTCGCCGATAACCGCGAAATCGAGTTCCCACTTCTTGAAGATCGCCTCGGCCATGGCTTCCTTGCCGGGCTTGAGAACCATGAGCATACGCTCCTGGCTTTCGCTCAGCATCATTTCGTAGGGCGTCATGCCTTCTTCGCGGCAGGGGACCTTGTCCATGTCGAGCCGGATGCCGGCCT
>CAYRBB010000019.1:0-49287 GCA_964422435.1 uncultured Sphingomonadaceae bacterium
ATGGCGATGGCGACCAATTCCATTGCGCATTCACTCGGCTTGAAAGTGCCGGGCGATTTGTCGCTGATCAGCTTCGAAAATTCGCCGGTCGTCCGGTTTGTGCAGCCTGCACTTACGGCAATCGACCAGCCGGTTGCAGAGACAGTCGGACGCGCGGTGGAACTGTTGATTATGGCGCAAAAGGGCGAAGATCTACCGGAGATGCCCGTGGTCGTCGAAGGCCAACTGATCGAACGGGATTCGGTTGCGGTTCTGAAGACAACGGTTGATGTCTGACACCGAAACGGCGCTGCCGCACGGCGATGGCGCGCGGCAGTCCACCCGGTTCCTGTTGCTCTATGCTTTGGCGGTAGCCGGTGGCGCCATTGCCTATATTCCGTTCTTGACCATTCTGTTGCCCGTGCGCGTAGATGCCATAGCAGACGGAAAAGGCGTAAGCTGGCTTGCCTATCTTGCCTTTGTCGGAGCTTTCGCGGCAAGCCTTGCCAATATCGGTTTCGGCTGGTTGTCGGATATCCTGCGCAGTCGTCGCCCGCTGATATTGGCGGGCCTAGCGCTCAGCAGCGCGCTGCTGATTGTGCTGACGACCGCCCAAACTCTCGCCGCATTTCTAGTGATGTTGATTGCATGGCAACTCGCCCTGAACATGATGCTCGGCCCGCTTGCGGCGTGGGCTGGCGATACGGTGCCCGATCAACAGAAAGGCCTGCTTGGCGGCTTGCTGGCCTGTGCGCCGGCTATGGGCGCCCTGTGCGGCGCGCTGGTGACGATACCCGGCCTGATTGAAGCCGATATGCGGATGACGGTGGTAGCCGTGCTTGTCGCGCTTTGCGTCTTGCCGGTAATGATATTCGGCAGGCCCGTGCATTTCCCCGAGCTGTTGCAAGACCGGAAAGACCAGCCGATTTCCGGACGGGCCAATTCACCAACTTCGCCACGCCATATAGTCGCACGCATGTGGGCGGCGCGCCTACTCGTCCAGATCGCGGAGGCAGCTCTGTTCGCCTATCTCTATCTCTGGCTTCGCAGTATTGCCCCCAATATCGTCGATAACGATGCGGCGCGGGTGTTCTTCCTCGTGCTGCTGCTGACAGTGCCTGTCAGCCTGGCGGTCGGTCGGTGGACAGACCGCAACGACAAGCCCGTCTTCCCGCTCGGGATCGCCGCATCGATCAGTGCTATTGCGTTGCTGGCGATGGCCCTGTCACCAACCTTGCCGCTGGCCCTGGCCGCTTATGCCCTGTTCGGCTTGTCATCCCATGTTTTCCTGTCGCTACATTCGGCGCAAACGCTTCGGGTCCTGCCGCGGCCGGAAACGCGCGGGCGTGACCTTGGGCTGTTCAATCTGACCAACACCATACCGTCTCCCATCATGTCCGTCCTGACACTTATGCTGGTGCCGATCTTCGGCTTTGCCGGTCTTTTCATGCTACTGGGTGGCCTGTCCGCACTGGCGGCCATCATCCTGCTTACAGCAAGGCCGGTTGGAGCTCAGGCGAAAATAGGCGCTTGAATTGCCTGACATGCGGTGTAGAACCATAAATTGAGAACGTTCTCAATGAACGGAAATCTGAGAGGATATCATGCGGGCGGGGTTTAAATTGCGTGCGACGATTGCTGCGGCAATCTTGAGTGTCACCGTTGCAGGCTGTGAAGCGTTGCCGTTCGGGCCGCAAGTCACGATTGCCGAATCATCGGTGGCTTACGATGATGAAGAGGCTTTTATCGCCGATCTCGTCTCGCGCATGTCGCTGGAGCGCAAGATCGGCCAGCTGATCCAGCCGCAGATCAATTCCTTCACGCCTGAAGACATGGAGCGCTATCGCTTCGGCAGCTATCTCAATGGCGGCAATGGCGGCCCGTATGGAGATGAGTTTGCACCCGCACCCGAATGGCTGCGCTATGCTGACGAGATGTATCAAGCCTCCATCGCGCCGCTCGACGATGGCGAACCGATCATTCCCACCATGTGGGGCACCGACGCCGTGCACGGCCATACCAATGTCGTGGGCGCGACGATCTTCCCGCACAATATCGGGCTGGGCGCGGCAGGAGATGCCGACCTTGTCCGCCGCATTGGCCACGCGACCGCTATCGAGATTGAAGTGACCGGCATAGACTGGAACTTCTCGCCGACAGTGGCCGTGGCCCAGGACGATCGCTGGGGCCGCACTTACGAGAGCTATTCGGAAAATCCCGATCTGGTGGCCGAACTCGGAGCCGCGCTGGTCGAAGGCCTGCAGGGCGAGCCGGGCAGCGAAGGTTATTTGGGCGAAGGCCGCGTGATCGCCACGGCCAAGCATTTCTTCGGCGATGGGGGCACCGAACAGGGGGTCGACCAGGGCGAAGTCAATGGCGATATTGATGAACTTCTGGCTCTCCATGGGCGGCCCTATCCCGCGACGATCGATGCCGGCGTCGAAGCTGTAATGGCGAGCTTCAACTCGATCAATGGCCGCAAAATGCACGGCAACGAGACGTTGCTGACAGATGTGCTGCGCGGAGAAATGGGCTTTGACGGCCTTGTCGTGGGCGACTGGAACGGCCACGGCCAGGTGCAGGGCTGCACCGTTACCGATTGTGCGCAATCGCTGCTTGCCGGTCTCGACATATACATGGTGCCAGACGACTGGCAGGGCCTGATGGACACGCTGGTTGCGCAAGTGAATGACGGGACGATCCCGATGGCGCGGGTCGACGAGGCAGTGACCCGGGTGCTGCGCGTGAAGTATCGCGCCGGCCTGCTCGCTCCCGAACCGGTGCTCCCGTCAGAGCGCGGCGTGGCGGGCCAGTTTGAACTGTTGGCATCGCCCGAGCATCGCGCCCTCGCACGCGAAGCTGTCGCGCGGTCGCAGGTTATTCTCAAGAATGATGGCGTGCTGCCGCTGCAATCGGGTGCCAATGTGCTTGTCGCCGGTCGTGCGGCGAACGATATCGGCCGTGCATCGGGCGGCTGGACGCTTGAATGGCAGGGCGGCCTCGAAGGCGAAATGGGTGCCGATGCCGATGTGGCAGGGGGCCTCTTCCCCAACGCTATGTCCATCTGGGATGGTATCGAGGAAGCCGTGTCGGCAGATGGTGGCACCGCTACGCTGTCGCTCGATGGCAGCTTCGAGATGCGGCCGGACGTGGCGATCGTAGTCTTTGGCGAGCGCCCTTATGCAGAATTCGCCGGTGACCAGGCAGACCTGACCTTCCGCGACGAAGAAGGGCTCGAATTGCTCCGCCGCTTTCAGGGCGAGGGCATTCCGACCGTGGCGGTGTTCCTCTCGGGCCGTCCGCTGTGGATGAACCGCGAAATGAATGCCTCCAACGCGTTCCTCGCATCATGGCTGCCCGGTAGCGAGGGCGGCGGCATTGCCGATGTGCTGACCGGCGCTGTCCCGGCGACGGGTCGTCTATCGTTCAGCTGGCCTGCCCAATGCGGCGGTGCGCCGGTCAATGGTGGCAGCGGCGCACTGTTCCAGGTTGGCTATGGTCTGTCGGTCGATGAGAGGTCGAGCGGCCCGCGCCTCAGCGAAAGTTGCCCGGCACTGGAAGCCGTCAATTCGGCCGAGCTGTTTGCTTCCGGTCGTCTGGCAAGCGGCGTGTCTGCCTATGCGGCCGGCGGTGAGCTCACCATTGCGGAGGACGTGCTGGTACAGATGCGCGGCTCGTCTACTCCGGCAGGCGTGGTCATGCGCGGTATCGATCGCAACGCGCAGGAAGATGCGCGCGAGATCGCGATGGAGCCCGGTGCACGTTTCGGCGTCCGCCAGAGCGCTGCAGTCGGCGGTGCCTATCGCATTACCTATAACGTGACGAACCGCCCGGAAGGGCCAATTACTGTGGTCGTAGGCGATGGCGCCAATGCGACCGATATCGATGTGACCCGCCAGATGCAGAATGCTGCGGGCAAGGGCTGGCGCGAAATGGTGATCACCGCAACCTGTGCCGAAGGCCTGGGCCAGCGGATCGAATTCGCGACTGATTCTGCTTTCACGATAGGCATTGCCCGGATCGTACGTGAGGATATGCCGGAAGGAACCGCTTGCTCTTTCTAAGGAAGTGCAGAACAGTAAAAAGGTCTTGCGAGCTGGCCGGAGAGCCCGCCTGCATACGGGGAGAAGAAAATAATGGCACTTGCGCCTGATGTATCAAGCACCACCGATCCGCGTCCTGTGGTTGATGATGACACGCCGCCGGTGAATGCGCCGGGCCTTAACTATTTCGTGTTCGGCCTGTTCTTCATCTTCGGCGGGATCACCTCGCTGAACGATGTGCTTATCCCGAAGCTACGCGAGCTGTTCACGCTCTCTTATACAGAGGCGATGCTGATCCAGTTTTGCTTCTTTGCTGCCTATCTCCTGATCGGTATCCCCGGCGCAAAGTTGGTGAAGAAAATCGGCTACATGCGAGGCGCAGTGGCAGGCCTCGTTACGATGATCATCGGCTGCCTGCTGTTCATCCCGGCGAGCCAGAACGCGACCTATGCCATTTTTCTTGGCGCATTGTTTATTCTCGCCAGCGGTGTGGTGATTGTGCAAGTGGTAGCAAACCCGCTCATCAGCCTGCTTGGGCCGCCCTCGACAGCGCATAGCCGTCTGACTTTCGCGCAGGCGTTCAACTCGCTTGGCACCACGGTTTTCCCGATCGTCGGCGCCGCCGTCATCCTTGGAAGCCTTGCCGACATGAGCGCGGATCAGTTCGAAGGCGCGGCATTGCAGGCATATCGTGCGGCTGAAAGCGAAGCGATCTGGCAGGGCTATCTAGGCGTTGCGGTGCTGATCGGTGTCGTTGCTACGGCGGTCTGGATGTTCCGCAACCGGTTGCCACACGATGCATCAATCATGGGCGAGGGCGATCTTGTCTCGAACAGCCGCTACCTGATTGGTCTTGCGCTCGTCATTGCTGGCGCTTTCTTGGCGATCCAGGTCAATGGCTGGCTCGGCGTCCTTTTCATCCTCGCTGCCCCGGTGCTCTGGCTCTACGATAACCCACTGCTCAAGCGCGCCCGTTTCAGCTTCGGTGCGCTGTGCATCTTTTTGTATGTCGGTGGTGAAGTTGCGATCGGGTCCATCGTTATCAACTATCTACTTCAGGATCAGGTTATGGCCAATGGTGGCCCTGTAACGGCCTTTCTGAACGGACTGGTCGGGGCAGAGCCCAATGCGGTGGAATGGTTGATCGGTCTCTACTGGGGGGGAGCCATGATCGGTCGTTTCATCGGTTCGTGGGCGCTGCGCAAGTTCAGCCCGGGCAAGATCCTAACGTCCAATGCACTCGGCGCAATTCTGTTAGTCCTCATCTCGACGAATACGACCGGCGAACTTTCCGGTTACACGCTGCTCGCGGTCGGCCTGATGAACTCGATCATGTTCCCGACGATCTTCTCGCTCGCCTGCGAAAAGCTGGGTTCCAAGGCCGCCGACGGGTCGGGCATCATCAACGTCGCCATTTTTGGCGGGGCGGTCGTCCCCTTGCTCTACGGCGTTGTGGCCGATGCAACCGGCGGCAATCTGGCGCTGGCCATGGTAATCCCGATCATCTGCTACGCGATTATTGCCGCCTTCGGAATCTTCGCTCGCAAGCCGGCAGAAACCTACGCCTGATCGAAAAACCGGGACAAGAAAAAGGGGCGATAGTCGCATTGACTGTCGCCCCTTTTTGTTAGGCTTTGCCTTTCCTGCATCGCCACCACGTTGCCCACCTTTCGCGCACAGCATGCAGCACCTTCTGGATCGACAAGGTCATCGCAAGGCCAGCGCTCTCGCAGGTGGAAGATCGGTGCGGGAAAAGCTCCGACCCGGAAACCTTCACATCTGTTACACCTCGGGGCGGATCAGCGCCGCGCGAGCGACGCGCCAGTGACCGATCCGAAGTTCATCAGCACTTGCTGGTGCGGCATGCCATCTCCGCCGCGATCGACGATGATGTGCTGCCAGCCAGGCGTCTGCATGTTGCGGAAGTCCTCGGCATCTGTGGACAGCGGTTCTTCCAGCACCATGCGGTAGAACTCGCGGCGCATGTATTCTGACAGCTCACCCGCTTCCAACGCGCGGTCGCCGTTCATGTCAGCCCCGCCTTCCAGCGCGGCGCGGAAGATGTGGCTGATGTAGCCGCCAGCCTTCTCCCCCGTGGCGACAAGGCTCAGCACGTCTTCGTCAGAGCTGAAGATGCCCATTCGTTCGTTCCGCTGGCGCACGACCTGATCGAACCCGCCCGCGAAGCAGGCATCGATGACCAGCAGCGTGCGGGCATCGACATCTTCCATCATTTCGGCAAGTTCGTAGTCAAACAGGGCGGCATCGAACAGCTCGATGGTCTCGGCCGAGCCATCGCGCTCGGTGGTCATGTTTTCCACCTTCTCGCCATGGCCGCTGAAGAAGATGAGCAACAAGTCGTCGTCACCCATTGCGGACGTGATATCGGTCAATGCGGATTCGAAGTTCGCACGAGTGGCCTGCGAATTGACCAGCGTCACGCTTTCGGGTGCCAGTACCCCCGCATCACGGAGCGCCGCAGTTACGCGCTGTGCATCCTCATCGGTGCGATTCAGTGGACTGATCCGGCCGTAGGCTGCGACCCCTACACTGAGGGCGAATACGCGGGCACTACCAGAAGCCGGGAGCACGGTCCGGACATTGGCATCTGCGGTCCGGATTGAAAGGGCGTAATCACCGGTCGCGCCTTGGGCAAAGCTGCTGGCCGCGACGTGGTAGGTGCCATCTGCCGGCAGCGTGAGCGACAGGCGGCTGTCAAGGCTCTCTGCTGCATTGTAATCATCATTGCTCTCCTCGCGGCCATCGGGGAGATAGACCGAGAGGAAAGTATCGAGGTCTTCGCCATCAAGGTCGAATGTCACCCGCTGCCCGGCACGGCCGGCGAAGGCATAATAATCGACGTACTGGCCGGTCAGCGAAGCGTCATCGCCCGGTCTCAACGAGCCGGTCACGGTCTGCCCCATTGCAATAGCGAGCGTGCCGCCGGGGACGGGGTTGGCCGGATCCATCGCTGCAAGGCGATAGCTCCCGCGTCCCTCATTGCCATATGCGGAGACGGAGATGCGATATGTGCCGCTAGCGGGCAGCTCGACATCGAGAAGGCTGTTCAGTGTCTGACCGCCGGGGGCATCGTCATTCTCGGCAGTGAAGCCAGCCGGTCCTGAAATGCGAAGGAAGGTGTCGAACGCGTCAGAGCTAAGCGCAATCCGCATACGCTGCCCGGCGCGGCCCTCGATTGTGTAGGTGTCGCTACCGTGCGAAAGGGTGCCGCGAACATCGCCGCCCAGTTCAAGCATGCTGTTTGCATTCGCAGCACTGGCCCGCTGTGGCTTGCGATCCTGCTTGGCCGGAGACGCTTCGAGAATGCCCTTACCGGATACGACAGTCTGCGCAGCGGCAGGCGCGAGCCCCAGCGCGGCTGCAAGCGCCGCGGCGGAGAGATAGGCCGATTTCGTCATTCATACCCCCTGTGTGACGCAATGCCGTTCACTTATAGCCAGCAAAAACTGAACGAAATCCGAATGTGCCGGGCTAATCGCTATCGGGGCTCCACACCAGTCGCGGTTTGCGTGCTGCATGCGCCTCGTCGAGCCGTGCGCGGGGGGCGTGATGCGGTGCGGTCGTCAGTGCCTCGTCCCCATCTTTGGCACGTCCGGCGAGCGACCGCATGGCCATCACGAACTGGTCGATCCCGTCCTTGCTCTCGGTCTCGGTCGGTTCGATCAGCATCGCCCCATGCACCACCAGAGGGAAGTACATCGTCATCGGGTGGAATCCCTCGTCGATGAGCCCTTTGGCAAGGTCGAGCGTCGAGAGACCCTCGGCGAAGCCCTCATCGCCGAACAGCGCTTCGTGCATACAGGGTCCGCTGGCACCGAACGGCGCATGCAGGACATCGTCGAGACACCGCAAGATGTAGTTGGCGTTCAGCACTGCATCGCCTGCTGCCTGGCGAAGCCCATCGGCACCGTGGCTTAGGATGTAGGTCAGCGCGCGGGTGAACATGCCCATCTGGCCGTGAAAGGCCGTCATCCGGCCAAAGGCGCTGGTATGGTCGTATTCGTCGGCGTTCTCCTCTTCCACGAGGTGGATGTAGCCGTCTGCCGTGCGTGCGGTGAAGGGCAGCGGCCCGAATGGCGAAAGCGCTTCGGACAGGACGACCGGACCCGAGCCGGGCCCACCGCCACCATGCGGCGTGGAAAAGGTCTTGTGCAGATTGATGTGCATGGCATCGACGCCCAGGTCGCCGGGCCTTACGCGTCCCATGATCGCGTTGAAGTTGGCACCGTCGCAGTACACGAATGCACCCACTTCGTGCACCGCGTCCGAAATCGCCTTCATGTCGCGTTCGAACAGGCCGCAAGTATTGGGATTGGTGATCATCACCGCCGCCACATCGGGACCAAGGCGTTGCTTCAGCGCTTCGAGGTCCACGCGACCATCCTCGTTCGCCGGGATATCCTCGGTCGTGTAACCGGCGAAGGCTGCGGTGGCGGGATTGGTGCCATGCGCGCTTTCCGGAACCAGAACCACCTTGCGCGCATCGCCGCGCGCTTCGAGCGCCGCGCGAATGCACAGGATGCCGCACAGCTCGCCGTGCGCGCCCGCCTTGGGGCTCATGGCGACGCCGTGCATGCCGGTCAATGCGAGCAGCCAATGCGCCAGTTCGTTCATGACGCCGAGCGCGCCCTGCACCGTATCGGTTGGCTGCATCGGATGCACGTCGGCAAAGCCGGGCATACGCGCGACCTTCTCGTTGAGGCGCGGGTTGTGTTTCATCGTACAGCTGCCAAGCGGGAAGAAGCCAAGGTCGATACCGTAATTCTGGCGGCTGAGACGCGTGTAGTGGCGCACCGTCTCCGGCTCGGAAAGCCCGGGAAGGCCGGTGCCTTCCTTGCGCCCAAAATCGCCTAGGCGGCTGGGTAGCTCGGCGGGCGTTTCGGGAAGATCGACACCGCATGTGTCGGTGCCACCGATCTCGAAGATGAGCGCCTCTTCCAGCCTCAATGCTTTGTTGCCGGTGACCGTGGGATATTCGCTGCCATCGGACGCGACAGGTGTGCCAGGCTTCCATCCGCTCCGGTTGATCGGCTTGTTCATGACAGCTTCTCCTCAAGAGCGGCGGCAAGGGTTTCGATATCTTCTTCAGTCGTCGTTTCGGTAACTGCGACAATCAATCCGTTGATCCCCTCGCTCGGAAACAGCCGCCCTAGCGAGACACCGGCGAGAATGTTCTGCTCTGCAAGGTCGCGAACCAGCTGGCGGGCATCGGCGTCGAAAATCAGCGTGAACTCGTTAAAGAAATGCTCGTTCAAGACTTTTACTCCGGGCACTCTGGCGAGGCGATCGGCAGTGATGCAGGCGAGGCGGTGGTTCTCAGCGGCGAGGCCGGTGAGGCCCTTGTCGCCAAGCAGCGTCATATGGATCGAGAAGGCCAGCGCGCACAGTCCGCTATTGGTGCAGATGTTGCTCGTCGCCTTCTCGCGGCGGATGTGCTGTTCGCGGGTCGAGAGAGTCAGCACGAAACCGCGCTTGCCGTGGGCATCCACGGTTTCGCCACACAGGCGGCCGGGCATCTGGCGCACCAGCTTGGGATCGGTAATCGCGAACAGGCCGAGGTACGGTCCGCCAAACTGCAAGCCGACGCCCAACGACTGGCCTTCACCCACCACGATATCCGCGCCGAGGTTGCCCGGTGCCTCCAGCGTGCCTAATGCCACCGGCTCGGTGTTCACGACGATTAGCTTGGCACCAACGGCATGGGTGGCATCGGCGATCTTCTGCAGATCGGGAATGCGGCCGAGGATATCGGGATACTGCACCACGACGCTGGCGGTGTTCTCATCGATCCGCGCGATCAACCCGTCATCATCGGGCAGCGGGGTCAGGCTGACCTTGGCCCCTGCGATCTCGTCCTCGGTGAATTTGGCCATGGTGCGGACGACCTCGGCATAATGCGGATGCAGCGCGCCCGAAAGGACATGGCGCTTCTTACGCGTGACGCGCGCGGCCATCGCCACCGCCTCCCAGCACGCTGTCGAGCCGTCGTACATCGAGGCATTGGCGACCTCGCAACCGTAGAGCCGCGCAACCTGCGTCTGGAACTCGAACAGCATCTGCAGCGTGCCCTGCGCGATTTCCGGTTGGTATGGCGTGTAGGCTGTCAGGAACTCGCCGCGTTGGATCAGATGATCGACCGTGGCAGGCACATGATGGCGATAGGCTCCCGCCCCCAGAAAGAACGCCGCATCGGCTGCCGCAAGGTTCCTCTTCGAGAGCCTGCGCATATGCTTTTCGACTGCCATCTCGGTCGCATGCAGCGGCAGGCCGTCGATCGGCCCGTCGAGATAGAGATCGGACGGCACATCGGTGAAGAGCGCATCGACGCTGGGCGCGCCGATCACATCGAGCATGGCCGAACGGTCGGTTTCAGTTAAGGGGAGGTAGCGCATCGTTTCTCTCGTCATTCCAGCGAAAGCTGGAATCTCCATCAAGTTCGTCCGACCCGGCGGACAGCAATCCCAGCTTGTGCTGGGATGAAGAAATCAAAGCTCGTCGCAGAACGCCTTGTAGGCTTTCGCGTCCATCAGGCCTTCCAGCTCGCCCTTGTCGGCGATTGTCAGCTTGAAGAACCAGCCTTCGGCTTCGGGGGCGGTGTTGACGAGTTCGGGCTCGTCTTCCAGCGCCGAATTGCCTTCCAGCACGGTACCGGCGATCGGGGCGTAGACATCGCTTGCCGCCTTCACGCTTTCCACCACGGCGGCTTCTGCGCCCTTGGTGAACTCCGCGCCCGTTTCGGGTACTTCGA
The DNA here is from genome assembly GCA_964422435.1 of uncultured Sphingomonadaceae bacterium. Taxonomy (GTDB): domain Bacteria; phylum Pseudomonadota; class Alphaproteobacteria; order Sphingomonadales; family Sphingomonadaceae; genus Alteraurantiacibacter. Next base: position 10,792 of record CAYRBB010000019.1, read on the forward strand.
CGAAGACCACATCGCCGAGCTGTTCCTGCGCATAATCGGTAATGCCGATGATCGCCGTGTCGCCATCGACTTCGATCCACTCATGCTCCTCGGTGAAATAACGTGCCATGCTCCTCAGGCTCCTTTGCGGTGATATTTGTGCGGGACGAAGGGGAAGGGGACGACTGTGGCAGGCAAGCGCTTTCCACGCACCTCGATTTCCAGCCCCGTGCCCTCGGCGGTAAATTCGTTTTCGACATAGGCCATGGCGATCGGATGGCCGAGCGTGGGAGAGAAGCCCCCGCTTGTGACTTTGCCGACCAGCGCATCGCCGGAAAAAACCTGCGCGCCTTCACGCGCAGGCAAGCGGCCTTCCAGTGCGAGGCCCACGCGGCTTTCCGAACAACCGCCTTCCTCAAGGCGGGCGAGGCATGCTGTGTGGCCGAAATAGCCGCCTGCTTCGCGGCGCGCCTTGGCTAGAGCGAAGCTAAGCCCTGCACTCACCGGATCGGTATTCTGCGAAAGGTCATGGCCGTAAAGTGGCAGCGCGGCCTCTAGGCGCAGCGAATCACGAGCGCCTAGCCCGGCAGGCTTTACCCGGTCGTCCGCAACCAGTGCATTTGCGAGGGCCTCGACATGGCTTTCATGGATCGAAATCTCGAAACCGTCCTCGCCTGTGTAACCAGCACGGCTGATCCAGATATGCTGGCCGTTGAACTTGAAAAGTCCGGCGGTCATGAATGTCAACGCGCCAACACCGGGAACCAGGTCTTCGAGTACGTCTGCAGCCTTGGGACCTTGCAGGGCCAACAGCGCGAAATCATCGAAATGGGTGAGCGTAATGTCATCTTCGAGATGCTCGCGCAGATGAGCGATATCGTCCCACTTGCACGCGCCGTTCACCACCAGCGCAAGATGCGGCCCGGCGTTGGTTACTATAAGATCATCAATGATGCCGCCCGCCTCGGTCAGCAACAGCGTGTAACGCATCTTGCCTTCAGCAAGGTTGGCGATGCCGCTCGGCACCAGCTTCTCCAGCTCGTGCGCGGCCCCTTCACCGCTGATCGAAAGCTGGCCCATGTGGCTGACATCGAACAGGCTGGCACTGCTGCGTGTCCAGTCATGCTCGGCCTTTATGCCTTCATACTGGATTGGCATTTCGTATCCGGCGAAGGGCACCATACGGCCACCTTGTGCGCGGTGCCACGCGTCCAGCGGCAGCTTTTCGGCCGCCAGTTCTTCGGTGTTGTTATCTGTATCGCTCATGGACAGTTCCGGCACGGTCTGGCGACGCCCGCATGTCGGGCGCCTTCACCATGCCCCCTCTGTCTCGGTTACCTGAGAGATTCCGGTCCGGCCCCTGGGGCGGTCCTTACTCCGTCGGTGGCACCGGATCCCATCCGGCGCGCTTTCCAGAGTGCCTGTTCCAGCCGCGCGGTCCCTTTTACCTGAGAGTTTCCGGGGCGGTTGCTCCTTCGGTGCCTCCAACGGATTGGAGAGCTCTCCCGCGCGACTGCCGGGCGACTCAGCCGCCCACCAGACTGGGACAGGCTCTGCGGGAAAGAGCAGGCCCGGTCAATCGGTTAAAAGGGCATTGTTTGACGAAAAACGGTCTCAAGCAGCGACGCGCAGGCCAGCCCGAAGGCCAGGTGGCGGAGACGGAGGGATTCGAACCCTCGATACCCCGATAGAGGTATGGTTCCTTAGCAGGGAACTGGTTTCAGCCACTCACCCACGTCTCCGGACCTATATGGCAGGCTGCGCGCTATAACGAGCGGCGGGGCGCGCTTCAAGAGCCGTTTCACACGGATTTTACAAGACGGATGACCGGAAACTGGATTCGCTTTGTCGCAAAACGGATTCGTTTTGCCGCCTATTCATTGCCGCTTCAGGCGCAAAGGATTCTTGTAGCGGTGTAGAGCTTCGCCCTGTTGGGGATTGGAGATTGGCCATGAAGACGGGTATTCCTGATAAATTTCGCCTGGCCGCGCTTGCGGCTTTGGCACCATTGGTGGCGGCCTTCTCCGCGCCAGCGATCGCGCAAGAAATCGAAACCGTCGATCCCAGCGTGGTGATCGATGGCGATCTGATGGATGGCTCGGCTTCCCAGGATGTTACCGACAATGGCGACACGGGCGCATATGACGGTGCCTACGAATATTCTGAACAGACGCCGCGTTACCAAACCGAGGATACAACAGCGCGGGGACAGACTGCCGATCCCGAAACCCAAGCGGAACTGCCCCCTCTCGAAGGCGAGGCCGGAACCGCCGACGAGCAGATGGCAACGGTCGACGCCGAGCCCTTTCCGCCCGCAAATGATCCCGGCACGGTCTATGGCGAAGACGACCTGATCGGTGCAGCCGAGGGACTTTTCGGTCGCGGTGCCGAGGGGTTGGCGCGCCTGATCCAGGATATCCTTGAAGATCAGGGTGAACCCAATGGCTATATCGTCGGTCGCGAAGGCGGTGGTGCGTTCGTGCTGGGCGTTCGGTACGGCTCGGGGACACTGTATCACGCGGTGGAGGGCAATATGCCGGTCTATTGGACCGGGCCGTCCATCGGGCTCGATGCCGGTGCCAATGCAGGAAATACCTTTGTGCTGGTCTACAATCTCTACGATACGGAAGAGCTATATGAGCGATTCCCGGCTGGTGAAGGGCAGGCCTATTTCGTGGGTGGGTTCACCGCCAGCTATGTACGCAAGGGTGATGTCGTGCTGATCCCGATCCGCGTGGGTGCGGGACTGCGGCTTGGCGTCAATGCGGGCTATTTGCGCTTCAGCCGCGAACAGCGCTGGCTACCTTTTTAATACCAGGCCTTTCCGGTCGCATAGCAATTCAAGGGCAAATCGCACGTGTAACGGCGACTGAAGCCTTGCGGTGATGTCACCGTGGGGGCATTGCCCTGTGCATGTTGAACCGACTCGACGAACAAGCCCCGGATGCGCTGTTGGCGCTGATCAAGCTCTATAATGCTGACGAGCGTACCAATAAGATCGACCTTGGCGTAGGCGTATACCGCACTGCCGATGGCGCCACTCCCGTTTTCAAGGCGATCAAGGGGGCAGAACGCAAGCTGGTCGAGACGCAGGACAGCAAGGGCTATCTGGGCCCTGAGGGTGATATGGGATTCGTGCGTGGGTTGGAGCCATATGTTTTTGGCGATGCCGCTCCCGGCGATGGCCGAATGGAGGGAATGCAAACGCCGGGCGGAACGGGCGCCGTTCGCCTCGCGCTGGCTCTGGCGAAGAAATCGGGGGTGAGCCGCGTGTTGATGGGAACGCCCAGCTGGCCTAATCACGCACAGATTCTCACTGACCTCGACCTTGAGCTCGTCGCCTTCGATCATGCCGGGAGCGATGGCAGCGCAAATATGGATGCGCTTCGCAATTCGCTGGCAGATGCGGGGGAGGGCAGTGCGGTGCTGCTGCATGGCTGCTGCCATAACCCCACGGGCGTCGACTACACCCCCGACGAATGGGACGAGATCGTTTCTCTTCTGAAAGCGAGCACGGTCCTTCCGTTGATCGACGTCGCCTATCAGGGTCTGGGTGCAGGAATGGAAGAGGATGCCTATGGTGTTCGCGCCGTGGTGGCCAATCTTCCGGAAGCGCTGATCGCTTATAGCTGCGACAAGAATTTCGGGCTCTACCGTGACCGGGTCGGGGCTTTCTATGTCAGGACCGCAAATGCTGATGCGACGAAACGCGCTATCTCGAATGCGGCGGCTATCGCCCGCGCCAACTGGTCCATGCCGCCCGATCACGGCGGTGCCGCCGTGCGCGTTATCCTCGAGGATGCGGGGCTTACTCGCCAGTGGCTCGATGAAGTCAAATCCATGCGTGAGCGTATTGCCGGTGTCCGTGCTAAACTCGCCGCTTCCAGCAATGCTGGGGGTGTGAATCTGGAGCCACTCGGTCGCCAGCAAGGCATGTTCGCCATGCTACCGGTCTCGAAAGAACAAGTGCAGCAGCTTCGCGATGATCACGCGGTCTACATGGCCGGCTCCGGCCGTATCAATGTGGCTGGATTGACGCTCGGCAATATCGATGCCTTCGTGGCGGCATTGAAGGATGTCACGGGCTGATTTGCACGAGCATTGTCGCGGGCCTGATTGAACTGCGATTGTAAAATGGGTTAGCCTACCTCCCAGAAGGGAGTTGGGCGATGACTGACCCGCAACATCACGATTACGGCGCATTGGTCGGTTGGGCATCTAGCGAGGCAGGCGATCGCATCAGCTTGCGGATGCAAAGCGTCACTTCTCCGCCGCCGCACGAACATGGCGATGTCCATTCACACATCTACCTGATGGATCGAAATCAAGCGGTCCAGCTCGCCAATTACCTGTTCGAATTGAGCGGCCAGTCGGCACCCAGCCGCCGCAGCAGGAGCTGGCTTGCCCGCTTTTTCGGTTGAGAAGTGTCGCTAGCTTCGCAGCATTTGCATGCGATGCAGGTAGCGGGCGATCGTATCCACTTCGAGATTGACCTCGTCCCCCTGTTCCAGCTCATCGAGCGTGGTCACCTCGCAGGTATGCGGGATAATATTCAAGGTGAATCTGGCGCTCCCATCATCCCGATCCTCGACCGAGTTGACGGTGAGCGAGACGCCATTGACGGTGATCGATCCCTTCTCTGCGATATAGGGGGCAAGCGCCTTGGGAGCGGCGATTTCAAGCTGGGTGGAGGCACCGACCAGCTGCCAGTCGGTCACTTTGCCAACTGCATCGACATGGCCGGTCACAATATGACCGCCAAGCTCGTCCCCGATGCGAAGTGATGGCTCCAGATTGATCTCGCGGCCTTCCGTCCACATGCCCCTGGCGGTGCGGCTGACTGTTTCGGCGGAGACATCGACAGTGAAATGTGCATCGCCCTTGGTGCCGCCGCGATCCACCACGGTCAGGCACACGCCAGAGCAGGCGATGCTAGCGCCAATAGCTATTTCCGCAGGATCGAAAGGGCACACGATCCGCAGGCGCATATCGCCGCGCTCTTCCACGTTCTCGATTGTGCCGATGGCGGTAACGATACCGGTAAACATGGATTCGCTCCTAGCGTGTGCGTGTGTAGATTTCGAGCCTGTCCTCGCCCAATTGCCGCGTGCCTTCTGCTTGCCAGCGGTCATGCGCGGCTGAAAGTGTCGGCAAATCCAGTTCGGCTACACCAGGACGGCCGCCAATCAGCATCGGTGCTCGATAGATCAGCAGGCGGTCAACGAGGTCGGCATTGAGGAAAGAGGCAGCCGTTCCTGATCCGCCTTCGACGAACAGATAACGAATTGCGGTGAGACCACTGATGGCCTCTGGTGAGTGGATGGCGTGCCAGCCTTCAGGCCGATCACCACTTGTGAGAACAAAGCGTCGGGGAGAACGGGCATCCAGCCCTTCGAGGCGCACGGTCAGCTTGGGTTGATCTGCCCGCAAGGTCTTGCCGCCAACCAATATGGCATCTGCGCGAGCCCTCTCGCGATGGGCGTGGGCGCGGGCCGCTTCGCCCGTAATCCACTGGCTCTCGCCCGATGCAGTGGCGATGCACCCGTCAATCGATAGGGCGAGCTTGAGGGTCACATGCGGTCGGCCATGGGTGAGGGCGGTGTGATGACCGGAAAGGCCAAGCTTGTCTGCAGTCCAGCTTGCCTCGGTCACTTCAACGCCTGCCGCCGTCAAACACGCCATTCCGCTGCCGGAGGTGCGTGCATCGGGATCGCGCATGCCGATAATTGTGCGTTGCAGGCCGGCTTTGCAGACCAGATCGGCACAGGCAGGCCCGCGTGCGGATTTGTGCGCGCACGGCTCAAGCGTGACGTAAAGCGTTGCGCCGTTTGCAGCGTCACCAGCCTGCTCAAGCGCTACGGCCTCCGCGTGCGGGCGGCCACCTTGTTGTGTCCATCCGCGCCCGATGACCACGCCATCCTTGACAATGATTGCGCCAACTCCCGGATTGGGATTGCTGGCCGGTCGCGCGCGCTCTGCAAGCGCGGCTGCGGCCGCCATCCAGCGCTCGTCCTCAGCCTTGGGCAGCACGCGCGCAATACTCGGCTACGGAGAGCGCCAGCTCGTCATCCGTCGGGCCGTCATCCACTTCGCCAGAAGCGGCGCGTGCGGCTTCGGCTTCTTCCACCATCTCGTCGACATCGACGAAGGTGGCGCGCCCTAATGTGCGGTACATCTCGCGGCGCAACTCCTCGCGTTCGGCGATCCGCGCTTCAATGGCATCCTGCAATTCCTGGTTGGCGCAGTTCTCTGCGATGATCTCCGCATCGGTGCGGTTCTCGTCCAGCGTCGTGATGAAGATCAGCTCGGGACGCGCGGGCGTGATCCGTTCGCCCTCCGGGATAAGTGTGAAGAACAGCGCAAAGGTTGCCGCGCAGGCGACACCAAGGATTTGCCAGCGATGCGGTGTCGGCTGTCTCCATTGCTCGGCAAAATCACCGACGGCCCGCTTTGGAGAAATACGACGAAGGAAGCTCTTCATGCGGAAACAGATAGGCGTGGAGTGCGGCTTTCGCCAGTGTCTCTTGGGGCAGGCATCAGCCGAAAGCGGCGTAAAGCGTGCGCCCTTCGCTCTTCAGCCAGCGATCCGCCTTGTCGATTTCCCCATCAAAAAGCTTGCCGAGCAGGGCGTGGAAAGCTGGCGAATGATCGAAGTGCACGAGATGCGCGACTTCGTGTGCGACAACACTGCGACGGACATGGTCGGGCGCCATGACCAGCCGCCAGTTGATGCGGATGCAGCGATCATCCTGGCTGCTGCCCGCACATGATCCCCAGCGACGTTGCGCGCGGGAGAGGCGCAGAGCGGGTACGGCCAGATCGCCCCGCTCACAATAGAAAGCGAGATCTTCGGTTGCGAGTTGCAGGGCCTCGGCTTCCAGCCAGCTTTGGACACGCGATTCGATCCGATCGAGCGGCCCACCAGTTTGCAGGACATTGCCGGCGCGTGTGACCTTGCGCGGAGCATTGGAGTTATGTTCAAGGGTCAAGGCGCTGCCCCGATAAGGAATGGTGCTACCGGGCTTGATAGTCACTTTTTCCGGCACCTTACCCACTTGCCCGGCGATCCATTCCTTGCGAGCATTGGCAAAAGCGAGCGCATCCAGCGTCCGGCCCCAACGTGGCATGGTGATCCGCACCTCGCTGCCATCGGGGGCAAGCCGCATGGTGAGCCGCTGTGCTTTGGCATGACGGCGAATGGCAATCGGGATATCGGTGCCTGCAATTTCGACGCTGGGGTTCTGGATATCCTTTCGCAGCCAGTCGATCATGAATTGTCGCTCCAATCCATAAGGTGATGCTCAAGATCTCCGGCCACTGTCTCGCTGACACAGCGCCCGGCGACGCATGCTCCGGCTTCCAGCATGGCATCGCGGCTGCCGGTCAGGAGGTAGTGCCATTCGGGCAACGGGTCGCCATCGGCGCGCCGGCGATAGGCGCAGGTCGCGGGCAGCCACGGGACCTGGTTCACGAGCTTCGGCGTCAGTCGCAGGCAGTCGGGCACGAAGGCCTTGCGGTGGCGATAGTCCTTGCACCGTGCCGTACCTGTATCAAGCAGTTTGCAGGCTACATTGGTCTCCGCAATTTCGCCCGTATCGGCGTCTTCCAGCTTGTGCAGGCAGCAGCGACCGCAGCCATCGCACAAGGCCTCCCATTCCTCGCGGCTCAACTCTTCGAGCCGAAGCTCCCAGAACTTCTCCCTCAGCGCACCCATTTTTCCAGTTCCGCTGCCACTGCCGCGCCCGATGCCTCGACCGGAAGCAGCGCCATCGGCCGTCCTTCACGATCCACCAGGTAGCCGGAGCGCGAATGATCCATCAGATATCCGCCTTCCGCATTGGTCTCCATCCTGCTGTAGGAAGCAAAGTAATTTGCCGCTGCAGCTTCGATCGCATCAGGAGAGCCTGTCAGTCCAATCAGGTCGTCAGAGAAGTTTGCAGTGAATTCACCGACGACTGCAGGCGTATCGCGCTCGGGGTCGACGGTAATGAAGATCGGTTGAACATCGTCGGCAAGATCGGGATTGTCTTCTACGAACAGATTGTACCCTTGCACCATGCGTTGCACGTCGAAAGGGCAAACATCCGGACAATAGGCATAACCAAAATAGATCATCTGGTATTGTCCGGCAAAATCGGCATCGGTGACCGATTGCCCTTGGGCATCGATCAGCTCAAACCCGCCAACGACCGCCGAATCATACAACGGTGGTGGAAAATCCGGTCCCGCGGCACCGCAACCCAGCAAAATCAGAGTGGCAGCAAGACTTGCAATACGCTTTGATCGTGCAAACATGACGAACGGTTCATGCTCTGCTAACGCGCAGCTAGCAAGGTGTAGTTGGGGTCTGGGACAGGCTTTTACGCACAAATCAAACAGGAGGATGGAGTGGCCAGTGTCGCTCTTCGCAGCATCATCGCCTTTGCCGCATTCGGCAGCGCCATTACCTTCGCCGTTCCGGCGCAGGCGCAATTCTATTCGGAAGGCTACCAGTTCCTCGAGGCCGTGCGTGAACGCAATGGTACCGAAGCAACCGAAATGCTCAATCAACCCGGTACAACCATTATCAACACGCGCGATGTCACCAGTGGCGAAACCGCGCTGCATATCGTGATTGGCCGCCGTGATCTGACCTGGACGCGCTGGTTGCTGCAAGAAGGCGCCAACCCGAACCAGGCCGATGCCCGCGGTCGCACACCTCTAATTGCCGCAGTCGAGATCGGTTTCCTCGACGCCGTCGAAGTCCTGGTTGGTCGCGGCGCTCGTGTGGATGTCGCCACCGAGACCGGCGAGACTCCGCTGATGACCGCCGTCCATTCACGCAATATCGAGTTGATGGAAATCCTGCTGGAAGCGGGCGCCGATCCCGATCTGGCGGATAATGCCGGTCGCAGCGCGCGTGACTATGCCATGCTGCCCGGTGCGCCGCCGCGCGTCCTGATGACAATCCGGGCGAATGAACAAGAGGCGGAAGACCGTGAAGGCGGGCAGGTTTACGGCCCGGTATTCTGATGCCCGAAGCGGACGATCTCACGCTCGATGAATTGCGGCTCAAGCTGGCGCCGCAAATCGCACTTTCAGCAATGTTCGATGGCTGGAACGATGCCGCTCTCGCCGCCGCAGCGGAAGCAGAGGGTATCGAAATCGCTGTGGCACGACTCGCTTTTCCGGGTGGCGCGATGGATATGATCGATGCGTGGGTGGCTTCGGTCGATGCCCGCATGGAGGCAAACTTTGCCGATGGCCGGCTCGACAATATGCCGATCCGTGAGCGCATCCGTTCGCTGGTGTGGTTCCGGCTGGAAGCCATCGAAGGCCTTGAAGAATCGTTGGCTCGCGCAATGAGTATCCAAGCGATGCCGCAAAATACGCTTGCTGCCCTCAAGCAGGGCTGGTCGAGCGCGGACAAGATGTGGCGCCTCGCCGGCGATATAGCGACCGACTACAACCACTACACCAAGCGCGCGATCCTCGGCTCGATCTATGGCGCGACACTGGCGGTGTGGAAATCTGATGAGAGTGAGGACAAGGCCGAAACCGCGGCGTTCCTCGACCGCCGGATCGAAGGGGTCATGAAGTTTGAAAAGGCCAAAGCCAAATGGCTCGGCAATGGTCGCGAACATTTCGACATGGCGCGCTTTCTCGGTCGTTTGCGTTATCCGCAAAAATAGGCCTCGCTCCCACTGAGCGATTTTCCTATTGAGAATGAGTTGCAATTGCCGAAAGGCTCTGGCACGGCCTGCGCCGTGACTGACATTGCGCCTCCCGAAACCCCCACGCTCGATAGCCTTTCTCCGCTGGACCGGGCTGAGATCATTTCCGTCGACTGGACCGCGCTCGCGCCCGATGAAGGCAAACGCTTGCGCGCTTTGGGACTGGACGAGGGCGCCCGTGTCGCGGTGGCGCATCGCGGAGTATTCTTCGGCAAGGATCCCATCGCACTGCTCATTGGGCGGACCACGGTTGCGGTGCGCCGTGCCCATGCCAAAGCCATGCTGGTGAAGCCGGTATGAGCGCGCTGCAGACAGCCGCGCTGGTCGGCAACCCGAATGCAGGCAAGACCGCGCTCTTTAACGCGCTTACCGGTGCGCGGCAAAAGATTGCCAACTATCCGGGCGTCACGGTGGAGCGCAAAGCTGGCCGGATGGAGATGCCCGGTGGCGAGGCGATTGACCTGGTCGACTTGCCCGGCTCCTATGCGCTCGATGCGGCCAGCCCTGATGAGGAGGTCACGCGGCAGGTCGTGATGGGCGAGTTTCCCGGCGAGGCTCAGCCAGAGATCCTGGTCCTGGTAATCGATGCGGCCAATCTCGAGCAGCACCTGGTTTTTGCACAGGAAATTATCGCGCTGGGTCGCCCGACCGTGGTTGCACTCAATATGGTCGATCTTGCCGAGCGTGACGGGCTGGCGCTCGATCCCGCGGCGTTGTCCGATGCTCTTGGCGTTTCGGTGGTGCCAACCGTGGCGGTGCGCAAGAAGGGCCTCGCTGCGCTGGCCGACGCGATGGCAAGTGCGGCGGCGCAAGACCTTTCCACCCGACACGAAGTTGCGTCGCTGACCCTCCCGGAACGGCGTCTGGCTGCGCGCAATATCGCCAAGGGCGCAATCATTTCGGAGAGCAGCGAGCGCAAACTGCACGCCAATCTCGACAAGGTCTTGCTGCACCCGTGGCTCGGCCCGCCGATCCTGTTTGCGCTGCTTTTCGTGGTCTTTCAGGCGGTGTTTGCCTGGGCCGATCCGCTGATCGGCGCGATCGAAGGGGTGGGCGAAAGCGCGAGCGCAGCCGTGGCCACTTCCATGCCCGAAAGTTTCCTGCGCGATCTGATTACCGAGGGCGTGATCGCGGGCGTGGGATCGGTCGTGGTCTTCCTGCCGCAGATCATCATCCTGTTCGCCTTCATTCTCGTGATGGAGCAGTCGGGCTACATGGCCCGCGCGGCCTTTATCATGGACCGGCTGATGGCGGGCGTGGGGCTGTCGGGCCGCAGCTTTATTCCGCTCCTCTCCAGCTTTGCCTGCGCCATTCCGGGCATCATGGCGACGCGTTCTATCGCTGACCCGAAGGACCGATTGACCACGATCCTGATTGCGCCACTGATGACCTGCTCGGCGAGGCTGCCGGTCTATACGGTTATCATCGCGGCGGTGATCCCTGCGAGCACTGTCGGACCCGGCGTGGGCCTGCAAGGGCTGGTGCTGTTCGGTCTCTACATCGCCGGGATCATTGGTGCGATGGTTGTCGCACTGGTACTGCGCAAGACCGCCACCAAGGGTGCGGCATCGGGCTTCATCATGGAGCTGCCCAAATACCAGTGGCCGCCCTTGCGCGACCTCGCCATCGGCCTGTGGCAGCGGGCCTGGGTCTTCCTGCGCCGCGCCGGGACGATCATCTTTGCCGCCACGGTGGTGCTGTGGCTGCTGCTGACCTTCCCCAAGGCTGAGCCGGGCGAGAGCCAGCTCGATGCTTCTGCCGCGGGCCAAATTGCCAGCGCGATGCAGCCCGCTTTCGAGCCCATCGGCTTCCAGCGCGAGATGACGCTCGCGCTCGTACCGGCGATGGCGGCGCGCGAAGTGGCGGTCGCATCGCTCGCTACCACCTATGCTGTCGATAGCGAGGATGAGGCCGAGACCGAGAATGCCCTGCGCGGCCAGATCGCCGCGCGCTGGAGTCTCCCGACGGCGCTCGCTTTCCTCGCCTGGTTCGTGTTTGCGCCGCAATGCCTTTCCACTATCGCCGTCGCGCGGCGGGAGACCAATGGCTGGAAGTGGCCGATGGTGATGGTCGGATACCTGTTCGCACTCGCTTATATCTTTGCCGGGCTGACATTTTGGGCGGCGACGGCGCTGGGCTTATAGCGACAAACCCGCTCCGCTGTGGAGATAAACCGCTGCGAGGGGTGGCGACTCGGCTGGCCCTTCGATAAGCCATTCGCTCGAACAGTTAAGGGAAGAGAATAATGGCGGGCAGCCTCAACAAAGTGATGCTTATCGGCAATCTGGGTGCGGACCCGGAAGTACGCAGTTTCCAGAATGGCGGAAAGGTGTGCAACCTGCGCATCGCGACGACGGAAACGTGGAAAGACCGCGAGAACCAGCGGCAGGAACGCACCGAATGGCACACCGTCGCAATCTTCTCCGAAGGGCTCGTCAATGTGGCAGAGCGCTATTTGAAGAAGGGCAGCAAGGTCTATATCGAAGGCCAGCTGCAGACGCGTAAATGGCAGGACCAGCAGGGCAATGACCGCTATTCGACCGAAGTCGTGCTGCGCGGTTTCAATGGCACTCTGACCATGCTCGATGGAGCAAGTGGCGGCGGTGCAGGAGGTCAGCGCGGTGGTGGCGGTAGCCAGTCCGGCGGCTGGGACCAGGGGGGCTCTGGCAGCGGTTCTTCCTCCGGTGGCGGATCGTCGGGCGGAGGTTCCAATTACGACGATCTGGACGACGATATTCCGTTCTGATCAATCCCGTCAGTTGCAAGGAATGCAAGTTGACGAAACACATGCGGGGGCGCGTTTTCGATTTGCAGAGTCAGCCGCCGGAAACACGAAAGCCCCGCTCGAAAGGCGGGGCTTTTGTTCTTTGCCGGACAGGCGGCGAATCGGACGATGTGAAAGAGCAGTGGGCGTGGTGGCAGGAACGTCGCGCGTAGGAAAGTCCGTTACTCGGCTTCGTCATGCAGATGTGTCGGGATCGGCAGTGGCTGCGCCCGCTTCCCGCGCTTGTGGGCGTAGCGGTAGGCGCTCTGATACTGACGCCGCTGCTTGGTCACTTCGTACAGCACGATACCCGAACTGGTGCCAAGATTGAGACTCTCAATCATCCCGAACATCGGAATACCGACACAGGCAGAGCTGCGCTCCACCGCCTCTTCACTGATACCGCGTGATTCGCTGCCAAACCAAACGGCAAGCTTGGTAAATTGCGTGTAGTCGCCTTCATGCAGGACAATGTTTTCCTGTCCCTTGATGTGCGGAGAGGTGACGATCGACACGAACCCCCTTTTCTCGAGGTGGTCGAAGCATTCGGCAGTGCTGTCGAAGCGTTTCACAAAGCTCCATTTGACTGCGGAGACCGACACGGCAGAGAGCGATTTGCGCTCTCGCATATCCTGCCAGTCATCGGGCAATGCATGGCCCGGATCGACGACATAGACCTTTTCGACGCCGAGCGCGTTCACGTTGCGGATGACCGATCCGATATTCACGAAATCCTTCGGGCATTCGAGAACCGCGATGAGGTTCTTGCAGACGTAGGGCTTGATCAGGTCGGCCCGTTTGCGCGCTGAACTCTTGGCTTTCTTGGTAGCTTCGGTCTCTTCGGTCATTCCGCCGTGGTATCAGGAAGCGGTTCGGGCGCAATCCCTGCTGCTGTGACCCGTGCGAAGAAGCCTTGCGCCGCATTGGCGTCGCCTGCGGTCCAGCCGCGCTGTTGGGTGCTGGTTTCGCCGCTGTCCTCGTCGCTGACATAGCCGCGGAACATTGCCGCCGGATGCGCGGGATCGGCTTCGGCGGTGAAGACATAGAGTTCGTTGCCGGGCGCGATGCGGCAGATCTGGCCGATTTCCGCACCCTCGCAGGTTGCATCCTCGCGCGTCACTACCTTTTCGCGCAATTCGGCAAGGCCTGGCGCATTCACCACGATGCCGAGATCGGACACCACCGGATCGAAACCCGAGACGACCGGCCCCACCGGGACTGGCGGAGCGGTCTCTTCCTCCGCCGGTTGGTCACAGGCGGCAAGCCCCGCCATCGCCAATAATGCTGCTATCTGTCGCATGGTTGTCCCCCTGATATTGGTACCACGTCTGGAGATACGGACCGACCGCGCAAATAGTCGCAGCGAATTCTTGCGAGGCCGGTCGCTGCAATGGCTGCGCGAGCCTGACCTCGCTTCAATCAATGCCGCACAACCGCCAGGCCTTCTGCCTCCAGCATGTTGACCAGGCTGTCTTCTCCGGCGAGATGGCCAAGGCCCACGGCAAAGATGACAGTCCCTTCGTGTTCGTCCAGCAGGGTTTTGATTTCCTGCAGCCATGCCTGGTTCCGCTGCACGAGCATCGCGTTGTAAACTTCATCGCTGGGCCATGCGCCATCGTTTCCATGCAACAATTCGCCAACGCGTTGGACGTCCCCGGCCAGCCAAGCATCGGCAAGCATGGCCTGCTGATCGGGCTGGTCGCGGAAAGACCTTGCGGTGTGCAGCAGCATGCCGATCTGCGTTTCCTCGGGAAAACTGGCCATGATCTGCATGAGATCGGTGGGGCCTTCCAGCGCGCGGACTTCGATACCGGCATCGCGGGCGCTTTGCGTCACTTGCGCTGAAGGCGGGTTGGCGAGATCGAAATCGCCCCGCGACACTGTCAGCACCCCAACCTGCACCGAGGCGAGCCAGGGGCGCAGCGGATCGAGCGCCGAAAGCGGAACGCCCAAATATGTGGTCACCTGGTCCAACTCGGCGCGCTGCGCTTCGGTCAGGCGGGAGCTGAGCGTGGTACCATCCGTGTTCAGTCCGATCTGCGGGATCAACCCCTGCACTTCTGCCTGCGCTTCGGGCGAGCTGTTGTCGCTTTCGACAACCACCAGGTTTGCTGGGCGCATGTGATATAGCACATGGTCGATCGGCCACTCGGTACCGGTAGCCAGCACCGGGGCAAAGCCGAACAGGTGAACCGTGGTATCTTCATCGCTCACCTCCCACATTGCCGGGCCGGGTGATGGGCCGCTGGAAGGGGTGGTGTCCGCGTCCTGCGCCTGCACGCTCGCGCATGCGGCCAGCGATACGGCCATCAGCGATGTGGCGAGGATTCTGGACAGACCTGTCCTGTTTGGTGAAGTCACCATTATCATTCTCCGTTGCTTGGGTTGGTCGGGTTAGTTGGTCGCGGCGCGGCGCAGTTTCTGCTGTGCGGACAGACGGCGTGCGTGCAACCAGCTGGTTGCCTTCAGGCACACGACCAGCGCGATCAGCACCCATTGCGCGATCTGCGCATCCATCAGCCAGGGCAGTGGAAGGGTGATGATGGCGAGAAATACAAGATTGCGCCCTAGGAAGCGGTGAGTCTTCGTCCACACTATCTGGTCAGACAGGGTCGCCGCGGTGCGAAAGCCGATCCTACTGCCAAACGGGGCCGTCGCGATGTAATTGCCCATCACCATGAAGATTGCAGCGATGAAGTAGAAGAATACTGTATGTGACCCCGCCGAGCCGATCATTTCATAGAGATCGAGCGGCAGGACGATCTGGGCCAGCAGGCCGAGAATGGCGGGAAGCTGCACGGCAATAGCGGGTATGCGCCCGGCTTTGCCGGCTGGTTCTGCAAGCTTTTCCCGCTTGAGCCAGATCATCGCGCCGCTTCCAGCGAGGCCGAGACCGGCCCAGAACAATGGCAGAGTGGCAAAGGCGCGGATTTGCGCCGCCAGATCGGACAACCCCTCTTTCTCAGGCGGGTATCCGTTCAGCCACAGGACGATGCCGATGGCAGCGGTGACAGCCGTGATGCAGAGGGCGATAGTCAGGGATCGTTTCATGAGCTGGACTCCGGTTCGGTGGCGGCGGCAGGAATGGCGCTGTCTTCTTCCCTTCCGAGAAGATCCATCAGCGCCGACATGGCTTCTTCCGCCACACTGGCATTCAGGTGATAGGTAATGGTGACGCCGTCTTTCTCGCCACGGATCAGGTCGGCTTCCTTGAGCGCAGAGAAATGCGTCGACATGGTTGGCTTGGACACTTGATAGGACCTGGCCAGATCCCCCGCGGTGGAAGGCCCGTCTTTCAGGCGCGCGATGATGTCCCGGCGAATCGGGTGGTTGAGCGCTTTAAGGACATTGGCGAGCTTCATGCGACTCTAGTTAGAGATAATTCTAATTAGAGTCAAATCTAAATAAGGTGTGCCAATGCCGGGCTGCGCTCCAAACCGCCACATCACTCCCATTCGCGTCTGGAAGTCCCCGTATTCGCCGCCGATCCGCAGGGTGTTTCCGGTGAGTTGGTGAAGGCAAGGTCTGCAAAGACCCAGCAGTTGTCGTCCCTGGGTGGGCCGCAGGCGCGCAGGTTTGCGAATCCGGCGCGGGTACAGTCGGTTGCCGCGTCGCGCTCCAGGCCCAACCCACCGCGCCGTCCGTTCCCGGCAGACAGCGAACAGACGTATCCGGATTACTGGTCGCACCCGCGCAAACCATTCGGGCGGATCGCAATTGAACTCGCCGGACTAGTCTTTCGCCAGCCCCCGTAGAGCTTCTGCCAGCGGGCCACTCGCTTCTTCCTCTATCAGCCCGTGTTCGCGGCGCGCGCTTTCTGCATCCGGGCCGACAGCATAGGGATCGATGGAGAGAGCGAGGCTTTGTGCGACCGCTTCGCCCAGGTCGAAACTTGTGCCCGTGTAGCCGATGGTATCGAGCTCATCCTCTTCCAGCTCGATTTCCTCGTCCTCTTCGCTGGCTTCCAGCCTGTGGAGGGGGACAAACCGCAGCGTCATATCTTCGTGGATGCTGACGGGCAGATCATCGCCCGACACGGCGCAGCTTTGCAAGATATCGGCGCGCATCGTGCCTTTGGCAGCTATCTCATCGCCTTCGGCTTCGAGCTCCAGCGTCGCCGAAAGCGCGTTCACCGCGACAAGTCCGAACCGTTTGGCAAGCGCAGCACGCTCGGCCTCGTCGGCTTTCAGTACCACCGGTTCCGGAGTTATACCGCGAATGTCTGCGGGGCGGGAAAATTCCGGCGTATCGCTCATGGTCGCAATTGCCCGTCCAGCAATGCAATATCGGAGACGGTTTTGAGATCGTTGGCGAGTGCACGGGTGCGCACCGCAAGAGCGAAGGGCTTTTCCGCTTCATTGGTGAGCGTCGTGTTGCGCGCGAGGATTTCCGCAAGCTTGGCGTCGCTTTCGGTCATGTTCTCGCGCAAGCTGCCCATCCGGCCGCCGAGCGCGCTCATCAGCTTGCCCATATTCTTGCCCACCATCAGGTCGCCCACGCCGGTATCGCGTAACTGGCGATCCATATCCTCTACGAACAGTTCGGTAAGCAGCGCGGTCTTGGGCTTCAGGTCTTCGCTTTGCTCCATCCGCAGCATGACCATGCTGAGCACGAGAGAGATCATGTCGAAGCGGCCCTGGATGGTATCGGCGACACCGCATTCGCTATACCATTCGGCTTCCCGACTGGTGCCGACGGCAGCATGCCATAGCGGGCGCAGCGCATCGCGGCCTTCTTTGCCCATCATGCGTTTCCAGAATGACATGTGGCTCTCTCTTCACTCGTTAAGCGCAAGTTCAATGGAAGAAGCACTAAGACGCGTTGCACCGGCGCGCATGCTTCCCTAAGGCTTGTCGCTGATATAGGGCGGATGAGGGCGTACGCAATTGCCCCGGAGGCCGTACCGACCATTGAATTCGAAGGCCAAAAATTGAGTCGAAGGAAAGTGATTATGGGTTCGATCATCCGCATGGCAGCTTTGGCGGGCATGGGCCTCGCCGTGGCGGGATGCTCTTCGATCACCAACCATCGCGGTTATATCGTCGACGAGACACTGATTTCGGCGATCCAACCCGGGCTCGACAATCAGGCATCGGTGCGCGGCACGCTGGGCCAGCCCACCATGACCAGCCAGTTCGGCGATCCGGTGTGGTATTACGTTTCCAGCGTCACCGAACAGGCACCGTTCCGTCAGCCGCGCATTGATCGCCACACGGTGCTCGCGGTGTATTTCGACGAGGCGGGCAACGTCGTTTCGACCGAGCGTTCCGGCATGGAGCAGGTCGCGCGGATCAGCCCCGAAGGCGACGAGACTCCGACGCTGGGTCGCGAGCGCGGCTTCCTTGAAGACCTGTTCGGCAATATTGGCACTGTCGGCGGTGTTGGCGGCGGTCCCGCCGGCGGTCCCGGTCCTGGCGGCTAACGCCTTCACAATCGCGATTGCTTGAACGCGAAGGAACTCGCGCCCATATGCCGGTGCATGAGCGAAGATAAGGCAAGCCACGGCCTGACCCAGTGGCACGGGACCACCATTGTTGGCGTCAAACGCGACAGCGGCATTGTGATCGCCGGCGATGGCCAGGTCTCGATGGGCAATACCGTAATGAAGCCCAATGCGCGTAAGGTTCGCCGCATCGGGGAGGGCGAGAAGGTCGTGGCCGGTTTCGCCGGCGCAACTGCCGACGCCTTTACCCTGTTCGAACGACTGGAACGCAAGCTAGAACAATATAGCGGCCAGCTGCTGCGCGCTGCTGTGGAACTCGCCAAGGACTGGCGGACGGACAAGTATTTGCGCAATCTCGAAGCGCTGATGATCGTCGCGGACAAGGACACGCTGCTGGTGCTGACCGGCAATGGCGATGTGCTCGAACCGGAAGGCGGCATCGCCGCGATCGGTTCGGGCGGAAATTATGCACTCGCCGCCGCGCGGGCGATCTCCGAATATGAGGACGATGCCGAAACGATCGCGCGCAAGGCGATGGCGGTTGCGGCGGATATCTGCGTCTTCACCAATGGCAATGTGACCGTGGAAACGGTCTGAGGAATTCGATGGACAATCTGACCCCCAAAGCCATCGTCGGCGCGCTCGACGAGCATATTATCGGCCAGAAGGATGCCAAGCGCGCGGTCGCCGTGGCGCTGCGCAATCGCTGGCGGCGGCAGCGCCTCTCGCCCGAATTGCGCGACGAGGTGACGCCCAAGAACATCCTGATGATCGGCCCGACCGGTTGCGGCAAGACCGAAATATCGCGCCGCCTCGCCAAACTCGCCGAAGCGCCTTTCGTGAAAGTGGAGGCGACCAAGTTCACCGAAGTTGGCTATGTCGGCCGCGATGTCGAACAGATCGCCCGCGACCTTGTCGAGGAAGCGATCCGGCTGGAGAAGGACCGCCGCCGCGAGGCGGTGCGCGAAGCCGCGAGCGAGGCCGCGATGAACCGCCTGCTCGATGCTCTCGTGGGCCAAAACGCCAGCGAGGCGACGCGCGAAAGCTTTCGCCAGCGCATCGTCGACAACTCAATGAACGATACCGAGGTCGAGGTCGAAGTAACCGACCAGCCGAACATGCAGATGGATATTCCAGGCATGGGCAACGGCGCGACCATGATCAACCTCAGCGAAATGATGGGCAAGGCCTTCGGTGGCCCGCCGAAAAAGAAGCAGAAGCTGAAAGTGCCCGATGCGTGGGACAAGCTGGTCGATGAAGAAGCCGAAAAGCGCATGGACCAGGACGATGTCGCCCGCGTCGCTTTGGCCAATGCGGAGACCAACGGCATCGTCTTCCTCGACGAGGTCGACAAGATTGCCGTGTCCGATGTGCGCGGGGGCTCGGTGTCCCGCGAAGGTGTGCAGCGCGATCTGCTGCCGTTAATCGAAGGCACCACTGTTGCGACCAAATACGGCCCGATGAAGACTGACCACGTGCTGTTCATCGCCAGCGGCGCGTTCCATGTCGCCAAACCGTCGGACATGCTGCCCGAATTGCAGGGTCGCCTGCCGATCCGCGTGGAGCTGCGTTCGCTGACGGAGGAAGATTTCATTCGCATCCTGAGCGAAACCAAGGCCAACCTTGTCAGCCAGTACAAGGCGCTGCTCGGCACCGAAAAGCTGACCGTGGAGATGACCGAGGATGCCGTGGCGGAGGTCGCCAAGATCGCCGCGCAGGTGAATGAAAGCGTCGAGAATATCGGCGCGCGCCGCCTGCAAACGGTGATGGAAAAGCTGTTCGAGGAACTGAGCTTCGAAGCCGAGGAAATGGCCGACCAGAGCGTGACGGTGGACGCCGCTTACGTGCGCGAAAAGCTGAGCGACCTGGCAGGCGATGCTGATCTGAGCAAATATGTGCTCTAGCTTCCCCTAGCGACCCGATAGCGGAAGTTCCGAAATACCGGTTGGCGTAGTCATTGGGCGTTCTAGACGATACCTGATAAATCCGCCACTTGTTCGGACATCAGATCTGGCACTGGTGCGAAAGAGCCGATCAATACCGGTTCGATCGACAAGTCGAGCGGGGTGCTTTGGGCCGCCGGATTCGGAATGGCGTTGCCACCCGGGGCTTCGCTATCGGAAAAGAGAGAAACCAAATTCTCGATCTGTTGCTCGCCCACGAGCGGCTCAAGGATATCTGCCAGGTCTTCACTGCTGATACCATTGAGAGTCACACTAGATCCGTCCGAAAGCGAAAGTGTCGTAGAACGCGACGCTTCAAGGACCGCGATGATCGAAGCGTCATTGGCAAATTCCAGCCCGTCCACTCCGATCTCGAAATCGCGAATGGTGTCATGCGAGCCTGCGTCGCCGCCAACGACGAAAACATCCGCGCCTTCGTGCCCGATCAAGAGATCGTCTCCATCGCCGCCGATCAGAATGTCGTCCCCGTCGTTTCCGAACAGAACGTCATTGCCTGCGCCGCCCAGCAGAGTGTCATCGTCATCGCCGCCGTTGAGATAATCGTGGCCGGTCCCGCCATCGAGCAGGTCGTCGCCGTCGCCACCGAGCAGACGGTCATTGCCGCCAAGCCCTTCGACGACATCGTTCAGATCGGCCCCCGGAAGCACGTCATCCTGCTCGGTGCCGACAACGAAACGGCCGTCCGCTACTGCGGATACCGTTATCGTAAGCGTGGCCGTGGACGTATCCTCGCCATCGCTGACTTCGTAGGTGAAGACATCGTCCGCAGTCGTGCCGTCGGCCAGCCGGTCGGCCCCCGGTTGATCCGCCGTGTAGCTGTAGGAACCGTCGGCGGACAACGTCAGCGTGCCGTAGAGGCCGACGATGGGTGTACCCACCGGCAGGCCGTTGACCGTCACGACCTCCAGCGCATCGCCATCGGCATCGCTGTCATTGGTCAGGACATTGCCCGAGGTCGATGCGTCTTCATCGGCAGAAGCGTTGTCATCGAGCGCGTCGGGCGCAATGTTGGTGACTACCGTAGGCGTGAAGGTGCCAGTAGCAAGGTCGAACACGCCATCGTCGAAGGTGAAGAACTCGGCCCTCGCCGCATAGATTGTCCCGGCGCCATTCTGGAAATAGGCTACGGCACCCGCCTGGAAGGTGGTCAGTTCATAATCCAAATAACTGCCCGGCAGGATCATCTCGTCGATGCCTTCGCCCCCGTTCCAGAGTGCGGAATCGGCAGTGGCGATGAACACATCGTTCCCCGATCCGGAGCCAACTCCGAGTGTTTCGATCCCCGCAATCTCGATATTTCCGCCATCCCATGTGATCGAGCCACTGGCCGCGTCGATGGTGATGTCCTGCTCTACGAACGTCAGAAAGATATTGGCGGTATCGTTCCCCGCACCACCGTCGATAATGGCTTCGATCGGGTCGCCGGGCACATAGGTGGAACTGGAGAGGTAGTCGATCCGGTCGGTCCCGGCACCGCCTAGCATGACGTCGTTTCCGTCGACGTTGACACGAATGAAATCGTTACCGTCGCCCCCATCGACATAATCGCTGCCCGAATAAGCGAAGAGCCAGTCGTTGCCGCCGCGACCTTCCAGCCAATCGTCGCCGGCGAAGCTGTTGAAATTATCGTTACCCAGGCCACCGATCAGGACATCGTCTCCCGTTCCCGTCGAAACGCTGAACTGCTCGACATTGTTGATCGTGGAAATGACGTCACCGACCTGAAACAGGCTCCGGTCCTGATCGAGAATGACGGCATCGGGGCTCTGCGGTTCGGCGAAATTGGTCAAGGTGAAGACCAGGTAGTCCGTTCCATCGCCCCCATCGATGGTATCGGCACCGCCGCGGTGGAGAATAAAGTCGTCGCCTGCTCCCGCGTCGATAACGTCATTGCCTTCGCCAGCGTCGATACGATCGTTGCCGTCACCGGCAAAAATGACGCTGTTCCCACCCGCCGTGGAGATAGTGTCGTCGCCTCCGCGTGCCTCGATGTAATTGTTGCCGCCGCTCGAAAAGAAGAGGTCGTACGCGGCGCCACCAATCAGGCTGTCATCACCCTCGCCAGTGGAGAAACTGAACCGCTCGAACCCGGCAATGGTGGAGACGGCTCCCCCGATGACGAGCGTGCCCGCATCAGGGTCGAGATCGACTGCATCGTCGGTCGGCGTGCCGCCGAAACCGTAAGCAAGCGAATCGAAACCATCGCCTCCGGAAATCTGGTCGCTGCCTCCCGAGGTGCTAACGATGTCATCCCCATCACCGCCGAGGATGAGGTCGTTGCCGGCTCCCGCAACAAGGTAATCATTTCCTGCCCCACCATCGAGCCGGTTGTCGCCTGCGATTGTCAACAGCGAATCGTTCCCTTCGCCGCCAATGAGAATGTCGTTGCCGCCTGCAGAGCGGAAGTCATCATTGCCCGTCCCGCCGATCAACGTGTCGTTGCCGCCTTCGGTCGAGACGAAATAGCTTTCGAAATTGCTGAAGCTGACCGTGCCAAAGCCCGAGGTCAGCGTTCCTGTTCCGGCATCGAAAGAGACGTCTCCTAAGGCGACGACCCCAATCTCCACAAGCTCGGCGACTAGCCGATCCGTCCCGGTTCCTCCATCGAGCGTATCGTTGCCGAATTCATAGAAGACGAAATCGTCATCACTTCCAGCAAAGACAATATCATCGCCTTGACCGGGGCGAATAACATCGTTGCCTGAACCACCGTAGATTTCATCATCGCCGGTAAGCCCGAACAGATTGTCTCTGCCCGCGCCGCCG
This sequence comes from uncultured Sphingomonadaceae bacterium, assembly GCA_964422435.1. Taxonomy (GTDB): domain Bacteria; phylum Pseudomonadota; class Alphaproteobacteria; order Sphingomonadales; family Sphingomonadaceae; genus Alteraurantiacibacter. The sequence goes on from CAYRBB010000019.1 coordinate 33,421, forward strand.
TCGATAAGATCGTTGCCGCGCCAGCCCGAAATAAGGTCGTTGCCGTCTTCGCCATAGAGGCTGTCATCGCCTTCGCCGCCGAAGATATTGTCATTCCCGTCACCACCACTGATGACGTCATCGTCGTTCGTCCCGTCGAGATCGTCGTTCTCTGGTGTACCATTGATAATGGCCATGTTTGCAATTCCCCCCTGTTTCTGCCTGGCAGGCCGATTTTGTACTCCGAAAAATCGGCTCTTCGACAGTATGGATTCGTGGAACCAAGTCTTGTCTGGCCGGACGCAAAAGGAAATAGGTCGGATGCCCTATGGTTCTTAACCAACTTTGGCTATGCACCGGCAGCCTAGCACGTATCGGGGGCGATGAATTGCTGGATGAGAGCGAACTGGAAAAGGTCACGCAGTTGCAAACGCAATTGCTCGAACTGCCGCGCGACCTGTCGCATACTGCCATCAGGCGCTCTCTCGAAGCGATCGGCAAGTTGATCGGATCGCGGCGCGCCTTTGCCAGCTATTTCTTCGATGGTGAACTGCACTTCATCGATCACAATATCGGGCCGGAGGTCCGTGACTTGCTCGAAAACGGGTTCAAGGGGGTTGACGAAGAAGGCTTTTTCCTGCTCGCCGATCCGCAGCTCGAAGCGGTGAACCGGATGCGCCGTGCAAGCGGTTCCGGGGTCACGCACGAGCGCCATCTCATCGATCGGAGCTCGCTCGAGCAGCTTGACTTCTATCGCAACGCCTTCGTTCCTGCGCGCATGACGCATGTGATCGGAATGCACGCCCGTCTTCCCATTGGTGAGGCGGTTTTCGCGTTTTCCTTCGATGGTGACGACGACCCGGCGTTTAACGATCCCTCGAGCGAAAAGCGCCTGCAATTGCTGCTTCCATGCTTCGACGAAGCCTTCAACCGGCTATATGAGCGCAGCCGAAAACTTGAAAGGACCCGCTCTGCGATCGAGGAGCTTTCGTTTCCGGCCGTTATCACGGACCTTGAGGGGACCTTGGTTGAGCGCAATGCAGCAGCTGAAGATCTCGGCGTTTTCGGCAATGGTTTGGATGCCGACTGGCTGGACAAGACTCCGCGCGTTCCGGGGCCCTTATTGCAGGACGGGCGAGCCTCATTCGTGTATTTCCAACCGACCGAAGGCATCCAGCCCTCGGCAATTGCGGAGAAAGGGCGCCGGGCAGGCTTGACCGATCGCCAGGCCGAAGTCGCTGGTTTAATGGCGCATGGCATGACCGACCGGGAAATCTCCGAGAAGCTCGAGATCAGTATCCATACGGTGAAACGACACGCCGAAGCAGTACTTGATCGACTGGCAATCAGCTCGCGATCACGTGTCTTCCTGGCTTTAGCCAAATAGGGTTTTTGCCAACGCCCCGCTTCCGCACAAACGGAAGCCTAGGTGATGCTTTCGTGTTTTGAATTGTGCGGGAGAATTCGACAGACAAAGGGATCTCAATCATTTCTAATAATCGAGATGATTTCATCATTCCACTGTGCTTGCTCGGCTGTTCCGGCGATTGCCATTCTAAGGTGGCCTGACGCAGGAAAACTTAGCCGCTCTACCCTTGACCCCGCCTCTGACATGATTGCCAGCGTTCTGCCGTTGTCGATTGCATTCATCATTTGGGCATCTACGAAGATCTGGCGAACTTCTGGTGCAGGATGCTCGCTTACCGAAAGTCTCAGAAGATACTCTGGCGGGTCTTCAGGAGCGCCACCGAAAAAGCTGTTAAACGTTCCAGGCGGACAGGCACGATCGACAACTGGGGCGACCAGGCCAATGTCGGGTGGACCATCGAGATAGATCGCTTGCGAAAACCTTACTGGCTCGACATCAGTCTCGACGGGATCATCGCCCATCGATTGACGAACTGCCAACCACCAGGCGGCTGATACTCCGGCCGAGTGGCCCATGACGACCAATCGGCTTCGGTCGATATCGTGCTGCCCTACCAGCTCATCAAATTTCGATGATGCGGCAGCCCAATCCTGCCAGGTGCCGGGCCACCCTGCACCGTCAACGCCCAACGAGCGATAATCAATATTGAATGAAGCAATTCCATTGTCCGCAAAAACTTCGGCGAGAGGAGCAAAGAAGCTTCGATCTGCCATTGCATCGTGCCAACATCCCCCATGGATCATAAGTACAGCCGGGAATGGCCCCGCTCCCCGTGGCATTCGCCATTCGCCAACTTGGCGCGGTTCTGGCCCATACGCCACCACGGCGTCGGACTCAGGGACGACAATCGAAGGAATTGTTTGTGGGGTGAGCTGCTCCGGGAGTATCGGCACGTAGGGTTGCAATGCCTGTTGGCATGCGGCCAAGCCGATTAGCAATCCAACAACGCCAGTTTGCCCAATCCGATGCATTTTCCATTCCCCCAAGTTTTCACTTGTTCGACTATGCCTAATTCAAGGCAAATTGCAAAATGACTTACAAATCATATGTATAAGAGGCTGCATATTCTATCAAATTCCGACGAAGGCGCTGCATCCCCAATTCGCAAGCAAGTGTGACGTGCCGAAATGTCTGCTTTCCACCCAGTTGCCGATGAAGACAAAGGTATGGTAACTTTCCGAGCTTTTTTGTGGGAGTTTGGCCGTGGTGTATTTGTTCTTACGGCTGGGATTGTGTGCGGCAATAGTGCTTGCCGGGTCTCGGACATCAGCCCTATCTGAAAAAACTCACCATTTTTCAGATTTGAATTTGGAAGAGCTTCCTTGCCCTCCTGATCCAGCATTAGGTCCTGAGGTCGCAGCCCGACGCCTGCTCTATGCATTCACAAGGCTGGATAAGGCGTGTTTCGATCAAATGTGGACTGATGACGCTACGGCCTTCTTACCCTTGATGATAGGAGATGCTGGCCCTGGCCGACTAAACGGACGCGAGGATATCTTGGCCACATTCGACATCTTTTTTGAAGGTAGGCAGGCCTCCGGGGAAGACGTTATGGGAATTGAACCCAATGAGCTTCGTGTTGATCAACATGGTGATGTGGCAATAGCTAGTTTTGTCCTAGGCCCTGCTCTTGACAACCGCCGGACGTTTGTTTTTCGCCGGGAAAGCGACGGCTGGCGTGTCTGGCACCATCACGGATCCTCGCTTGGCGACTTTTGACGCCATATTGGATGAGGAAGTCGAAGGACAGGCCTTCGAGAGCAACAAATAGGAACTCACATCAGGGTCTCCGCTTCCGCCAATAACTGACATCCACGCTAAGGATGCGGTGCCGGCCCGATCTCCATGCCGATCTTGTCGGTCGGGGTGGATGTTCGAAGAGGTCCGCGCCGGCTTCGTTCAGCTCGACGATCTGGATACCGCGACCGTTGCGGGGCGTGGTTCGATAGCGCGAAAAGATCAACCCGCCCTGACACGCCCGATCACGAAAGCCGCAAAGCTCAGCAACAGGATCGCGCCCGCTTCGAACACGACATTGAGCGGGTCCATGTCCTTGCCCTGCAAAACGATCAGCCGCGCCAGTGCGGTGATGGCGATGAAGATCGGGTACATAAAAAACGAACCCTTGCCGGTGTAGAACACCGCGATCATCGCGATGACTTCTGTATAAAGGAACATCAGCAGGATATCGGCGAGGTCGATCGTGCCGCGTTCATAAACCGAAACAAGCTCGGTCCCGGCGGCGTACAGTGTCATCAAAGCGGCGAGCACAAGCAGCAGCCGTTCGACGAGCTTGAATGCCTTGCTCGCGGGATCTTCCGGCCCGGCAGCCGGCTCGTCCTTCAAAGATTCGTCATCCATTCCCTGCCCCTAGCGGCAAATGATGGCGCAAAGGTGGTCGATGCCAGCTATGGATGCGGCGCGAGGCCGATTTCGACCCCGGTCTTGTCGGTCAGGGCGAATTTGTCGACGAGGTCTGCGCTCGCCTCGTTCAGGCCGACGACCTGCACACTGCGGCCATTCATGCGCATGCGTTCGACGACCTTGTCGAGCACGCCGACGCCGCTGATGTCCCAGAAATGGGCGCGGGTTACGTCGATCACCACGTGGTCTGCCGGATCGGGGCGCTCGCTCTCGCGGCCGAAGGCCTTGGAGAAGCGATCGACGCTGGCGAAGAAAATCTGGCCGGTTATGGTGTAGGTCGCGACGTTCTCGTCGCGCACGCGGCTGACGCTGAACATGGAGCGGACCTTTCCGGTAAAGAAAATACCGCTGAGCAGTACGCCTGCCAACACGCCGAGCGCCAGGTTGTGGGTCGCGACAACCACCACGACAGTGCTCACCATCACGACCGATGACTGCCATGGATGGTGACGCAAATTGGGGATCGAGTTCCAGCTGAAGGTCCCTATGCTCACCATGATCATGACCGCGACCAGCGATGCCATGGGGATCTGGCCGACGATCGGACCGAGAGCGGCGAGCAGGATCAGCAGCGTCAGTCCGGCCACGAATGTCGACAACCGGCCACGCCCGCCCGAGGTCACATTGATCACCGACTGGCCAATCATAGCGCAGCCGCCCATGCCGCCAAAGAAGGCTGCAGCCACGTTCGCCACGCCTTGTCCGCCGCTTTCGCGTTGCTTGTTGGAGTCGGTGTGCGTCATGTCGTCAACGATCTGCGCAGTCAGCAGGCTTTCGAGCAGGCCAACCGCCGCCATCGTGGCCGAATAGGGGGCGATAATTGCCAGCGTTTCCCAGGTTAGCGGCACATCGGGGATGGTGAAATAAGGGAGGCCTTTGGGCAGTTCGCCCATATCACTTACCGTGTTCACATCCATGTCGAGCCCGATGGTGATCGCACCCAAGACGATGATCGCGACGAGAGGCGAGGGGACGGCCGTAGTAAGGCGGGGCAGCAGGTAGATGATCGCCAGCGCCAGCGCGACCAGCGGGTAAGTCAGCCAGCTCACCCCGATCAATTGCGGCAGCTGCGCCATGAAGATAAGGATCGCCAGGGCGTTGACAAAGCCGGTGATGACCGAGCGGCTGACGAACTGCATCAGCAGGTCGAGCCGGAGTGCTGCGGCGAGAAGCTGGAAAATCCCCATGAGGATCGTTGCGGCGAACAGGTATTCCACCCCGTAATCGCGCACCAGCGGGATCACCACAACGGCCACCGCTGCGGTCGCTGCGCTGATCATTCCCGGGCGACCGCCGGTGAAAGCGATTACCATCGCGATGCAGATCGATGCGTAGAGGCCGACACGTGGATCGACGCCGGCGATGATCGAAAAGCCGATTGCTTCCGGGATCAGCGCGAGCGCAACAACGATCCCGGCAAGGATATCGGCACGCGGCTGGGCAAGCCAGTCGCGCTTGAACGCGGCGGTGTCGAACATGACAAAGGTCCAGTTTGGCTGGGCGCGCGGGACGGGTTGGCGCGCCTGTGAATTTCGTGATTGCTCCATACATGCTGCACTGCACAATGCAAGGGTGGATGGTGGTCCAATGTCGTTTGCAGAGCGCTACATGTCGCTTGTCGAGGCTTTGCTAAGCTCGCTTGCGCGCATGTGCCTATTCGGGTCTAATCCCGCGCAATCTGAAGCGATCGACTTCGAAGGGGACACATCATGACATTCCGTTTTCTCGCCTCGGCCGCGACTGCCATCGCGCTTGCCACGACCGCGCCTGCGCTCGCACAGGATGCCGCCGAAGCGCCTGTGCTGACTGCGCCGGAAATCGCCTTCACGGAATGGCAGCTGGAAAACGGCCTGCGCGTGATCGCTATCCAGGACGATACGACCGCCACTGTCACCACCTCGCTATGGTACGAAATTGGCAGCAAGCTGGACCCGGAAGGCCGCAGTGGTTTCGCGCATCTGTTCGAGCATATCCTCAGCCGCAAGACGCTGAACATGCCGTACAACATGATCTACGATCTGACGGCGGACGTGGGCGGTACGCGCAATGCCTCCAACGGCACCGACCGCACCAATTATTTCGAAACTGTCCCGGCCGAATTTCTCGAAACCATGCTTTGGACCCATCGCGAGCGGATGTATTTCCCCGTCGTGGATGACGAAGTGTTCGAAACCGAACGTAACGTGGTGAAGGAAGAATACCGCACCCGCGTGCTCGCCCCTCCCTATGGTATCCTGCAGCGGCTGGTGCTGCCCGAAAACGCCTATGACGACCTGCCGCATCGTCGCCCGGGCATCGGCAGCATGGAAGACCTCGACGCGGCAACGCTGGAAGATGCACGCTCCTTCCACCAGGCCTATTACGGCCCCGATACGGCTACGCTGATCGTCGCCGGCAATTTCGAGATGGCGAACCTGCGCAGCCTCGTGGACGAGTATTTCGGCGATATCCCGGCGCGACAGAACCCTGTCGACGTGGCCATTCCGGAACGCGAAGATCGCCGTACCCAGCCGCGCTTTGTCGAGGCGTTCTCGCCCAACGTGCCGCTGCCCGCGGTCGGCCATATCTGGCAACTGCCCGAAGCGACGCACCCCGATGCGCCCGCACTCGAAGTGCTCGACATGATCATGAGCGGCGGTCAGAACAGCCGCCTCTATTCCGCCCTGATCGAGCCGGGGCTGGCGGTGCAGGTCCCGCAATTCGCGTTCTTCCAGGAAGAGGCCGGGCTGTTCGCGCATTATGCGCTGGTCAATCCTGATGCTGACCGCGACGCGATTGCCGCCGTGCTGATGGCGGAAATCGCCCGCATGCGCGACGAGCCGGTGACCGCAGCAGAGCTTTCCGAAGCCAAGAACGAGCTCATCTCGAGCTCGCTGTTCAGCCGCGAAACCGCGCGGGGCCGGGCGTTCGAACTGGGCGAGGCGCTTGTTTCGACAGGCGATCCGCGCGCGGCGGACCGCCGCCTTGCCGCCATTGCGGAGGTTAGCGTGGAGGATATCCGGCGCGTCGCCAATGAATGGCTCACCTCCAATTCACGTGTAGAAATCCGCTATTCGCGCGGTGAGCACAATCCGGCCGATTACGCTAACCCCGCGCCGATGCCGTCCTTCCGCACGCTGCCGGCAGCCGTGGGTGAGCCGCTGGCGGTCAATCCGCCGGAAACGCGTGAAGCGCCTCCGGGGCCGGGCGAAGTGCCCAGCGTGGCGGTGCCCGATATGGTCAGCCATACGCTGTCCAACGGTATCGAAGTGATCGCCATCGAAACCGGCAATGTGCCGATTGCCGCAATGACGATCCTTTTCCCCGGCGGCACGGCCAGCGACGGGTTCAAAGGTGCGGGCACCGCGAGCTTCGCTGCCAGCCTGGCGGATCAGGGCACGCCGACCCGTAGTGCCAACGATATTGCCGCCACGATGGAGCGGCTGGGTGCGGGCATCAATGGCGGCACGCGCAGTGACGGCTCATCGCTCACCTTGTTTGCCCCGGTGGGCAATATGGCCGCAGCGGGCGAGGTCTTCGCCGATGTTGTGCGCAATGCCAGCTATCCCCGGGACGTGTTCGAGCGTGAACGGGCGCGTGCCATCGAGGGGTTGCGCGTCTCGATGAGCCAGCCGGGCTCGCTTGCCGGAATGGTCGCACGGCCCATCATCTATGGTGACGCGCCTTACGCCACCAGTGCGGGCGGCACGCCGGAAACGCTCGCAAGCCTGACCCCCGAAGACCTCGCCGCGCACCGTGAAGCATATTGGCACCCGGGCGCTGCGCGCATCGTGGTGAGCGGCGGCATCGCCCCGGAAGATGCCTTCGCGCTGGCCGAAAGCATGTTCGGCGACTGGACCTCCGCTGTGCCGGTGCCGGCCGATATCGAAAACCCAGCCGGTGAACAGCAGGCCGCGCGCACCGTGGTGATCGATATGCCCGAGGCTGGGCAGGCTGCCGTCTACATGCTCGGACGCGGCCCTGCACAGAGCGAAGGTACCTACTTCCCACTGGTGCTTGCCAATGCCGTGCTGGGCGGCGGATCAAGCGGTCGACTGTTCGAGGAAATCCGCACCAATCGCGCGCTGTCCTATGGCTCCTATTCGGGCCTTTCCTCGCTACGGGAAGATCCGCTGCTGCAAGCGAGCGCGCAAACCGCGAACGAGACCGTGGACGAAGTGGTTGCCGTGATGCTCGAACAGTATGAGCGCATCGGTAGCGAGCCGTTCTCCGAACAATTGCTCGATCGGCGTCGGCTTTACCTGACCGGCGGCAATTCCCGCAGCCTGGAAAGCACGGTGGGCTACAACAATCAGGTCGCCAACCTCATTGCGCTGGGTATCGATCCGGCGGAAATCGGCAATTACGCGGCGAACATCAATGCCGTAACGGCGGATGAGGCATCCGCTGCCGCGGACCGTTATTTCGATCCGGACAATACCAGCATCGTGATCGTTGGTAACGCGTCGGCATTCATCGAAGAGCTGCGCGAGCTGCGTGCTAATGTCGAGGTGATCCCGGCAGAGGGACTGGACCTGACCAATCCGCAGGTACCCGCCGAATAGGAACGGCCAAATGGGGGCTGCCTACTCGGCGGCCTCCGCATCCTCCTCCGGCTCGCTTTCTTCGGTCTGCTGGCGGTTCCACATTTCGGCGTAGAGCCCGTCATGCCGCAGAAGCTGGCCATGGCTTCCGCTTTCAACGATCCGGCCGGCGTCCATCACATTTATGATGTTGGCATCGGCAATCGTCGAGAGACGGTGCGCGATGGCGATGGTAGTACGGCCCGAACTGACGCGGTCCAGCGTTTGCAGGATGTCCTGCTCGGTCCGGCTGTCCAACGCGCTGGTCGCCTCATCGAGCAGCAGGATCGGCGGATCCTTCAACAGCGTGCGGGCGATGGCGACGCGTTGCTTTTCCCCGCCCGATAGCTTGAGCCCGCGCTCCCCCACTTCGGTGTCGAAGCCTTGGGGCAGCATCTCGATGAACGGCAGGATGCTCGCATCGTCTGCCGCGCGGCGCAGCTGTTCGGAAGAAGGATCGTCGTGGCCCGAAGGACTACCATAGGCGATGTTGTAGCCGATCGTGTCGTTGAACAGCACGCTATCCTGCGGGACGATACCGATGGCGCGGCGCAGGCTCGCCTGCGTCACCTGCGCGATATTCTGCCCGTCCACGCAGATGCGGCCTTCCCACGGGTCGTAGAAACGGAACAGCAGCCGCCCGATGGTGCTCTTGCCCGCCCCCGAAGGTCCGACCAGCGCTACTGTAGCCCCGGCTGGCGCTTCGAAGCTCAGGCCATGCAGGATGCGGCGGTCCTTTTCATAGCCGAAGCTCACATCCTCGAAAGTCACAGTCGGGCGGCGCACGACCAGCGCAGGCGCTCCGGGCGTGTCCTCGACTTCGGTAGCGGTATCCATCAGGGTGAACATGTCCGCCATATCGATCAGCCCCTGGCGGATCGTGCGATAGACCCAGCCCAGCAAATCGAGCGGGCGGAACAGCTGCATGAGGTAGGTGTTTACCAGCACAAGGTCGCCCGGCGTCAACCGGCCTTGCGACCAGCCCCACACGGTCCAGGCCATCGCCGCGCCCATCATGATATTGAGGATGCTCGCCTGCACGATGTTGAGCAGGCCGAGCGAATTCTCGGTCTTGATGGCAGCTTGGGCATAGGCCGCGGCGGAGCTGGCATAGCGATCCCGCTCGCGCTCCTCCGCACCGAAATATTTAACCGTCTCGTAATTGAGCAGGCTGTCGACCGCGCGCGCCATCGCCTGCCCGTCGAGATCGTTCATATCCTTGCGCAGCTTCACCCGCCATTCGGTGATGCGTTGGGTGATCCAGATAAAGCTGACCACGGTAAGCGCAGTCGCGGCCACCAGCTCCCATCCGAACAGCGTCCAGAAGATGACCGAAACGACGACAAGTTCGATGGCCGTGGGCGCGATGTTGAACAGCAGGAAATACAGCATCTGCCCGATCGAGCGGGTGCCGCGCTCGATGACACGAGTGATTTCACCGGTTCGCCGGGACAGGTGAAAGCGCAAGGAAAGCTGGTGCAATTGCGCGAACACGTCTTCCGCCAGTTCGCGCACGGCATCCTGCCCGACCTTGTTGAACACGATATTGCGCAATTGGTCGAACAACACATTGGCAAAGCGGCCTGCGGCATAGGCAATCACCAGAGCCATCGCGACCCAGACCGCCGGATCGCCGTCTGCAGACATGGTGTCGACCGCGCGGGCATAGGCAAAGGGCAGTGTGAGGACGACAACCTTGGACAGCAGCACCAGCAGTGCTGCGCCGACAATCCGGCGTTTCAGTTCACTCCGGCCCTTCGGCCAGAGATAGGGCAGGAAGCGCCGCATGGTGGCCCAATCAGCGCTTTGGCCCGTTTTTGTCTGTTCGCCGAAATCCCTCACAACCGCCTCCAAGTGGGGAAGCGGAAGCGATTACACAAGCTTGGCCGCGCTTATCTCAACGGCGATCGAGACGGGTGGCACGGCCATTGAAGTTCCAGCTCTGCTCGTATGACCCGGAGCCGGGGATATCGAAAAGGACGCGCTGGCTGCGGAAATCGATGGCCACGCGGTCGAACAGGCGCAGCTCGCTCATGCCCATGATCATCGCCGGTTCGTCTGCCAGGTCGAGCACGTGGAACGTCGGGGAATCGGCGAACGAGATCGCGATACTATTGAGCTCGACCCGGCCCATCTTGATCCTCCGTGCGACTCGCGTCTCTCCCGTCATCCGCACACCGTTCACGTCGGTGATCACAGCATCTGCCAGCTCCTCTCGCGAGCGAAGGCGGCGTTGCAGTGCGAGGTTGCCGACCGAACCGGCGGCACCTGTATCGATGATAATCGCTGTGCGAACTCCATCGATTTCGGCGCGGTGAATGATCAATTGGCCTAGCCTTTCGCGAGCCCGCACCACGATGTCGTAACCGCCGGAGCCGCCGGTCTCGAAACTGTCGGCCACGTGCAATTCGCCTTCCTCGAAATCGAGCAGGACGCGCTGGTCCTGCAAGGCATCGAGGCCGAGGATCCCGTCAGCCGCGCCAATGTGGCGTCCTTCCACAATCGGGGCGGAGCGGATGGTGAAGGTGCGCGCGCCAAGCGTGAAATCGGGCACCATGGTGGTTTCCACCTGCCGCGCGCTGGCCATGCCCACCAGCGTGGCACCCTGGCGGTCGAACAGCTGTAGCTGTTCTGCGAGTTCTGAAGACAGGACAGTTGCCTGCGATCCTGTGTCGACCATGAAATTGTAAGGGCCCGTTTCGCCAATGCGCACCGGCACGGTCAGGCGGCGATAGCGCTCGACCTGCATGCTGATAGTGTCGACAATCGGTACTTCGGTTTCGGCAGCAGGCGGGTCGGTCGGATCGCCGGCATGTTCAACCGCGCCTTCGCCTTGGGCTCGGTTCTGGGGATCGGTCGCCTCCGGCTCCGTGCCGATGGCAAAGGCGCTGCCCGAAAGCGCAATCGCGCCACTGAGGGCCAACCAGTTCATAGCTATCCGTCTCCTGCTCGCCGACGCATCCCATCTGCGGCGAGCAACAGGAAGGTATCATTGTTTGGCGGTAAGCCCAAACATGTGTCGCGGCATCAGGCGCAGACGGTTTGTTTCGCCTCTTCGTCGGCGCGCGGTTTGATACCGGCTGTTTCCATCGCGGCAATCAGATCATGGTCGCGCACCAGCTTGCTGTGGTCGATATTTGCGTCGCTCCAGCGTTCGTAATTCCAGTTGGTGGTTACGCCGCGGAAATGGCGGAAGAGGAATTCTCCGCTGATGGTGTCGTTGCCGCGTGCGCCGAAGATATTGTGTACCCCCCAGCTTGTCTTGCGCCCGAAGGCTTGCGGACGAATGCACCATTTGGGCGGAGAGTTTTCGACATGCTTGCCCTCATCGAAGATGAAATCGGCATGGCCGAAATTGTCCGGATCGACCGGGCCCTCCCCCGCGGCGGCGATCCAGCGCCCCTCGATCTTGACCATGCCCGAGCGGCTTTGCTCGGCGGCTTCGAAAATGCCGCGCTCGCTGGTCGACATCACCATTTCGTCGATGTCGTTGTGCATCACGCTCCGCGCACTTTGCAGGAAACGAAAGCGCGCGTGCTGCAACACCCCGACCTGGCAGTAGTCCGAATCCCAATCGGGCTCGACACCGTTTACCGCCCAGTTCGGCCCCGCCTGCGGGCCATAGAGGTAGGGCCAGTGCACGACCTGCACGAACATGCCCGGAAGCGCTTCGGACAGCTTGGTCTGCAGCTCTTCAGCATCATAAATGGATGAGTTGTTGTCGTAGAAAAGCAGCGCATTGGCACCCTGCAACTGCTGGTGGAACCGCGCCCAATCGACGATCCAGCGGATCTCATTGTCCTTGGAAAGCGTGAGCAGCACACGCTTGCCGCGGAAAAGGTGGCTCATATTCGGCTTCACCGGCAGCTCGAAACTTCCTAGCGCGCTGTCAAAAGTGATGCGATCAGCGTCGCTCTTCAGCCAGATTTCACCGCGCTTTTTCAGGTCGATATGCTGCGCTTTTCCGATCAACGGGCGGAACACACCCCTGAACGCATCGGCTGAGCGCACATGATCGAACAGGTTGAAGAGCGGCGGCCCCTGCATCACCACATGGTGGCCATAGCGATAGACATCGTAAAACAGCGTCTTCCAGTCGAACCGTTCTTCGTAAAGGTGGTTGCGCAGCGCGGTGGGGCGCGGGGCTTCGCGCCGGATATCAGTCTGGATGAACGCGGGTGAGAGAACGATTGGCGCGCTCACATATCTTCTCCCGCAACAGGATTGCTGCGGCGAAGGTCGGGCAGCTTAAAGGGCAGGGCGCGGTTGAGAATTGGAAGACCCGTATTGAGCATATCGTCGAGCGCAGGATGGCGGATCATGAACAATGCGGCTAACCAGAGCACGCCGCCTGCTGTACAGCATAGCACAAGCTGGAGGGGCGTCATCTCCGAAGGAGATACCCAGAAGGCAAAAGCGAACAGCAGCGGAAGAGAAGTGGCAAAGGTCACCGCAAGGCTCTTGCCCATCACGGCCAGCCAGTCCCTCACCGCAAAGCCAACCACGCCGCTGATAAAGCGCATGTAGAGCGCGAAGAAACACAGCGCATAAACCACGCGCGATGCGGCCGCACCCATCTCTCCGCCGAGCATCGCACCCGCCGCGAGCAGTGCAATCGAGATCACCGTATCCACGATATTGTAAGCGATTAGGCGATTGATATGACCGGTGAGGATCGGCAGCTCGGTTACCATCGGGAGGCAGATCATCAGGCCGGATTGCACGGCGATCAACGAGAGGAGTGGCGCAGTGCCGATCCATTCCTCGCCATAAAGCAGCATCACGATGGGGTAGGAGGCGAGGCCGAGTATCGCCATGCCCGGCAGGATCAGGACGCTGTAGCCTGCACATACCCGCAGGTAGGCGGGACCGAGCGGCTTGCCGCTATCGCGGATGCGCGCGAAGGTGGGATAGAACACCTGCCCGATGGCACCGGCAACCAACATGCGGAATTGTTCGGCAAGGCTGGTCGCGCGGCTGAACAGCCCGACCGCGACAAGGCCGAGCAGCTTGCCCACGATCAGGTCGGGCGTGCGCGTTCCCAGCGCGCCTGTAATATAGAGCGCACTCGTCTTGCCGCCAAAGCCAAGGATGGGCTTGAGCCCGTTGAGCTTGATCGGGAAAGGGGGGGCCGGTTGGAGTGCTTGTGCGATCAGGGCCTTGGTCACCGCCGCGCCCAGTGTTGCCCAGGCGAGCGCAAAGGCGGAGAAGCCCTGCCACGCGAGGAACACCGCGACCGCGCCATGCACCAGCGCGCCGCCGACGCTAACCGCAAAGTGGCCGGAGAATCGCAGCCGCCTCCCCATCAGCGCGAGCGGGACCACGGCAAAGGGCACGAAGAAATAGCTTGCGGCGATAATCAGCAGCAGCGGTGCCAGCGCGGGCAGCTCGTAAAGCCAGGACAGTGGATAGGCCGCGGCGGCAATCAGCGCAGCGATAATCAGCGAAAAAACCAACGCCACGGTGGAACAGCGATCCAGCTCCTCCGGCGTCACTTTCTTCAGGCCGGCAATATAGCGGGTCAGCCCGAAATCCTGCAGCACGGCCAGCAGCAGTGCGGCCGCCAGCGCGATGGAGAACAGGCCGACCTCCTCGGGACCGAGGAAGTAGCGGGAAATCACCACCGATGTGGCGAACATGACCGCGAAACTCACATACTGGCTCGCCATCGCCCATATTGCGGCATTGCCTACGGTGCTGTGCGCGGGCTCGCGCTCGGCGATCTCGACCGGCGTTTGCGGGGGAGTGGAGGTGCTGGTCATGACGAGAAGGCCAGCGTGCGTGCAAGGCGCATCGCGCGCAGCGGCTCCCCATAACGGACGAGGCGTGCGGCAGTGCGCCACAAGCCATCGCGGTTCCCGCCATCGCCAATATGGGTAAGCAGGATGTCGAAGCCCTCATCACGCAGCGCCGTGTGGGAGTGAAGAATCCCGCGCGCCACGCGTGCGCGCACGCGCGAGGCCACACCCGTCTCGCCGAACAGGGAATCGAGTTCCGCTATCGCTGGCAGGGTCTCAAGATCGGCGGTGGGATCTGGCTTCCCGGCCTGGCGTGCCCGCCACGCTTCATGTGCAATTGCCGCGCCAACGGTCTGCTCGGTGACATGTTTCTTGGAGACCTGCCCCGAATAATGGCGATAGCGGATCAGCCGTTCGGGGATGTTCGCCATCTTCGTTTCAGAGGCGAGGCGCAGCCACAAATCATAATCCTCGCAATGGCGGAAGGCCGCGTGATAGCCGCCAACGCGATCAACGATGGCCCTGCGATACATGACAGCGGGGTGGACGAGCAGTTGGCCGCCATGCCGCGCGACTTCGTACATCTCCTCATTCGTGATGGCGTGATCGGTGCCGCTGGCCGCCCGGGGTTGGCCTTGCTCGTTGATATCCTCGCTCCAGCTCCCGACGACCCCGTGATCGGGATTGGCGGCAAGAAAAGCCATCTGCTTGGCGAAGCGCTGTGGCTGGCAGATATCGTCTGCGTCCATGCGGGCTACAATCGGCGCCTGTGCCTCAACGAGCAATTGGTTCAGACTCGCGACCAGACCGCGATTCTCGCGGACGATCGGACGGATGCGCGAATCCTTGCGGGCGAAGCCGTGAATGATATCCGCACTGCCATCGGTCGAACCATCGTCGAGGATCAGGAATTCGAAATCGGCAAATGTCTGGTCGAGCACGCTCTGGATGGCGGATGCGAGGAAGCGCTCGCCATTGAAGACGCTCATCGCCACCGAAAGGGCGGGGGCCTGGGGGACGGTGTTCATATGCGCGCTGTTTATCCGATCCGATCTTGCGAACGTCCCTTAACCGTGCGCGCGTAAAGATAACCTCAACGCACGCGGGCCGGGGCGATGCGGCGGTTAATGGCGGCGATGCCCGCGATTCAGGGTGAGATTCGCCCGATTCCGGTTCATTGGCGGCCGAACCGGCCGATTCTAGCGGCGATTCACCTGCTGAATCGGCTCTGATGGTATTGGACTACCGTCACCTTCCGTCCGATCGTTAAGCAAAACACCCGTTTCAGCCCACCAGACCTTGCAAGCAACCGCCTCCGCACCACGTCAAACCCAAGGATTTCTGCGCTTTTTCGCAAAAATTCGTGGCCGTTGAAATAAAATTGCAAAAAGGCGTTGACCGAATCCCGAAGCGCGCCTAGATGGGCTCCACCGACGCGGCGCTGACGGTTTCCACCGGCCTCGCAACGTTCGGTCGCCAACATAAACGGATAGCCGGTCCCCCGGTGTAAATCGGGGATGCCTTCGCTGTCCGCTTTTACTTGTCGGCGGCTCTTTGACATTGTTGATGTTAGATGAAGGGACATGTGGGCGACGGCGCCCGGTCCGCGGACCTCAAGGCCGCGATCACCGGATAACCTAAGCCGACGCCACATCCTGACAGAACTCCACGTTCTGTCTTGATGATGCATGTCCTTCGTATCCATTACGTTTGACAGTGCAGGTATCGGCTCCTT
>CAYRBB010000020.1:0-49017 GCA_964422435.1 uncultured Sphingomonadaceae bacterium
AGATCATCGCCGAATAGGTTTCGACCGAGCCGATACCGTAGAGGCAGGAAACCGATGCCACGATCAGCACGTCGTCACGTTCAAGCAGCGCGCGGGTGGCCGAATGGCGCATCCGGTCGATCGCTTCGTTTACGCTCGATTCTTTCTCGATATAAGTGTCGCTGCGCGGCACATAGGCTTCGGGCTGGTAGTAATCGTAGTAGCTGACGAAATACTCGACCGCGTTTTCGGGAAAGAAGCTCTTGAACTCGCCATAAAGCTGCGCGGCGAGGATTTTGTTGGGCGCGAGGACGAGCGCCGGGCGCTGCAGCTCCTCGACCACCTTTGCCATGGTGAAAGTCTTGCCCGATCCGGTAACACCGAGCAGCGTTTGCGTTTGCTCGTCATCCTTCGCGCCTTGCACCAGTTCGGCAATTGCAGTGGGCTGGTCGCCCGCGGGCTCGTAATCCGAAACCAGCTTGAACTTCTTGCCGGGCAGGGACTTCTCGGGCCGCGCGGGTTTGTGGGGGGTGAATTCGCCCGTCGTATCGGGTTCTTCGAGTCCGCGACGGATGATCAATTCTGCCATGGGCAGCGATATGGGTCACGCGGAACGAATTGGCAACACGGCGTTTGCCTGATCTTTACCCTCGCAAGGCATGTTTTTCGACAACTCTTCGAGGGAGCGAACGATGAAGCGCGCCACACTCTTTTTCGCAGTTCTTGCCTTACCCCTTCTGGCCAGCTGTGCACAGGATGACCCCAACAATATACCGCTTCGCGGACAATGGCACGCGGTGACCCATATCGACAGCGTGACCATTGATGGTCAGATCTTCACACTCGATATGCTGCCTCGCGAATTTGCCGAGTTGGAGCAAGAAGAGAATAGTTGCGGAGAGCCGGTCTTCACCAACCGCTTCGTTGAAGAACTCGCACTAGACTGGAGAGCCGACGGCTCCTGCGATTTCGAGACCTGGGAAGTCGATGGTGCCCGGGTATCGGCTACTGGCCGGTGCGAGGGCGTTGGCGACCTTGAAGGCTTCAATCCGCGTTTCGACGTCGAGCTTGTCCAACGCGATGAGTCCTATCGCATGGTCGTCAATATGGAGGGCACCATGCCTATTCCCGGTGAAGGGCAGCACCATGCACGGTTCATCGCTGTGCAGGAAGGCACGCGCCTGGGGGAATGCTGAGCGGCTTTCCGGACCGCGATCCCCTTTGCAAAAGCCTGCCCGGTTTTGGGACGCAACGGAAAAACCGCGCCAAACCGGGGTTAGCGCGATTGGCAGTACGCCTTCTGCTTGATAGCCCCACATCTTCAATCCGTGCAGTGTTGCCTGCGCGTCAGAAATTTGAGGGATTATCATGCGCTTGATCCATGCATTGCCGCTGATCGCTGCCGCTGCGCTTGCCGCCTGCGGAGATGATGTTGAAGAAGGCCTGACTGATGATGAACTGGCTGCAGGGGATGTTGCGCCGGTGATCGATGACAATGGCGTCATGCCAACCACGGGCGAATATACCACCGTGACAGAGCTCGCCTCGCTCGATGTGCCCAATGCAACCGACGCAGGGCGCGAGGAAATGCGTGCTGCATTCGAAGAGGGTGCGGCCGAACCCTACCTGTTCTGTGTCACTGAAGAAATGACCCGCGCCGATTGGCTTTCCGCCATTTCCGGTTCGGACTGCAGCCTGACGCAGCTCAATGCGGACGGTAATTCTATTGAGGGTACGATGAATTGCACGTCGGGCGAAGTCTTTGAAGGACAACCAGGACTTAATGGCCCGGTCGAGTTTTCCGGCACCACCGGAGAACGCGGTTCAGAACTGCGCATGTCGTACCAACTGCCGCAGAACTTGGGGACGGGCACTGTCGAGATGCGCGTGCGCACCGAGCCGACCGGCGAAGCCTGCAGCTAAGACCTGAGCGCCCGCCGGAGCCGCGCCGATTTTTACAGATTTATGACAGCCCTAGCCATTCACTTGCGGTTGGGGCTGTTTCATATAACCGTCACAATGTGTCGGTTATCGAGCCATACTCTGCCTTCCGTGCTGCGCCAGGAAATGCCGCACCGATGAAGTTTGGCGATGCCTTGCGCCATCGTCTCGGCCTGCTGCGCGGTACGCAGCCGGATGATGCGCACACGCCGCCGCTGCGCTATTTCTTTGCTGAGCTGCTGTCCTTTTCGGAGCCACTGACCCGACCATTTCGCAATGCGCCGCATATTGCAAAGTCCGCCAACCCGCGGGTCGTCATTCTGCTGCCGGGTTTTGCCACCGGACCAAACCGTATGCGCTACATGGCGAAACAGCTCGAGCGGGCTGGACACAAGGTCAAGCGCTGGGGGTTGGGCCACAATTTCGGCCCCACGGCGCAAACAATCGATATGCTGGCTGCGCGGGTGCGTGCGGTCGAAGAACGGTACGGCAAGAAAGTCGTGTTGATCGGCTGGAGCATGGGCGGCGTTTTCGCGCGCGAAGTGGCCAAGGTGGTGCCGGAGCGCGTGGACAAGGTGATCTCCATGGGCTCACCTTTTAGCCATTCTCCATACTCCAACAATTTTTGGCGCCCCTATCAGGTGGTGGCCGGCCATTCGGTTGAGCGACCGCCGATCGACACCGATACGCGGGTGAAACCGCCTGTCGAAACGGTCGCGTTCTGGAGCCCTCGCGATGGTGTGATATCTCGCCGTGCCGCCAGCGGCTTGCCGCATGAGCGGGACCGTGCGCTGGCACTGCGATGCTCGCATTTGATGTTCCCCAACGATGTTGACTGTATCGAAGCACTTGCGCGGGAACTCGAAGCCACGGGAACCTGACGCGCAGTCATTCCTTGATTGTGTAGTGCGAACGTGCATGTTCGCAGTTGCGGCATAGCTGTCGCGCCGCATACGGGGATCCATGACCGCTTCGCAAGAGCCAAAATTCGATGAAATGCATGCGCCTGACGGATCGGTGCGCGAGGCCTATCGCGGTTATCAGGAATGGCTTTCAGGCCAAGACGACGGTATGATGCGCCGCAAGGCTTTTGAAGCGGAAGGCTTCTTTCGCAAGACCGGCATCACTTTCAATGTCTATGGAGAGGAAGATGCAGAAGAGCGGCTGATACCGTTCGATATGGTCCCGCGCATTATCACCGGTGCCGAATGGCGGCGGCTTTCCAAGGGGATCGAACAGCGCGTACGGGCGCTGAACGCATTCATGCATGATCTGTATCACCGGCAGGAAATCATCCGTTCCGGCAGGCTCCCGGAAAGGCTATTCCGCAACAACGCCGCATGGCTACCGCAAATGGTCGGCTTCACGCCGCCGGGCGGGGTCTACACGCACATTACCGGCATAGATCTGGTCCGCACCGGACCGGACGAGTTCATGGTATTGGAAGACAACGCCCGCACTCCCAGCGGCGTTTCCTACATGCTGGAAAATCGTGAAACGATGATGGCGATGTTCCCCGAGCTGTTCAGCAAGGTAAAGGTCTGCCCGGTTTCGGACTATCCGCGTCGCCTCGCCAAAAGCCTCGCCGCTTGCGCCCCCGAAGGCGCTCCCGACAAGCCGACCATCGCCGTGCTGACGCCTGGCATTTACAATTCGGCCTATTACGAACACGCCTTCCTGGCCGATCAGATGGGCGCGGAACTGGTCGAAGGCAGCGACCTACGCGTGGTCGATGGCAAGGTGCAGATGCGCACAACGGTCGGCTTCAAGCCGGTCGACGTGCTTTATCGCCGCGTGGATGATGATTTCCTCGATCCGCTGACTTTCAATTCGGAAAGCGTACTGGGTGTGCCGGGCATCATGGATGTGTACCGGGCGGGCGGCATCACCATTGCCAATGCGCCGGGAACCGGCGTTGCCGATGATAAGGCGATCTATTCCTTCATGCCCGATATCGTTGAGTTCTATACCGGAGAGAAGGCGCTGCTCCCCAATGTCGACACCTGGCGCTGTGCCGACCCGGACAGTTTGAAATATGTGCTCGATCATCTCGAAGAGCTGGTGGTGAAGGAAGTCCACGGATCGGGCGGATATGGCATGCTGATTGGCCCGACCTCTTCCAAGAGGGAGATCAGGGAATTCCGCGCTAAGCTGGATGCCGATCCCGAAAACTACATCGCTCAGCCGACGCTTTCGCTTTCTACCTGCCCGATCTTTACCAAGAAAGGTCTCGCGCCGCGGCATGTCGATCTGCGGCCATTTGTTTTGTGTTCGCCCGATGGCGTCGACATCACACCTGGCGGTTTGACCCGTGTTGCGCTGAAAAAGGGCTCTCTGGTGGTCAATTCCAGCCAGGGCGGCGGCACCAAGGATAGCTGGGTCCTCGACGACTGATGACGGGGGCTGCATCATGTTAGGCCGGACAGCCAACGGCATCTTCTGGATGTACCGCTATCTCGAGCGGGCCGAGAATACTGCCCGCCTGCTGGAAGCGGGACACCGGATGACCATGACGCGCAGTGAGGACATGGCGGTGCAGGAATGGCGCAGTGTGCTCACCACGCTGGGCCTGCGCGGTGCCTATGAAGCCCATTACGATGACTATGCGGGCGCGCATGTATGCGATTTCGTGCTGCGGTCGAAGGATAATCCCGAAAGCGTCCTGTCCATGCTGGAGCGCGCGCGCACCAACGCTCGGGTCAGCAGGACATCGATCACGCTCGAAGTTTGGGAAGCCATCAATGAAGGCTGGATGTCCTTGCGTGATTTGTTCGCCAAGCCGGTGAAGGAAAACACGCTCAACCTGGCATTGGGTGCCGTGCGACGCGAAAGCACCCTGGCGCGCGGCGCGACACACGGTTCCATGCTGCGCAACGAGACCTACAGTTTTGCGCGGCTCGGCACGTTTCTGGAGCGGGCGGACAATACCGCGCGTATCCTCGACGTGAAATACTACCTTTTGCTGCCATCGCTCAGCTATGTCGGCACGCCGCTTGATACGGGCCAGTGGGACACGGTCCTGCGATCGCTCTCGGCAGAGCGCGCCTATCGCTGGCTCAATTCGGGTCGAATGGATGCGCGCTCGATCGCTGACTTCCTGATCCTAGATGATCGTTTTCCGCGTTCACTGGTGTTTTGTTATGCCGTCATGCGCGAAAACCTTGCGGAGTTGGCGCAGTTGCACGGCGGGGAGGGGGAGTCGCACGAATTGATGCGTGCGGCCGATCTGCGGTTGAGCGACAAGAGCGTAGAGGACATTTTCGACCAGGGGCTTCACGAATTCCTGCTGGAGTTCATCGCCGGCAACCAATCCATCGCAAGCGCTGTCGCAAGCGATTACCGGTTCACTTCATAAGGAGGCATCTGACCAGCTATGCGCCTCTCCGTACGCCACTCCACCCGCTATCGTTTTCGGGAGCCGGTTGCCCATGGCATCCAGCGCCTGCGCCTCACCCCCAAGGAGACACAGGGGCAAACAATCCTTGAATGGGACATGGAATATGAGGGCGCAAAGGAAGAACTGTTCTATGACGACCAGAACTTCAATCACGTCACGCTCGTATCGGTAGAGGATGGCGCGCGCGAAGTCGTCGTTACCTGCAAGGGGCGTGTGGATACGGAGGACAATGCCGGAGTGATCGGCCAGCATGCCGGACATTTGCCGCTCTGGGCCTTTCTGGGCCAGACGGCGCTTACGAAGCCCGGCCCCAAAATCAAATCGCTGATTGCCAAGGTAGAGCGCAGCGATGATGGCATGGTCGATACGCTGCACAATCTTTCGAACATGATCCGCGAGAGTGTCGAATATCGTACCGGCACGACCGGGGTGACCACCACGGCGGAGGAGGCTGCCGCAGAGGGCTGGGGCGTTTGCCAAGACCATGCGCATATCTTTATCGCGGCCGCGCGAAGCCTCGATATTCCGGCGCGCTATGTCAGCGGTTACCTGATGATGAACGACCGGGTCGAGCAGGAAGCAAGCCATGCATGGGCCGAAGCGCATGTGCAGGGACTGGGCTGGGTCGGCTTCGATATTTCGAATGGCATCAGCCCCGATCCGCGCTATGTGCGCGTGGCAACAGGGCGAGACTATCGCGACGCTGCCCCGATAACCGGCATCAGCTTTGGCGCAGCGACGGAGGACTTGTTTGTCGACCTGGCGGTCGAGCAGCAGATGGAAGAACAGCAACAATGACGTATTGTGTTGGAATGGTGCTCGATAAGGGCCTTGTTCTGATGAGCGACACGCGTACCAATTCGGGTGTCGACAACATTTCCGTTTTCCGAAAGATGTTCACCTGGACTGTGCCGGGCGAGCGGATCATTTCGGTGATGACAGCGGGCAACCTGGCGACGACGCAGGCCGTAATCAGCAGGCTCGAAGAGCGTTCCAAGGCGCCTGAAGACAGGCAGCATGGCTTGTTGGAACTCCCCACAATGTTTCAAGTCGCGGTGGAAACAGGCAAGCTGCTGCGTGAAACCATCGAACAAACGCAGGACTCCAACGGCGCGCGGGGTAAGGGGCGGTTTACCGCTTCTATTATTCTGGCGGGACAGATCGGTGGGATGGAACCGCGCCTTTTCATGATTTATCCCGAAGGGAATTTCATCGAGGCAAGTTTTGACACGCCGTTTTTCCAGATCGGCGAGACCAAATATGGTCGCCCTATTCTGATCCGTGGCTATGATCGGGAAATGAGCTTTGAAGATGCAGTGAAGTTGCTGGTAGTCAGCTTCGATTCCACGCTGAAGGCGAATTTGTCGGTTGGCCTGCCGCTAGACCTTATGGTGATCGAACGCGATGCGTTTACGCCTACGCACGAGCGTCGGATCGAGCATGACGATCCCTATTTCGATTCAATATCGCGCAAATGGAGTGATGCTCTACGTTCCGCTTTCCACTCTTTGCCGGATTATAACTTCGGTGCGCCAAGTAAAATTACCTAATTACAGCGCTTCAATTGTATAATTGCGACAATTGTGCACGATCACATGCACAGGTTTTTCACGTAACGTCCAGTCCGGAGCTAAAATTACCGCGCTTTTCTGCGGTTCAGCGATATCCATTGTCGGCGAATAGGTGCAAATCCGTATTAATACGGAATGTAAAATCGCCTTTTCCGGTTCAAACTTCCTCGCATGGAACAGAGGCTCACCATGCATATCGTTGGGAACGACAGCCTCTCTCTCCGATCTCAGTCGCGCTTGGCGCTTTCTTTGGGACATCAAGCGGAAGTCTATTCCGACCTCGCCAAACTGCTCGACATCGCACCGCAAGAGGGTGTTATCATCGCGTTGGCCAACGTCTTGGAGATCGGTATCGGCCAGTTGCTGGAAAGGTTGGCTGATCACGGCATTTGGATCCCGTTGGTCGTCGCGCGCGAGAATCCGGGTGTTGATGAAGTGGTAGAGGCCATTCAGGCGGGTGCTCTCGACTTCCTTGTTCTCCCGCCGACCGAGGATGGTCTTCGCCGCATAGTCGACCACGTACAAAGGGATGCCGGGCACCATGCCGAAGCGCGTCGGCGTCTGATCAATGCACGCCTCCGGATCGGTGCGCTTTCCAATCGCGAACGCGAAGTGCTCGACTGGTTGACCGAGGGGTGCTCGAACAAGGTCATTGCGCGCGAACTCGAGATTAGCCCGCGCACCGTCGAAATTCACCGTGCGAATATGATGGAGAAGCTTGGCGCAAGCCATGCTGCTGAAGCCGTTCGCCTGCGGCTTGAGGCTGATCTGGCAAAAGCCGGGGAAAACACCGCAGATACGACACCAGCGGCCCGGTCGGTACGGCTACTGGGTCGGTAACTGTCTTATGATCCGCGAAGGGTCAGCGGCAGTAGGAGTTTCCGTCGATCACGCCCTCGACATGGAAGTGATCGCGATGCGCGGCATTGTAGTCCGGTCCGAGGACGGTGTTGAACCTGCGGCAGGCACTGCGTTGTATGACGCGCAGGAATTCACGCTCCTGTGCGTTTCCGTTCCAACCTTGTGCAACGCTGATGCGACGACCGTCAGCCAGCACGAAGCCACCAATATCGATAGCTGCGGCACTTGCATGACCCGATCTGCGAGATGTGCCTGCCACGTTCCGGCAGGAATAGCTTCCCATCGTCTGGATGCTGGCCAGTGGCTGGCCGAAAATCTGCCGCGCCGCCCGGTCAACGCCAAAGCGTGCCCATCCAGCAAAGGCAGCCGAGACCGGGCATGTCACCGGGCCAAGGTTGCTCACATTCAGTCGTCCGCCATCACCTTGCAAGGCATGCATTTGCACAGTGTTCAGCGTGCTGCAGCCGTGATCGGTATATTCATCGGGCAAGGCATCGAAGCTCGCGCCCGCATCGCTCAGCTGGGTCAGGCACTGGGCATCGGCTTCGCGCATGGCAATGGCGGGCCGCATACCGACGCGTGGTGATGATGCAAGTGTGCTGGTGCGTGCAGGCGCGCCGGTCGCGCTGGCAGAGTCGCGCTCATGCGGCTGATAATCCGATCCCGGAACAAGCGAGCAGCCCGCCAAAGCAAAGCTAACGAAGCTGATGGTCCAAACACGTTTCATAGCACTTTACATGTACATACAGTGGTTAACACGGCTGCGGCATGAATGGTTAATAGTGAAGTAACCAACTTGCCTTTTGGCAGGCACTGCTGATCGTTTCTCAAGTAACCTTTGACTCTCCCACGCGTATCTCTAGTTCCGCCTGCGGGCCACGCGGTCCCAACGCCGCGCGCGCTCTCTGCGAGGAGAGAATACTGATGAATACTATGCCAACGCTCCGGCCGGAGCGCCCTTTTTTCTCATCCGGTCCCACGGCCAAGCCACCCGGATGGGACGCTTCCAAACTTTCGACTGACAGTCTTGGGCGCTCGCATCGCTCCAAACTTGGCAAGGCGCGCCTCAAATACGCCATCGACCTGACGCGCGAACTCCTTGGCGTGCCCGAAGATTATCTCGTCGGCATTATGCCGGGTTCGGACACCGGTGCCCTCGAATGCGCGATGTGGACGATGCTGGGTGCAGGTCCGGCTACCGTGGCTGCTTGGGAAAGCTTCGGCAATGTCTGGATTCAAGATGCGGTCAAGCAGCTCAAGCTGAAGGACCTGACCACGCTCACCGCCGATTATGGCGAAATTCCCGATCTCGCCAACATCCCGCAGGATCACGATGTCGTCTTCACCTGGAACGGCACGACCTCGGGCGCGAAAATCCCGAATACCGACTGGCTGGAGCCGGGTCGCAAGGGCATTACCATCAACGATGCGACCAGTGCCATTTTCGCGATGGAAATGGACTGGGCAAAGCTCGATGCGACGACATTCAGCTGGCAGAAGGTGATGGGTTCGGAAGCCGCACATGGCATGCTGATCCTCAGCCCGAAGGCTATCGCGCGGATCGAAAGTTACGATCCCGACTGGCCGCTCCCCAAGCTGTTCCGTCTGAAGAAGGGCGACAAGCTCAACACTGCGATCTTCGAAGGCGCGACGATCAATACGCCAAGCATGCTAGCGGTGGAAGACTACATCTGGTGCCTCGAATGGGCGAAGTCGATTGGCGGTCGTGCGGCGCTGATCGAACGCGCGGACACCAACGCGCAGATCGTCAAGGATTGGATTGAAGCCACTCCGTGGCTGCGCAATATGGCGAGCGATCCCGCGCAGCAGACAAATACCGGCGTGTGCATGGTCTTCCAGGGCGAATGGTATGAGAGCCTGTCCGACGAGGACAGAGCAGGCGTGCCCAAAAAGATCGCCGCCAAGCTCGAAGAGCTCGAAGTCGGATACGATTTCAATGGCTATCGCGATGCTCCTCCGGGCCTGCGTGTCTGGTGCGGGGGTTCGGTGGAAGCCGAAGATATCCGCCGCCTGCTGCCGTGGATCGAATGGGCTTACGAAGAGCTCAAGGCGGGCAATCTTTAACTTGCTTCTCAATCAATTCGTCATTCCCGCGGAGGCGGGAATCCAGTTGAGACGGAAGTGGCTCCGCTCTGGATCCCCGCCTTTGCGAGGATGACGAAATCACAGATGGATTTCGAAAAATGACCAAACCCAAAGTTCTTATTTCCGACAAGATGGACCCCAATGCCGCGCGCATTTTTGAAGAGCGCGGCTGCGATGTCGATGTGATCACTGGCGAATCTCCCGAACAGCTGAAAGCGCGCATCGGCGAGTATGACGGCCTCGCAATCCGGTCTTCGACCAAGGTGACTGGTGAAATCCTTGAGGCTGCGACCAACCTGAAGGTCATCGGCCGCGCGGGCATAGGCGTCGACAATGTCGACATCCCGAAGGCCAGTTCGTACGGCGTAGTCGTGATGAACACGCCATTCGGCAACTCCATCACCACCGCCGAACACGCCATCGCCATGCTGCTCGCGCTCGCGCGGCAGATTCCCGAAGCCAACCGCCGCACGCAGGCGGGTGAGTGGCCGAAGAAGGATTTCATGGGTGTCGAAGTCACCGGCAAAACGCTCGGCCTGATCGGTTCGGGCAATATCGGCAGCATCGTCGCCAGCCGCGCGCAGGGGCTGCGCATGAAGGTGATCGCCTACGACCCTTTCCTGACACCCGAGCGCGCCATGGAACTCGGGGTCGAGAAGGTCGACCTTGGCAAGCTGCTCGAGCGCGCGGATTTCATCACGCTGCACACCCCGCTGACTGACGAGACGCGCAACATCCTCAGCCGCGAACGGCTTGAAGCCGCCAAGCCCGGGGTCCGTATTGTCAACTGCGCGCGCGGCGGCTTGATCGACGAGGCGGCCCTGAAAGACCTTCTCGAAAGCGGTCACGTGGCTGGTGCCGCGCTGGATGTGTTTGCCGAAGAACCTGCGACCGAAAACCCGCTGTTCGGCGCGCCCAATTTCATCTGCACGCCGCACCTTGGTGCCTCGACGACAGAGGCGCAGGTCAATGTCGCATTGCAGGTGGCCGAGCAGATGGCAGATTACCTCGTCAGTGGCGGTGTTATCAACGCGCTCAACGTGCCGAGTCTGAGCGCAGAGGAGGCTCCGCGCCTCAAGCCTTATATCGCACTGGGCGAAAAGCTGGGTTCGCTCGTAGGTCAGCTTGAAGGGCCGGATGTGAATGCCATCACCATAGAGGTCTCGGGCGCGGCAGCAGAGCTGAACCTCAAACCGATCACCTCGGCGGTGCTGGCGGGAATGATGGGCCGCTGGTCCGACAGTATCAATATGGTTAACGCGCCGATTCTCGCGAAAGAGCGCGGTCTCGATGTGCGCGAAGTGCGTCACAATGACGAAGGCGATTATCACACACTGCTGCGTGTGATTGCCAAGACGCCGGACCGCCGACGCGAGGTCGCGGGTAGCCTGTTCGGCGAATCCGAAATGCGTCTGGTGGAGATCGCCGGGACGCGGATCGAAACCGATCTGGAAGGCCACATGATCTATATCGTGAACGAGGATACGCCAGGCTTTATCGGTCGCCTCGGTTCGGTGTTGGGTGAAGCCGAGATCAATATCGGCAATTTCCACCTCGGTCGCCGCCTGCCGGACAAGCATCGGGGCGGAGATGCCGTCTTGCTCCTTTCGCTGGATCAGGCTCCGAGCAAGGACGTGCAGGATGCAGTCTGCGCCTTGCAGGGTGTCAAGAAAGTCAGGGCGCTTTCGTTCTGACAATCTTGCGCTTATGGAGCGCGGCATGACCGATCCGACACAGGACCTGCTGCCCGAAGGGCTCGAAGACCGATTGCCGCAAAGCGCGGCGGCCGCGGCCCGTATCCAGCGTGCGTTGCTCGATTCGATGCGCGCGCATGGCTATGATCGAGTGCGCCCGCCGCTTATCGAGTTTGAGGCGAGCATGGCGGCGCGGATGGATGGCCTGAAAACGCGCAATCTGTTTCGCTTTGTCGATCCTAAGAGCCTCCGCGGGCTCGCGCTGCGCTCTGACATGACGGTACAGGTCAGTCGCATTGCCGCCACGGGTCTTGCCGATGCACCGCGCCCATTGCGGCTGTGTTATGCCGGGCAAGTGGCGCGCATCCAGGGCGATATGCTCGATCCGCGTCGCGAAAACCTTCAGGTTGGCGCAGAAATCATCGGGACCGATAGCGTCGCAGCGGCGGGCGAAGTTGTTACGCTCGCGATAGAGGCCCTGGAAGCCGCTGGCGCGACCGGCATCTCGGTCGACTTCACACTACCCGACCTGGTGGAAACGCTCGCTAACGGCCCGCTCCCGCTCGATGCCGACACAAGGGCTGCTGTCGTGCGCGAGCTCGATGCCAAGGATGCGGGCGGATTGGTCGATGCAGGTGGCGAAGCCTATCTGCCGCTGATCCATGCCGCCGGGCCCATTGCCGAAGCCGCCGGAAAGCTCGATGCCATCGATACGTCGGGAGTACTTGATAGCCGTATCGAAGCTCTGCGCGAGATTGCCTCCGGTATTGAAGGCCGCGCGCGCATCACGCTCGACCCATCGGAGCGCCACGGATTCGAATATCAAAGCTGGCTGGGCTTTACGCTCTACGCCGATGGTGTGCGCGGCGCTTTGGGGCGGGGTGGCACTTACTGCATCGGCGGGACGAATGAAGTCGCCACCGGTTTCTCGCTTTATCCCGAAGAGTTGATCGAGGCGGTCAAAGCCAATGAGGATATGGGCCAGCGCGTGTTCTTGCCGCTTGGCCATGATCGCATTGCGGCTGCAGAGCTGCGCCGCGAGGGCTGGCGGACAGTAGCGGCGCTATCGAATAGCGATGACGGAAAAACGCTTGGCTGCTCGCACACGCTCGATGGTGGGGAAGTGAAGCCGTTCTAGTGCATAACGCGCGCAAGCCGATCAATCGTAGCGGGCGCAAGGCCGGATTGCGTCAGGTCGCAGCCTGCATAAAGCCGAGATCGGGATTGTTGAAACGGCCGATATTGGGGGAAATGCTCGGCATCTCGCTGGCCGACACGCCGAACCATTTCGCGAGTGTTGCCGAGTATTCGTCCACTGCGGTTGTCGGTAGCAGGCGTCCGCGCCCCACATCATCCGGTCCGTCAACTGTAATCGCAGGCGCGGTGCCGTAGAAGCGGCCGCCATTCACGGCGCCGCCCAGGATCATGTGATGGCTGCCCCAGCCGTGATCTGATCCGTCGCCATTGGATGCCAGCGTGCGGCCGAAGTCCGATGCTGTAAAGGTCGTGACCTTGTCGGCCACGCCCAGTTCCTGCGTTGCGCGGTAGAATGCGTCGAGCGCGAAGTCGACCACGCCAAGCAGGTTCTCGTGCGATCCGATCAGCCCGTCATGGTGATCGAAGCCGCCAATGCTGACAAAGAAGACCTGGCGCGTGACGCTTAACGCATCGCGCGCAGCGATTAGCCGAGCCACTGTTTGCAGTTGGTTTGCCAGTGAATTCCCCGTTCCGAAATCGGTCGTGAGCGAAACGCTATTGAGCGCGGAGTTCACAAAATCGCCATAACTGATGGAACGCGCCAGCGTTTGCGCATGGTCGGCCTGCAGCATATGGCCGTGGTGCGTAGTGAGCAGCGAATTCAGCGCGCCAGACACTTCACTCGAGCCGTAAACTCGCCGCGAAAGGCCACGAATGGTCGTCGCCGAGCTGCCCGAGAGCTGGTACGGTTGCGCCTCATTCCCGGCAAGGAAAACCGCGTTGCTGGAGGCATTAATTGCTGTGAACATTGCGTTCGTGTTGCCGGTTTGCGCAAGGTCTCCCATTCGCCCACCCCAACCGGTAATCGAGCCTTCAGGCTGTGAGCTTTGCCAGGTCGACTGCTGGTCATTATGGGAAAACAACTTTGACGGGCGCGGAAAGCTGGAATTGTTCCCGCTCTCAAATTGCATTTTAGTCAGCGGAACAACCAGCGGACCGACATTGAGCAGCGGCGCCATTGCGCCTTCTCCATAACGAGCAGCAAGACGCGGCATTGTCGGAGCCAGGGCCAGCGTCATATCGTCCGTCAGCGTCTGGCCTGACGGGGTTGGCAGGACCGTGCCGGCAAGGCTCGACTGCGATAGCGCGATGCCGCCTTCGGATGCGCGACCGCGAATGGCTGCATAGCGGCCGTAATTGGTGTCATCGAAGGGGATGATCGTGTTCGCGTGGTCGTTCCCGCCATACAGGAACACGCAGACCAGCGCCTTATAGCCGCCCGCAGAGCTGAACGCTGCGGCTTCGCCCATGCCCGCAAGGCCAAGCGCGTAGGAGGATGCCGCACCAACGGCAGCCAGCTGACTTGAGCGCTGGAGGAAGGCGCGGCGCGTAATTTCGAGATTCTTGCCGATAAACATGGCAGGCGCTCCTATCGCTGGACCGTGTAATCGTTGGAGATCATCACCATGAACACGGCGGCGTGGATGCGCGCCCGCTTTACATCCTCGCTGTCGGTTTGCGTCACAGCATTGGCATCGAGCGCGCCGGTGATGGTGGCGCGCGTGTCGTCGCTCAACTGGCCAGCCGTCAAAAGCAGATCGAGCTGGTCGACCAATGCTTGCGTATCGTGTGCGATCGGAAGCTGGTTGGCGTAATCCGCCTTCACATCATTGGCGAGCCAGGTATCGCCGCTAATGAACCGCTCAATGAAATTGACGTAGCCGGCAACGCTGGTCTCGTTGACGAGCTGCATTTCCGGCGCAACGAGGCCTGCGGAAGCGGTTTCCGAATTTTGCGGCACGTAGCCCGGGCGGAAGAAGTTGAAGACGGAAGGCGAGCGCAACGGAGATTGCCCCAGACGCGAGGCTGCATCGGCCAACTCGCGCAATTCCCAATTTCCACTGGCAGAAGTGGCACCGAAAGTACGCCCCCACTGCGCCAGCTTGACCATCGGTTCGCGCAATTTGCCGAATTGGGCATTTTTCAGATTGTCTTCCGACACGGCTTCATCATCGAGCAGGATGGCCTTGAACACCGCGCGCATGTCGCCGCGAACGCCGGAACCATTATCGTTAAACGCGTCAGCAACGCGGCGCACATAGCTCCGGCTTGGATTGCTGGTGACCAGCCGCTGGATCATCTGTTTGCCGAAGAACGGGCCGACATTGGGATGGTTGAACAGCGTATCCATCGTTATGCGCAAGGTCTCGGCCGCGCCGGTACCTGCCGGGATGGTCGTGCCCAGGAAACTCTTTTCCTCTGCCGAATGGAAATCACGACCTGCCAGCCAGGTTTGCCGCCATCGGTTGGTGTCTGCGGTCATCGGCTGGCGTATCCAGCCCACCTCCGGCAGGGTGTAATTTTCGCCTGGAACCTGTCGGCTTTCGACGCCGGTCATATCGAAGTCGTAGCCGGTAAAAGCCTTGGCGATCCCGGTCACATCGTCATTGTCGTAGGTCTCGATGGGCTCGCCGCTGCCATCCAGGCGCACGGTGCCATCGTCGTTCAGCTCATACAGGCCGATGGTGAAGAGCTGCATGATCTCGCGGCCGAAATTCTCATCGGGAACGCGCCCCGAAGCCGGGTCTGCCTTTTGGTTGCCGCGAGTGTTGAGAAAAACACCCATTGCGGGATTGAGCGTGATCGCCTCCAAAAGATCGCGAAAATTGCCGAAAGCGTGCTCGTTCAGTGTATCCCAGTAATACCCCATGGCCTGCGCGCGCCAGGTCACATCTACAGAGTTGGTCGAAACAACGAAGAATTCCGAAAGGGCTAGAGCGACGCGTTTGCGCACGCCGTTGCCACCCTGCATCAACTGCTTCCACATCATGTGGTCGGCAAGGGACGAGTTGAAATACTGTCCGTTCTCGAAATCGTCATGTCCGCGGGATGCAAAGAACTGCTCTGCGGTTTGGGCATTGCTTGCGCGCATTTGTGCATCAAGCCACGGCTCGTAGCCCTGATCACGCACTGCGGCGATCTGACCGGGCGAGGCGCTCAGCGAAGCTTGTAGAATAAAGCGGGCGGCCTGCTGATCGGTTTCCGGTTTTGCGACAACAGGAGTGGGCGTTGGGGTGGAACCGCCACCGCCTGTGGGGCCAGAGCCTCCGCCGCCGGAACTGCCGCCGCCACAAGCCGCTGTCGCACTTGCCATAGCCATGACGCCGGCTGCCCTGCCCAGGGCCTTTGCCGTACTCATTCTTGTGGAATCGCTGCGGGCGGTATCGCTTTCCTGTGACACACTGTCGGCATGGATTGGCGTGTTTTCGTCCAGCATTTGGCCCCCTCGAGACAGCCGTTCATGCGTCCCGACTGCCAGATGCTGGTTAATTCGCGTTTGCCCTGAAGGGTTAAGTGCGATTAATCATAGCCGACCCGACGGATCTCGCGTTCAGCAGCAACGCCGGTTTTCCCATCTGGCCAAGGCTTATGCCATTGCCCCTGCCAGCGCGAGCGCCTAGGGCGCGCTTTGGCTTGTAAATCGCAGGATTCACCGCATGGCAAATGTCACAGTGATCGGCGCCCAATGGGGCGATGAAGGCAAGGGCAAGATCGTCGATTGGCTCGCGACCCGTGCCGATGCAGTAGTGCGCTTCCAGGGTGGCCACAATGCCGGTCACACGCTGGTGGTGGGTGACCAGACCTACAAACTCAGCCTGCTGCCGAGCGGGATCGTCACCGGAACGCTCAGCCTGATCGGCAATGGCGTCGTGCTTGACCCGTGGGCGCTGCGCGATGAAATGGCCAAGCTGGAAAGTCAGGGCGTCTCCATCACGCCGGAGAAATTTGGCATTGCCGACAATTGCCCGCTTATTCTGCCGCTACACCGCGATCTCGATGGCCTGCGCGAAACCGCTGCGGGCAAGGGCAAGATCGGAACGACCGGCCGCGGTATCGGCCCGGCCTATGAAGACAAGGTTGGCCGGCGTGCGATCCGTGTGTGCGATCTTGCGCATCTTGACGATCTGGAGCCGCAGCTAGACCGACTATGCGCGCATCACGATGCGCTGCGCGCCGGCTTCGGCCAGGATCCGGTGGACCGTGCCGGTCTGCTGGCAGAGCTCCGAGAGATCGCGCCTTTCGTGCAGCAATTCGCCCAGCCGGTTTGGAAACGGCTCAACGAAGTACGCAAGACGGGTGCGAAGATACTTTTCGAAGGTGCACAGGGCGTGCTGCTGGATGTCGACCACGGCACGTATCCCTTTGTCACCAGTTCCAACACGGTAAGCGGGACGGTGGCGAGCGGTTCTGGCCTCGGCCCAGGCAGCGCTGGCTTTGTTCTCGGCATCGTAAAAGCCTATACAACGCGTGTCGGCAGCGGCCCATTTCCGACCGAGCTGGAGGACGAGACAGGCCAACGTCTGGGCGAACGGGGCCATGAATTCGGCACTGTCACTGCACGCAAGCGCCGCTGCGGTTGGTTCGACGCCGTGCTGGTTCGCCAGACCTGTGCCCTTTCGGGCGTAACCGGTATTGCACTTACCAAGATCGACGTGCTCGACGGGTTCGAGACGATCAAGATTTGCACCGGATATAAGCTTGGCGACAAGGTGCTTGACTATCTGCCGTCGCATGCTGCCGAGCAGTCAGCCGTCGAACCAGTTTACGAAGAGTTTAAAGGCTGGGAAGGTACAACCGTAGGTGCGCGCAGTTGGGCAGAGCTCCCCGCGCAGGCAATCAAGTATATCCGCCGGATCGAAGAGCTGATCGAATGCCCGGTCGCGAGCGTTTCGACCAGCCCCGAACGCGACGATACGATCCTTGTGCGGGACCCCTTCGCAGATTGATCAATCGCGCTTCTCGCTCAGCATCGCGATCTGGAGTTCAAGCCGTTTTACCTCGCGCAGGATGGCGAGCATGTTCATTCGGCTGAAGAACCAGTCCTTTAAAAAGCCGATGCCTGTAAAAAGGACGATCACTGCGGTTGCCCATAGTGTGAGATCGCGCGTTTCTTGGGCATTGAACATCTGCCAAACGGCATAGAATGTCACGATTGCCGAAATGAATGTGACAGCGAAGACGAGCTTGGCCCAGCCTCCCAAGGGTCCGCCGAGGCTGTCTCCAATCTGGCGGAACAGGCCGCGCCCGTCATCCAGCTGTTCAAGGAACGCGCGATCGTCTGCATCAAGCGCCGCACCGATCCGATCGTCGATATTGGTCATGAGTTTTCTCCTGAAAGAGCCGCCTTTAACTTCTGGCGGGCGTAAAAAAGGCGTGACTTCGCCGTCCCGACGGGAATGTTCTGGACCTCCGCCAGCTCGGCGAGTGTCAGTCCTTCGACGAAAAACAAGTGTGCGGAGAGGCGCTGGTCGGGCGGCAGGGCGGCGAAGGCCTGCGCGATGGCGACGCTGTCTGCACATGGCGCAATGATTGCGATTTCGCGTGCACGATCATCCGAGAACACTTGCCGCTTCGATTGCTTTCGCCTGATCTCATCGGCGCACCGGCGCCTTAATATGGTGAAAGCCCAAGAGGCGAAGCGCGCCGGATCAGACAGGCGGTGAATGCTTTTTGCAATCGCCAGCCAGCAGTCCTGACTTACACTTTGCGCCGCTTCCGCATCGCCCAGCATCCGGCGTGCCGCGCGCAGCAGGCGTGGGTGCCAGCGCCGGGCCAGTCTTTCGGCAGCCGCTCTGTCACCGTTCCAAACCAGTGTGACGAGAAGCTCGTCTAGGACTTGCTCTGTCTGCCTCAATTTCCACCCCGTCTGGAAGCTGTCGCATGGTTAGTCCGCAGGACGAGGTGAAAAGTTCAGACGCATGGCAAAGAATCTCCATCTACTTGACATGATCTTGTTTTGTTCTCACTGTGTTCGTACTGTGAGTCGGCGTGCAGTTTGGAGCAAGCAATGCCAGAAGACGATTTTGCCTATGACATGGCGGCCGATGCGGCCGGTCTGCCGCTGGCCGTTTCCATCTTTGCCGATTGTGATCTGTTGCGCGGTGAAATGGAAGAAGACGTGTCGCAGGCTGGCTTTAGCGTGCGCGAATGCGGCAACTTGACACAATTGATGGCGGGGGATGCCCGGACCCTGGGTGAGCTCGTGCTGATCGATTGCCCGGCTCCCGATGCTGCCGCGATGGCAATGCTGGCGCGGCTGGACAGCAGGGCGCGCAACTCTGGCGCGCGACTGGTCATTTCGACGAGCTTGGACGCGCTCGATGCGGTTTTCGGCTGTTGCGCCCAGTCCAACCCGCAGATCCTCGTCGATCCGCATCGTGCCGAACGCGTGATAGCGCTGGGCCGCGTGCTGGCGCAGATCTCCAAGCTGCGGCTGCGCGAATTGTCGGAAAGCGATCGCCTGACCCTGTTGCGCCTGACCGAGCAGGTTGGGCACATTGCCGAACGGCTTGATCGTATGGATGCGCAGAAATCATTCGGAATCGGAAAGACCCGTGCCGGTGGGGCGTTCCGCTTTGAAAGCCCGGGCGATGGATACCAGCCCGACGGCTATACTTCACAGGACACGCATGCCACCGGAGAGCTCATCCGCAAGCCGAGGCCGCCTTTGCCCGATGCGCGGCTTGTCCGGCAGATTATCGCGCAGCGCAAGGCGCGCGAGAAGTTCTTTGATGCAGAGCTGTTTGCCGACCCGGCTTGGGACATGCTGCTAGATCTGACTGCGGCGCGGGTGGAGCGTCAGCGCGTATGCGTGACCTCGCTTTGCATCGCGTCCGGGGTGCCGCCAACGACGGCGTTGCGCTGGATCGGGCAAATGGTGGAGGCAGGCCTGTTTGAACGGGTGCAGGATGAGACTGACCGTCGCCGCGCCTTTATCGGCCTGACCGACAAGGCCGTGGATGCGATGGCACGTTACTTCGAGAATATTGGGCAGGGCGCGCTGCTCGCCGCCTGAGGCCCGGCATGCCTCAGCGATTGTCGAAGGCGGTTTGTGCTCGCGCCTGATCGGTGACGCCGTTTGCCACCAGCACTTGCAACAGGATTCGCGCTTTGGCCGGGCCGAGTGCGCGGGAGGCGATGAAGCCGTTCAGCGCATCGCCGGGTTCGGGGTCGATCAGCCCCTCATCCACTCTGGTGGAGCGAACGACCGGGATGCCCTTGCGCACGGCCTCTGCCAGAGCTGCGCGGACACTATCGGGCGCATTGCCTTCTCCCATACCTGCCAGCACGATGCCGTTCGCACCGTTTGCCACTGCCCGTTCGATGGTGGCGCCATCCATTCCCGCAAAGGCATGCAGGATCGGTACCGACGGAAACTCTTCAGGGAAGGGGAAGCGCGGTTCTTCCATCACGCGCCAGGGCGGGGAAAGCCAGTCGAGCGATGACGGGGTGGCAAGACCAATCGGGCCTCGCGGAAAGCCTTCGAATGCGTTGGACCCCGTTGTCCGGGCCTTGCGTGCATCGCGGGCGGAAAGCACGTTGTCGCCCATCACCAGCAGCACGCCGCGGCCTGCGGCATCTGGATCCACCGCCACCTGCACCGCATTGGCGAAATTGCGGAGACCGTCGCTGCCCACGGCATCGGCCGGCCGCATTGCGCCCACCAGCACTACGGGTTTGGTAGTGGGTAGAGTGAGATCGAGTAGGAAGGCGGTTTCCTCCGCCGTGTCTGTCCCATGGGTGATGATTGCTCCGCCGCATTGCGGATCAAGCATCGCTTCCATGCATGCACTGTGCAGTTCTCGCCAGATTTCCGTCCCGATATTGGCGGAATCAATCGCAGCAATTTGCCGACCCACCAACCGTGCTTCCACGCCCAGCGTATCGAATTCGGCCAGGAAGTCTGCAATGTCGATCTGCCCCGGCCGATAATCGCGCCGCGTCGCAGACCCGGCTTGCCCGGCAATAGTGCCGCCGGTGGCGAGGACGAGGATGGAGTTTTCGCTCATGCGAGCGCCGTTAGCTTGCCGGGGCAGGCAACGCCAGAACCCTTCGCTATGTCCGGGAGTTTTTCGGTCATGAATGTCCCATCACACCCACGGTTCATGAAAAACCGGTAGTGGACACAGCCATGAGCGAACCTGTTTCCGTGGCGGATTTCCTGGATAATCAGGGCATCTACAGGGAAAATGTCATTTCGCTGGTCTGATTCTCATCCTTCAGGTCGGGAGAATGGCAGAAATTCGCAATCTCCAAACGGAAATTCCC
Source organism: uncultured Sphingomonadaceae bacterium (assembly GCA_964422435.1). Classification (GTDB taxonomy): domain Bacteria; phylum Pseudomonadota; class Alphaproteobacteria; order Sphingomonadales; family Sphingomonadaceae; genus Alteraurantiacibacter. Next base: position 20,856 of record CAYRBB010000020.1, read on the forward strand.
TGAGGGGCGAAACAGGGATTTGGCAAGAAAACCTGAAGGAAACTTTCGCCCGGCTGCAAGGAAAGCTATTCTCGTGGCAGAGAAGACTGGTTGTGCCCCGCCCTCGCACCTTGGATTATTCAAGTCTTCCGGCTGATCTACCAATCGACCGACTGTTCTCCCTGTTGTGTTTTACCATAAGTTAGGATCGCCGCACTATGGTTTTCCGGTGCAATACAGGTGGCTGAAATGACAGACCTTCTTATAGTCGACGACGATCCGTTTATGTTGAGTATAATCGAACGGCAGGTCAGGGCGCTGGGGCATGAGCGCATCATGACCCACAGCGACCCGCGCGAAGCCCTGGGCGCCATTCGGCTCGAACCTGGCCGCTTCAGCCATCTCCTGCTCGACATCAACATGCCGGGGCTCGATGGGATCCAGTTCCTGCGAAATATGCCCGAGGGCTTTGGCGGCAAGATCATCGTCGTCAGCGGCGAGCATGACGAGGTTCGCGACTGGGCTGCCGAAATGGGCGAGGCGCACAACCTCAACGTCGTCGGCCAGCTCGAAAAGCCGCCCAGGCGGGAAGATCTCGCCAAGCTGATCTGATTTCCGATCGGAGCGCAGCTATCGTGCGGCGATCGCCGCCGTGACCAGCTCCATGGTTTTCCGGACTTCGGGCCACCGGTCATCAATCTGCTTCCAGTCGCCTTCCTTTCCCGCCGCTTCCAGCGTCAGGCAGAGCTCGTGAAGCGTCCCCGCGCCGATGGTCTTGGCCGATGATTTGAGCTTGTGCGCTGCCATGCCCACCGCTTGCGCATCTCTGGCTGTCACTGCGCTTTCGAGCTCTTCCACCGTCTCCCATGCCGGGCCGAGGAAATCGTTCAGCACGTCGGCGATGAGATCCGGATCATCGCCGAACATCTCCTCGAGCACGCTCGTATCGATAAGCGGCCGGTCGGCTGCTGCTGTGGCTGGTTCGGCAGCCTTTCGATCCGCTACCGGGTCCGGCCCGTTTCGCGGCGATGGCGACGCGGTGGCGGTATGCGGGAGCCAGCGCAACAGAATGGTCTTGAGCTTGCCCATCGCGATCGGTTTGGACAGGTAATCATCCATGCCGGCCTGGAGGCATCGGTCGGCTTCTCCGGGCAAGGCATTCGCCGTGATGGCGACGATCGGCATCCGTTTGGATCCCGAATGCTCTTCCTGTTCACGCAGGCGGGCTGTCATCGTGAACCCGTCCATGGTCGGCATGTGGACGTCCGACAGGACCAGCGAAAAACGGCCCGTGGCAATGGCTTCGAGCCCCTCTTCACCGTGGTTGGCGATCTCGCAGCGATACCCCAACCTGTCGAGCTGGCGCGAAATGACGTCTTGATTGGTCTTGTTGTCTTCGACAACGAGGACGAGTTCTTTGTTTTGGATGGCACCTTCGACTGACGGCGCTTCCCTATCGATCTTGACATCCGAAGTGCGCCCCAGCGGAGCCTCGAGGTTGGCCCGACCGAGTGCCGCGGCAAAGGCATTGACGAGCGCGTAGCGGGTCATGGGCGGCGCGGGAATTGCGATCGTATCAGGCAGGTCGACCGACGCTTCGGAGCCAAAGCTAGAGCGGGCGATTACGAACGGCAGGTCGGCCAATTGCGTCTCGTCCCGGAAGTGCGCGTGAATGCTTTGTTTGGTGTGGGAATCGTAGTGATGGTCGAGGAAGACGAGATCGTGCCGCTCGCCCTCCCGCGCGGCTTGCTTTGCCCGCGCGAGGAGGTCCTCGATGCCGTGCACCACATCTACCGCGCCGCCGTGGGATGCGACATAGGCGGCAATCATCCGCGTTTCGAAGTCGTTTTGTGGAAGCAGCGCGAGCGCTCGGACCCCGGCGAGATCGTGCTGTTGTGGCGGCTGCTCTTCGTCGACCAATTCGTGCGTGAGCGTGACGGTAAAGCGCGAGCCCCGGCCGAGCTCGCTGTCCACAGCAATCTCGCCGCCCATCGCATCCACCAGATCGCGCACGATGCTGAGACCAAGCCCGGTCCCGCCGAAGCGGCGCGTTGTCGAGGACTCGGCCTGCTGGAACGGCTGGAACAGGTGCGAGAGCTGCTCGGGCGTCATCCCGATGCCTTCGTCCTTGACGACATAGCGGACCGTCACCCCGTTCTTGGCGACGCCGACCTGCTCGGCAGTAAAGGTGACCGTTCCTGTCTCGGTAAACTTCACGGCATTGCCCAGCAGATTGAAAAGGATCTGCCGCAGACGCACCTCGTCGGCGCAGACAACGGACGGGATTTCAGGGTCGCAATAGGCGACCAGTGCGACAGCCTTGCTGCCCGCATTCGGTGCCATCGTGCTGGCTACCCCGTCGAATACTTCTTCAATCGACACCGGAATCGGGTCGAGTTCGAGCTTACCCGCCTGGATCTTCGAGAAATCAAGGATATCGTTGATAATGCCGAGCAGCGAATGCGCCGATTGCTTGATCGTTCGGGTCATCTGCCGCTGGTCGGAAGTCAGCCTGCTATCATTGAGCAGGTCGATCATGCCGATGACGCCGTTCATCGGAGTGCGGATCTCGTGGCTCATCGTGGCCAGGAACATATCCTTGGCCTTGGTGGCCTCTTCGGCTTTTTCGCGGAGTTCCCGTGCCGTCTCGTTTGCCTCGACCAGCCTGGCGTTGCTTCGTGCGAGTTCTCCCGTGCGCTCTTCCACACGGTCTTCGAGCTTGCGATTGAACGAGCTCACCTCGGAAACCAGCGTTCGCTGCAACCGGTAGGTTATTCCCCAGCTCAGGAGCAGGAACGCCATTCCCAGCAGGAAGATTATTCGCAGCCTTTGCGAGGCGTCGTCATTCCTGGCGCGAATATCGGCAATAAGACCCTCGGTATCAGCGACCAGTTGCCGGGTCCCGAGTGCATAGATGTCCTTGTTCCTCTCGTAAGAAGGGCTGTCGATGATCTGTAGTGCGCGTTCGGGCTGTCCCTGCTCGAGAAAGCGGAACGCTGCTTCCTCCTGTTCATACAGTTCATCATTGGCAGCGCCGGTTTGCGCAAAGAATGCGTCCGATGCGTCTCCGGGCAATTCGGATTCCACCTGCTCCAGCACGCCATCAAGGTTTGCCTGCAATTCCCTGTATCGTTCGGCCCATCCCGGTTCGCCGCTCACGATCGCGTTGCGCAGGGCATTGGTCAGCGCCTCGTCATAATACACCGCTTGCCACGCCAGCTGGGTGCTCAAGACTGCCAGTTCTCGCGTTTCGGCATTGGCTTTGCTGGTCTGCATCTGCTGCCAGACCATGCCCCCGATCATTGCGACGGTGACGCAAATCAAGGCGGGGAAAAGCCAGCCGAGACGTCGCTCTCGGTAGATGACGCGGTCAATGGACGACGGCACGATACTTGCTCCGATTGCTCCTACTGTTTAGTTGCTCAGCCTCGCATAGACTGATTAACATTCTCGATGTGGAGCAGCCTCACGCTAAAATGAGCTGTTATCTACTCAGGCAATTCTTGCGTCGGGCTGTTACTCGACAGCGCACACTGATGCGCTCGCTACTCATTATTCACCGACGCGTCCGATGTTGGACCGTGAACAGATGGTACGTTATTGGCCACTTTTGTTGAAAAGCCGCCTGTCGGCTATCGACCCAAATTGCGGACCTTAAGCGATGGTGCAATCCGTGCACCTTCCTCTTCAAATTCCCGCAGGTGCCCACTCCGATGCGACATGGGCTCAACGTCAAGGACAACGATCCCACCCAAGACACCCCGCCGCCGGGGGGAGGGATTGACACTTCGCTCAATTACTGTGTATTATATTGATAATACACTGCGGAGAAAGTTATGACGACGCATGCCCCGACCGACGAAGATATTCACCTCTTGGTACGCAGGGTGCTCACTGACTGGAAGCTGGCTGAATTGAAGTCGATTCGAAACAGCGCCTTGGTCATCCAAGACAAAATAGACAAAATGGATCATCGCGAGGCTCAAGGCTGCGTGCCCAATCCCGATCTCAGATCACGGCTAAAGCAACAGGCCAAAGACATGGCCAACCGGAAGGATGCGGAAGTCACCATGATCGAGGACGCGTATCAGCGGATGATCGCTTTCGTCGATCGGCGAGAGTGCGAGGCGGACTAGCCCCCGGACCCAATTTCCACCTGGCTACCCTGCTCAACTGCGCTGTTGGTGTGCACGCGAAAGGATTCCATCGCCGTCGCGGTGATGCTCGTCACGAGGTTTCATCAGGCGAATTGTTAGGCATTCTCAGTGCGAAGACAAGTGGCAGCTTTCCACCCAATTGCGGACATTCCTGACCAGGGCTAGCCGGTAAATTGCCGTAGCACTTTTCATCTTCGGCTTAGTTGATAATGTATCGTAGCAAATGACGGATTCAGCCCCGATAACTTCAGCCGAGCGAATTGGCGAATTGGATATCCTGCGCGGTTTTGCCTTGCTCGGCGTTTTTGTCGTGCACTTTGTTGGCGGTGTGTTCCACAACATCCCTACAGATGAGGTCTGGCAAGCAGCGCAGCGTGCGGACCCACTCCAGTATTCAGTCCTGCTGTTCAGCGATTTCGCGTTCCTCGATAAAGCGAACACGCTTTTTGCCACGCTATTTGGCATGGGTTTCTGGGTAATGATGGAGCGGCTTAAAGCGAGGGGAGTGGCGTTCGAGAAGATCTATTTTCGGCGACTAATCGTTCTGATGGCTATCGGCCTCATCAACGTCTTCATGATTTTCCCAGGAGATGTCCTGCACCAATACGCTGCGCTAGGCTTGCTGTTACTACTTCTCCATAGGGCTCCGAGAACGTTTCTATTGGTGGGTGGATTGGCACTTGCGATCGGCGGCTATGCGCTTGGCAATCTTATCCTGCCCGATGCGGACGATGGTTGGGTGTATTTCGCAGCTGTGGAAGCCACCGCAATCGACAAGGCCGAGTATTGGAATTGGGTATTTAAAACCAGCGAAGCCTTTCTGGTCCGGATCTTCGTTTATGGGACAGCTGTCGGATGGCTCTTCTATCTCTTCGGAAGGTTTTTGATCGGCGCATGGATAATGCAACAAGGCTGGATGGATCGACTTGAAGAGCTACTTCCGCAGATTCGCCGGATTACCACGCTAGTCCTGCCGCTTGGCATGGCGCTAAGCGCAATCGCAGTCGCCCTTTACGAAGGAGCCCTAACCGGACCTGAGGAGTTGAAGGAGTGGGTGCAGATGGTAGCCGCTCCGTTGCACGCACTTGGATATGCGCTGGTCCTTATCTTACTTTTCCATTCTCGTTGGAGAAGCCTCGTAATGTTTTTTGCCCCGGTTGGGCGCATGGCATTGAGCGCGTATGTCGCACATGGCGCGGTGCTCACGATCGTATATATGCCATTTGGCCTTGGGATGGCCGGGAAACTTGGGCCTGCCCCTTCGCTCGCATTAGTGCTCAGCCTCTATGCCGCTATGACTCTCGCCTGCAGTTGGTGGCTTGCCCGCTTCGCATATGGGCCACTCGAATACGTGTGGCGTTGGGCGACTTACGGCAAAATGCCCGCGCACTTTCGGCTGCCGAACTCTTCCCCGGCAGCGACCTCATCGCTCTAGAAATAAGTCATAGATTGAAGCGGATCGTCAATCTAAAGATGCACATAGTCTTGGTCTGCTTTCCACCCATTCCGCGTCAGATTTACCGCGCTAGCGATGTGCCAGAAGCGGACGGGCAGCTTACGACCCGATTGCAGACTACGTTCAACCAAGTGGACGAGAGTCACCGCTTTCGCCGTAAAGAACCGTCTCGATCAGCGGCATCAGTGGCGAAAATGCTATCGCGATGACAAGAACAAAGCTCAGCAGCGTAAACGCGATTCCAAACCACGTCGCCTTGTGAACTTTTCGCTGCGTGAGCCAATCATAGGCGAGTGGGATGGCGATCCAGCTAAATAGTGTAATCGGCAATGACATGTAAAACGGCCAGTCGAAGATATTGGGCACGCGCACATGGGCTGGATGAATTAGGTTCAATCCAGCGATAAGCATCAACCGCTTATGATTCTCGTAGCGTGCTTGCTTCGCGGCAAAAACGGCTAGAGCGAATAGAACCGCGAACGCTACCACATCACGGGTTTCCACAACGACGCGCTGGGCACTGCCCCATTGAAACGTGATAATGACGGAAGTGACGGCTATGACCAGCACCAGCCCCGAGGCAATTGGAAGCCTTTGGCGATGCTTCTCGATCTCGCCACGCAACACGAGGCCGGATTGGCCGAAGAAGATCGCCAACCAGCCAAGGCTTGCGATGATATGCACGACGACCAGAGGCTTTACATATCGCTCGAGACGAAAAGGCTGCATCCAGGTCGCGGCGCCAAATGCAAGCACGACATAAATAATCATTGTCAGCGCAGTGAGGCGTAAGAACCGACTTTTTTGAGTTTGGTGCATGCCGCCCCCTGTTCCCACGCGCAAATCGGCCCCCAGTTGAGACGTATAACAAACTTGTTGCATTTCCAAGCTACGGCGTCAGCTATCCACCCCGATTACTGCCAGTCGGCTATCGACCCGATTGCGCACGTTTCACTTGGGGCAACATCCGTTTTCGATTCGCCGCGCCTCCAATAGAGTAGCCACGAGGGGATTGCGTCGTGTGTTGCTATTGAAAACAGCGGCGTTTACGCTTCGTCGTGAAGATCCAGGGGAGATCCCAATGCGCTTAATCGTCTTAATTGTTGCCACGCTGGGCACGTCACTTGTCAGCGTGGCAACCGTCGCGCAGGAAGCTGGACCACCGGGTATCGAATACGGTGGCTCGCATCCACCCGATCCAGAGGCGATCGCCGTTGCACTCCAATACGCTGCAGCGGATAGCGGCTATTCATCCGTTGAGGAGCGAGATGAAAGGCGGTCGCGGCTTGTGTCCCCAGGCTATTTCTATCACGGATTAGACGGCCACCCTGTCAGTTTTGAGGGTTTGACAGAGCGCCAAACCGCCAATGGATTGGAAGACGCCAGCGTAAATGAGACATTCGGTGTCGTGTTCCACCAATACGAAAACACTGCGCTTGTGACCTACAAGACTTGGAATGTGCGAATGGATATGGGCAGGGAGCGGGCTCTGCTCGGCTCAGGTTTGATGGTGCTTAGCCGTACGGAAGATGGCTGGAAGGTCGTGTCCGATTTTCTTGGCAGGGAACCGTCTGACGATCATGTGCCGGGCGAAATACTCGAAATGCGCGATGCGTATTTGGCCGGACAGGAAGCGACGGAGCCTTCGAGCACTGAATGAACGGTGAGGTCATCGCAAACGGAGAAGTCCGCTTCCCACCCCAAGTTCCGAACCTTTGTTTCGCAATCTGGCGTGCCCGAAACCAGTCATCGGCTAAGCAGCGGGTTATCGTCAGAAATTGGACCTTTAACGGACTGACTGCTTTGGAAATCCAAATTCAGTAGAGCGGCCAAATTCTGCTGACCCGATTCCTGTTCGGTGCGCCAGCAGCAGGTTCATGTCAACGTGCCGATGGAACCAGATGAAACAGCGCGATACTTCAATCATCCAGATCCGAAAACAGGTGTTGGCTTGTCCCGCTTAACAAGTTCTCCTGATTGAGACTGGCGTCGAAAATCATTCGCACCAGTGGCCAACCTCCGCTGCTATTGGTGAGAACGACAAGAGCTTCGCGGCGTTCGGGAACGAGCACCAGTTGTGTGCGGATCCCTTGTTGCCCACCACTGTGCTCAAGCACCAGTATACGGTCGTCGTCATGGACAAGCCAACCGAGCCCATGGCGCGCCCATGCCTCGTTCCCCAGAGGAAGCCGCGCGGGATCGTTGGGGGCGGCAAGCCCCGCAAAAAGTGCGGGGTTTTCAGATGCCCAGTCAAAGGTCCATTGCGCAAAACGGATGAGGTCACGCGGAGTGGTCAGCAAATTGGCAGCAGCATTGATTTCGTCTCCGCGGTAATGCTCGACCGCAGCGCCGCTGGCATAGAATTCCCCGGCGAACAGGTCGGCGTCGTTCTCCGACCATTGGTAAGACGTCGCTGACATGTTGGCGGGTGCAAAGATTCGCCGTCGGGCAATGGCTTCCAGGCTCTCCCCGGTATCAGCCTCGATTGCCCTGCGCAGAAGTTCGAAGGCTTCGCCCGAATAGTGCTGGTGTGCGCCCGGCTCGTCGATAAAGGCCAGAGGATCACTCTGCCGCCAGTTGGGCAAGCCGGTCAGGTGCCTCAGCACCATGCGTGTTGTCAGCAGGCGGCTCCGCGGGTCCTCGGCAATGTCGGGGTCCATCCAGGAATGCGCGAGCGGTCGGTCGAGGTCCCAGTCGCCGGTCCTGACCATATCAAGAGCCACCATCGTGGTGACAGACTTTGTAATCGAAGCTAGGCGAAAGCGAGTGTCGAGGCTCGCATCCTCGCCATTAAGCTGGGTCCCGGCTGTGCCTTCATAAGCCAGTACCCCATCCTTGAGCCAGGCAACACCGGCCGTGCGGACCCCGAATTGCTCCATAGCTTCAGGTATCAGCCGCGCAAGATCAACGGGCAGCGTGGGCGCAACCAAGGCTTCGGAAAGTTCGGCACCCTCGGCTGGAATTGCTACCGTGGTGCGTTCGGCATCACCAGCAAGAACGCGGGTGTCCATGGCGTGGATGGTGTACTCACCGACAGGTGCGATCAGCGTGAAACTGCCATCTTCGCTGGTATTGGCATGAACCTCGAACTCCGGATTCTCTATCGCTTGAAGTCTGACGTAAGCGGGCGGAGCGGACGGGCGCACTTGTAAAGCGGGCCAGCGGGCTGCGCCGGACAGCCGAGCGAGAGGCCTAGATTCTGCAAGCAGGAAAAGATCGCCAAGGCGGCGATTGTCGATACCGTCGTGTGGGCCGGGTGAAAGCATGAGGATCGAGCCGTCGGTCTCGCTATCGCGGTCGAAATAGATGGCATCAAAGCCCAGGATATAGTCGCCGCGATTGGTAACGGGCCAGTTCAGTCCGCGGTGCGCAAACAGGCCTGCGAGGTCGATTTTCCATTCTGCGGTCATGCCATGTGGCGATAGAACACGCGCGATTTCGACAACGCCAGGCGGAAGCAAGGCGTCGTCGGCTGCAATCGGTCGCTCGACAAAGGAGAGTTCAACCGTTTCCGAAAACCGCGCGTCATGGCCCGGATCGATGTACAGCAGCACCCCGTCAGGATTTTGCCCGATGCCCCGGGGCAAGCTCGTCTCCTGACGCGCGGTAAGCACAACGTCGTCGACCACCTTCATGGCGACGTAGAGATGACCATTGGCAATATCATATCGCAGGGCAACGTCGGCCTCAGCATCGGCTGTAGCAGGAGCCGCCCCAAGAGCGTCGTCGACGAAACGCAGGCGATGCCATTGGGCATCCGGACCCCAGTCCGCAATGTCACCATCAACGGCAATTGCCTCTGCATGCGGGGCAATCAATGCCGCCTTTGGGGCGCTGCCGAACGCAAGGCTCGGATAGGTCAGCGCCGTCGCAATCAAGGCTATCGGAAGCTTGTTCATGCCTGGTCTCAACCTCCGCACACGATTTGCGGAAGGATGTGCTGCTCAAGCATCTCCATAGTTCCAAAATGCATATCGGGTGTATTGTAGCGCTCCCGTGTGACCACGACAGCGATCCCCTGATCCCTCAGTGACAGGATGTGATTTCCGCCATTGCCCGCCATGAACCAGGCTTCGACGTCTCCGCAGGCCAATGCGTAAGTCTTCAGCCACATCTGGTAGCCGTATCCCATGTCGAGAAAGCTATCGCGCCGGCGTGTCGTCATTGTGGCGACCCAGTCCGAGAACAGGATTCGCACGTTCCCCGCCACTCCTCCGTTGGCCATCGCCAAGGCAAGCTTGCCCAAGGCGCGGCTGGTCAGTTCGAGGCCGCCGCCGGTCTGTACTTCCCCGCTGGGCGAGCGATCCCATTGCGTTTCCGTGATGCCCAACGGCGCGAGCAGTCGCTCTTCAATGTAGCGATCGACGGGAACGCCGGTGGCGCGTTCAAGTGCCTGCCCGATAAGAAAGCTGCCTGCCGTGCAATAGCGCCAGGGGCCGAGTCCGTCATCGGCACGCCGCCATTCCGGCTCGACCGGCAAGCCAAGCGCAAACGCCGTCCAGCTATCCTGCGGATACATGTTCTCCTCGTTGCCGGGCGTGTCGTTATTGTCGTCGCAATGAAGCATCGATGTCATGCTCAGCAGATCTGCAAAGCGAATAGAGCGGAGCGGGCTATCGATTGCCAGCTCAACATCGAATAAGGGTCCGATCGGCTGGTCGGCGCTTTCCAGATAGCCTTCCTCGATTGCCTTGCCCACTGCCATCGCAACGAGGGTTTTGGTCGCGGAGCGCGTATCATTGAGGCGATCTCGCGAACCCTCGCCGAAATAGGCTTCGTACAATATCCGGTCCTGCGACATTACCAACACGGAGGTTGTCTGCGGGTATTCCCCTTCTTCGATAGCAACTTCGAGTGAAGGCAAGTCAATGTCCTGATTTGCCATTTCATGATGCTCCTGAGGTGTCGGCGTGAAGGCGCCGAGCGCTGTGGCCAGCGCCACTGAAAATCCGATATGCATAAGTGTATCCTAGTTCCGAGAGGGGAATCTCTGTTCCAGCCAGCGCGTTAGGGGTTCCATGCCGCTTGTAAGGTTCACGCGAAGAGCAATCTGGGCTCCTTTAAGATCGTTCCTTCGAAGCGCCTGGATGATCGCTCCATGTTCGTCGGTCGCGAGTTCTGTCGCGGCTTGCTCTGCCAGATAGGCCAGTTCGTATCGACGCGTACGCCCCATAAGGTCGCGGATTGCATCGATCAGCATCTGGTTCTTACAGCGCGCGACGAGGAGCAGGTGAAAGCGATCATCAAGATCAATTCGACGTGCCGCAGAACGCTCGGCAGCCATGCGCGCCGTCAATTCGTGAAGTTGGTCGATAACCTTGGTTTCGGGCACGCCTGATCGTTCAAGCGCAGCACAATCCAGGATTGACCGCATTTCATACAGATCTCGGAATTCGGCGATAGTCAGGTACGGCACCTGGAACCCAATCCGCGGTGTCGAAAGGATTACTCTGTTTGCAGCAAGCTTGTTGAGTGCCTCGCGCAGTGGAGTCCGGCTGACCTCGAACTGGCTCGCCAGCTTGACCTCATTGAGGCGTGCGCCAGGCGCATAACCGCCCGATTGGACCTTCTTTTTCAGCTCATCATAGAGACTGGAAGCGATTGTATCTGGAGCACTAAACGACATACTGTATACAATATGCATGATGCAGATGCTGTCAATCACTGGCTTGGCGGTTCGGCGGATCCGGTATGCTGTTTGTCGAGTCTGCTGTCTTCAAGATCGGCGCAACTGGATGGGGTCAATGTCTTAACACTGGCCATTTGCCCCGAACTCTCGCAGCATCGCCTCAGGTGGACCCGTCCAACACGATTTTTGTCCGGATGTGCGGACAATCCGCCTTTCGTGATTGTCGGCGAGCAGTTGACATTCGGCTTACGACCCGCTTGCGGACATTGCGACTAGGCCTGCTCGGTAAAAATTTGATCGGATCAATAATCCCAAGTCGGGAAGAAAAATGGCTGGCCACGGTCAACCAGAGGCCTAATTTCTCATGATCGGATGCCGGGCAGAATTGTCCGTGTCATCACGCTCGAACCTTCGAATAAAAGAGTCGTAACTGACCGGACGCCCAAGAAACTCCTCGATCATTTCGCTTGGCGACTGGGAACCGCCGCCTTCCAGTACGATGTCGCGATAGGCGAGCGCTGTCTCCCTGTCATTTAGGCCGACGTCATCAAATCGGCTGAGCAGGTCACGGGCGAGTACTTCAGACCACGTGTAGAGATAATAATTCGATGAGTATCCATTCAAGTGCGTCCAAGACGCCCAAGCGGGACCGCCATTTCTCGGTGCAACAGAATAGCGATTAATTTCGCGGTTGTAGGTTTCAGTGAAGTCCTCATCCAACTCGTCGTCGAAGAATGCCAAACTGGCTGACGACAAGCCCAGCCCAAATTGAATACGGAGTGCCAAGCCGAAATGCCTGGCACGATTCATCCGCTCAACGAGGTCCTGCGGAATTGGTTCGCCATTTTGATTACGCGCAAAGGTTGCAAGCGTTTCGTAGTCCCAAGCCCACTCTTCCAGAAATTGTGATGGAACCTCGATAAAATCGAGCGGATGTGCATTGCGAGAGGCGATGGTCATGGATTGATGCTGGCCCAATATGTCATGCATCAAATGGCCGAATTCATGGAGGAACCCAATGACGAAGCCGTGATCCATCGGTTCATCTCTGGGGAAATTTGCCATCAGTCCAGATACGGGGACATCACTGCCCATCAAGCCTGAGCGCAGACTGAATTGGGCACCGCCTGGATATTTTCCTTCTCGCGGGAATAGATCGAGATAGAAACGACCAAGTAATCGCTCCCCCTCATATACTTCCCAAGTCGAAACACCTTCAGCCCAAACAGGCGTATCCCATCTCCTGAACTCCACTTCGAACATTCGGCCCATCAGGCCAAATACTCCTTCGCGAACGTCGTCAATTCGGAAATATTCTCTCACTTCGAGCGGATCGACCTCATATTTCTCCTCGATGAGACGATCCAAATAATAACGTCCATCGACAATATCGAGAGTTTCAATGCTCGGAACATCTCTCCTCGCGAAAGCGAGGATTTCAGCATATGCGGTTGCCGCATGTTCCGCCGTGGCAGCATGCAGGCCGTCAAGGAATTCGCGCGCATTTTCGGGCGATCCCATCATCATATCGGCCATCTGGTATTCGGCATGACTGTCAAATCCCAGCAGTTGCGCACGCTCGTTTCGCAGGTTGATCATTTCCCTAAGGACTTGCTCGTTCTCCGGGAAAGCAACACGATCTCCGAGCTCTGCCATTCGGCGACGGGTCTCACGATTGGCAGCAAATCTTGATACCGGTCGTGCATCAGGGAGAGCAGTGGTCACCGTCACCATCCCGTCTTGATCGACATCACGTGATGCAAACCAGCTTGGTGGGAGCCCTTCGAGTTCACTCACTGAGAAGCGGCCTTCACGCCCTCCCTCGGCAATATTGCGGGCGAATTGCGTCGACACCTCACCTAGCCGACCGTTTATTTCTTGGATGCGAGCCAACGTTTCGGGATCGAGATCCAGGCCGCGGAGCCGATAGCCAAGAAGGATACGCTGCAAGGGGTAGACGAGGTCAGCCGGGATAGTCTCCATCGGTATAGCCGACAGTCGGTCGTAGATGAGTTGGGAGCGAGTTAACGGCGAACCGGCACTACGTAGTCTGATGCCGCATTCCTGTGCGGCTTCCCTGATATTACGGTCCGGATTCAGATTAAGCCAAACTTGGGCCTCTCCTCCCGCCGCCTGACGAAGGCGCTGAATATCATCGTAGGCCCTGAGGTCACCAGCGACCGTCGCGGGGCCTGAGCGGTTCTGCAGAGCATCGATCGATTCTTCGATGAGCGATGCTGCCTCGCTACATCTGGCCAATGCTTCTTCTGGGCTCGCTGGCGCAACCACAAGTTCGTGAGTGAAGATGTCAATCTGCTCGTTGATTGATTGTGCAGACGCAGGTTTCGCCAAACAGGCGAAAAGGATGAAGTAAACTATTCGCAATGCAACTCCCCCCAGCGAAACGAAGTGATCTCCCTGCCTCAGGGGGCAATCGATCACCGAGACTAAACTGATCGGTCAACGTGTCGGCTATTCGGCAACTACTGCCTGAAGTTTCGCAAAGCACTCCTCTCTCGCCCGGCTTTGCCTTACCCATAATAAGGCGTTCGGAGGAGTAGGCACAAAACCAAACACCGGCATTCGGCTATCAACCCAATGATAGAAATAAACCATTGTCCGCGTTATGAGCCTGTGTCGGCACTTTCGTGCGCGAAACTTATGACGTTCCACAATCGAAAACGTCCTTCTTCGGGCATCCATCTCCAGACGTGAACGTAGCGAGCCGTCCCCGACGTCCTCCATTCCTCATCGCTGGGGCGGCGAAAATCGAAACTGTGAGAACCCTGTTCTAATATTCCCCATTCACCCAATAAAGTTATCTCGCGGGTTCCTGGCAGAGCCGTTCGGCGCCGGACGACCCCAGCTTCATTGAGGCGCCCGCAAAGTTCTGTGAATCCTTCGATAAAGGATTCACCTGTTTCGTCGATCAAGCCACCTTGATCGTGAACCATGCGCAGGTCTGGATGGACAAGCGCGGGCAACATCTCCAACTGGCAGCCATAAGCCGCATCGAAGAGCTGTCGGTCGTGCTCAGCGATCATGATCCGCGCCTCCTCAAGCGGAGGTATAGGCACCGATTGGAGTAAGAATGCCAACAGACTGACCGACATGAAATTGCTCCAGCAGAAATTTCAGCAAAATCAAAATATCACACAGTATCTTGTATGGAAACAGACGCCCCAATCGTATTGACCCATGTCCGCTTTCCACCCAGCACGTGACCAATCTATGGTGTGCTTCGCCGCCTGCAAGCGGACCAGCCGCTAACGACCCAAATGCGGGCGATCAAACTCCTGTTTGGTCTGCGCGGCGCTCGGGAGCTTGACCGGCTACTGGGCCGATTAGTTGCCAAAGTATTAGCAGGACGAGCAAGAAAGTCGCAAAGAATGTAAGTATTGGACTTTGCGAGCCGACCACCAGGGTCAATTGATCGGTCAAGTTCCACTCCGCCAGGAAGGCATCGATTGCCCCATTCAAAGGAAAAAAGGCTGCGGCGAACAAATAGGGCCACCTCGTCTTCGGAGAAGTTGCGAAAAGCAAAAATCCTGCTGCAAGGCAGATTGCCTGTCCAGTCATGGCCGCTGTCCCAAATCTATAGAACGTCTCCGGTCCTTCGATCCTGAACATCGGGACGAAGCCAATGAGTGTAAAAAACAATGCGATACCTGCAAAGAGGATTGCTGTGCTCATCAAGAAAGAGCCGTGAAGGGCCCTGCGTTTCCGAAATAGGAAAGCGAGGATGACAAGCAGTGCTAGCTCAACTGAAACCATCACGTTCTGGACGATGAGGAAATCGCCTTGGCCAGACAGCAAGCCCTTGTGTGCCGAATGGACCGATAATGCTGCAGTCGTTCCGATCACCAAGGGAGCGACACCCAGCACAACCATACCAATACTCTTGTGCGACTGGAATTTCCCGCGGCTGACTAGGTAGAGCTGCGCAAACAGCAGGAACAGCCAGATGAAGGAAGTTGCAGTATGGAGGAAATGATGCGGTTGCGGATTAGCTTGTGAACCGAAATACAGCTGCCAAAATCCAAGAATGCTGACCACCGAAGTAGCTGCAAGCAAGCTAAACTCAGGAATATACCGCGATTGCTTCATCGCTCCCCCCTTCGGAGACTTGATACTGCCTCTAAACGTCCATCGCAACATCGGCCAATCTGGCGGCCACCTCTTTGGTGGTTGGCGAAAGGATGACAGCCATCCACCCAGTTCGTAACTGATTGGCCGAGCTAGCAATGTGTCGGGAGCGGACGGAAGGCTAACGCCCCGATTGCGGACTTTGAGCACTTTGGTTAGCCTAGTTCATGAATTGAGAAGAGGCGCAGGTGACATCTGTGGGTTATTGGGCAAACTCTATATTCAGGATCGGCTATGGAGCGTTCTTCGTCTTTGTCGGCCTGTACGGCGGTTACTCTTTGGTTTCGGGTGGCGGAAACCCATTCAGCGTGGAGCCGGGGCCCGGGGCCAATTTCCAAGCTGCTCTGGAAGAGACGGGCTTTATAGTCCCGCTAATGCTTATTTGCTTTACCGGCGGTGGATCCGCTCTCGCCTTTCGCCGGACCGCCCCCTTGGGGATAGTGCTGTTGGCTCCGTTTGTTGTGGTGATCTTCTTTTACCACGTCCTACTTGGCGGTAGCGCTCTTTGGGCAATCTTTTGGGCGGCCGGTCTAGCATTCCTCGCCTACACATTTCGAGAAAGGCTTGGCGTTTTGGCCGGCCTGTCACTGAGTAACGTTCAAGACCACTAGCCACCCATAGTCGGACATAGAGGATGATCACTACCGGAGCAAAGCTGCCGTACCGCTTTCAGGCATCCTCTGGGAGAACCCGAACAACCGAAATGAGTGCGCAAAACCGACGTCCGGCAAATAATCGTAAATTGTGCATCCAATCTGCATCATTTCGGAATCAATCCCGCAATGGATCCTCCAACCTCGAAATCGGCCTTCGGAGAAACTGCTCGCAAGAGTGCTCTTGGTTCGAAGACCAGATCCGTCTCTAGCTCGGCCAACGAGTTTTCGCGACTACAGGCCAATATCGGAAATGCGGGGCAAACCGCCAGTCTACTATCCAACCGGAATTGTGATCCAGTAGGAATAGTGACTGCGTGGTGGGCGATGACAGGCTCGAACTGCCGACCCTCTCGGTGTAAACGAGATGCTCTACCAACTGAGCTAATCGCCCGTACACTTATCGTGTAGCGGGCGCGCCTTAGCGGAAGGTTGAGGCGCGCAAAAGAGGAAATATGCAGAAAATCGGAGTGGCGTGTTATTACGACGCCTCGCTCACCGCAACCGCGTCGACTGCTTCCAGCACTTCCTCGCGTGCATCAGCCGTGCTCCAGTCATAGGCGCCGATCACCCGCCATACTTCCTGGCCGTTCGCGTCATAAAGGATGGTCAATGGCAGCACAGCGCCGCCGCCATAGGAGAAGGCAAGATCGTTTCGCTGGTCCATCCATTGCGGCAAATTGGGCAAATCGCGCTCGGCAAAGAAGGGGACAACCGCTTCGGCACCCTGAAGGTCTTCGCTGATAGTGAGTACACGGACCTGACCTTCCAGATCGGCCGCAAGATCGTTCAGCAGCGGCATTTCGACCACACATGGTGCGCACCATGTCGCCCAGAGATTGATGAGCACCGGTTCGCCCATTTGGCTCAGGGCAAGGGTTTCTCCCGACGGGTCTTCCACCGTCATATCCGGAATGGCTTCTCCTGCAAAGCTGCGGTCTAGTGTGCCGGTCAGCGCCGCGGACCCTGCAGCCCTGCTTTCACTGTTTACAGTGGTGCTTTCTTGCGCCGCGTCCCCGCGCTCGGTATCGCACGCGGCAAGCAAGGCCGCACATGCGCAGGCAAAAGCGAAAACAGGAAAGCTGAATTTGGCCACGGATAATTCCTCAAACGCCCGGAAGGGAAATGCCATGTGGGGCGGCAGGTTTGCAGACGGACCTAATGCCATAATGCGCGAGATCAATGCTTCGATCCCGTTCGACAAGGCATTGTGGAAGCAGGATATAGCCGCGAGCAAGGCCCATGTGGCGATGCTGGCAGCGTGTGATATCGTTTCCGACGAGGATGCCGAAGCGATCATTGGCGGTCTAGAGACTGTCGCCGCCGAATATGATGCAGACGGGGTGCCCGAGAATTGGGATCTCGAAGACATACATATGACCACCGAGGCACGGCTGGCCGAGCTGATCGGTCCGGTCGCCGGTCGCCTGCACACGGCGCGCAGCCGGAATGACCAGGTTGCGACCGACTTCCGCCTGTGGGTGCGCGATATGGTGGATCAGACGCTTGTCGGGCTGGAGGAATTGCAGAAGGCGATTGTCACGCGCGCCGGCAACCATGCAGGCTGCATCATGCCTGGCTTCACCCATTTGCAGACCGCCCAGCCGGTGACGCTGGGGCACCACCTGATGGCCTATTACGAGATGATCAGCCGGGATGTTGCGCGCTTTGCCGAGGGGCGGGAGCGGCTGAACCAGTGCCCGCTGGGTAGTGCGGCACTTGCCGGCACGGGATTTCCCATCGACCGTGAAATGACGGCGCAAGCACTTGGTTTCGCCGCTCCGACCGCGAACAGCCTCGATGCCGTGTCGGATCGCGACTTCGCGCTCGATTTCCTCAACGCTGCCAGTCAGTGCGCCCTTCATCTCTCGCGCCTGGCGGAGGAGTTTGTGATCTGGGCAAGCCAGCCTTTCGGTTTCGTGCGTATGCCGGATGCGCTTTCCACCGGTTCTTCCATTATGCCGCAAAAGAAGAACCCCGACGCGGCAGAACTGGTGCGCGGCCATGCCGGCCGGATTATCGGCTGCCATACAGCGCTGATGGTGACAATGAAGGGCCTGCCGCTGGCATATTCAAAGGATATGCAAGACGATAAGCCGCCAGTGTTCGAAGCGGCGGGGCTGCTGCAATTGTGCATCGCCGCGATGGCCGGGATGGTGGAAGGGGCTGAGTTCAAGACCGACCGGATGCGCGAGGCTGCAGAACTCGGTTACGCCACAGCGACCGATCTCGCCGACTGGCTTGTGCGCGAAGCCGACATCCCTTTCCGCGAGGCGCACCATATCACCGGTGCGGTAGTGAAACTGGCAGAGGGCAAGGGTGTGGCCTTGGAAGCGCTTTCACTTGAGGAACTGCAGGCCATCGACGCGCGTATTGACGATCGCGTCTATACGGCGCTTTCTGTCGAGGCATCGGTAGCGGCGCGCAACAGTTGTGGCGGTACTGCACCCGATCAGGTGCGCGCACAGGTGGCCAAGGCCCGCGCAAGGTTAGGAATGGATCAATGAAGCGCATCACTGTAGCTGCCCTATCTTTCGCTGCGCTTGCTGCATGCGGCCAGCGCGCTGATTTGGAGCCGTTGGCCGGCGAAACGCTGCCGCCACCGCCCTATGGCGCGAGCGAACCGCTGACCGCTGACGAGCTGATGGAGCCAGGCACGCAGGCCGTGCCTGAACGCAGTGTCGAGCTTCGTCGGGAGAGTGAGGAGCGCGAGGACGATCCGTTCGACTTGCCGCCGGAAGCATAGGCCTTGGACCATTTCCAGCTCAGGAACGGCGAACTTTATGCCGAAGACGTGCCGCTTTCGCGCATTGCGGAGGAGGTGGGCACGCCCGTCTACGTCTATTCTCGCGCCACGTTTGAACGCCATGCGAGAGTGTTCAAGGAGGCCTTGAACGGCCTTGCAAAGCCTGCGCATGTGGCTTTCGCGGTCAAGAGCAATCCCAACCTCGCAGTGCTCAAGCTCCTCGGTCGCGAAGGCTATGGCGCAGACGTTGTTTCGGGTGGCGAGCTGGCGCGCGCGATGCTGGCGGGGATTCCGGCGGGAGACATCGTGTTTTCGGGTGTCGGCAAGACCGCCGCCGAGCTCGTGCAGGGTCTGGAAGCGGGCATCGGCCAATTCAACATCGAGTCTGGCGAAGAGGGGCGCGAGCTGGCGGCCATTGCTGCATCGCGTGGGCAGGTGGCGCGCTGCGCGCTGCGGGTGAATCCTGACGTCGATGCCGGAACGCATGACAAGATTTCGACCGGCAAGGCGGACAACAAGTTTGGCGTGCCGATTGGGCGCGCGCCCGAACTGTTTGTCGAATTGTCCGCTCTGCCCGGCCTCGAATTGCGCGGTCTTGCAGTCCATATCGGCAGCCAGCTGTCCGAACTCACTCCGCTTGAAGCCGCCTTCGGCAAGCTGGGCGATATGCTCGCGAGGCTGCGGAGCGAAGGGCACGCAATTACGCATATTGACCTCGGCGGCGGCCTCGGTGTGCCTTATCGCAAGGGCGAGATCCCTCCTTCGCCTGCCGAGTACGGCGCAATGGTCGCGCGCGTCACAAAGGGCTGGGACGTTACTCTGATGTTCGAACCCGGCCGGGTGATTGCCGGGAATGCCGGCGTGCTGCTGACGCGAGTGATCCGGGTAAAGCGCGGGCTTAATCATCCCTTCGTGATCGTTGATGCAGCGATGAATGACCTTGCGCGGCCTGCGCTTTACGGCGCGTGGCACGATTTCGACGCGGTGAAGCCCTCGGGCGAGCGGATGATGGCGAATATTGTGGGCCCTATCTGCGAAACCGGTGACACTTTCGCCATGGACCGTGAAACCGATGTGCTGGCTTCGGGCGATCTCGCAGTTTTCCGCACGGCAGGCGCCTATGGCGCGACGATGGCCAGCAGCTATAATTCGCGCGGTTTCGTGGCCGAAGTTATGGTCGACGGCTCGGACTATGCTGTGGTTGCAGACCGGATCCTCCCCGGCGATATCGCCGATGCCGAACGCGTGCCGGATTTCCTGCTGGATTAAACCATGAAGTCGCTCCCGCTCTTCCACCAGATTGCCGGCAAGCCGGTGATTGTGTTGGGCGAAGGCGAAATGGCAGAACCGAAGCGGCGGCTGGTTGAACGCGCCGGGGCGATGATTATCGATGACCTGCAGCAGGGCGTGGATGAGGGGGCACGGCTGGCCTTTGTCGCTCATGACGATGCGGCGATGTGCGAGGCCGATGCCATCCGTCTGCGTTGCGCAGGTGTCCTGGTCAACGTCGTCGACCGCCCCGACCTGTGTGATTTTACCACGCCCAGCATTCTCGACCGTGATCCGGTGCTGGTGGCCGTAGGAACTGGCGGTGCCTCTGCCGGACTTGCCAAGCAGCTGCGACTGCGACTCGAGAAGTTGCTTCCAGACGACCTTGGTGCGCTGGCAGAGAAGCTGTTCGCAACGCGCGCGGGGATCAAGGCGCGCTTCCCCGAAATGCCGGACCGGCGCCGTGCCTTGGATGCGGCCATGAACGAAGGCGGACCTCTCGATCCTTTGCGCGAAGGCGGCGCTGATCGGTTGGATGACTGGCTAGGCAACGCATGCGATATCGCCAGATCGCAGGTCATCGAGTTCGAAATAACCAGCGATGATCCCGAGGATTTGACGATTCGGCAGGGACGTCTGCTCGGCAGCGCCGATGTGGTAATCGCCGATCCCGCTATTCCGGTAGCCATTCTCAATCGCGCACGCGCCGATGCGCAGCGCCTGACCTTGCCGCATGATGGGCATGATGGGGAAGTACCAGAAGGCCTTGTGATAGTGCTGAGGCGCTGACTTTGCCTGCCGCGATCAAAGTGGGCGGGATTAGAGAATGCCGCCTGCGAGCCGGTCGATTGCACCTTGCAGGATTACCGCAGCCGCATGGCTGTCAATCCGCTCGGCGCGCTTTGCACGGCTGACATCCTGCGCGATCATGTCGCGCTCGGCACTGGTGGTTGACCAGCGCTCGTCCCACAGCAGGATCGGCAATTCCAGCCCGATATCTTTCTGGGCAAGGTTGCGGGCGAAGCTGCGGCTGGCCTGCGCGCGCGGGCCGGCGCTGCCATCCATGTTGAGCGGCAGGCCGATGACGATCCCGGTGACGCCGCGAGATTTCACGATCTCTTCAAGCGCGGCCTTGTCCCGCGCAAATTTGCCCTTGGACAGCGTTTTGCCGGCGGTGGCAAAGGACCAACCCGCATCGCAGGTCGCAACGCCGATGGTCTTGGTGCCGAGATCAATTCCGAGCAAGACTCCGCCATCGGGCAGGGCGTCGCGGAACTCTTCTGCCTTTTCCGTGATCATTGCACGTTTGGCGCAGGTTGGGCGGCTTGCCAAGCGCTCACGCGGCGCACCACATCTTGTTTTACATTCTGCCAGAACAGCGGAATGTCATAGACGTGATAATTGTTTCCCGGCAGCACATACTGGCCCATGTCCGGCGGATCGCCGATCATCAGCAGGCCGTTATCGGCGCAGTTGGCGGGAACGGCGCGAGGCACAAGCCTACCGGTGGAAAGGTCTTCGGATGGCACCAGCGTGCCGCGGTTGAATTCGGCATCCGCGCTGCCGCCCATCAGCCCGGTTAGCGGGTTCACGCACAGGATCGGCGCTTCGCCGCGTGCTTCGCCATCAAGACCCGGTAGCTCGGCATAGCGGCGCAGGAACTGACCTGGCTCGGCTGGCTCGGCAAAGCTGGCCCAGCTCGCGATGCAGCCCGATTGCTCGGCCGTGGCGCAAGCGGGCAGGCCGAGGCTTGGCAAGTCATGTTCGATGCTGATGGGCCAGCCGATGGGGTAAGCCATGGCGATGCGCGATTGCAGCGGGGTGCCTACGATCCGGTCCTGCAGCAGGCGGGTCACCAGATAGCCGCCCTGGCTATGCCCGGCGAGCACGATGGGCATGTCTTCCGGCACACTGTCGAGGAAGAAACTGAAAGCCTGATCGATGTCGGAATAGGCAGCGTCGAGTGCCTGCTGCGCCTGCGGGTCGATTGTGATGAAAGCGCCAAATGTCGCCTGGCGATAGCGCGGCACCCAGATTTCGCTCGCCTGGTTGAAAGCGCTGGCCAGCCCGCGCACCATCAGCCGCGCGCGGTTCTGTGATACGTCATCATCCAGCGGGGCGTTCCACTGACGGCTATCAAAATAGCTGGTCGGATGAATGAAGAAGACGGCGAAGCGAGGTGTCGGAAGGTCGGCGGATGGGATCGGTGTTCCGTCCTCTTCTTGGGCCGCCGATCCATCCTCAAACAGCGGTTGCCAGCGCGCCGGATCGTTTTGCGCGCCTTTGCCGGGGCGGCTGAACCACATATCCGGGTCCTGGTAGGCATTCAACTCGAGCGGATCCTGTTCGACAAACTCTGCATCAGGCACAAAGGTTAACTCGGTGAGCTCTTCCCCGAAAGTGCGCAGTGCGAACATGCCGGCGATAAAAAGCACGATCAGGATGGCGATGGTGTAGAGGAACTTACGCAGGGTCTTTCTCCAGCGATTGCAATTCGTTTTCGCGCGCGGCGCCGTCCAGTTCCGCCTTATCCTCGGCATCGTTCGCCGCAGCCTTTTGTTCCAGCGCAACCTTGATCATGGCGAGCAGCGGATCGGCGAGGAACAGGCCGAGGATCCCGAAGAGAATACCCATAATGAGCTGGAAGGCGAGGACGAGTGCCGGAGCAAGGTCCACCGTCTTCTTGGCGATCATGGGCACGACGATATAACCGTCGATATTCTGCACAAAGAAATAGACGAAGATGGTGTATATGCCCATCTGCACGCCGCCGGAAAAGCCCACCAGCACCAGCAGCACACCCGAAATGATCGCGCCGATATTGGGTACGAAAGCGAGCATTCCGGTGAGGATTGCCAGCAGGGCAGCCATCGGGATGAAGTCGCCTGTCACCCAGCCATATCCCGCCAGCATGATGTAGGTGAATACACCTTCCACCACCATGCCAACAAACCGGCCCGCCATCAGCCGGCGCATTGTATAGCCCATCTTGTTGGCAGTGACGTAGAATTCATGCCGCCGGTGCTTCGGCAGCATCCATGCAACGCCACGCTCATACAGTTGGGGCTCGAGCGCAAAATAGATGCCGATGATGGAAATCAGCACAAGCGTTGTCACACCGCCAAGCAGGCCTCCGAGCGCCCTCGTGACGGATCCGAAGCCATTGACTGCCTGGCTGGCCATGGCCTGCACGCTGTTCAGGCTGATTTCGAACCCCTGCTCGCGCATCCATGCGAAGACACGCATCGCCTGTTCTTCGACTATTGCCGGAAACTCTGCCGCCTGCTGGGAAATCTGCGATCCGGCGAAAATGCTGAGCCAGGTCAGGAGCGCAGCCGTCGCGATCAGGACGAGGGCGATACGCCACAGCCTGCCAATGGGCAGAACCCGGCCAAGCAGCCGCGAAGCACCGTCGATAATGGACGCGAAAACCATCGCCCCGAAAATCACCAGCAGGCTTTGCGAGATGTAGACTGCCAATACGACAAGGCCGATGATCGACACCCAGATCAGCGCGCGCCACGCTTCGAACCGCAATTCCGGGCTGGAAATGCGCGCGGGGCTTGCGCCTATGTCCGGTTCGTCGTTTTCGCTCATTCGCTGTCGGCACCTCGCAATTCGGGGCGCAGCGGTTTCCATGCGCGCTCGCCGCGCAGGGCACTCCACCACGTCAGCGGGTTGTAGCTGGAAGTGCCATCAAGGGAAAATGTGATGATTTCGGCGCGCCCCCCCACGCTGGTGAGCGGTACCGGGCCACCCAGTCCGTTGCCGAACGGTGCGGCAGGTGCACGGCTGTCAGACGAATGATCGCGATTGTCTCCCAACAGGAAGACGTGGCCTTCCGGCACTGTCACCGGGCCCATATTGTCCAACTCCTGGGCCCGGTGGTCGATGATCAGGTAGCTCGCGCCATTGGGCAGCGTTTCGCGGTAGGTCGGCGGTTCGAAAACTTGTGAGCCGTCTTCCAGTGTGACGCGATAGGGCTCGAAGTCGTCGAGGCAGGGATAGCCATAGCCTGCCGAGTTGAAGCAGGTATTCTGGTCCTCTGCAGGCAGGCGGATCGCTGGCTCTACGTCCTGCGGAATGGGCTCGCCATTGAGGATGATCTGCCCGTTGACCATCGCCACGGTGTCTCCCGGCCGACCGATCACGCGCTTGATATAGTCCTGGTCATTATCTGGCGGGACGACGATCACGATATCGCCATATTCGGGCGTAGCGGGGGCGATGCGCCAGTCATCGCGCGGCAGCACGTGGAAGCTCGCCGAAACCCAGCTCCAGCCATAGGGATATTTGGTCACGATCAGCCGGTCGCCCACCATCAGGTTCGGCACCATGCTGGCAGAGGGGATGTAGAACGGCTTGGCGATGAAGGTATGGAAGGCGAGCACCACCAGCAGCATGAGCGCGAGACCGCGCAACTCCGCCCACCAGTTGATCGGCTCATTCTGCTTCTTTTTGTCGCTCATGCGGGGAAATCTATACTTTCGGGTGCGCTTCAATGATCACAAAGGCCTGCGCCCATGGGTGATCGTCTGTGAGAGTGAGATGAATGGTCACGATGTGGCCATCGGGCGTCAGCTCTTCGAGCCGCGCCTTCGCGCCGCCCGTTAGCGCAAGCGTGGGCGCACCGGAAGGGGCATTCACCACGCCGATATCCTTCATGAAGACGCCGCGCTTGAACCCGGTGCCCACCGCCTTGCTGAACGCCTCTTTCGCGGCGAAGCGCTTGGCATAGGTGCCCGCCTGCGTGTGCGGACGGCGCGCGGCCTTGGCGTTCTCCACATCGGTAAAACTGCGCTGCTTGAAGCGGTCACCCCACCGATCGAGCGAATTCTGGATACGCTCGATATTGCAGAGGTCAGATCCGAGGCCGATAATCACCGCGCCAGATCCATCAGTTCGCGCATCCGCAACACCGCAGGCTCCAGCCCGTCGAAAATCGCCTCGCCTATGAGGTAGTGCCCGATGTTGAGTTCAGCGAGCTGCGGGATAGCAGCGATGGGCTGGACATTGTCGTAGGTGAGGCCATGCCCGGCGTGCGGCTCGATACCGTTCTTGGCGGCGAGGGCGGACAGGTCCGCAATGCGTTTCAGCTCGCGTTCGACCTTCTCGTTATCGCCATCGAGCGCAGCGTGGGCATATTCGCCGGTGTGGAATTCCACCACGGGCACCGCCAGTTGCAATGCCGCGTCCAGCTGGCGCTCGCTCGCTTCGATGAACAGCGAGACGCGGATGCCCGCATCCTTCAGCTGACCGACGATCGGCGCTAGGTGGTTGTGCTGTCCAGCGGCGTCCAAGCCACCTTCGGTCGTCCGTTCCTCGCGCTTTTCCGGCACAATGCAGGCGGCATGCGGCTTGTGCGCAAGCGCGATAGCGAGCATTTCCTCGGTCGCCGCCATTTCCAGGTTCAACGGGAGGTCGGTCGCATCCTGGATGCGCTTCAAATCATCATCGCGAATATGCCGCCGGTCTTCGCGCAAATGGGCGGTGATTCCGTCCCCACCGCAACGCGCCACGATCTCCGCCGCGCGCACCGGATCGGGATGGTCCCCGCCGCGCGCATTGCGGATGGTCGCCACGTGATCGATGTTGACTCCAAGGCGGAGGTGATTGCCCACTTACTTCCGGCTCCCCGGCTTGGTGATTTCGATAGCTGCGAGTTCAGCTGGCACTTCGTCCTGCGCATAGGTCGGGAAGTCGATGTCGATGAGCGGGAAGAACGGCACGCCGAGATCGGCGGAGCCATTGCTACGGTCGACGAGCGACACTTCGGCGAGCACTTCGCCGCCTTCGCGCGCCACCGCCTCGATCGCTTCGCGGCTGGAAAGGCCGGTGGTCACCACGTCTTCCACCATCAGCACCTTGGCACCCGGATCCAGCGCGAAGCCGCGGCGCAGGTGGAACACGCCATCGGGCCGTTCGAGGAACATCGCATCGAGCGAGAGCGCTCGCCCCATTTCCTGCCCGATAATGATCCCGCCCATCGCCGGTGACACCACGCAATCGAGCGAATCGAGTATATTGCCCGGGATTTTGGCGGCCAGCGCTTCTGCCAGCCGTGCCGCCCGATGCGGGTTCATCAGCACCCGTGCACATTGCAGGTAGTGTCCGCTATGTCTGCCGGATGAGAGCTTGAAATGCCCTTCCAGCAGCGCGCTGCTGGCGCGGAATTCTTCTAGCACTTCGTCCTGTGTCATCTTGCCGGGCCTGCCAAATTGCCTAAATAAAGGAAAGTCTTGGACCAAGGGCCGCATAGACCCTGTCGAAAAAAGTCCCTAGAGCCGCTTGAGGCATCGGGCAAGCATGCGTATAGGCGCGCTCAAGACAGCCCAATCAGGTCGAGATGGCTGTTTGCCCGAGATAAAAATTGGAAAGCAACTACGCTATGATTTTTGGCGATATCGCCCGTAAAAAGCTGCAATTGCTGACATTGCTGGTCGCAGCTTTTTCCATTGTCATCCTGCCCCAAGGCGGCTTCGCGCAAGAAGTTGCCACGTCGGTCGACGACTCGGTCGCTGAAAGCCAGAGCGTGGCCGACGGTGAAGTGGTACTCGAAACCGAGGCACCCGCTTTCGAACATTTCGGGCCGGACATGATCAAGGGTCAGCCAACCGCTTATAAAGACGATGCCATCGCTTCGATGACCTTCCAGGATCAATATACCGCGAATGGCGAATATGCGTTGTGGATGCACGACGCGATCCTTATGCCGATTATTACGGTGATCAGCCTGTTCGTGCTCGGATTGCTGATGTGGGTTGTGGTTCGCTATCGCCGCGCGCGGAACCCCAATGCTTCGAAAACCAGCCACAACACGCTGATCGAAGTGATCTGGACGGTCGTTCCGGTCATCATCCTCGTGGTGATCGCCGTTCCTTCCATCACGCTGATCGCGCGCCAGTATCAGGCACCGCCATCCGATGCGATTACCGTTAAGGCGAATGGCTACCAGTGGTACTGGGGCTACGAATATGTCGACAATGGCGGGTTCGAAGTCATTTCGAACATGCTGAGCGTGGAAGACGCGCTGACTGCGGGTGAGCCGCACCAGCTGGCAGTCGACAATCGCATGGTCGTGCCCGTCGGTGTGCCGATCCGCCTGCAAACATTCGGGGCGGATGTGATCCACTCCTTCGGCGTGCCCTCACTGTGGTTCAAGCAGGACGCTGTTCCGGGACGCATCAATGAGCGTATCCTCACCATCGAAGAAGAGGGCATTTATTATGGCCAGTGCATGGAATTGTGCGGCGCCCGCCACGGCTACATGCCCATCGCCATCGAAGCGCGCAGCATGGAAGATTTCAACGCCTGGGTGCAGTCGCAGCCCGGCGGCATGACTCGCGCGCAGCTAGATGCGGAGGCTGCTTCTGCCGCTTCCGCCGATATACAAAGCGCGAGCGATGCTGCCGAAGCAGGTGATGCAGAAGGCGAAGCGGAGGCTGAAGAGGCCGAAGCGGAAGCTGCTGCAGCCTGATCCGAATTCAAGAATAAAAGCAAAGACTAAGGTTCACCAAAATGGCCACCACTGCTGAAGGTTTTGACGCCCACCACGATGATCACGTGCATAGCCACGCGGATCACAAGCCGGGCTTCTTTGCCCGATGGTTCATGTCGACCAACCACAAGGATATCGGCACACTGTACCTGATTTTCGCGATCATCGCGGGGATCATAGGTGGCGCAATTTCGGGCGGTATGCGCCTCGAGTTGGCCGAGCCCGGGCTACAATGGATGGGCACTTTCGTCGGTTGGATAGGTGGTGACGGCGCAAGCTTCGACCAGCAAGGCCATATGTGGAACGTGCTCATCACGGCGCACGGCCTGATCATGGTCTTCTTCATGGTCATGCCGGCCATGATCGGCGGCTTCGGCAACTGGTTCGTGCCGCTGATGATCGGGGCGCCGGATATGGCCTTCCCGCGCATGAACAACATTTCCTTCTGGCTGACAGTGGCGGGTTTCTGCTCGCTGCTGTTCTCCATGTTTGTGCCCGGCGGTATCGGTATGGGCGCGGGCACGGGCTGGACGGTTTATGCGCCGCTTTCAACGTCCGGCTCTGTCGGGCCTGCGGTCGATTTCGCGATCTTCTCGCTCCACCTTGCGGGCGCGGGCTCGATCCTGGGG
>CAYRBB010000021.1:0-46106 GCA_964422435.1 uncultured Sphingomonadaceae bacterium
CCTCGCGGATCGGATCGATCGGCGGATTGGTGACCTGCGCGAAGTTCTGCTTGAAATAGTCGTAAAGCAGGCGGCTCTTATTGGAGAGTACGGCAATCGGGGTATCGGTGCCCATCGAACCGATAGGGTCCTCGCCATTCACGGCCATCGGCTCGAGGAACTTGGCGATATCCTCCTGCGTGTAACCGAAGGCCTGTTGTCGATCGAGCAGGCTGACTTCGTGCTCGTGCACGGCATCTTCGTCGGTCTCGATCGCCTCGAGGTCTTTCAGTTTGTATTGCGCGCTTTCGAGCCATTCCTCGTAGGGCTGGGCGGCGGAAAGCTCTGCCTTCAATTCTTCATCCTCGATGATCCGGCCCTGCTCCAGATCGATCAGCAGCATGCGGCCAGGCTGGAGCCGCCATTTGCGCACGATGTCCTCTTCTGCGATCGGAAGCACGCCGCTTTCGGAAGCGCAGATGCACAGATCATCCTTGGTCACGCAGTAGCGCGCCGGGCGAAGTCCGTTTCGGTCGAGCGTCGCGGCGATCTGGCGACCATCGGTGAAGGCGACCGACGCAGGACCGTCCCACGGCTCCATCAGCGCGGCGTGGTATTCGTAGAACGCGCGGCGCTTGGGATCCATCAGGTCGTTCTTGGCCCATGCCTCGGGGATTAGCACCATCATGGCATGCGCAAGCGAGTATCCGCCAAGCATCAGCAGTTCGAGCGCATTGTCGAGACACGCCGTGTCCGATTGGCCGTGTGGAACTATGGGCCACAGCTTGTCGAGGTCCGCTCCCAGCAGGTCGCTTTCCATCGTGCGGCGGCGTGCATTCATCCAGTTCACGTTGCCGCGAACGGTGTTGATCTCGCCGTTATGCGCGATCAGGCGGAAGGGCTGGGCAAGCCGCCAACTGGGGAATGTGTTGGTCGAGAAGCGCTGGTGGACGAGGCCGAGCGCGCTTTCGCAATCGGGATCGCGCAGGTCGTCGTAAAAGCTACCGACCTGGTCGGCTAGCAGCAGGCCCTTGTAGACCACAGTTCGGCTGGAAAAGCTCGGCATGTAAAGCTTCGTAAGCCCCGGCATGTCGTGCTTTTCGGCAAGCTCCTTGAGCGGATTTTGCGTCTGCTTGCGGATGACGATCAGCTTGCGCTCGAAAGCGTCCTGATCGGCACAATTCTCGGCGCGCGCGATGAAACATTGGCGGATCACGGGCATACTTTCGAGCACCGCTTTGCCGAGGCCATCGCGTGTCGTTGGCACATCGCGCCAGCCAATCAGGCGCTGGCCTTCCTTGGCGATGAATTTCTCGAACTGCTGGGTGATGAAGTCGCGTGCTTTCTCGTCTTGCGGCATGAAGCACATGGCGACTGCATAGTCGCCTTCGGGCGGCAGGGTGAGACCTTCGCTGTCCGCCCATTTGCGATAGAGCTTGTCCGGAATCTGGATCAGAATGCCAGCGCCATCTCCGAGCAAGGGGTCTGCGCCCACTGCGCCGCGATGGTCGAGATTGGCGAGGATTTCCAGCGCCTGCGGGATAATGCCATGCGATTTCGCGCCCTTGATATGCGCGACAAAGCCCATGCCGCAATTGTCGTGCTCGTTGACGCTGTCATACAGGCCTTGCTTCGGGGGGAATTGGGCGGGATACTCGGTCAAAATCAGGCTTCCATGTTGCATTGCGACACGAATGCGCCCCGAAACCGGTTTCAACGGTAACGAAACGCGAATCTTCAGTCAGCGACTGCACGAAAATGTCGTGATCCGCCCCTATGGCGACACGAAACAATTTTGGCAAGTTTTGCTGCACCGCACAAGGCTATGCAAAGCTATGCGCAGAAGCGCATTGGGGCAACCGCTGCCTGCAGGAAGGAGCGTAAGCTCTGCGCGGAGATCTATTTGGACATGCGCTGCAGGTTCATCAGCGCTTCGCGCAGAGCGCGTTCATTGTCGTCATTCGATGCCGGCTGTCGCTGTTCGCGCCGAGCGGCAGCCGGGTTTTCTGCCGCACGATCGAGCGGGCTTGAGACATTTTTTGGCAGCGCCGGCTCCGCCATTCCGCCCGGCTCATGGGCGGAAGCTGGCTTGCGCTCCGCCCGATTCGGGAAGATTACGGCGGGCTGCGGCGTTTCGCTCTCGGGTTCGTCGATCCGGACGAATTCCCGAGTCGGTGTCTTGAAGGGATTATTGACGGCTGACAGAGAGCCGTAGGACGCATCGCTCAATGACGTATGTTCTTCACATTCCTCTTCTGCCACCTTGGGTAAGGGGGCCGCACCGGGCGGCGGAATATCGAAAGCCGGTCGCGGTGCCGGTGTGACCGGAGCCGAAGAAACTTGCTGGCTTACGGGAAGCGAGAAGGACGCTCCCAGATCGGCAATCTCGGCGTTTTCACCATCGTCTTCGAGATCGTCGCTGACCCGTACATTACTGTCGAGCGGGGCATATTGGGTGCGCATTTTCGGAGTGGAGCTTTCCGGCACGGCTTGTGCTGGCTTGTTATCCGAAGATTTATGGAAATAGGCCGCCATCGCCTCTGCCGCATCGTCCGGACGAGCAGCTTCAAAGTCCTGCGGGACGGCCGGAGCCACCTCGGCGGGCGGCGCAGCCTCGGCACGGACGGGCGCAGTAGCCGCTTGCGCGGCGCGCTGCGCACTCCATTCGCGATGCTTTTCCAGGGTGCTGCCGAGCTTCTGGACAAGTTGGACCAGACCCACTCCTTCCACATCGCCTTCCACACGGGTATTCGCTGAAACAGGTGCGTAATCAACGGCGTCGGGCTCGGCTTTGCGGGCCGCCTCTTCAATTTGGCTCGGCGTTTCGAAGGCCTGCGATACGGCACTGAAGGCTTGCTTGTCCGGCACGGGATCCTCTTGGATTTCTTCGGGCTCCGCATTTATCGGGTCAGCGTCGGCAACTTCGCTTTCCTGTTGTGCGTCGAAGGGGCGAGTGGCTTGACCGGCCGCCGACTGTGTCTGGCGTGCCATGGAAGGAGGGGAGAAAAGCAGCGGCTCGCCATTCTGCGAGCGATCTCGGAAGGCGAAGGAGGCCGGTTCTTCGCCGACCTCTTCTTCGGATTCCCCACCGATTGTACTGCCGGGCGCGATAAACTCGTGCCGTTCGGCACCCGGTCGCGCTTCATAGGACGCTTGTTCAGCTCCGGGCGGATCGGAATCGAAATCGCCCTTGAGTTCGGCCTCTGAACCGAGTTCGAGCGCGTCGAAATCCGCGCTGTCGCCAGCATCTGCTTTCACGCCCGGGAGCGGTGCGAGATAGAGGAAGTCGCTCGGGCCATCTTCCTCTTCGAAAGCCAATGCGCGGCGGCGTTTGCGTTGGCCCTCAGTTTCTTCCGGCTCGTAATCTGCGTCAGGATAGGTGTCCTCCGCCTCAATGCTATCGCCATCCAGATCGTCATGCGGGCTCAGCACGCGGCTTTCGGCCGCACTTTCGATATATTCGTTGTAGGCGGCGTGTCGGTTTGCGCGAGCCAATCGCCGGGCCAGGACAACCCCCAGCAACGCGCCGAAGGCGGTCGCGGAGAACGCGATAGCAGCCCGCGCGGTGAAGCCAAGCGGCGGCGCGGCTGCGGGAATGAAGGATGTGATCCCGGTCGCTCTGATGAGACCCTCGATCAACTGCACGGGCAAGATAAGACTGCCAAGACCCAACAGTGCTGCGAACCACAAGGCTACAATCGCCGGGAACGCAGGATGCGCGCTGATGGGCGGCTTTCCCCCGCCGCGACGCGCGTGTCGTTCCTGATCCATTGGCATAGATGCCACAAGCAAATCCTGTTCTTACACCCTCTTCCGCACCCCTGATTCTTCAGGCGGCAACGGAAATCGAACTATTTGCAGAGCATCTTATCAGGGTTTGGTAAACGACCTGATAACGCTCTGCATTGCGGTGCCAGTCGTGATTGTCGCGAACGTGTGCCTGGCCCCGGCAACGAAAGGCGTCCCACTCATCACGCCGGTCAATCAGGTCTGCCAAAGCCCCAGCGCAGGCAGCGGGATCATCGGGGGGGAACAGAACGCCTGTGGCATTATGTGTTATCAATTCGCGATGTCCGCCTACATCGCTTGCCGCGACCAGCTTCATTTGCGCCATCGCTTCGAGAGGCTTGAGCGGTGTGACGAGATCGGTCAGTCGACTTCTCTTGCGCGGATAGGTCATCACATCGGCCAGCGCGTAATATCGCTCGACTTCGCTGTGCGGCACACGGCCGGTGAAGATGATCGTATCGGTGGCGGAAGAAGCCGCGGCCTGCTCCTTCAGCGCCTCTTCCATGGGGCCGCCGCCCACCATCAGGAGCCGTGCGCCGGAATGCCGCTCCACCAGCAGTGGCATGGCGGCGATCAGATCGTCCAGGCCCTCGTAATCGTAGAAGCTGCCGATAAAGCCGATGACGGGGCCATCATCCAGGCCGAGGTGCTTGGCCAGCGCATCATCGCGTGCGGCAGGCTCACCAAACATCGTCATATCCACGCCATTCGGCATTATACCGACCTTGTCCGGTGCAACGCCGCGCGTCACGAGGTCTTCCTTCAATCCCTGGCAAATCGTGATGACATGATCGGCACCGCTCACCGCCATGTTTTCAAGCTGGCGGGTGAGCCGGTATTTTATCGAGCCTTCGGTGGTGGAGAGATTGCCCACGGCGGCATCTTCCCAGAAGGCACGGATTTCATAGACTACTGGAATGCCGAGTTTTCGACCTGCTCGTATGGCTGCAAGGCCATCGAGTGCAGGGGAATGGGCATGCAGCACATCGGGCTGCCATTCTCTGGCGAGCGCGACGATGGCATCGCGCAGCGCGCCAATTTCGCGCCATTCCTTCAGCCCTGCAGGGCCTTCGGATTTCCCCTCAGTGCGATGAAAGGTTAGGCTGTCCACCTCTTCCCTAGCAGGCCCATTTTCACCGTGGCGCAGGCCTGTAATACCGCGCACCTCAAGCCCCATCGCGGCTTGCGCTTTCAGGATTGCGCGCGTGCGGAAAGTGTAGCCGCTGTGCAGCGGCAGCGAGTGGTCGAGAACGTGCAAGATCCGGGTCATTGCCCATGCCCTTGCCACATCTTGCTTAACGCAGCGTCAAGAGCTTGCGCGTATGGGCGAGGCTGCAAGACCCGTTTGGAACCAATAAAACGTGATCGACATCTTCTCTATCCTGCTGACGCACGGCCTGATCCTGTTGGTCGGCTGGCGCCTGCTGTTCCGGGAAGATCTCGACGTCGATCACCCCGAAGACGAGACGCCTTCACGCCCGTGGCTAACAGGGCAGGATGGCGAGAAGCCGGCGGAGGTCGCGCCCGATGCGTGACCTGATCCTCCTCGCCTTTATCGCTGCCGTCATGACAATGGGTTTCAAGCGCCCTTTCCTGTGGGTGCTGCTCTATATCTATGTCGATATCGTCGCGCCGCAGAAGGTCGCGTGGGGCATCCTTACCAGCCTCTCGATCTCGCTCGTATGCTTTGTCGCAGCGTTTGCGGGCTATATCGCGCTCGACAGCAAACAGGGCAGCAGGCCCACCATTCGGCAAGGGCTGATCGTGCTGCTGCTCTTGTGGTGCGGCATCACTACGCTCGGCGCGGAATTCCAGGATTCCGCATGGGAGAAATGGGACTGGGTGTGGAAAGGCCTTTTGTTCGCTGCCTTCCTGCCGCTCACCCTGCGCACGCGATTGCGGATCGAGGCTGCGGCGCTGGTCATGGTACTGAGTGCCGCGACCATTATCATTCCTGCCGGCATCAAGACGATCTTTTCTGGCGGCGGCGGCTACGGCACGCTCGTTTCGCTGGTGCAGGAAAATTCGGGCCTGTACGAAGGCAGTACGCTGTCGACGGTCGCCATTACCATGATCCCGCTTATCCTGTGGGTGGCGAAATATTCCTCGATTATTACCGAGCGCAGGGTCGCCTGGCTTTTCGCGCTGGCGCTGAGCTTTGCTGCCTTGCTTACCCCGATCGGGACACAAACCCGCACCGGCCTCATCTGTATCGCTGTGCTCGGCGGTCTGATGATGCGCAGCGTTAAGCACAAATTTCTCTTCGCTGGCATGGCGGTGGTCGCCGTGCTGGTAGCGATCCCCTTCCTCCCGGCTGCCTATACCGAACGCATGTCGACGATCACCGACCACCAGTCGGACCAGTCCGCCTCCACCCGTGTGGCGGTGTGGTCCTGGACGCTCGACTATGTCGCGGCTAACCCTATGGGCGGTGGCTTCGACGCCTATCGTGGCAACAGCTTCACCTACAATACGCGTGACGTGACCGAAGTCGGCGGCACGCAGCAAGTCGAATATCGCGAGATCACGGAGGAGAGCCGCGCCTACCATTCAGCCTATTTCGAGGTGTTGGGAGAGCAGGGCTATTTCGGATTCCTGATCTGGATCATGATCCACGTAAGCGGGCTCTTCAGCATGGAGCGGCTGCGGCGCAAATATGCCCGCTTCACCGATCGCGAAGCAGTCAAATGGCGCGCGCTCGCCACCGCGCTGCAACACGGGCATATCATCTACCTGTTCGGCGCGCTGTTCATCGGCGTTGGTTACCAGCCCTTCGTATTCATGCTCGTGGGTCTGGAGATCGCCCTGGCGACAGTGCTGGCGCGCGATCCGCGGCATGAGGTCGAGGAAGTCCGCCCTTGGCTGAAAGGTCGAGATGGGTCGGGCGCGAAGGGCAGTGCCACTGCATGAGCGTGGCCGCCCCTCTGAAAGAGCGCCCGCCGCACTTGCCAGCTTTGACCGGTATCCGCGGCCTCGCGGCGTGGATGGTGGTCGTCTATCACGCGCGGCTGTCGCTGACCGACTGGATGCCTTCGGGCATCGTCGCGCTCTTCGGCTACGGTTACCTGGCGGTGGATCTGTTCTTCATGCTGTCGGGCTTCGTCATGTGGCTGAACTACGCGCCGCGCCTTGCTGCCAGTGGAATGGCGGGAGCACCCGACTTCTGGTGGCGCCGCGCCGCGCGGATCTGGCCGCTGCATATGGCCGTGCTGCTGGCGATGATCGCATTCGCGCTGCTGCTGGTAGCGACGGGGCGCAGTACGCAGGGCTATCCTTTCGCAGAACTGCCGCTGCACGTCTTGCTGCTGCAAAACTGGGGCTTCACTGACGGGCTAAGCTGGAACCATCCGGCCTGGTCCATCAGTACGGAGCTTGGCGCTTACCTGCTTTTCCCGTTCCTGGTGCTGGGGATCGCTTGGGGCCGCATCAGGACACCGGTGCTGGTCGCGATTATTGCCGGAGCTGCGCTGCTGATTTTTGCCGTGTTCGACTTCTTCGGCGCGGCAAGGCTGGGAGACGAGATTCCCCGGCTGGGCCTGCTGCGATGCCTGCTGCAATTCGTGATGGGCATGGTGCTTGCGCAATTGTGGAGCCGGTGGCGCGAAGTTCATACGCATGCCGCGACCACCGCCATCATCGGCGCGATGCTTCTTGGTGGCTGGATCGCATCGGGCTGGGGAGAGACCTTGCTCGTCCCGCTTGGCTTTGCGGCGCTGCTCTTGGCGCTTGCGCTATCTACGGGGCCGCTGGCGAAGTTCTTGGGCAACCGCGCGCTCGAATGGCTGGGCGATATCAGCTACGCCAGCTACCTGATCCACTTTCCGCTGTTCATCCTCGCCAAGATCGTGCTGGCGGGAGACGATTTGCAAGTCGGTCCCCTCGGATTTATCGGATACGCGCTCGTGTTGCTGCTGCTTAGCCATGCCGCTTATCGTTGGCTGGAAAAACCCGCTCAACGTG
Organism: uncultured Sphingomonadaceae bacterium; assembly: GCA_964422435.1. GTDB lineage: Bacteria > Pseudomonadota > Alphaproteobacteria > Sphingomonadales > Sphingomonadaceae > Alteraurantiacibacter. The sequence continues at coordinate 7,729 of CAYRBB010000021.1, forward strand.
CATTGAATGGCGCCGTCCCGTGGAATCGGCGCGGCACGGTTCTGGCGGAATAGAGTGCAAGTCTCGACATTTTCGTAGCTTGCGCGAATACTGGCCTGCATGGAGGCACCCGCCGCGCTCGGAGTCATGGAAATCATCGGCATAGCCGGCAGCGTAAGCCTGCTCGCGGGCTGGCGGCTTTATGTCGTGGTGCTGGGCACCGGCATTGCGATGCAAAGCGGCGCAGTCCCGCTGCCTGAACATCTGCAGTCGCTGCAAGTGCTCGCCAATCCATGGGTGATGGGCATTGCAGCCTTCGGCGCGCTCGCAGAATTCTTTGCCGACAAGGTGCCTTGGCTCGATAGCGCGTGGGATACCATCCATACGCTGGTACGCCCGATTGGCGGCGCATTGCTGGCGCTGGCGATTGTCGATCCGGGCGATCCGGCGATGCAGGTTGTTGCTTTCCTGCTCGGCGGTGGCGGCGCGCTCCTCTCGCATGGCGGCAAAGCGGGCGCACGTGCGGCGATCAATACATCGCCCGAACCCGTCAGCAATATCGCCATGTCGACGGCAGAGGATGTCGCCACTATCGGTCTGTTGTGGTTCGTCTATGAGTATCCGTGGGCAGCTGCTGGCGTGGCGGTTGTGTTGCTGTTGATCGCTATCGGGATGGTGCTGTTGCTCCGGCGGCTGCTCCGAAAGGTGTTCGGGAAGCGGGAAGACAGCGAAGCAGTATAATTTGTGTCATGCGCCCACCTCCGCCGGCGCGTCCTCGGTGCTATTCGCTCCGCTTCGCTGCGCGGCACCTGCGGTCGCCCGGTCGGGCTCTGTCGTGCGCGAGTCGCGCCCGATTTCAGCGCAAGCTAGATAACGTTTGGCGGAGCTCGCTCGGCACCTGGCCGAGGGCAAGGGCGACTGCCCGCCCGCAGCGGGCACGCAGCGTAGCGGAGTGCATCTAGCGAGGAAGCTCACGCGGAGGCGTGAGCGGAAAACAAACTACGCGTTCGCTCTCATCCACTCTTCGACAACCGGGGCAATCCTTGTGCGCCATTTGCTGCCGTTGAAAATACCATAGTGCCCGCAATCGCGCGCAAGGTGATATTTCTTCTTGGCCAGCGGCAGATGCTCGGCAAGGTCCAATGCGGCGCGGGTCTGGCCGATGCCGGAAATATCATCCAGCTCGCCTTCGATGGCCAATAACGCAGTGTCGCGGATCGCATCGGGATTGATCACTTTGCCGCGATGGACGAACTGGCCGCGCGGCAACGCATGCTCCTGGAAGACATGTTTGATCGTCTGGAGGTAGAACTCCGCTGTCATGTCGCAGACGCTCAGATATTCGTCGTAGAACTCCTTGGTGCGATCGGCACTGTCATGATCGCCAATCGTCATGTGTTTGAACATCTCGTAATGGCTCATCATGTGGTCGGACAGGTTCATGGAAATGAACCCTGCAAGCTGGAGAAAGCCCGGATAGACCTTGCGGCCCGCCCCTTCGTAATTGAATGGCACGGTAGCGATCACATTGTTCTGGAACCAGCTCAGTGGCTTCTCCATCGCCAGGTCGTTCACGCTGGTGGGGCTTGCGCGGGTATCGATCGGCCCGCCCATCATGGTGAGGGTTTTGGGACGACACGGATCCTTGTCGGCGCCCATCACCGCAGCGGCGGCAAAGGCAGGGACCGATGGCTGGCATACGGCAAGGACATGCGTGCCTTTCCCGATGAACTGCAGGAACTCGATCAGGTAATCGATGTAATCGTCAAGATCGAAGTCACCGGCCGATAGCGGCACTGTGCGCGCGTCGGCCCAGTCGGTGATCCACACTTCCTGGTTTTCCACCATGCGCTGTACTGTACCGCGCAGCAGCGTGGCATAGTGGCCGCTCATTGGTGCGACGATCAGCAGCTTGGGCGCGTTCTTGGGCAGCCCATCGCGCTTGAAGCGACGCAGATTGCCGAACGGCTTTTCCAGCACCACGGTTTCGGAGACGGGCTTCGCAATCCCTTCCACTTCTACCGGTTGGATATCGAAATCGGGCTTGCCGCGCTCTTCATAGAGATGCGCGAAGACCTTGAGCGCGCTTGCCGCTGCCGGCCCCATGCCGAAATAGCCCATGGGCAGCGCCGGATTGTCGAGCAGCCGCGCGCCTACAGTCGCCCAGTTGCTGGCCGAGCTGAACCACGCCTTCTGCAACTCGTAAGCGGAATAAAGCAATGCAATGAGTCCCCTGCAAAAGTATGACCGCGACGAAAGATCCCTCCGTCGGGCCGGGAATTGGTGCGCCTGCCTGTGGGCTTTTCGTGCGCGAGCCGAGGGACATGCCTCTTTTTGGCAGATGTTGCAACGCGGCATGACGATTCCGCATTGCAGCGGTGGAAAATTTGCCAGCACCGCTGGCTTGACGGCGCTGCGCATTGGGCTAGGTCCAAGCGCAATATGGCGCTTCCCGATACTGCAGACGATCCCAAACCGGCCAAAACGCTGCGTCCATTGCGGATGATTTATCGCGCCGCGACGAAGTATCCAACGCAAATCACCCTAGCGCTGATCGCATTGCTGGTGACAGCTTCGGTCATGTCGCTTGCCATACCCTACGGTATGAAGCTGGTTGTGGATCGCGGCTTTGGCGCGTCAGGTGAGGGCGCAGGCGATATCGATCGCTGGTTCCGCTACCTGATGCTGCTTGTAGGCGTGCTGGGTATCGGTACAGCGCTGCGTTTTTATTTTGTCAGCTGGATCGGCGAACGTGTTGTCGCGGATATTCGTGAGCAAGTCTATTCCAACCTCCTGCGGCTTTCGCCGGCCTTCTTTGAGGAAAACAGCCCTAAGGAAATCAGCAGCCGGATGACATCCGACACGGCGATCATTGAAACCGTCGTTGGCACCACCGTTTCGATCGCCTTGCGCAATTCGATCATGGCGGTGCTGAGCGTTGGATATCTGTTTTGGCTCGCCCCCCAATTGACTGTTTGGTTGCTCGTCGGGATTCCCGTGGTGATCATCCCCATTGCGCTGTTTGGTCGGCGATTGCGCAATGTCAGCCGTTCGAGCCAGGATCACGTCGCCGATGTTGGCGGGATCACGACAGAAGTGCTTTCGTCGATGAAGATCGTACAGGGTTTCAATCAGGAGTCTCGTGAAGCAGGACGTTTCTCCAGGGCTGTCGCTGCGACTTTCGCTATGGCCAAGAAACGCATCCTGATCCGTTCAGTCATGACAGCCACGATCATGACGCTGATCTTTGGCTCAATCGTCCTGCTGCTCTGGCGCGGAGCGCTGCTGGTCAGTTCCGGGGATATTACAGGAGGTACGATCACGTCGTTCGTGGTTGGCGGGGTGATCGCGGCCGGTTCGTTTGGCGCGTTGACAGAGGTCTATGGCGATCTGCTGCGCGGCGCAGGAGCGGCAAGCCGTCTCGCTGAGTTGCTCGAGGAAGAGCCCGAGATTACTGCGCCCGCCCGCCCGCAGGCGCTGCCCGAGCCGCCACGCGGCGGTGTGCAATTCCAGAATGTCACCTTCAGCTATCCAACGCGGCCCGATGAACGGGCGATTGCCGATTTCAGCCTTACCGTGGAGCCGGGCGAGACGGTCGCCATCGTTGGCCCGTCCGGCGCGGGGAAATCTACGATCTTTCAGCTGGCCGAACGTTTCTACGATCCGCAAGGCGGCACGATCAAACTCGATGGCGTTCCGCTAACACACGCAGATCCGGCCAATATTCGCCGCCGCATCGCGCTCGTACCACAGGAAGGCATCCTGTTTGCTGCCAGTGCGCGCGACAATCTCCGTTACGGCGCGTGGGAAGCGGACGAAGACGCAATCTGGGATGCCGCTCGCGCGGCCAATGCCGAAGAATTCCTGCGCGCTTTGCCGGATGGGCTCGACACGTTTTTGGGCGAAGGCGGGGCGCGGCTTTCCGGCGGACAGCGCCAGCGTGTAGCGATCGCCCGTGCGCTGCTGCGGGATGCGCCGATCCTCCTGCTCGATGAAGCAACGAGTGCGCTTGACGCCGAAAGCGAGCGCCTGGTGCAGGACGCGCTCGAAGCACTGATGGAAAACCGCACTACGCTTGTGATCGCGCACCGCCTCGCCACCGTTCGCGCCGCAAATCGCATCATCGTGATGGAGGGTGGCCGGATTGTGGAACAGGGCGATCACGCTAGCCTCACGAACAAAGGCGGACTCTACGCCCGGCTTGCCTCGCTACAATTCGACGAGCCTGCGATGAAGTGAGTCATCCGCGCGATGACTTGCGTCGGGAAGAATCGACGCTTAATCGATTTGGTAACGACAGAAACCGGTAGGCATTGCTCTGCGAGCATCGTCATACCTTACCTATTTTTGACGAGAGGACTGAACGGACATGATCCGCAAGATCTTGATTACATCGGCATCGGTCATCGGCCTTGCCGTTGCATCTCCCGCAATCGCCCAGGATGAGGCGAGCGAAACACCAACCATGGAATTCGGTGAATGGGGCGTCGGCCTCGACTATGTGAACACCGATCTCGACCCGGGTGACGACTTCAACGCCTATGCCAATGGGCTTTGGATCGAGCAGAACGAAATCCCGGCCGACCGCCAGCGTTTCGGCGCGTTCGACATGCTCCGTGAAAAGTCGGTGGTTGATGTGCAGGGCCTGATTCGCGAGCTCGTGGCGTCGAACCCAGCTGAAGGTACTACTGCCCGCCGTATAGTTGATGCCTACAATGCCTATGTCGACGTAGAGGCGATCGATGCAAGCGGCCTCACTCCCGCACAGCCCTATTTGCAGAACATATTCAGCGCCCCCGATCTCGAAGCGCTGGTGCGGCTGATGGAACAGCCGGGCTATGCCGGCCTGGTGAGCGCCGGTGTCGGCATTGATGCCCGGAACCCGACCAATTACAGTGTCTCGATCAGTTTCAACGGCATAGGCCTGCCCGACCGTGACTATTACCTCGTCGATTCAGAGAGCAATCTCGCAATCCGCGAGGCTTACATCGAATATCTTGCAACGATGCTTGCGGCGGCCGGCTATACTGATGCCGACAACGCGGCACGTGCCGTCTACGCCTTCGAGCGTGACGTGGCCGAGCTCGAATGGGCGCGCCAGATGCTGCGTGTGCCGCAGCTCACCTACAACGTGCTGAGTCGTGACGAACTCGTCGCGCTGGCGGGCGACTTCCCGATCGAGGCACTGCTCGAAGCCGGCCAGTTCGGTGGTGAAGACCGCTTTCTTGCCCGCCAGCTGCCACCGACCGACGATGAAATCGAAGCACTTGGCCTGACCGAGGAGCAGCTGGCCATGATCGGCGGCGGCCTGCCCGCGATGATGCAGCTTCTCACCGAAACCCCGCTGGCGACGATCAAGGCCTATATGGCCGTTCGCTTCTTCGGCGGAAATGCGGACGTGCTCTCTACCGAGCTCGATGCGGTCAACTTCGCCTTCTATGGCCAGACCATCAACGGCCTTGAAGAGCAGCAGCCGCGTTGGAAGCGCGGTATCTCGGCTGTCGAAGGTATGTTGGGCGAGCAGCTCGGCGCACTCTATGTCGAGCGATTCTTCCCGCCCGAGAGCAAGGAGCGCATGGATGCGCTGGTGGCGAACCTGCAGTTCGCCATGAGCGGTTTCCTCGACCAGAATGAGTGGATGTCGCCCGAGACGCTGACCGAGGCACGCAGCAAGCTTGAAGGTTTCGTGCCGATGATCGGCTACCCTGACGAATTCGAAACGTATGACGGTATCGAAGTGGGCAGCGATCCGCTGGCAAACCGCATGAGCGCAATCCAGTGGGGCATCAACGACAACCTCTCACGCCTCGGCACGCAGGTCGACCCGAGCGAATGGGGTATGTTGCCGCAGACGGTGAATGCCTATTATTCGGCGCTCACCAACCGCATCGTCTTCCCCGCTGCGATCCTTCAGCCGCCGTTTTTCAACGCGTCGGCGGACCCGGCAGTGAATTATGGAGGTATCGGTGCGGTCATCGGCCACGAAATCGGCCACGGCTTTGACGACCAGGGTTCGCAATACGATGCCAGTGGCACGCTGCGCAACTGGTGGCAGGATGCAGACCGTGAAGGCTTCGAGCAATTCACCGCAAAGATGGGCGAATTCATCGAGAGCTTCTGCCCCGTCGACAGTGCCGAAGGCCCGGTCTGCCTGCGCGCGCGCCAGTCCATGGGCGAAACGCTGGGCGACGTGGTCGGCCTGCAAATGGCATATCGTGCCTACCAGCTTTCACTGAATGGCGAGGAGGCTCCGGTGATCGACGGCCTGACCGGCGACCAGCGCTTCTTCCTTGGCTATGCGCAGATCTGGCGCGGGATGGAGCGTGAAGAAAGCTTGCGCAACCGCGTGATGACAGCGAACCACCCGCCGGGCGAATTCCGCCTCAACAATGCGGTGCGTCATACCGATGCATGGTATGAAGCGTTCGGCGTGACGGAAGGCAATGACCTGTACCTGCCGCCGGAAGAACGTATCCGCATCTGGTAAGCGCACCTCTTGTCTGGTGATTGAAAGCCCGTCTTCGGCACTGTACCGGGGGCGGGCTTTTCGTATCTTGCCCGTCGCCAACCGCTTGACTTGGCGTAACGACCCGCCATTGAGCTTGGCCCATGACTTTTCTCCAGCTGCTGCTGATCGCCATTGTCCAGGGGATTACCGAATTCCTGCCGATCTCTTCGTCGGGACACCTGATCCTGATTCCCTATTTTACCGATTCTCCCGACCAGGGTCCGCTGATTGATGTGGCAGTCCATGTCGGCTCGCTGCTCGCGATCATGGTCTATTTCTTCAAGGATGTTGCGATGCTGGCGCGCGGCGGCTTTGCCAGCGTGGGTATTGGAGAGGCGCCCGAAGCGCGCAAGTTGTTCTGGTGGATCGTTCTCGGCACCATCCCCGCCGTCGCGTTCGGCCTCTCGATTAAGCTGGGTCTTTTCAACGGGATTGCGACAAGCCTGTTCGGCATCGAAATTGTCGATAACGATTTGATGAGTTCGATCCGCATCACTGATCTGATTGCCTTCAACCTGATCTTTTACGGCATACTGCTTGGCCTCGCCGACCATTTCGGGCGCGAGGTGAAGAAGTTCGAGGATATGACGTGGCGTGACGGGTTGATTGTTGGCATTGCACAGGCGCTGGCGATTATCCCGGGGACCAGCCGTTCCGGCGTGACCATGACGGCCGCCCGCGCACTGGGGTATAACCGGTTTGAATCGGCGCGCTTTTCTTTCCTTCTCTCGATCCCCGCCGTGGCGGGGGCGGGTGTACTGATTGTACCGGAGATCTTCGAGGCCGGCGGCGATCTGGCGCTGGAGGCGCTGATTGCAGGCGTAATGACCTTCATCGCCGCCTTTTTGACGATGGCGTTCTTGATGAATTTCCTCAAGAAGGCCTCGATGCTCGTATTCGTGCTCTACCGGATCGCGCTGGGCGTTGGCCTGCTGATGCTCTTTTAAAGGAAGGCCTTCTGATCATGCGGCATGCCACACACCTTGTCGCGAAGCTTTGATCGGTTTGGAACCGCAGCTGTACCCGTCAGTTTTCTTGAGGCAAAATTCGATACGCCAAGAGGCAAAGCACAGTGGGAATCGTGTTCATGATCGTTGCCGGAGCAGCCTTGGGCTGGCTGGCAGCGGTCGCGTTCCGCGCAGAGGAGCTTTCGCGCACAGTACGGTTGCATATTGGCGGCGGAATTGCCGGAGCATTGCTTGCCGGGCTGGTTGTCAGCCCGTTGCTTGGCACCGGAAATATGATGGCCGGGCCTTACAATGTCTCCGCTTTGTTGGTGTCCATTATCGGGGCAGTCACAGCTATTGCTCTGGTGACTGTTTTACAGGTTCGAAAATCCAGTTAGGCCCACGCCGCAACCCGTAAACGGGACTGTGATTGCGCGCGGTGAATGTTGTGTGCGCCAATTGGAGGAAGTCTGAATGAAGAAGATTTTAGCATTCGCATCGGCCGCCACTGTCAGCATTTGCTTGGCCGCTTGTGGCGAAGCCGCCGAAGACACTGGCAAAGAAACGGCGCAGGAAATTGATGACATGGCAGCCTACGGTGATGAAGGTGCCGTGATGAGCGATGCAGAAGCGGACGCCATCGTCGACGAAGCCGATGCGATGGAAGATGCTGCCGAGGGCGCCTCCGATGTGATGACGGAAGAAATGGACGGCGCCCTCAACTAAGGCGAGGCTTATCCGAAAAGAAGGGCCGGCCTTTCGAGCGGGGAACGGGCTTTTTCTTTGCCATGACTATGCGGATCAAACCGGCTGGGCGCTGCTCCCTCGGCCGCCACGCAGGAAATACTCCTGCGTTCCGCAGTGTACGACATTATCAACATCGATGACTGCTGAATTGGCATATGTGAAGCTCGGGCCAAGGTTCTTGTAGAGCCGGTCGAAGTCGCGCTCCACCGTCTGGCGGTAAAGATCTTCAAAGCTCTCGATCACGAAATAGGTCGGCTGAAGATCGCTTATCACATAATCCGTGCGCATGACGCGATCGACGTTGAGCATGATGCGATTGGGCGATTCCCCTTCCAGTGCAAACACCGCTTCCTGCGGGCCTGAAAGGATGCCTGCGCCGTAGATGCGCGGTTCGTTATTTTCCATGATCAGGCCGAATTCGACGGTGTACCAATAGAGCGCGCCGAGCGCTTTCAGCTTGTTGTAGCGCATCGCCTTCCACCCGGCGCGGCCATATTCCTGCATGTAATCGGCAAACACGGGGTCGGTCAGCAGCGGCACATGGCCGAACACATCGTGGAATACGTCCGGTTCCTGAATGTAATCGAACGTCTCGCGTGTGCGAATGAAATTGCCTGCCGGGAAGCGGCGATTGGCAAGGTGCCAGAAAAACACGTGATCGGGGATCAGCATGGGCACGGGCACCACGCTCCAGCCGGTCAGCGCACCGAGTTCTTCGCTCAGTCGGCCAAAACCGGGAACGCCGCCTTTGCCCAGGTCGAGCTTTTCCATGCCGCGCATCATCGCGCTGCAGGCGCGGCCCGGCAGCACATCCATTTGGCGTGTGAACAGGTCGTTCCACACGGCATCGTCTGCGGAAGTGTATTGCGTTTGCTCTGGCTCGATCCAGTCTTCACCCACATGTGAAGGTCGTTTGAGCGGAGCAGTAAAGACGTCTGCCGAAATCTGAGGCAGCTTGGCAAAATCCTGCGCGACGGCAGGTTTATCTGTCATTACATTCATAGCCTGCGATTTATCACATAAGTGAATGCCAATCCAGTTTCATGGGATACCAGATGCACCGCCCGCGGCCTGTGAAGGCTCGGTAGCGCTGCCGACTGCCCCCGCATCATCCGTCGGCCGTTCTTCCAGCATTTCTGCCGCTTGCGAGAGTGCGCGCTGCTCATCTGCGCTGATAGCCTCTGGCGCGCTTGCCTCCTGCTCCGAAGAGCAGGAGGCAAGCGCTGCGCCCAGCGCAACGGGCAGCATGGCGCGGCGTATCATCGTGTTACTCGGCTGCGTCCATTTCGGCCTGTGCCTCGATCGCTGCGTCGGCAACACTTTGCGCGCGATCGGCGGCCTGCTCGGCATTGTCTTCGCGCACGTCCATTTCGGCCTGCGCTTCTTCCTCGCTCATTTCGTCATCCATCAAGTCATCGGCGACGGGATCCGGCGCGTCGGCCATGGCATCGTCGGCGGGAACCTCGACCGTGTCAGCCATCGCTTCTTCGGATGCATCGGTACGAGAACCGCAGGCAGTAAGTGCGAAGGCAGCGCCCATCGCAGCGATTGCAAGTTTCTTCATGACAAGAACCCCTCTTGTGTTGGTTTGAATCAGAACGTCATATCTAGCCTAGCCATGCCCCACGTGGAAAGCCGTTTTGCTGCAGTGGTCGCACAGGGCGTGATCTGCCAGAGGTGAATGGAGATGGATATCACTACCGCCTCTGGCGCAACGCTTCATAGCGCGCGCGCTGAATTGCGCCGCCTGTTCGGCTTTGCCAGCTTTCGCGGGGTGCAGGAGGGTGTGATTGCGCGCGTGTTGGCGGGGCAGTCGACGCTCGCCGTCATGCCGACAGGTGCGGGCAAATCGCTGACCTACCAGCTCCCCGCCACGATGCTGGACGGCACGTGCGTGGTGATTTCTCCGCTGATCGCGCTGATGCATGACCAGCTACGTAGCGCGCGCGCAAACGGCATTTGCGCGGCGACGCTCACCAGTGTCGATACCAATTGGCGCGAGACCCTAAGGGCATTCGAGTCGGGGGAACTGGACCTGCTTTATGTCGCGCCAGAGCGTGCCAGCCAGCCGGGTTTCCGGGACCTGCTTTCCCGCGCGAAGCTCAGCCTGTTTGCAGTCGATGAAGCGCATTGCGTGTCCGAATGGGGGCACGATTTCCGGCCTGATTACCGCCAGCTCCGCCCGCTGATGGATGCGTTTGCGGATGTACCGCGTCTCGCGCTTACCGCAACGGCCGATGCGCATACGCGTGCCGATATCCTCACCCAGCTGGGCATCACGGAAGACGGGCTCATTATCGCCGGGTTCGACCGGCCCAATATCCGTTATGTTTTTCACCATAGGGACTCTCTCGGCAAGCAACTGGCGCGACTGATGGAAGAGCATCCCGGCCCTGGGATCATCTATGCTCCTACGCGCCGCAAGGTAGACACGCTGGCGGAGCAATTGGCGAGGGCAAGCGGTCGGCCGGTCTTGCCCTATCACGCTGGTCTTCCGGCGGATAAACGCGCGGCCAATCAGGCTGCATTCGTCGCCAGCGAGGATATGGTGATTGTTGCCACCATCGCCTTCGGCATGGGTATCGACAAACCCGATGTGCGTTTTGTTGCCCATGCGGGAATCCCGAAATCGATCGAGGCCTATTACCAGGAAACGGGTCGGGCTGGTCGCGATGGCGATCCGGCGCTGGCGATTACGCTTTGGGGACCGGGAGATTTCGCGCAGGCAAGGTCGCGACTGGGCGAGGTGGGCGAGGAACGGCAGAGCGGTGAGCGAGCGCGTCTCGATACCCTGGCAGGGCTGGTGGAAACAGCAGGATGCCGCCGCGCAGTGCTGTTGCGGCATTTTGGCGAGGATCCGCCGAACGCCTGCGGCAATTGCGACAACTGCCTCGAGCCACCGCATCAGATCGATGCCACAGAAGTGGCACGCAAGCTGCTTTCCGCCGTCTATCGTACCGGGCAGCGCTTTGGCTTTGGACATGTGCAGAAAGTGCTGACCGGCGCGGCGGATGATCGTGTTACGCAGCGCGGCCATGACAAATTATCGGTCTACGGGATTGTCGAAGGTGATGATGTGCGGCTGTTACAGGCAGTGGCGCGGGCCCTGCAGGTGCGTGGCAGCCTTGTGCAGAACGACCATGGCGGACTGAAGTTGGCGGGCGATGCGCGCGCTTTGCTTACTGGCGAAGCGGAGCTGATGATGACGCGTCCGCCAGCGGCCCCATCGGGCCGCAAACGCAGCAAGGATAAGACGCCCAATCCCGTTGGCGATCCGCTGTTCGATGCCTTGCGTGCATTGCGGCGCGAACTCGCGGCCGAGGCGCAGGTGCCGCCCTATGTCGTGTTCCACGATGCCGTGCTGCGGAGCATGGCGGCTGATCGTCCGCAATCGCTGGGCGAGATGGGCACGATACCGGGTGTCGGGGAGAAAAAGCTGGCGGCCTATGGCGAGGCATTCCTGAAGGCCGTTCGCGAAAATTAGGCTGCGCCTTGCCGGTTCCACTTGAAATTGTCCCAGATTGATATAAAGATAATATCATAATTATATCATAAGGAAAATAACAATGAGCGATGAACACGTCTCCATGGAGCGCAGCCGTGAAAGGGGTGCGAGCGGTTTTAACGGCTTCCTGATGCTGGCGGTCTGCCTCGTCCTGACGGCAATACCGGTCTGGTTGGTGGTCGAGGGAATTGCAGCGAAAGAGGCAGGTTTCTCGCCCGCCGGCTACCTGATTGCTGCAGCCGCGCTTATGGTCTTGGCGCTGGTCCTGTGGGCCGGGTTCTATATGATCCAACCCAATCAGGGCACGGTGATTACCCTGTTCGGCGAATATCGCGGCACCGATCGTACCGAAGGCCTGCGCTGGATCTGGCCGTGGATGGGCAAGAACAAGGTGAGCGTCCGGGCGCACAACATCCATTCCGAGCGGATCAAGATCAATGACAAGCGCGGCAACCCGGTCGATATTGCGTGTAATGTGGTGTGGCGCGTCAAGGACACGGCGCAGGCTGTGTTCGACGTCGACGATTACAAGGAATTCGTGAACATCCAGATCGAGGCGGGGCTACGCACTGTCGGCGCGCGCCATCCCTATGACGATTTCGAAGAGAACGAGACGACGCTGCGCGGCAGCCCCGATGTCGTCAATTCCGAATTGCAGGCAGAGTTCAATGAACGCCTCGCCCCCGCCGGCGTGGTCGTGGACGAAGCCAGCCTCACCCACCTTGCCTATGCTAGTGAGATTGCCGGAGCGATGTTGCGGCGCCAGCAGGCCGAGGCGGTGATTGCCGCGCGCGCCAAGCTTGTGATGGGCGCGGTCAGCATGGTCGAAATGGCGCTCGAAAAGCTGTCTTCCGACAATATCGTGCATCTTGATGACGAACGTCGCGCAGCCATGGTGTCCAACCTGATGGTGGTGCTGTGCGGCGAGCGGGATGTTAATCCGGTCGTCAATGCGGGATCGCTCTACCAGTAAGAAGCAATGGCCCAGAAGCCGAAACCCAAGAAGGCGTTTGCCCTGCGGCTCGATCCGGCGCTCCACGATGCAGTGGAGCGCCTTGCCGCGAGGGAATTGCGCTCGGTGAATGCGGAGATGGAGGTTCTCATCCGTGAAGCACTGAAAAGGCGCGGTATTGATGTGCCAATTGGCAAAAGGCCGAGGCGCGGGCGCCCGCCGGCGGAGGATTGAAATGCCTGCAGGGCTGGTTGGCACCGATCCTTGGTTCGACCCCAAGAGGTTTGGCTATGGGCGGGTTTGCCAATTGCGTGGCAGGGCTGGGTACTGCTGGGCATCTATATGGCTATTGTTCTGATACTCGCTAATTGTGCCGAGAAAATCGGGCTCATTGCCAATGTGAAAGCCTTTACCTTTGTCACCATCCCTTCCGTTTGGCTGGTAAAACGCCATACACGTGGGGGCTGGAGCCGACGCAACGGGGGTTCATCGGCACAACGCCCTTAGCGGCAGGTTAACCCTTTTCCGCTACCGCTGACCGGGTGAAAATCCATCATGCCCATCCGCTCGCTCGCCCCGTGCCGTCGCGCCTTTCGGCAAAGGCCATTCTGGCGGTTGCGGGCCTTGCGATAGCAGCCATTCCCACGACTACGTTGTTGGCGCAGAACGCGGCTTCGCCGTACACCGTGGTCGAGACCGGGCAGGGTTATTCGCGCCTGCAAGACGCCGTCAACGCCATAGGCGGCGGCACCGGCACCATCGCCATCGCTCCAGGGCGTCACGAGCAATGCGCGGTGCAGACCACCGGCAGTATTTCCTATTTCGCCAGCCAGCCCGGCAGCGCCATTTTCGATGGCGTGACCTGCGAGGGCAAAGCCGCGCTCGTCCTGCGTGGACAAAGCGCCGAAGTATCCGGCCTGATCTTCCAGAACATGCGTGTGCCCGACTACAATGGCTCCGGTATTCGCCTCGAGACCGGCGATCTGACCGTCGCGCAAAGCTGGTTTCGTGACAGCCAGCAGGGCATCCTGACGGGCAGCGATAGCTCTTCGCGCATGGTCGTCGACCGCTCGACATTCACACGCCTCGGCACTTGTGAAGGAGCAGGCGGTTGCGCGCATTCGATATACACCGGCGATCTTGGCCATGTCCGCATCACCAATTCGCGTTTCGAAGAGGGGCGCGGCGGGCACTATGTCAAGTCGCGCGCCGCGCGTGTCGAAATCGCTTCTTCCAGCTTCGACGATGCGGCGGGCCGAGCCACCAATTACATGATCGATCTTCCCGGCGGTGCATCGGGCCAGATCAGCAATAACTGGTTCGTGCAGGGGCAGAACAAGGAAAACTATTCCGCCTTCATCGCTGTCGCAGCAGAAGGCCGCACGCGCTCGAGCTCGGCCCTGCAAGTCGTTGGAAATGACGCGCGGCTCGCTCCGGGCGTGAGCCGCAACACCGTTTTCGTGGCAGACTGGTCGGGCGATATGGGCGGCATTGGCAACAATGCGTTGGGCCGCGGGCTGTCGCGCTACGAAGTACGCTAAACTCCGGTTGGAACATCCGCCCACGCCGGTCTATTTACGGGTTTATGCCCAGCACCTTTATCCGCCTCCAGCACCTTGCCCCGCAACATATGATTTCACGATTGGCGGGGCGCTTTGCCTCGAGCGAAGCACCGTGGATCAAGGATCGCCTGATCCGTCGCTTTATCGATACTTATGAAGTCGACATGGCCGAGGCGGCGCGCCCGGTGGAAGCCTATACGAGCTTCAATGACTTCTTCACGCGCGAACTGAAAGAGGGCGCGCGGGCCTTGGCGGATGCCTCTGCGCACGTCCTTTCCCCTGCCGATGGTGCGATCAGCCAGATCGGGCGTATAACCGATGGACGCATTTTCCAGGCAAAGGGCCACGAATTCACCACCGCCGAGCTGTTGGGTGGCGCGAAAGAGTCGGCTGCGCATTTCGACGGCGGCCATTTCGCCACCATCTATCTCAGCCCGAAAGACTATCATCGCGTCCATATGCCCGCCGAAGGAGATTTGCGGGCCACGCGCTACATCCCGGGGGACCTCTTCAGCGTGAACCGGGAAACGGCCGAGAATGTCGAGAACCTGTTCGCGCGCAATGAACGCCTGGCATGCCTGTTCGACGGGCCGAAAAGCGCATTCGCGAGCGTAATGGTCGGCGCGATGATCGTTGCAGGGATCGAAACCGTGTGGGGTGGTCGCGAAGAAGCGCATAGTGGACAACCCGTCCATCTGGGCTTTTCGGAGGGGACGCACAGGCTTTCTGCAGGCGCGGAAATGGGCCGCTTCTTCCTCGGATCAACCGTCGTGCTGCTGTTTGAGCCGAGCAAGGTCGAATGGGATGCAGAACTTACTGCCGGATCGCCCGTGCGCATGGGGCAGGCGATCGGACGCTGGACCTAACCGAAGGCGGGAGCGTAGCGGACTATGCCGCGCGGAGGTTCCCCGACAAACAATACCCGCTGGAAATATTCTGCAGGGGCTCCGGGGAAGGTGATTCCCGGATCGCGCTCGAATCCGAAGCGGCGATAGTAAGCGGGATCGCCCAGCACCACGCAACCGCTTGCGCCGTCGCTGCGGAGCCGGTCCAGGCCTGCCTTGCACAAGGCGCTTCCAATGCCGGCCCGTTGGCGTTCAGCCAGGACAGCCAGCGGGCCGAGGCCGAACCAGCCGTTTGATCCATCGGTGATCGTCACGGGTGAAAACGTAATGTGGCCCACCACCGCGTCGTCCTCTACCGCGACCA
This sequence comes from uncultured Sphingomonadaceae bacterium, assembly GCA_964422435.1. Taxonomy (GTDB): domain Bacteria; phylum Pseudomonadota; class Alphaproteobacteria; order Sphingomonadales; family Sphingomonadaceae; genus Alteraurantiacibacter. The sequence goes on from CAYRBB010000021.1 coordinate 23,138, forward strand.
GTGCCAGCATCGGTGTGCGGTCGCGGCGCAATTGCTCGACAAGATCCTGCTCTATGCCGTCCGAATGGTCATGGTCGGCAAAGGCGTTTTCCAGCAGGTCATGTATCGCGGCGACATCGCGCTGCTGCTCCTCGCGGATCGTCCAGCTCATGTCAGCAAGTGCCCCGCGCGATCGCGCTTCGTCGCGAGATAGCGGGCATTGTGGGGATTGGCAGGGAGCTCGTGCGGCACACGCTCGAGAACCTTTACGCCAGCCTCCTCCAGCGCCAAGACCTTTTCGAGATTGTTGGTCATCAATCGCACCTGCTTCACCGCCAGCAGATCGAGCATCCGCGTGGCGATCGGGAAATCGCGCGCTTCCTCGGGCAGGCCAAGGCTCTGATTGGCTTCCAGCGTGTCTACACCTTCATCCTGCAACCGGTAGGCGCGCAGCTTGTTGATCAGGCCGATCCCGCGTCCTTCCTGGCGTAGGTAAAGCAGGATGCCCCAGCCGCCCGTCGCGACTTCGGCGGAAATGGTGGCCAGGGCAGCATCGAGCTGCGGCCCGCAATCGCATTTGAGGCTGCCGAAAATATCGCCCGTCAGGCATTCCGAGTGCAGGCGGACGAGTGGTGGCTTGTCTGATGTCTGCTCTCCAAGGATAATTGCGACATGTTCGCGCATATCATTGGCACTCCGGAAGGCCACGATGTCTGCCCCCTCCTCGCGCGCAATGGGTAGGCGGGCGCGAGTGGCGATCTGCAGATTTGCGTTGTCCGACCACGCGGCAATGTCATAGCTCTTGAGATGTACCGGTTCGCCCGGCGGAGCTGGATCGATCAGGAACGCAGGCAGGATACCGGCGATACGCGCAAGGTCCATCGCGGCTTCGGCAGCTGTTACCCAGCCGAGCTCCTCCGCCTTGAACGGTCCTTTCAGGGGGTTGGTGGCATCGAGCGCCGGATCGGCAACTGGCAATGCCGCAGTTATGTCCATTGGCTCGGCCGCGCGGATCGCGACCGGGTGATGTGCTCCAGCTGCCGCACGCTGGTTGCCGAGGCGCAGCGTTTCGGCCCGGGCTGCGGAAACGAGCAGGTTCGCCGAAATTGCGCGCCGATCTGCCGCCGTTTCAATGGGCAGTAGAACGGGTGCCTCGCCAATCTTTACCGGCCAGCCGTGGCGCAGCGCATCCACCGCCTGCGCGACCCGCCGTTCGGGTGAAGGAGAGGCGGAAGGCTTGGTCAGAGATCGAACTCCGTAATGAGCGGGATATGGTCGCTCGGCTTCTCCCAATCGCGTGCATCCTCGCGCAGCCAGTGGCGTGTGGATTGCGTGGCAAGGTCGGGGCTCGCCCACATATGGTCGAGCCGGCGCCCGCGATCATTCACTTTCCAGTCTTTCGAGCGGTAGCTCCACCAGCTGTAATAGCGCTCGGGGTCTCTGATGTGCTCGCGCCCTATATCTGCCCAGCCATGCGCGTCCTTGAAGCGCTGCAGCGTTTCCACCTCGACCGGTGTGTGGCTGACGATCTTGAGCAGTTGCTTGTGGCTCCAAACATCGCTTTCCAGCGGCGCGATATTGAAATCACCGACGATCATGGTGGGCCGGTCGACCTTTTCCGCCCAGCGCGTCATCCGCTCGAGGAAATCAAGCTTTTGGCCGAATTTGGGGTTTTTCTCGCGATTCGGTTCGTCCCCGCCTGCGGGGACATAGACATTCTCCAGCACGATGCCCTTGCCGGGTCCGCCGATCTCGACACCGACATGGCGCGCCTCGCCATTGTCCTGCCAGTCATGGCGCGAGAATTCGGTGATCGGCACGCGGCTGATAGTGGCGACGCCGTGATAGCCCTTTTGCCCGTGGATTGCGGTGTGCGTATAGCCCAGCTCCGCGAACGCCTTGAACGGAAACTGGTGCTCCTGACACTTGATCTCCTGCAGGCACAGGACATCCGGCGCTTCCTCCTTCAGGAAACGCTCGACTATAGGCATGCGAAGGCGGACGGAATTGATGTTCCAGGTAGCGATAGAGATCATGTCGCAGACCTAGGCGCGCTCACCCGAAATAAAAACCCCCACCGCGGGGGCATTGCGGTGAGGGTTCCTATTGAGCGTTCGTCACGCTTCACAAAACGCACCCGTTAAAGAGGTAAGGGCAACAGGGGGGAAACCCGCCTCAGGCCGCGCTTTGAGTTTGTAATTTAGGTGGGCTATCCTGTCGTGCCAATGAATTTCCGCGGCCACTTGTCGCATTTATACAACCGCTGGCCCCCGAGTTGATTATCCGGGGCGACGGGTTGAGCGACGCGGATCGCGGTAACGGAAGGTGCTGTCGGGCACTGAGATACCATAGCGGTGGTTGCGAAGGCGAACCGTAGTGCGATTGTTCTGCGAATCGAGTGCTACCCAACTGGCAAGCTCCAGCCCGCCGGGTGCGCTGGCATCTTCGGTAAAGATCAGCGTCATCAGGCCGAATTCGGGGCGATTGGGATCGCGCACCTGGATGCTGACGACATTGTCCGTATTGGTCGGTTGGACCGAGCCATAGCGCGCCATCTCGCCATTCGGGTTGAGCAGCGCGCCCAATGGCGAGTCGCTGATCGGCCAGCGCTCCACCTGCTGCACATCGTAATCGACCAGCGTCAGCGAACGGCCATCGGACACGACGAGCATGTTGACGCTCTCTTCGTATTCGAACCGGATACGACCACCCTCGCGCAAAGTCAGCACGCCGGCGACGGTGTTGCCTGCGCGGTCGGTCTGCGTGAAATCGGCACGCATCGTGCTGATGCCGCGGAGCGCGCGCACGGCGCGGTCGAGCTCGCTCGCCTGCGGTTGGGCAATGGCGGAAGTGGCCGGGATCGCCAGACTGGCAGGTACGGCCAATGTTGCTGCGCCCATTGCGGTTGCAGCAATCGGTTTCACGATGAGTTTTCTAAGTGTGTTCATGCCGGCATCCTTATTGACGCAGCGTTGAACTGTCACTGAACTGCGGTGGTTCCCACGGTTCATAAATCAGGCAAGCCGAATCGCCGTTGCGGCGTGCTTACTTAATCTTGCCTTCCTTGTACTCGACGTGCTTCTTGGCAATCGGGTCATACTTGCGGAAGGTAAACTTTTCGGTGTGGTTGCGCGGGTTCTTCTTGGTCACATAGAAGTGGCCGGTGTCCGCGGTCGAGTTCAAGCGGATCTTGATGGTTGCGGGCTTCGCCATGGTCTTGCTTCCAAAAGTGTCTGTGAGCGCGGAGAACGCGCGAAAAAATAAGGGCGGCGCACGCGGCACCGCCGTTCTGGCGCGGCCAATGAGAGAGAATCGGGCAAAAGTCAAGCGGTGAAGGGGGCTGGAGCCTCTTGCCGCTAGAGATCGATCTTGCCGCGCAGCGCCTTCTTCTCGCCGTGGGCTTTCTTGCTGGCGAGCCGCTTTTTCTTGCCCAGGCGGTTCACACGCGTCTTGGCGCGCTTCTTGGGCTCTTTCAGCGCCGCTTCGATCATATCGGCGAGCCGTTCGCGCGCCTCGCGCCGGTTGGCTTCCTGCGTGCGGTGGTTGCGCGCGTCGATCACGATTTCGCCTGCGGTGTTGAGCCGGTTTCCCGCAAGGTCCTTCAGCCGCTGAAACACGCGCGGGGTAAGGCCGAGCTCGTAGATATTCACCCGCAGCTGCACCGCGGTTGCCACCTTGTTGACGTTCTGTCCGCCGGGCCCCGACGCAGCGATAAAGCTCTCCTCGGCAATGGCATTCGCCCGGTCGAGGATGCTGCCCATTATTCCGCGCCCAGTTTCACAAAATCGGCAGGCAGAGGTGCGTTCGCGGTAATCTCGGGCTTGTTCTCGCGCGGCATTACCAGTGCGCTTGCATGCAGCATGGTGCGGGTGACGCGCGCGTCCTTGTTGCCGTACACCGGATCGCCCAGCAGGCTGCGGCCGAAGGCGTGTTCGGCATGAACACGGATCTGGTGGGTACGGCCTGTTTCGGGGCGGAATTCCACTAGCGTCAGCCCGCCCTCCAGCTCCTTGCGCTTGGTCCAGTGCGTGACCGATGGCTTGCCTGCCTTCGCCACGATCATCCGCCAGCCGCGTTCCTTGCTGCTGATCTTGCTGAGCGCGAGTTCGATGGTGCCTTCATCATCTTCGACCGGGCCTGCAACGACGCCGAGGTAGGTTTTCTGCACGAGCTTTTCGTGAAACGCCGCGTTGAACCGCTTCAGCGCCTTGGGATTGCGCGCGAGCAGCAGGCAGCCAGACGTATCGGTATCGAGCCGGTGCACTGCTTGCGGCGCACGCTGGAAGCCGAGCTTGAGCTGCTCCATGTGGTCCTCAAGGCTCGCACCGCCCTTGCGCGGCTGTTCGATCGGCAGGCCCGCGGGCTTGTCTATAACAAGCGCTTCGCCGTCTTCGAAAAGGATGGGAATTTGGTTCATGCAAGCCTTGCTTTCATCAATCCGCGCAGCGCGTTGCCGATCAGGAAGCCGCCGGCAAGATCATCCAGTGTCAATTCCGCCTTGCGTGCACGGCCCTGTTCGATGAGCGAGCGCCGCAGAACGCCCGGCAGTAGCCCAAGAGATGCAGGCGGGGTGAGCAGAATGCCATCATCGCCCTCCACAAACAGGTTCGTCCAGCAACCTTCGGTAAGCTTGCCATCGGCGCGGACCAGCAGAGCTTCGGCGGCCCCGGCTTCGTGTGCGCAGGCAAGAGCCGCCTCGTAAAAGCTCCGGTCTGAACTCTTGTGGCTGAGCCGCCAGTCGTGCGGCACCGTGGGATGCGGCAGCGCGATGCATTGCACCGGTTCGCCTGGCGGCGTGGGCATGGCGTGCGTTTCGAGCGCAACCGCACCTGACCGTGCGAGCACGAGCCGCACCTTGGCGGGAGCCTCCAGCTCGAAGCACAGCGCCTGAATGCGGTTGCGCGTTTCGTGGCGGTCGAAGGAAAAGCCGAGCTCCGCCGCGCTTGCTTTCATGCGTTCGAGATGCAGTTCGAGCAGCGGCATGCCTTCTTCGGGATCGAAGCGCATCGTTTCGATCAGATCGTGGCCACCGGCAGGCCCGCGCACGAAGGCGCCTTTGACCAGGCATTCGCGCCATTCACCCATCGGATCGCTATCGGCAACGATGGCTCCGCCCACGCCCAAGACCGCCTTGTGCTTGTCATGCTCTCCGGGGGTCACTCGGATCGTGCGGATGGCGACGTTGAAGGCCGTATCACCATTGGGACCGATCCGCCCGATAGAGCCGCAATAGGGGCCGCGCGCATCGCGTTCGACTTCGTCGATCAGCTCCATCGCGCGGATTTTCGGCGCGCCGGTAATCGATCCGCAGGGAAAGAGTGCGTGCAGCATGTCGACCGCGCCCTTGCTCTCTGTAAGCGTGGAGCGGACAGTGGAGACCATCTGATGAACGGTGGGATAGGTCTCTATCGCGAAGGCGTTTTCCACGCGCACGCTGCCCGCTTCGGACACGCGACTGAGATCGTTGCGCATGAGGTCGACGATCATCAGGTTTTCGGCCCTGTCCTTTAGCGACCCCGCCAGTTCCTCGCGGATGGACGCATCTTCACTGGTGTCCGAGGCGCGCGGGCGGGTGCCCTTCATCGGCTTCACCTTGGCCTCGCGTCCCTTGAGCGAAAAGAACAGCTCCGGGCTGAAACTGAGCAGGTAATGCGAGCCGTCAAAGATCACTCCGCCATAGCCTGCCGCCGCCGCCGGGCGGATCTTGGCATAGAGCGCTAGCGGATCACCGCGCGCGGGACCGGCAAGCGGGAAGGTGAGATTCACCTGGTACATGTCGCCCGCGCGAATGGCTTCCTGCAGCCGATCAAAGGCGTCGAGATAGGCGCCCGGCGAAACCTGCGGATCGAGCGGACCGATGCTCGCATTGTCGTCCGTTGCGTGTCGCGCCAGCCATTCGGGCATGTCGGCGGAGGGAATGATTTCGGGAGTATCAAACAGACCGAGCCATACCAGCGGACCATTGCCTCCACTGCGCTCCGCCGCCAGCGGCACCAGCCTGCTCTCCAGAGCCAGACCTGCTTCGTAAGCGATATAGCCCGCCAGGTATTTGCCAGAATTTGCACGCGCCGTATCCGCTTCTGCCAGCACCCGTGCTACCTCCGCGGGATCCCTTGTCGTGAAGACCTTTTCCGGCTGCGCAAAGCAATGCGCATCGCTCGCACCTGTGGCGCGCGCATCGTCCAGCAGCACAAAGGGGGACTTGCCATCCATCGCCCCCGCTCTAGGGTCAGTGCCAACTTACGGCAACAATCGAATAGGGCCACGACTTATGGCGAATGGGGCAGACATCTTTCTTGGCAACGATTTGAACGGCAATCGCCAAGCGCTCGATCTTGGCCGCGCGAACCGCCACGGCCTTATTGCCGGTGCAACCGGCACGGGGAAAACGGTCACGCTGCAAGGCATGGCGGAAAGCTTTTCCGCCGTCGGTGTGCCGGTGTTCGTGGCCGACGTGAAGGGGGACCTTTCGGGCGTCGCCATGCCGGGCTCACCCACCTTCAAGCATGCCGACAAGCTGGAAGGCCGGGCCAAGGAACTGGGCATGGATGACTATGCCTATTCGGATAATCCGGTGGTGTTTTGGGACCTGTACGGAGAGCAGGGCCACCCGATCCGCACGACCATTTCCGAAATGGGTCCGCTGCTTCTCTCGCGCCTGCTCGACCTCAACGAAACGCAGGAAGGCGTGCTGCAGATCGTCTTTCGTGCAGCTGACGAGCGCGAGCTGTTGCTGCTTGACTTCGATGATCTGCGCACGATGTTGGCATGGTCATACGAAAACGCGAAAGAGCTTTCGGGCGAATACGGCAACGTCTCGAAAGCCAGCGTGGGGGCGATCCAGCGCCAGCTGCTGAGCTTCGAAAGCCAGGGCGCGGACAATTTCTTTGGCGAGCCTGCGCTGGAGATCAACGATTTCCTCCAGACCGACGACCAGGGCCGCGGCATTATCAACGTGCTTGCCGCCGACAAGCTGATGCGCAGCCCCAAACTCTACGCCACATTCCTGCTCTGGCTGCTGGCTGAACTGTTCGAAAGCCTGCCCGAAGTGGGTGACCCTGAAAAGCCGAAGTTGGTGTTCTTCTTTGACGAAGCGCACCTCCTGTTCGACGATGCCCCGAAGGCCTTGCAGGAAACCATCGAGCGCGTGGTGCGCCTGATCCGTTCGAAAGGTGTCGGGGTCTTCTTCGTGACCCAGAACCCGGTCGATATTCCGGAAGAAGTCGCCGGCCAGCTGGGCAACCGTGTGCAGCACGCGCTGCGCGCATTCACTCCGAAAGACCAGCGCGCGATCAAGGCGGCGGCAGAAACGTTCCGCATCAATCCCGATCTGGACGTGGCCGAAGCCATTACCGAACTGCGCGTGGGTGAAGCACTGGTTTCAACCCTGGATGACGATGGCGCGCCGACAATCGTTCAGCGCACGCTGATCAAGCCGCCACGCAGCCGGCTTGGCCCGGTGACGCCGAAGGAGCGCGCCATCATCCAGTCGGTCAGCCCGCACGAAGGCAAGTATGACGAGCGCGTCGACCGCGAAAGCGCCGAAGAAGTACTCGCCCAGAAGGCTGCCGATGCCGCGGAAACTGCTAAGGAGGTTGCCGAGAGAGGTGAAGAAGAAGTCCGTAAGCGTGAGCGCAAATCGGCCACCTTGTGGGGCATCGACATCGGGAAGGCTGGCAAGAGTGCAGCAAAAGCCGCTGCCGGGTCGCTTGCGTCTATTGCCGTCGCCAAGGCATTGGGCCGAAATTCTCGGGCTGATCCGGTGCGCACCGGGCTCAATTCCTTCGTTCGCAACATTGTCGGCGGTCTGATGCGCTAGGATGGACCGCTCGCTTGCAGAATTCCTGGACGATAGCGGGCTGTCCGAACCGGCCGATACCAGCGCGCTTTATGATGTGGCGCGTATACGCAAACTGTTGGTAGACGCGGCTGGTCGGGGCGAGGCGGTCAGCTATTCCGAAATGCTGGGGCAGCTGGGCTTTCGCTTTACGCGGCCGAAAATGCGTACGCTGTGTCGTACGCTTGATACGATCGATGCAGAGGGGCGTGCAAAAGGCGAGCCGGAACTGGCGGTGCTTGTCGTGCGCGAAAGCGACCGGCTGCCGGGGCAAGGGTGGTGGACCGGGCGCAGCGACTACAAAGGCGAGTGGACAGGTACGAATGCGCTGCGCTTTGTGAAAAAGCTACAAAAGCGCGCCTTCGATTACTGGGCCTGATCAAGCGGCAACCTAAGTTCCGCCAGCAATCCATCGACGCTGCCATCTTGGCCCATGCGGTTGGCCAACCTCAGCGCCCCGCCATGCTGCTCGGCAATCGCCCGGGCGAGCGTGAGACCGAGGCCTGCGCCGCCGGTTTCGCGATTGCGTGAGGCCTCACCGCGCGCGAATGGTTCGAGCATTTTGGCGATCTGATTTTCTGGAATACCCGGTCCGGTATCGGCGATGCAGATTACCGCTTCTTCGCCGACTTGCGAAAGGCTGACCCTTGCCTGATTGCCATAGCGCAGCGCGTTGCTGATGAGGTTGCGTAAGGCGCGCCGGAGCCAGGTGGCGCGCAGCGGCAGGGCGATCCGCTCGCTTGCAGTCAGGGCAACGTCTTTCTCCCGATCTTCATATTCCTCGACAACGCCGGCGAGCAGCGCAGCGAGATCGGTCTTTTCGAGCGCATCCGATGGGCGCCCGACGCGGGCCAGCGAAAGGATATCGTCGAGTGATGACGTGATGTCGTCGATCACCGCCGCTATTCGCTCACGGTCGGCCTCGTCCTCCACACTTTCTATCCGCACACGCAGCGCGGCGAGCGGGGTCTTGAGGTCGTGACCGATAGCACCCAGCATAACGTCTTTCTCATCGAGCAAGGCGGCAATGCGCGCTTCCATGGCGTTATGCGCGGCGATCAGGCGATGCGTATCGGCGGGGCCGGAGGGGGTCAGTGGTTCTTTTGCCACGCCGCTTCCGTCAAAGCTCTCGACCCTTTGAGTCAGCGCCGCCAGCGGGCGGGTGATCCGGCGCAGCATCAACCACAGGATGGCCATCACAATGATGAAAATTACGAATGTCTGGAAAATGATGGCAGCCGCTGCGCCTTCCTGCCGCGGTGGTTCCAAGACGCGAGCCACTTGCCAGCTACCCCGTGGTTCCATCCGGATAGCGGCCACGAGAACGCGCCGCTCGCGCCACTCGGTCTGGCGATTGAAGCGCGGCCGCTCTGCTGCCAGCGCTGTTATCGCGGGGTCTTCACCAGCTCGGCGGACCGCCACTGCCACCACATAAGGGTCAATTCCGCGCTGGCCCAACAAGTCGCGCAAATAGGCTTCGCGGTCGCCTTCACCGCGCGCTTCGGGATTGCCGATAGGAGCGGTCTCAACCCGCCGGTAGCGCAGTGTTGGCGGCAAGCCGCTGCTGCCTGAACCATCTCTCGGACCGCGCGGCGCCAGGCGTCGGCCGGAGCGATCCCACTCTGGGTCCGCAGATCGTCCGCTGCGCAAAGATCCTTCGACCAACTGGAATGCGGCGCCTGTTAGTGCGGCAGTTAAACGGCGCTCTTCCGACGCCCGGAAGAGCATGAATGCGGAGGCGAACTGGGCCAGCAGCAGCGCGCCTGCAACCGCGAGAAGGACTTGTCCTAACAGACTTTGCGGGAAGAGGTGTCGGAGCATAATAAGGACTGTGGCCTATTCGCCTTCGGCAAAAAAGCGGCGCACTTCGCATGCCAGGCGATAACCTCCGCCCCATTCGGTCTGGATCAGCTTCGGGTCGCGCGTGTCGGCCTCTATTTTCCGGCGTAGGCGGCTCACCTGGTTGTCCACCGCGCGGTCAAACAGATGCGCCTCGCGCCCTTGCACCATGTCGAGCAGCCGGTCGCGGTCCATCACCTGCTTAGGGTGTTCAAGGAATGCCACCAGCAGGCGGAACTCGGCGGACGAAATCGGCACCACGGTGCCTTCGGGATCACTCAGGCGGCGCTTCAGCGGATCGAGCTGCCAGCCTTCGAAGAGATAGTGCGCTTCGCTTTCATCGGCAGTGCTGTCAGCAGCGCCCTTGCCCGCACGGCGCAGGACGGAGCGAATGCGCGCCACCAGTTCGCGCGGCTCAAACGGTTTGACGACATAGTCATCCGCGCCGATTTCCAGCCCCACGATCCGGTCGGTCGGTTCGCCTTTGGCAGTCAGCAGGATAACGGGCAGGTTCTTCGTCTCGATCAGATGGCGACAAAGCGACAATCCGTCCTCGCCGGGCATCATGATGTCGAGCAGGACCAGATGCGGGATCTGGTCAAGCAGTACCGCGCGCGCCTTGGAAGCATCGGCAGCCTGCACCACGTCAAACCCCTGACCGGCAAGATAGTCGGCCAGGGGTTCGCGCAGGCTCTGCTCATCGTCGACGAGCAGGATTTTGACGGTTTCGTCAGCCATTAACGGGGATTACGGCGACCACGACGCTCTTCGGTCGTCACCGTGCCATCATTGTTGGCATCGGTTCTGTCGAAGCGGGCGAGGACGACAGCCGTGAACTCGGCCCGGCTGACGGCACTGTCACCATTGGTATCGGCTTGGCGCAGCATTCGCTCTCCAACTCCACGTCCGCCGCGACGGCCCATACGAGGGCCACGCTGACCGTGCTCTCCGCGTTCGGCACGGCGCTCCCGCCTTTGGGCTTGTTGCTCCTCGCGGGCCGCTTGCATCTCCTCGAAGGTCAGTACGCCATCGCCATTGGCATCGGCGTTGCCAAATCTTTCGCGCGCATGCGCCTCGCGATCTTCGGCATTGAGCATGCCGTCACCGGTCTTGTCCATCCGCTCGAAAGCAGCGGCGGCACGGGCTTCTGCATCGGCGCGGGTGATGTCGCCACCGCGGTCCTGCGCAATCGCAGCACCGCTTATGGTCAAACCGCCGGCGGCAATTGCTATCATAATGGTCTTTTTCATGGCCTAAACTCCACTTGAGTTGCAAAGTAGAGCAACGAGCCGCCCGATTGAAGGGGGAGAGGGACGCGATGGGCGACCCGCTGCTCCATGCCTACCGTTCTAGAGCGGCAATGTCGCAGGAGTTTGCCCGAAAACGGTGAATTTGTCGCAATTTGTCGCGGGCTCGAGGCTCGGTTCAGCCCATGTTTACCCGCCATTTGTCGGGTGTTCAGACTGACGTCTAGCGTGGGCGGTGCTGGGTGTCTTTCCCGGCAGTGATGAACAGTGCTTCGGCTTTGCCATCGACATCTGCCGCCTGGCGCTCGCTGTACTGCGCATACCACTCCATTCTGCCAAAATGCGGCTGGGCTCGGCCGTTGCGCAAAGCCCCAAATGGATGCATTCCTCGGTGAGTTTGCGTGCGCTCATGCCGCCTTACAACGGCTGGCAGGCATTCTCCAGCCACGCCAAATCGTCACCCTCGAGCTGCGGAGCAAGGATCTCGCGGACCTTCGCGTGATAGTTGTTCCACCAGGTGATTTCCGCTTCGTTCAGCAGGCTCTTGTCCACGAGGCGCTTGTCGATCGGCACGAAGGTGAGCGTTTCAAAGCCCAGCCAGTCGCCTTCCATGCCTTCGACTTCGCGCTCTTCGACAAGCACGAGGTTCTCGATGCGGATGCCGTATTCCTCGGCCTTGTAGTAGCCCGGCTCGTTGGAAAGGATCATGCCGGCGATCAGCGGTTGGTCGGTTCCGGCCTGCGATCCGCTGCCCTTGGCGATCCGCTGCGGACCTTCATGCACGGCAAGGAAGCTGCCGACACCGTGGCCGGTGCCATGTGCGTAATCGACGCCTGCCTGCCACAGGAACTGGCGCGCCAGCACGTCCAGCGCGCTGCCCGGCGTGCCGGTAGGGAAGATCTGCATATCGAGCGCGATATGGCCCTTCAGCACGCGGGTGAAGCGGTCCTTGATTTCGGCAGGCGGCTCGCCCGGGCCGACCCACACGGTGCGGGTGATGTCAGTCGTGCCGTCCTTGTACTGACCGCCCGAGTCGACAAGGTAGACGCTGTTGGGCACCAGCGGCAGGCAGGTCTCCTCGCTGACACGGTAATGGCACAGCGCGCCGTTGGAACCGGCACCCGAGATCGTATCGAAGCTGATATCAAGCAGTTCGCCGGTCGCTTCGCGGAAGCTCAGGAGTTTGGCGGCTGCGGAAAGCTCGTCGACCGTGCCTTTGGGAGCTTCGCCTTCCAGCCAGTGGAGGAACTTGGATACTGCAGCGCCATCACGCGCCTGCGCCGCGCGGTGGCCCGATTGCTCGGCTTCGTTCTTGATCGCCTTGGGCAGCACGGCGGGATCGGTTTCCAGCACCGCTTCAGCGCCGACTTCTTCCAGCCGGTCAAAAATCGCATAGACACTGCGCTCCGGATCAACCGCCACGCGCTTTCCTGCCAGTTCGGCGAAGGCGCTGGAGAATTCGGAACGGTCACGCACGCGCACCGCATTGCCGAGCGCGGAGGCGACCTCGTCGCTCACCTTTTCAGGCGCGATGAACCAGTCCGCCGTGCCGTCTGCCTGCACCATCAGGTAGGAAAGCGCGACGGGGGTGTGATCGACATCCTTGCCGCGGATGTTGAGCACCCAGGCTACCGAATCGAGCGCGCTGATGACCACGGCATCGAGCTTCTCTTGCTTCAGCCAGTCGGCAATCTCGCCGCGCTTGTCTGCGCCCATGCGGCCGGTGTACTTGTCATCGTGGATGAAGGCCTGCGCCTTGGAAGGTTCGGGCTGGTCGGCCCAGACCGCATCAATCGGATTGCTTTCCAGCGCGACCAGTTCGATCCCGTCCTTTGCGAGCCGCTTTTCCATCGCTTTTGCCCAACCGCGCGTGTGCAGCCACGGGTCGAACCCGATGCGCGCGCCTTCGGCTGAATTTGCGGCGATCCAGTCACCCGGCTTGTCTGCCGGCACGCTCTTGTATTCGTACAGCTTGCCATCGACCTGGTCGCGCACTTGGATGGTGTAGCGACCGTCGACAAACATCGCCGCATGGTCCTTCAGTACCACCGCGCTGCCGGCAGAGCCGCCAAAGCCCGTCAGCCAGCCCAGACGCTGGGCATAGGCGCCGACATATTCGGACAGGTGCTCGTCGCTGATCGGCACGAAGAACCCCTGTATCTCGCGGCGGGCGAGTTCCTCGCGCAGGGCGGAGAGGCGGGCTTCGTGGGTTTGCATCAGCATGATAAGTTTTCCGGTTTCGTGGGTCGTATTTTGTCTCTAGGCAGACCACATAGTCCTTTGCCTTGCCGCTTTCCAGCCGAGCAACGGCAAAACGTGCCCGGAGTATGCCAGATGTTCAAATCCGCTGCCGCCCTTATCGCCGCTATGGCCGCTACCGGCCTGACAGCATCGGACCAAGCCCAGAGTGAAGAAAGCGACCCTGTGACCGCCACTGCCAATTACGACGCTTCCATCGAGCCACCCCGCGCCGAGCGGCGACCCCACGAATATACCTATCACGGCATCACCATTTCCGATCCGTATAACTGGCTGCGCGATTCGAGCTATCCGACGATCGATGACGAGGACATCCTCGACTATGTCCGCGCCGAAAATGCCTATTTCGAAGCGCAAATGGGGCCTCAGCAGGAACGAGTGGATGCGCTGTTTGCGGAGATGCGTGCGCGGATCAAAGAAGACGATTCCACCGTTCCGCAGAAGGATGGCGATTACGAATACTGGTCCGAATTCGAAGAGGGCGGGCAGTATCGGAAATATTATCGCCGCCCCGTAGGATCGGACGCGCGCGAACTGATCCTCGATGGACCGGCGCTGGCCGAAGGGCTCGAATATTTCAGTCTCGGCTCAATGTCGGTGAGCGAGGATGGGCGCTATCTCGCCTATTCGACCGACACCACGGGTGGCGAATTCTACACCGCCTTCATCAAGGATCTGGAGACGGGCGAACTGCTGGCCGACCGGATCGAGAATGTGAATTCGGGCCTGATCTGGACGGCGGGCGATTCCATCATCGTCTATGGCCGCGCGAACGAGAACTGGCGTGTCGATCGCATCTTTGCGCATAGTGTTGGCGAAACCGGAGAGGATACGCAGATCTATCACGAAGAACAGCTTGGCTTCACTGCGCAGCCAGGCCTGTCTTCCAACCGCGAATGGCTGATCATTTCGACCGGCGACAATGAAACGAGCGAAGTCTACCTCCTCCCTGCCTCTGATCCGCTGGCCGAGCCGATGCTGGTCCGCGCACGGCAAACGGGCGTCGAGTACGATGTCGATGTGCGAGAAGAGACGCTCTTCGTCCTCACGAATGACGACCACGTCAATTTCCGCCTCGCCACTGCGCCGATATCCACCCCGACCGACTGGACCACGCTGATCGAAGGATCGGACGAGTTCTACCTCACTGGTTTCGACCTGTTCCGCGATTTCTACGTCACCGAGGGGCGGCTTGCGGGCCTCGACCAGGTGCAGGTGCGGTATTACGACGATCCCGCGCGAGTCGAGAGCATCAGCTTCCCTGAAGCTTCCTACTCCGCAGGTCTCGGCAACAACCCCGAATGGGCGATGAACCGGCTGCGGCTGAGCTATGAGAGCCCGATCACGCCGGACACGGTGTTCGACTACCACGTTGCCAGCAGGGAGCTGGAAACGCTCAAGGTGCAGGAAATCCCGAGCGGTTTCGATCCCTCGCTTTACACAGTCGAGCGCCTCCAGATCGAAGCGCGCGACGGCACGTTGGTGCCCGCGACGCTGGTTTATCGCAGTGACCGTGAAATGGGTGGCCCGCTGCACATGTACGCCTATGGCGCATACGGTTTTGCCTTTCCGCCCAATTTTTCGACCACGCGTTTTTCGCTGATTGATCGCGGTGTTGCTTATGTCATCGCGCATATCCGCGGCGGAGATGACCTGGGGCGTGAATGGTATCTGGCCGGAAAAATGGAAGAGCGGACGAACACGTTCGATGATTTTGTTGATGTCGGACGTGGGCTGATTGAGCTGGGCTACACATCGGGAGGCCGCATCAGCGCCAGCGGCGGCTCTGCCGGCGGCGAACTGATGGGCGCGGTCGTCAACCAGGCGCCCGAGCTCTATGGCGCAGTGGTGGCGCATGTCCCCTTTGTCGATGTACTCAACACCATGCTTGACGAAAGCCTGCCGTTGACCCCGGGTGAATGGCCCGAGTGGGGCAACCCGATAGAAAGCAAGGCCGCTTTCACTCACATCTTGAGCTACTCGCCGTACGATCAAGTGAGCGCACAGGACTATCCTCCGATGCTGGTGACCGCCGGCCTCAACGATCCCCGCGTAACCTATTGGGAGCCCGCCAAATGGGTCGCCAAGCTGCGTGAGCTGAAAACGGACGACAATATCCTGCTTCTCAAGACCAATATGGGTGCGGGCCACGGTGGCCGTTCGGGCCGGCTCGACGGCTTGCGCGAAACGGCGGAGGAAGCGGCGTTTATCCTGTGGCAGCTTGGGGTGGAGGAGTGAGCAATCACTTCTCCCGAACCTTTACTGCGCTGCCCGAACACATCGACATCAACGGCCACGTCAACAACACCGTCTGGTTGCGCTGGATGGAGGATTTGTCCGGCGCGCACTGGGAAGCGCAGGCGCGCCCAGAGGATGTTGACCAGTTCGTCTGGCTCGTCCTGCGGCACGAGATCGACTATCGCGGCAACATTGCCGAGGGCGAAAGCGTTACCGGCACCACCGAAATCCGCGAAGGCCCGCGCGGCCCGCGTTTCAACCGCCATTTCAGATTCACCGATAGCGCGGGCAAAGAGCTCGTCCGCGCCAAGACGACATGGGCCATGGTGGACAAGGCCAGCGGCAAGCTGATGCGCGTGCCCGGTGAAGTCGCCGCGCCGTTTATGCCCGAGGGCGGCTGGAGCGCAGCCTAGGCAATCGCCTCGTCAATCGGCAGCAGATCGTATCCCAGCTCGCGCGCGACCGCCGGGTAAGTGACCCTGCCCGCGTGGACGTTGAGGCCCTGCGCCAGATGCGGATCGGTGCGCATGGCTTCCTTCCAGCCGAGATTGGCGATGCGCAGCGCGTGCGGCAGAGTGACATTGTTGAGCGCATAGGTGCTCGTACGGCTGACCGCGCCCGGCATGTTCGCAACGCAATAATGCACAATGTCATCAACGACATAGGTCGGATCATCGTGCGTGGTGGCCTTGCTCGTTTCAAAGCAGCCGCCCTGGTCGATGGCAACATCCACCAGCACCGCGCCCGGCTTCATGGTGCTCAGCATCGCGCGGCTCACAAGCTTGGGAGCGGCAGCGCCCGGGACGAGCACCGCTCCGACCACCATGTCAGCTTCGGCTACGGCTTCTTCGACATTCGCCTTGCTGGCGAAGCGCGTGCTGGCGCGCGCTTCGAAATGTGTGCCGACCTTCTCGAGCACGATCGGATCAAGGTCCATGATGACCGTATCGGCACCAAGCCCGGCCGACATCTGTGCGGCGTTGAAGCCGACCACTCCGCCGCCGATAATCACGACCTTGCCCGGCATGACCCCCGGCACCCCGCCAAGCAGCACCCCGCGGCCGCCCTGTGCCTTTTCGAGCGCATGTGCTCCAGCCTGGATGCTCATCCGGCCTGCCACCTGGCTCATCGGCGTGAGCAGCGGTAGTCCACCGCGCGGACCGGTGACGGTTTCATAGGCAATCGCGGTGCACCCCGACTTCACCAGGCCCTCGGTCTGCGGACGATCGGGCGCGAGGTGGAGATAGGTGTAGAGCAACTGACCTTCGCGCAACATCGCGAGTTCACTCGGCTGCGGTTCTTTCACCTTCACGATCATCTCGCATTCGGCAAAAATCTCTTCAGCGGTATCGATCACGTTCGCGCCGCGATCACTGTACTGCGCATCATAGGCGCCGATGCCTTCACCCGCGCCCGACTGGATCCACACTTCATGGCCGGCATTCACCAACTCGCCCGCGCTCTCCGGCGTCAGGCCAACGCGGTATTCGCGATTCTTGATTTCGGTGGGGCAGCCGATGCGCATGGGGTGAACTCCGATGAAATTGGTTTGCGCGCCCGTTACAGGTGAAACCAGATTCGGGCAATGGTGGGGAGTTTAGTTGATGAAATACATGCGAGTGGGCGGTTTGCGGTATTTCCGTTCTGGCGACAGGGGCACTGATGTTGGCCGAGGCATAACCGTGGAGACTGCGCCCGCCCTGCGCCTGTAGGAAAGCACTAAATCAAGCCACGACTTCTTCGATACCGGGCACTGTTATTGTCCGCTCGCCGCCAAAATCCTCATGCACTGAAATAAGACCCGTTTTCTCGAGATGGTCGAGCAGGCGGCGGATGCGGCCCGGGCTGGCGGTGCCGTAGACGCGCGCAAGTGTGTCCTCGTCCGGAGTCCCGCGCCCCTCGGCAGCGGCGACCACAATGGCGAGATAGGGTGCGAGCACATCCTCGGCGACATTCTCCGCCATCGCTTCCACCCGCTCGCGCCGCGCCGGTTCGAGCCGGTCCACGCCCGCACTGGCGAAAGCGAACAGTCGGCGGAAAGCCGGCATGTCTATATGCGCGGACGGGATCGCGCGCTCGCGGCAGCGGGTGGCGAAGGTCCGAAACAGCGTGCTTGCCGGCCGGAAGGTCGCGCCCTCTTCAAAGGCCATTTCCCGCAAGACTCCATTGAGGTCCCCTTGCGGCATGGGAATACCCGAAACCTCGCCGTCCGTCCGTGGCTCGTCTGTGCGGGTCGCGATGCTCTCAACCAATTCCTCCGCCGGAAGGGCGGGAGGCGGCGAGGGCGGCGGCGTGCGCACCGGCTCTGCCGCCTCCTCCTTGAGCGAGTCGTGCAGCAATGCGCCCATCGCTTCGGCATCGGTTTGCGGCAGCGGTTGCAGTGCGCTGGCATTGCCTTTCCCGCCCGATTTCACGCCGCCAATATGCACCGCAACGGGCCTGCGGCTCACGGCAGGGCCCAGGCCGAGGAAATGTCCGCGCTGCAAATCGCGGATACGCTCCGCCTGCTTGCGGTCCATGCCAAGCAGGTCGGCCGCACGCTGCATGTCGATGTCGAGGAACGTGCGCCCCATCAGGAAGTTGCTCGCTTCCGCCGCGACATTCTTCGCGAGCTTTGCCAAGCGCTGGGTGGCGACAATTCCGGCGAGCCCGCGTTTCCTGCCCCGGCACATAAGGTTGGTCATGGCGGACAGCGTCATGCGACGCGTTTCCTCGGCCATTTCGCCGGCAGCGGAGGGTGCGAACATCTGCGCCTCGTCCACGACTACCAGCGCCGGAAACCAGTGCTCGCGCGGGGCCTCGAACAAGGCAGTCAGGAATTGTGCTGCACAGCGGATCTGCTGTTCGACCTCGAGTTCCTCCAGTGCCAGTACGACAGACGCGCGATGCTGGCGTATGCGCCCCGCCAGCGCCTCGATCTCGCGCGGCGAATAACTCGCCCCTTCGATCACAACATGGTCGAAATGGTCGGCGAGCGAGGTGAAATCGCCCTCGGGATCTATGATGACTTGTTGCACCAGCCCCGCGCTCTGTTCCAGCAGGCGGCGCAGCAGATGCGACTTCCCGCTACCCGAATTGCCCTGCACCAGCAGGCGCGTGGCGAGCAGCTCCTCCACATCCACCGGCACCGGAGTGCCGTGGGCGTCCTTGCCTATTTCAATGGTGGTATCCACATTCTTGAGGTTAGGCCAGGTGCGCGCCGCGGCCTAGATATAAGTTCGGGTTATCCAGTGGGAAACTGGGCGCCAAGCTGTGCAAACTGTCTGCTGAAATTGACTTCGGAATTCCGTTTCGCGATCGGCGCGATTGCTGCCATACGCGGTTCTTGTGACGAAGAAGGGGGTCCGTATGTTCAATCGGAAGTGGTGGTGCCCGGCAGTCCTTGCGAGCCTGACAGCATGTGTTTCGACCGGCCAACTCACTGAAAATGAACAAAACGCTCTTGTCATTACCGAGGACATTGAGCGATTCTGGACGGCCTATGATGCTATCCGCGCGGAGCCGGATGAACACCGTCATCTCGATCTTTTGAACGCGCTTTATATCGATCGGGGCACGCCGGGACTGCATGCCATGAACCGGGCGCGTTCTTACCGCAGCGTTGAATACCTAGAGGCAATCAGGAACTACCCCGAATATCTGGACGCGGTTCGCCATAATACACTGATGGCTGATACGTATCAGGAAGAAATACGGGACGCGCTGCTCGACCTGCAATCCATTTATCCTGCTGCCCGCGATGTACCCATTTACTTTGTGATCGGCGCATTTCGATCCGGCGGGACAGCAAATGATGGCAAACTGCTGATCGGGGCCGAACTGGCCATGGCATCAAACGATGCGCCTACGCATGAGTTTGGCGAACGGATGGCCCACCTGCCTCCCTATATTGCGAGTGGTCCGATCGATAATCTCATCGACCTCAATCTGCACGAATATATCCATACCCAACAGCGTTCCACGAGCGGCAGCGATCTGCTCTCACAAGCCCTTTTCGAGGGGGTTGCGGAATACCTGTCCACTGAAGCGATTGGACGCACGTCCCGGCAGGGATCGATTACGTATGGCCAGCAGAATCGAGAAGATGTTTTCATCGCCTTTGAAGCTGATATCGATTCTGCTGGCTGGGAGCAGTGGATCTGGAATTCGACGGATAATCCCTTCGGTACGCGCGATCTGGGCTATTTCGTCGGCTACGTTGTTGCAAAAGCTTATGTCGATGCGGCAACCGACAAGCAGGCTGCGATCGCGCATTTGATCGAGTTGGATTATCAGGATCGCTGCGCTGTTGCCGAAGTAGCCGATCAGGCATCTGTCTTTAGCGATCGCATTTCGCGGCTTCGCGTGACAACAGACTACTCGTCCTGCCATTGAAAGATGCTGAAGACCAAACGTTTCGCCATACGTTGCGGGCGACAATGGACGATGCGCGGATGATGATGCTTATCCGCCAGCGATCGGTGCATCCATCATGACACAGGATTTCGGTCCCTATTGAACGGTCACCCGGTCGCCGTCGCGCGTGAAATGGAAGTCCCAGCGAACCGATCCGTCGGCTTCCGCGCTATCTTTGCCTGTCGGCATGGCGCCATCGAAAAAGATCGCGCTCGAAGCCGTCGGGCTTGGTACTTCTCGCCTGCCCCCAGCATTTTTTCTGGGTTCGCCATATTTCCTTTGACGATATCGCGACTCGTCATGGCCCTTTTCGCGCGCCCGAGATCGGTGGATTTCGGTTCGTCTTTGCGCAAGACCTGTCCGTCTCCCGCCAATTTTGCGGCGGTGTCGGGCGGCCCCTTCAGCGGCTCCAGACAACGCTTTTGCCGCGCATCAATCGTGCGAACGCGCATTGTCTGTGCGGGGGCATGAGCCATGGAGTGAACAATGAAGAGAACCAAAATTGTATCTGCCCTGATTGCCTCTGGCATGGGTATCGTTCTGGCGACGTCGGTTGCGGCAAAACCTGGCGGCACGCCAAACCGCTCGGAAGACCTGCCCCCGGGACTGCAAAAGGCTTTCGAACGTATGGTGCCGGGAATCATGAATTCGATCGATCGGACCGAAGGTTCGAACAGTCGGCTACGGGACTTGCCAACGAGCCCCTGATCGGCAGACAGCGCGCGCCCGGCTGCTACGGTAGAGAATGCGCAGTGCAGGGCGCGCGCAGGACGGGGTGCCGGCCCATTGGCGTTCGCGAAAGTCGCCTCAGCCACCGGTGATGAGCGCATCGACGACGACATAGCTTTCAGGGCCGTACTGGATCGTCACCCGATCGCCATCGCGCACATAATCGAAATCCCAGCCGGCCGAGCCGTCGGCTTCCGCACTATCTGCCCCTGTTGGTGTGGTGCCATCGAAAAAGATCGCGCGCTTGAAGCCGTCGGGCTTGGACACTTCGACAAGATGTGTGCCGTCTTCCCCCCAATTACGGATGACACCGGCATCGCAGCCCTGTGCGGGGGCGGCCCCATCGAAGCCGCAATCGAGGATGGTCGTGGCGTTGTATTGCGTGCCCGCGACGAGGGCATCGCCATAGGGCGGTGGTGGCGGGCCGTTTTCATCCATGCCCGGATTGGCATCACCCATCGGCACGGAAACGAGCCGTACGCCTTCGACATTGCCGACGATTTCTCCGCCCAGCGCTTCCGCCGACGCTTCGCTCGGGCAGCCGACCAGCATGGCGCTGTCGTCGAGATAATTTGATGTCGCTGCGCTCTCACCTAGCTGGCGGCACGGGGCGCCCGATGCAGGGTAGCCATCACCGAACGGCGCCAGGCTTTCCGGAATTTCGATGTTGTCCTGAGCGCCATCGACCTCGGCGTTGCAGGCGGACAGGGGCAGGGCCAGAAGTGATCCGGTCAGTGCAATCTTGCGCATCGTCGCCTCCTCAGCGGCAGTTGGGGTGCTGGCCGATATCGCGGATATCGTAGACGTGGCCATCGGCTATGGTCATCTGAACACACTGGCGCGTGTCCCGATTCCACTGGATCGAATAGCGGGTGTTACCGCTGGTGAAATTGTCCACCTGGCGGAATCCACGCCGCTCAATCGCGCTCATGGCCCCGGCTGCGCGCGCGCCTTGCAGGTCGTTGATCTGCGCCGCCTGGTGGTAACCCCCACGCCCGCTGTGATGGCGCAGATTGGCATTGCGCTGGTCCACGCCCGCAGAATAGCCTGCAGAGTAACCGTCGGAGCGGTCGCGATTGTGATAAGCCGCATTGTGCAGCCCATCATTGTAGCCGCGTTCGTAATCGCGCTCATAGGCATGATCGTCGCTGTGGCGACCATCATCATGGTGATTGTCGCTATGGCTGAACAGGGCTCCAAGAATAGCTGCCCCGGCGGCAACGCCGAGTGCGGTTGCAGCATCGGCGTTCATGTGATGGCCGCAATCCTGGTCGCTGGCATCGACGATGGTCTCTACCGTGCCACGATATTCTTCCACGCGGACGCAATCATCGTCCTCTTCATCCCACCAATAGCTGTAATTATAACCGCGCGAATTGCGGTTGTGGCTGACAAAGCCAAACCCGCGATTCCGCAGCTCTCGCTCCGCATCTGCGGCATTCATGCCGTTGATATAGGTTAGTTGGTCGGCATCTTCGGCCTGCGCGGCGATTGGCAAGGCCGCCATCGAAATGGCAGCAAGCAGGCTGGCGGTAGTGCGGATCATGGTCATCGCTTCGTCTCCCCTCAAGGGAAGCGAGACCACCGGAAAGCGACTCGCTTCCAAGACGGGAGAAATATCATGCGCTTAAATGGCCTGAGTCAATCGAGTTAACGCTCGTGGTACAATCGTGGCGTTTCACGTTTCACACCGTATCCTGCTTTGTATGGCGACGATCCCGTGGTTCGCGCCCGGTAGGCCGGGTCCGATCGCGGCGCCACCTCTGGACCTAACCCTTCCCGCGCGTCTTCGTCTTACCGTCCTTGGCATTGTCTTCCAGGAATTTGATGATCGTGCCGGCCACGTCCTTACCCGATGCCTTTTCGATGCCTTCCAATCCGGGCGAGGAATTGACTTCCATGATCACCGGTCCGTGATTGCTCCGCAGCATGTCCACGCCGCACACGTTCAGCCCCATGCGCTTGGCCGCGCTGACTGCGGTCGAGCGCTCGGCGGGGGTGATCTTGACCAGTTCGGCGCTGCCGCCGCGATGCAGATTGGAACGGAAATCGTCCGCCGCGCCGGTGCGCTTCATCGCCGCGACAACCTTGCCGCCCACCACCAGCGCGCGAATATCCGTTCCGCCCGCTTCCTTGATGAATTCCTGCACGAGGATGTTCACGTTTGCGCCGCGGAATGCCTCGATGACCGATTTGGCGCTGCTCATCGTCTCGGCCAGCACCACGCCGATGCCCTGTGTGCCTTCGAGCAGCTTGATCACCACCGGCGGGCCTTTCACCGCCTTGATGATCTCCTCTGCCTGCTTGGGATCATTCGCATAAGCCGTCAGCGGCAGGCCAAGTCCGTGCTTGGCGAGGATCTGCATGCTCCGCAGCTTGTCCCGGCTGCGACCGATGGCGACGCTTTCGTTGAGCGGGTAGCAGCCGCGCATTTCGAACTGGCGCA